>NZ_JACBGA010000039.1:0-509 GCF_021401285.1 Sphingopyxis sp. NFH-91 | reverse complement strand
TCGGCACCTTGGTGGGCGTCCATTAATTCGGCAGGCACCGGCGCGACGTGCGTGGCAGGTCGATCAAGCCAAGATGCCCGTCGCTTCTGCTCCACGTCCCAAGCCGTTGGCCGGCGCGCCGGATCGAGATCGGGTAGGTTCCTGAACATCTGCACACGCTTATCGACAATCGTCGAAAGCAGGTCCTGCCCCGCCGCGCTCCGGATGTAAGGGGTATCGAACCAGCGGCGGGGGTCGTCGCGCAGATCGATCCGCAAAGCGCCGCGCCAGTGTGCGATACGGACGGGATACGTCTCGATCACCGATCGAAGCGCCTGAAGCTGGTCATTGGTCGGTCTGTCGGGAAATGGCCCATTGATTGAGGTGTCGGCAAGCCGCTCATACAGATCAGCAAACTGTTCCCGCCCGTTGTGATGGATGGGACGATAGTCATCACGGCGAACATCGCGCAAAGTCGTCGCCTGCTTCGGCGCGACGGGAGCAGTTTCGTCGGCGGAAATATCATATTC
>NZ_JACBGA010000038.1:0-528 GCF_021401285.1 Sphingopyxis sp. NFH-91 | reverse complement strand
TGGGTCTAACCGACGACTGGCAACACATGATCGACAGCACCAGCGTTCGCGGCCACGTCTCGGCAGCGGGCGGAAAAGGGGGGCTTGTGCGAACGCTCTTGGTCGATCACGCGGCGGCTTTACGAGCAAGATCCACGCCCGCTGCGACAATCAAGGACTGCCTGTCGGCTTCATCCTGACCGGCGGCGAGGCCTCTGATTACACGGCCGCCGAACCGCTGATGGCGATCCCCGTCGCCACACCCAAGGCGCTGCTCGCGGACAAGGGCTATGATGGTAATCGCTTCCGCGACAGCCTGCTCGTCCGGGGCATCCTGCCGATCATCCCGCCCCGCTCGAACCGCAAGGTGCCAGAGCATCCCGACTATCGACGCTACCGGGACCGCAACCGCGTCGAGCGAATGTTCGGCAAGCTCAAACAGCAACGACGGATCGCCACCCGATACGACAAGACACTTCTCTCGTTCGAGAGCTTCCTCAACCTCGCCGCCTCGCGCCTATGGCTGAAGTCTTTTGTCAACACGACCTA
>NZ_JACBGA010000037.1:0-737 GCF_021401285.1 Sphingopyxis sp. NFH-91 | reverse complement strand
CCAGGGATCGTCATAAGCCGCCTCGCGACGGCATCCTCACGAGCCCGGCGCGCAATCTCCTTGTCGAGATCGCCGATCTTCTCGTTCAGCTCCTCCAGCAGGTCGAGCATCGTGCGGAACATCGACCTGGCTGCCTCGGGTAGCGACGAGGCCATCTCGTCCTCAAGCAGATCGCCGAGCATCGCGACGTGCGAGGGACCCTTGGGCGCTACCCAGCCATATTCGGTAAGATGACCTCGGATGGCATTGATCAGCTGGGTGCGCTGCCGCACCAGCAGGTCACGGGTCCGGAACACCAGGCCTGACGCCTGCTGCTCTTCGCTCTTGATCGCCACGAACCGCATGCTCGGGCGCTGGGCGGCCTCGCAGATCGCCTCCGCATCCGCCGCATCATTCTTGTTCCGCTTCACGAACGGCTTCACATACGCCGGCGGGATCAGCTTCACCTTGTATCCCAGCCGTGTCAGCTCTCGGCCCCAATGGTGCGCGCCCCCACAGGCTTCCAGCGCGACCGTACAACGCTGGTGCCCAGCAAAGAACTCCAGCAGCTTCCCTCGGCCGATCTTGCGGCTGAACAGTGCTCGCCCGCTCGCATCCGCGCCGTGCGCATGAAAAACATTCTTCGCGATATCCAATCCGATTATGCTAACTTCCAACACGGACGCCTCCTCTAGTGGTGTGATAACACCTCCACTATGGCACATCGATGCCGCCGGGGGGCGTCCACCCCATCACCC
>NZ_JACBGA010000036.1:0-1035 GCF_021401285.1 Sphingopyxis sp. NFH-91 | reverse complement strand
GCGGCAGATAGATCTGGGCCAAGCCATGGTCGAAGCGGGCCTTGCAGTTGCGTTGCCTCAGTTTAGCGATCGCTATCTCGGCGCCGAGGCGCGCGCCAAGGCCCTCAAACTGGGCATCTGGAATTCCGAATTCCAACAGCCGGCCGACTATCGGGCCGCCAATCCCAGAGCCCATCGACCTAAACCGCAGGCATCCGCCGCGCGTCAGCCTATTGCCTCGCCGGCGCCGTCCGGCGTCTATTACCGCAATTGCAATGCGGCATGGGCAGCGGGTGCCGCGCCGTTATACCGCGGTCAGCCGGGATATCGGCCAGAGATGGATGGAGACGGAGACGGCGTGGCGTGCGAACCATTCCGGCGGCGATGAGCAATGAAGATGCGTTGATAGACGTTCAGCAAAAATTTCTAGCGCGGTACTGCTACTTTACATACGGCGAAGACGTGACGATGATCGGCACGAGAAACAAAGTGATCGGAACCTCGCTCCGTGATCGGGTATTGCCGCATTGTAGACGCGCGCGGGATGCGGAGGTTGAACAACCGCCTTTTGCCCCTGCGGGGTTTGCCCGCCACGTACGCGGTCGCCTTGCCTCGACAGGTTGACTTTCAGGAGCCGAGGCATCATTTTGATGCGATGCAGATGCAAGATCATCGCTTTTGGCGCCTCACGCACGCGGGCCAGCTTCTCACGGGCTTCTAGTCCCGGGTTTCGGTGCAGCACGCCCCGAGCTCGGGGCGAAATCTCCTTTTCTCAGGCGGTTTTCGCGACCGCTAGTCTGTACCTTATTTCAAAGAACCCGACCTATGTCCAAGACCAAGACCGAAGCGACCACGCGGCCGCCCATCCAGATGCTCGAAAGCGAAGCTGAACGGCTTACGGACCTAGCGATCAGCGTGCAGGATCGTCTCCCCGAGGTCGCGTCCGTCAAGGTGGTGTAATTTCGGCTGTGGCCGTGGGCCATCGTCAGGCGGCTTTGGCGGTGATGTGTAGGGGCTGATTTTCCTCCTCGATCATGGGTTGGTTGAGTTCGGCCA
>NZ_JACBGA010000035.1:0-1073 GCF_021401285.1 Sphingopyxis sp. NFH-91 | reverse complement strand
CTAGGCCGTGAACCCATAAAACGTTGGCGTTGGGGCTCGGCTGTGCCACCCTGCATTTATGGATGAGCAGCACGATCCCAGCTTGATGGGTATGACGGTCAATGAGCGGCTATTTCATGGTGGCATTCTCGGTCAGTGGGATGCTGCGGTGAGGCGGCGAGATCGGCAGGAGATGCTCGCGCTGCTGGAGCAAGTGGAAGTTACTGATCCGCATTTTACGGTCGACACCGTACTCGCCAACCCAAAGGCCTACGGTTTTTGAACGGAAGATCTTTCCCTCAGGGAGTTTCTCTGATTCAGCGTCGGCATGAGCCGATATGACCTGACCGACTTCGAGTGGCGCGTGATCGAGCCGCTGCTGCCCAACAAACCCAGGGGCGTGCCACGCGTTGATGACCGGCGGGTGCTGAACGGCATCTTCTGGGTGCTGCGATCCGGTGCGCCGTGGCGAGACTTGCCCGAACGCTATGGTCCACGCACCACTTGCTACAACCGCTTCATACGATGGCGGAAAGCTGGCGTGTGGGATCGGATGATGGACGCCATCACCGCCGCGCATGATGGCGACATTCAAATGATCGACAGCACTTCCATCCGGGCGCACCAGCAGGCTGCGACGGCAAAAAGGGGGATCGAGATCATTGTCTCGGTCGCTCCCGAGGCGGCCTCACGACCAAAATCCACGCGGTCGTCGATGGGCAAGGCCTCCCGATCCGGCTGAGTCTGACCGCCGGGCAAAGCCATGACGGCCAAGCTGCTGACGAACTACTCAATCATGTCAGCGCCGGAACGATCGTGCTGGCGGACAAGGCATATGATGCCGATCGCATTCGGGCGTCTCTCCACGGAAAAGGAGCGTTCGCCAATATCCCGCCCAAGGCAAACCGGAGGTCGAAACCGTACTTCAGCACATGGCTGTACCGCGAGCGCAACCTGATCGAGCGCTTCTTCTCCAAGCTGAAGCACTTCCGTAGGGTGGCCACCCGATATGACAAGCTCGCCGAAAACTTCCTGGCCATGGTCCAACTTGCGTCAATGCGGCTTTGGCTCCGCGTTTATGAGTCTACGGCCTA
>NZ_JACBGA010000034.1:0-1101 GCF_021401285.1 Sphingopyxis sp. NFH-91 | reverse complement strand
TAGGCGAGCACGTCGGTTTCGGCCTCGTCCATGCAGGCGCCGAGCTTGGGCCAACGGGTGCGCAACTGGTCGGCGACCTGTCGCCAGACCTGCGTTGCGCTTTTCTGATCGGGCTGCAGGAAGACCTGGCGGATCGCGGCGGCGACGACAGTGTTCTGGCCCTTGGGCACATAGGACAGGGCATTGCGCATGAAGTGCACCCGGCAGCGCTGCCAGGTGGCGCCCATGACGCGGGTGATCGCGCCCTTGAGGCCCTCGTGAGCATCGGAGATGACCAGCTTCACGCCGGTAAGACCGCGCCGAACAAGGTCCTTCAGGAAGTCGGACCAGAAGACCTCCGCTTCCGAGGGGCCGATATGCAGGCCGACGATCTCGCGCCGGCCCTCGGTGTTGACGGCCATGGCGATTATTGCGGCAACGCTGATGATCCGCCCGCCTTCGCGTACCTTGAGATAGGTGGCATCGAGCCAGAGATACGGCCATTCGCCGGTGAGCGGGCGTTTCAGAAAGGCATGGACGCGCTCGTCAATGTCCTTGCAAAGCTTGGAGACGGTGGACTTGGAGATGCCGGTCATGCCCATGGCCTGGACGAGTTCATCGACCCGCCGGGTGCTGACCCCGCCGATCCACGCTTCCTGGATCACCGCAACCAGCGCTTTCTCGACCATCTTGCGGGGCTCAAGGAAGCCCGGAAAATAGGACCCAGCACGCAGCTTGGGGATTTTCAGGTTCAGCGTGCCTACCCGGGTATCCAGCGAACGGTCGCGATAGCCGTTGCGCCAGGTCGCGCGCTCGCTGCTGCGTTCGTGGCGACCCGCGCCGATCAGGCCATCAACGTCGGCCTCCATGATCAGCTGCAGCACGTTCTCGGCGATGGTGCGCAAAAAATCCGGTTGGCCGCCCTTTGCAGCCAGCTCTTCGATCAGTAATCTGTCCTCGGTCATCGGGAACTCCTCTTCGTCACGGTTGAAGTGTGCAAACTCCACCATAACGATGAACCCGGTGGCCACCAGCGACGCCGCATTCCGGGGTGGGGCATGCCCCACCCCGGAATACACCATCGCCTACACCGGAAATTACACCACGAGCGCGGACGCTAAC
>NZ_JACBGA010000033.1:0-1175 GCF_021401285.1 Sphingopyxis sp. NFH-91 | reverse complement strand
GCGGCAGATAGATCTGGGCCAAGCCATGGTCGAAGCGGGCCTTGCAGTTGCGTTGCCTCAGTTTAGCGATCGCTATCTCGGCGCCGAGGCGCGCGCCAAGGCCCTCAAACTGGGCATCTGGGGTTCCGACTTCCAACAGCCGGTCGACTATCGGGCCGCCAGTCCCAGGGCACATCGGGCCAAGCCGCAGGCATCCGCCGTGCGCCAGCCTATTGCATCGTCGGCGCCGTCCGGCGTCTATTACCGCAATTGCAATGCGGCGTGGGCAGCGGGTGCCGCGCCGTTATACCGCGGTCAGCCCGGGTATCGGCCAGAAATGGATGGCGACGGCGATGGCGTGGCGTGCGAACCATTTCGGCGGCGATGAGCATTTAGGCTGGGTTGTTAGGAGTTCAGCCGAAGTTTCTGGCGCGGTGTTGCGACTTTGCGTAGGCCAAAGTCATGACGATGATTGGCACGAGAATCGAAGAGACAGGGACGTTGCTCCGCGACGCGGGCGGTTTCTCGCTTCGCCGTGACCTTGGCGGCCGGTGGCGGCTCGACTTACACCGCGTTCCTGTCGACCATATCGAAAAGCGTGTTCGCATTACCGGCATCGTGGTGAGCGAAGACCTGGTGGATGTCGACGGTGTAGCGCCTGAGAATTTTGTTCCCTCGCCGCTCGCGGCTGGAGCGTAGCGCTAGTGCGCCGCCCCCGCCGCTAAAACAGATATTTAAGCGCCTGCCACGCCCCGACGAGGAATGAGCCGCCCACCAGCACGGTCGCAATCCAGAATTCGATAGCGAGCGCCCGGTCGCGCCATTTGGGTCTTCGTTCTTGCATAGGCTCGGCATGACAGCGCGAAATATTGTAGGAAAGCGATTAATCCACGCTTGGTGGCGACAACATCCTACGGAATAGGCGACACCCCCCGAACTCACATTCAGGCGTGCGATACCGCCGACTCTGGCCGATTGCGGCCGGGCAGCTCTTATGTTCGTTTACAAGGGCTTTGGGCATGCCAGTATCCTCTCATCAGCATTGATGAAGCAAATTGGTTGAAGCTGATGTGCAAGTTAGCGTCCGCGCTCGTGGTGTAATTTCCGGTGTAGGCGATGGTGTATTCCGGGGTGGGGCATGCCCCACCCCGGAATGCGGCGTCGCTGGTGGCCACCGGGTTCATCGTTATGGTGGA
>NZ_JACBGA010000032.1:0-1227 GCF_021401285.1 Sphingopyxis sp. NFH-91 | reverse complement strand
GACAACGTCCTATGTTGGGAAGCAGCGGCGGGAACAGGCCAGCAGATCTCGTTGCGCCGAATGTGATCGGCGCTGATGATTTTATGATCCAGATGGCTTCCATCGTCAAGGAAGGCGCTCTCGGCCATAGCAAACATAGGATCCATCGATCATCGGGATCGTGGTCCTCACCGTCCTTAAGATGAGATACGCATGCCAGATGGAAGGCCCGAACATTATCTACAGGGTCGCCGTAGCGCCCTCACGGCACAGCAGAGAGGGGTCCTTCCATCTGGTGTCCGCCCGTTCGACGAACGGGCGGTACTCGGTTCCCGTCTTGATGACGGCGTGCACGACGCGCGCCATCTTGGCGGTGAGAGCGGTCATCGCCTTGCGGCGGCGATCGGGGTCGTCGGCATGGCCATCGACATAGCGGGAGAGCTTGTCACGGAAGCTGTTGTTGGGTTGTCGGATCGCGACCTGCGTTGCCATCCAGAAGGTGCGTCGCAGCCGGGCATTGCCGTACTTTGATAGCTTCGTCCGCCCCCGAAATATCCCTGACTGGTAGGTAGCGAGGTCGAGGCCGCAGAACTTGAGGAACTGGCGATGGTGGCTGAACCGGCGCAGATCGCCGGCCTCGGCCAGGATCGTCAGGGCGTTGATCGGACCGATACCGGGGATCATGCGCAGGAGCTGATAATCGCTGTTCGTCGCCAGCGCGTCATGGGCGATCCGCTCGATCTCGTTACGCTGCTGAATCAGGGTGCGTGCCTGGGCGATGACCATGCGGAACATGGCGACCGCCGTGGAATCTTCGTCGATCGGCAGCGCGATCGATGCACAGGCGGTCTCGTAAATATCGTTGACCACCCGGGCCTTGGAGACCTTGCGACCGATCAGCGGCCAGGCCTGTTCGGTGAACGCCTCGCGTCCGATCGAGGTGATGCTGCCCGGCGTCGGGAAGCGTTCGATCAACGCCAGGAACCAGTCGGACCGGCTGTTGCCGGCGAAACGCTCGATCTCCGGAAAATACAGTGGCAGATAATGCGTGAGGATCCGATGCCAGGTCTGGGTCTTCGCCTTCGATATGGCTTCATGCGTCTTCGACATCTCCTGCAGATCGTTGATCCCTGCCGCCAGCGGATCGACATAGCGCTGGGTCGCGCCGATCTTCAGCATGTGCAGGATGACTTGCGCGTCCTTGGAATCATTCTTGTCCCAGCCATTGTGCAGCGCTTCGCGTGTCCG
>NZ_JACBGA010000031.1:0-1359 GCF_021401285.1 Sphingopyxis sp. NFH-91 | reverse complement strand
GGTCGTGTCCCAGGGGGTGGTGTAGGAACCGTCGATCCGCGGCAGGATCGGGTTCGGGTCAGGCAGCCAGTGCTGGCAGGCTGACTATGGGATTATGGGTCACCGAGCCGATTGTTTCCAGTGTCATGTAGCGACGCGATACTGCCCACTCGTCGTTCTGCTCCAGCATCAGCGCTCCGACGAGGCGGATGACGGCGGCATTGTTTGGGAAGATGCCGATGACGTCGGCCCTTCGCTTGATCTCCTTGTTCACCCTTTCCAGCGGGTTGGTAGACGCGATCTGCGCCCAGTGGTCCTTCGGGAACGCCATGTAGGCGAGCACATCCTCACGCGATGCATCCATCATGTCGGCCAGCTTCGGGAACTTCTCACGCAGGGCGTCGGCAACCTGCTCCCACTGCTGGTGCGCTGCTTCGGGCGTCTCCTGCGCGAAGATCGTCTTGATCATCGCGATCACGGCGGGCCGCTGCTTGGGTGCGGCATGGGCCAGCGCATTGCGCATCCAGTGCACCCGGCAGCGTTGCTGGCTCGCGGCGAACACCTTGCTGGCGGCGGCGCGCAGCCCCTTGTGATCGTCGGCGATGACCAGCTTCACCCCGCGCAGGCCCCGATCGGCCAGCGATCGCAGGAAGGCTTTCCAGAAGGGTTCGGCTTCCGACGGGCCGGTGGCAACGCCCAGAACCTCGCGCCGGCCATCGGTGTTGACGGCAACGGCGATTATCGCCGCCGTCGAGACGATCCGCCCGCCCTCGCGCACCTTGAGATACGTGGCGTCGATCCACAGGTAGGGCCACTCGCCCTCGATCGGCCGCGTCAGGAAGGCGTTCACCCGCTCGTCGATCTCGGCAACCAGGCGGCTGACCTGGCTCTTCGATACGCCGCTGGCACCCATCGCCTTGACCAGATCATCGACCGAGCGGGTCGAGACGCCATGGACGTAGGCCTCCTGGATCACCGCTGCCAAAGCCTTCTCGGCAGTCCGGCGCGGCTCCAGAAAGCTCGGGAAGTAACTGCCCTTGCGCAGCTTCGGGATCGCCAGATCGATCCGGCCCGCCCGAGTGTCCCAGCCCCGTTCGCGGTAGCCGTTGCGGTGGTTCATTCGGGCCGGGCTGCGAGTGCCAGCAGACACGCCGGTCCTCGCCTCGATCTCCAGATCCATCATGCGCTCGGCCGCAAATGCCAACATCTCGCGCACCAAATCGCTATCCGCCCCTTGCTCAATCAGCTCAACAAGGGCCATTCTGTCGTCGGTCATCGTCTTCTTCTCCAGGTTCGAGTTCGCATCCGAACCCTACCAGAAGATCGACGGTGGCCACCCCTTCAGGGAAACCTTCCTACACCACCCCTTGGGACACGACC
>NZ_JACBGA010000030.1:0-2523 GCF_021401285.1 Sphingopyxis sp. NFH-91 | reverse complement strand
TGTCAAACGGCGTTCAAAAGGGACCCCCGATCGGCGTCGAAGAGGGACCCCCTTTTCGGATAATATGATGCTGGTTTGTTGAAGATGGCCTTGCGCTGCGTGCGGCGGAGGGCGGGCGTAGCCCGACCGGAGGCGCGCGCAGCGCAAGATAGATTTTTGAAGGCGCCGAAGGTGGCTGTCAGCTGCGGTTTTTGAAGCGCCAGCTGTCGTTGCCCGTCTCGACGATATCGCAGTGGTGGGTGACGCGGTCGAGCAGCGCCGTGGTCATCTTGGGATCGCCGAACACGGTCGGCCATTCGCCGAAGGCGAGGTTCGTGGTGATGATGACGCTGGTCCGCTCATAAAGCTTGCTGATGAGGTGGAACAGCAACTGCCCTCCCGAGCGGGCGAACGGCAGATATCCAAGCTCGTCGAGCACGATCAGGTCGAGCCGCGACAGCTGCGCCGCCAGGGTCCCGCCTTTGCCGATCCGGGTCTCCTCTTCGAGGCGTGTCACCAGATCGACGGTGTTGAAGTAGCGGGCGCGAGCGCCCCTTCGCACGACATTGGCGGTGATCGCGATGGCGAGGTGGGTCTTGCCTGTCCCCGTGCCGCCGACCAGCACGATATTGCGGCGAGGCGGGAGGAAGGAGCCATCGTGAAGGGAGCGGATCATCTCCTCATTGATCGGTGTGCCCTCGAAGCTGAACCGCTCCAGGTCCTTCACCACGGGCAGCCTCGCAGCCGTCATCCGATAGCGGATGGAGGCTGCATCCCGGTGGGTCGCCTCAGCACGGAGCAGGTCGGTCAGTATCTCCATGGTGGTGCGCTTGCGCTGGAGGCCGGTGGTGACCGCCTCGTCGAACGCCGCCGCCATGCCCTTGAGCCCGAGGCCGCGCATCGTGTCGATCATATCATGCCGCTGCATCATAGCCTCGCAGCAGATCATAGCGGGCACAGTCGGCGAGCGGAGGATGCTGCAGCATCCGGTCTTCCGAAGTGACGATGCTGTGGGGTGTCGCCGGCTCGCGGCGCCGGGAGAGGATGTTGAGGATCAGCTCGTCGCTGGCCGTTCCGTTCGCCAACGCTTCGCGCACGGCAGCCTCTACCGGCTCCAGGCCATCGGTGAGCACCGCCGAGAGGACCCGCACGAACCTGCGATCGGCCTCGTCCCCGGTGCCGAGCCTTCGCCGTAATCGGTGCAGGGCGGGCGGCAGATCCCAGTCCTGGAACGGTGCGCCGTTACGCAGCGCGCCGGGCTTGTGCGCGAGGACCGGCAGATAATGCCAGGGATCGTATATCGTGCGGTTCCGACCGAAGTGGCGCTCATGCTCCCCGACGATCGCATCGCCGCAGCGTATGACGATGCGATCGGCATAGGAGCGCACCTGAACGGTCCGGCGTGCGGCCGTCGACATGACCGAGTAGCGGTTGCGATCGAAGCTGATGAGGCAGGTGCCGGTGACGGCATGCTCGCTCTCATGGAAGCCGTCGAACGGTGCCAGGATCGGCTGCAGGGCCGGTCGCTCCATATCCAGCGCCTCGGCGACGGTAATATCCCCGCGTTCGGGATGGGCATGATGCTCGGCCCAGCGCCGGCACTCGGCCTCCAGCCACCCGTTGAGCTCGGCCAGGCTGGCGAACCGGAGTCGCGGCTGGAAGAAGCGGCCTCGGATCGTCTGGACCTGCTGTTCGACCTGGCCCTTCTCCCATCCCGCCGCCGGCGAGCAGGCGGTCGGCTCGACCATGTAATGATCGGTCATGATCAGGAAGCGGCGGTTGAACACACGCTCCTTGCCGGTGAACACGGCCGTCACCGCCGTCTTCATATTATCGTAGATACCGCGTCGCGGCACACCGCCGAAGAACGCGAACGCCCGGGCATGGGCATCGAACAGCATCTCCTGGCCCTCGCGCGGATAGGCCCGGACATAGGGTGCGCGCGAGTCGCAGAGACGCATATGCGCCACCTTCACCCGCATCGGCTTGCCGGCGATCTCCACATCCTCGTGGCTCCAGTCGAACTGGTAGGCCTCACCCGGCTGGAAGGTCATCGGGATGAACGCCGGTGCGCCTTCGCCAGCATCCTTCCGCCGCGCAGCACGCCAGCGCGCCGCATAGCGGCGCACCGCATCATAGGATCCATCGAACCCCTCGCGCACCAGCAGGTCATGGATACGCGTCATCCGTAGCCGATCGCGGCGGCCGCGACCTTCGTTCTCCTCAAGCAGCGCATCGAGACGATCCTGATAAGGACCGATCCGCGGCAGCGGCTGGACTTTGCGCTGATAGTTGAACGCCGCCTCCGGCGACCGGATCGCTTTGCGGACGACCTTCCGCGACAAACGAAGGTCACGAGCGATCGCCTTGATCGCCTTACCCGCTGCATGCTCACGCCGAATCCGAACCACTGTCTCCACGATCAACATCCCGTTCTCGCCAACTGATCAAAACCAGTCGGCCGACTAAATCCCCGGGATGAAGGGGTCCTTTTTGCACGCCGATCACCCCACGAAGGGGGTGCCTATTGCACGCTGATCCTCA
>NZ_JACBGA010000002.1:0-658122 GCF_021401285.1 Sphingopyxis sp. NFH-91 | reverse complement strand
TGTTCCGCACGATGCTCGACCTGCTGGAGGAGCTGAACGAGAAGATCGGCGATCTCGACAAGGAGATTGCGCGCCGGGCTCGTGAGGATGCCGTCGCGAGGCGGCTTATGACGATCCCTGGGGTTGGACCGATTACGGCCACCGCATTGGCGGCTCTGGCGCCTCCAGCAGAAAGCTTCACCAAGGGACGGGACTTTGCGGCGTGGCTAGGTCTGGCGCCAAGGCAGATGTCGACGGGCGGCAAGCAGAAGCTGGGCTCGATATCCAAAATGGGCGAGCGCACACTGCGGCGATTGCTCATCATCGGTTGCAGTGCGGTGGTCCTGCAGGCCAGCAAGCGAGGCGCGCCTCAAGGCTCCTGGCTCGAGCAGATGATGGCGAGGAAACCGCGTATGCTGGTCACGGTTGCCCTTGCCAACAAGACAGCGCGGATCATCTGGGCCGTGCTTGTAAAGGGAGAGGATTACAGAGCTCCGGTCGCAGCCGCGGCGTAAGCCAAGGCGGACCAGAGGTCGCCGGAAGGCGTAGTCGGTCGAAGGAGAGTATGGCACAACAGTCGGCGAGACGGGGCCGGAAGAACCAGGGCTTTCCACTGTGCCGCGAGCACGCTGTGGGTGATGTGGTTCCGGTCCGCGAACTCCCATACGGGCCCGCAGCCTCCGATGCTGCATTGCAAGGCCGGACAGATGGCCGCATCCGACTATGTGCACTACCTCCAAAAATCGCTTGCGTCTTTTGGGGCGTCCACAGATGGGAAGCGCCACCCTCCATTTTCGTCATCCCGGCGAAGGCCGGGATCTTTCTGGTGCGCTACCGCGATAGGGTGATCCCGCCCTTCGCCGGGATGACGGAGTGTGATCGAAATCCGTTTTTTTCCCCGTTCGTGTCGAGCGAAGTCGAGACACCCGTCGACACGGCGCCTAGTCCGAGGGGCATCTCGACTTCGCTCGATGCGAACGGGTTGGGGGAAGCATGAGTGTCCGCTTCAGGGTCGTTAGCGGACGTTGCTTCAGAACGTCGCCCCCGCGCAGGCGGGGGCCGCAATCGGCCTTTTTTTGCGGCGCTGCGTAAACCGACAGCGGCCCCGCCTTCGCGGGGGGCGAAGGGACTTGTTCCGGCCGAAACCCGAAACCCTACAGCCGCACCATCCGCATTCCCTGTTCGCCATAGCGCGGGCCGCTGGTGCCGCCCTTCGGCGCTGCTGCGTCGATCGCCGCAATATCGTCGGCGCTGAGGGTCAGGTCGGCGGCGGCCATGCTGTCTTCCATCGTGGCGCGGCGCTTGGTGCCGGGAATGGGGACGATGTCGTCGCCCTGCGCGAGCAGCCACGCGAGTCCGACCTGCGCCTTAGACACGCGGTGCCGGTCGGCGACTGCGCCGATCGCATCGACGATGCGCAGGTTGGCGGGCAGATTTTCCTCCGAATAGCGCGGGTCGTTGCGGCGCCAGTCATGCTCGGGCAGCTCGTCGCGGCTGCGCACCGCGCCCGCAAGGAACCCGCGGCCGAGCGGCGAATAGGGGACGAAGCCGATGCCGAACTCGCGGCAGACCGGCAGGATTTCATCCTCCACGTCGCGCTCCCAGATCGAATATTCGCTCTGCAAGGCGGTGATCGGTGCGACCTTGGCGGCGCGGCGCAGCGTCTCGGGGCCGGCTTCGGATAGCGCGATGTGGCGCACCTTGCCTTCCTTGACCAGTTCCATCATCCCGCCGACGGTTTCCTCGATCGGTACCGAGGGGTCGACGCGGTGCTGGTAGAAGAGATCGATCGTGTCGATGCCAAGGCGCTGGAGCGAGCCTTCGCAGGCGCGCCGCGCGTTGTCGGGGCTGCCGTCCACGCCGACGATCTGCTTGCCGTCGAAGCGGAAGCCGAACTTGGTCGCGATGACAAGACCGTCGCGCTTGCCCTTGATGGCTTCGCCGAGCAGTTCTTCATTGGTGAACGGGCCATAGATTTGCGCGGTGTCGAAGAAGGTGACGCCCATGTCGATCGCGCGGTGGATCGTCCGCGTCGCCTCGTCCATGTCGGCGGCTTCGCCATAGAGGATATTGCCGCCCTTGATCATCGGCATACAGCCGACGCCGATCGCCGAGACTTCGAGGCCGTGGCCGAGCTTGCGATATTTCATGCTGCTTCTCCTTCTGGTTCGTCGCGAACGCCGTCGGCGGCATATTTGGTCGCGGCGACGTCGGCGATAACATTGCCCAATGTCCGGAATATGTCGGGAAAGGTCTCGACCGCGACGAGCAGCCCCAGCGGCGCGACGGGCACCCCCATCGATACGGCAATCGGCGCGATCGATGTGACATAGCTGATCGATCCGGGCAGGCTGACCGAACTCAGCGCCGCGGCCATCGCGACGGCAAGGCCGACCGCCATCGTCCACGGCGACAGCGTCAGGCCGAACAGCCAGGCAATATAGACGACCACCGCCAAGTTCATCGCCGGGCTGGTAAAGCGGAAGAGCGCCACCGCGAGCGGCAGGACGATATCGGCCTTTTTGGGATCGACGCCCAGATCCTCGGTCGCGCGGAGCATCGCGGGCAGGCTGGCGAGCGAGCTTTGCGTTGACAGCGCGACGGCGAGCGTGGGCACCATCGCCCGGACGAAACGCGCCGGCGCGACGCCGACGACCAGCCAGGCGAGCGCGAGGCCGAGGAGAATACAGCAGACGCCAACGCCGGAGACGATCAGCACATAGTGGAGAAGGCCGCCGAACGCCGCGAGCCCGGCCTTGATTGCCAGCGCATAGCCGAGTGCGAACACCCCGATCGGGGCGAGCGCAAGCACCCAGCCGATGACGACGAGCATCGTGTCGCCCAATGCCTTGAACAGGCCCGACAGGCTGGCGCGCGCGTCGGGGGCGATGCGCGTCATGGCGAAGGCGAAGATGGTGGTGAAGACGATCAGCGGCAGGACAGTCGTCTCCGCCGCCGCGGCGATCGGGTTGGCGGGGATCAGGCCGAGGATGAAATCCGAAAAGGTCGGCGAGGGCGGCGCTTCGGTCGCGCCGCCGAGCCCGCCGCGCAGCGCCGCCGCGGCGCCCTGCGACAGCGGAAACAGGCGGAGCAACAGCGGCGTGACGAGCAGCGACATCAGGCCGGTGAGAAAAATCGATACCATGAAGATGCCGACCGACCGCGCCGCGAGCGTTCCCGCGCGCGCGGCGTCTGCGGTCGCAGTGATGCCGGTGATCAGCAGCGCGACGATTAGCGGGATGATCGTCATCGTCAGCGCCTTCAGCCACAACAGGCCGACGGTTTCGACATAGGGAAGCGACGCCGTGCCCGCTGTCGGGGCGGCCATGTCGAGCAGGATGCCGAGCAGCATGCCTGCAATCAGCGATGACAGGATGATCCATGCCGATTTCAAGTTCAAAACCTCCGGCCTGCTTGCCAAGCAAATATGGGTGACTTAGTGCCGTCCGGACTGCCGGGGTGGGCGAGCGTGAACCCCGAGGATTAGGAAGCGGAGACGGCATGCGCAAGTTTTTCGGAACCGACGGGATCCGGGGCCTGACCAACAAGGTGCCGATGACCGCCGAAGTGGCGATGCGCGTCGGCATGGCGGCGGGCGCGCATTTCCTGCGCGGCGGGCACAAACATCGCGTCGTGATCGGCAAGGATACGCGCTTGTCGGGCTATATGCTCGAAAATGCGCTGGTCGCGGGGTTCACCAGCGTCGGCATGGACGTGGTGCAGGTCGGCCCGATGCCGACGCCTGCAGTGGCGATGCTGACGCAGTCGATGCGCGCCGATCTGGGCGTGATGATCTCTGCCAGCCACAATCCCTTCCACGACAATGGCATCAAACTGTTCGGGCCCGATGGCTACAAGCTGTCCGATGCCGATGAAATGCAGATCGAGGCATTGCTCGAAGCGGCGCCGGCGCTTGCCGAACCCGCGCATATCGGCCGCGCCAAACGGATCGAGGACGCGCGCGGGCGCTATATTCACGCGGTAAAGCAGAGCCTGCCCGGCTCGGTGCGCCTCGACGGGCTGAAGCTGGTGCTCGATTGCGCCAATGGTGCCGCCTACAACAGCGCGCCGACCGTATTCTGGGAACTGGGCGCCGACGTGATCGCGATCGGCGTCGAACCCAACGGCACCAACATCAACGACCGCTGCGGATCGACCGCGCCGGCGCTGCTTCAGGAAACGGTGGTGGCGAGCGGCGCCGACATCGGGGTCGCGCTCGACGGCGACGCCGACCGGTTGATCGTCGTCGACGAAAAGGGCAACATCGTCGACGGCGACCAGATCATGGCGCTGATCGGGGCGAGCTGGGCGCGGCAGGGACGGCTCAAAGGCGGCGGCGTCGTCGCGACGGTGATGTCGAACCTTGGCCTCGAACGCTTTCTCGAGAGCGAGGGGCTGCGGCTCGAGCGGACCAAGGTTGGCGACCGTTATGTCCTCGAACGGATGAAGGCGGGCGGTTTCAACGTCGGCGGCGAACAATCGGGGCACATGATCCTGTCGGACCATGCGACGACGGGCGACGGGACGCTCGCCGCGCTTCAATTGCTTGCCGAACTCGTCCGCGCCGGACGACCGGCGAGCGAGTTGCTCCACCAATTCGACCCGGTCCCGCAGCTTTTGAAGAATGTGCGCTTCGCCGGCGGCAAACCGCTCGACGCGCCGACGGTGCAGGCGGCGATCGCCGAGGGTGAAACCATGCTCGACGGCCGCGGCCGCCTTGTCATCCGGGCCTCGGGCACCGAACCCGTCATCCGCGTCATGGCCGAAGGCGACGATGCGGGTGAGGTTGAACAGGTGGTCGACATGATCTGCGACGCGGTGCGCGCGGCGGCGGCGAATTGACAACCGAATAGTCTCATCCCGTTCGTGCTGAGCTTGTCGAAGCACCATTCTCTTCTCTATGAACCGAGCAGGAAGAACGGCCCCCCTTCGACAAGAGCAGGGCGAACGGCTTTTAAGGAATTTGTACATGCTTGAAATGCGACCCGATTGCGAACGCTGCGGCCGTGATTTGCCCGCGGACATTCACGGCGCCTTCATCTGCTCGTTCGAATGCACCTTTTGCGCGACCTGCGCCGACAAGCTCGACGAACGCTGCCCCAATTGCGGCGGCGACCTGCTCGACCGTCCGCTGCGCGAAGGCGCTGCGCTGGCGAAATTCCCCGCTTCGACGGAGCGAAAGTTCAAGCGTTGACCGCACGCGTTCTGATTATCGCCGGCTCCGATAGCGGCGGCGGTGCGGGCATTCAGGCGGATATCAAGACCGTCACCATGCTCGGCGGCCACGCGATGACCGCGATCACCGCGATCACCGCGCAGAATACGATGGGCGT
The DNA here is from genome assembly GCF_021401285.1 of Sphingopyxis sp. NFH-91. Taxonomy (NCBI): domain Bacteria; kingdom Pseudomonadati; phylum Pseudomonadota; class Alphaproteobacteria; order Sphingomonadales; family Sphingopyxidaceae; genus Sphingopyxis; species Sphingopyxis sp. NFH-91. The sequence continues at coordinate 652,810 of NZ_JACBGA010000002.1, read as the reverse complement.
GCAGGGCGTCCACGCGATCCCGGCCGAGATGGTGCTGATGCAGATCGACAGCGTCGTCGCCGACATCGGCGTCGACGCAGTGAAGATCGGCATGATCGGCAGCGCGGCAACCGCGGCGGCGGTCGCCGAACGGCTTCGCCGGCCCGACATGGCCGGGGCCGCGGTGGTGTTCGACCCGGTCATGGTCGCCACCAGCGGATCGGTGCTTGCCGACGCCGACACAATCCGCGCGTTCGAGGCGCTGCTGGACCGGGCGGCGGTGGCGACGCCCAATCTCGGCGAACTGGCGGCGCTCGGCGGCGAGGCGGCGGTGCTGGCGCATGGCTGCGCGCTGCTCGCCAAGGGCGGGCATGGCGAAGGCGACACCGTGGTCGACCGGCTGATCGAGGCCGATGCGGGCGAAGTGGCGCGCTGGGAAGCCCCGCGTATCGCGACGATGAACACCCACGGTACCGGCTGCACGCTTGCCAGCGCAATCGCGACCGGGCTGGCGCAGGGTATGCCGCTCGAGCCCGCGGTGGCGCGCGCGCGCGACTTCGTGCGGTTGGCGCTGATGGATGCGCCCGGATTGGGCGAGGGGCATGGTCCGATGGGGCAACAGGGGGTGCGGAACGACGGGCTGTTTACCGGCCCTGCACTCAACCAGATCACCCTGCCGGCGACCGATTATGCGGCTTCGGTGGCCTTCTACAAACAAATGGGGCTGACCCAGATCGTCGATAGCAACGCAAAGGGCTATGCCCGCTTCGAGGCTGCGAACGGCGTCACCCTCTCGATTCATGTCGGCGACGGCGACGCGGGCGGGACGACCACCTATCTGGAAAGCGGCGCGCTCGACGCCTGGGTCGCCTATCTCGCGCGGCGCGGGGCGCGCTTCGACCAGATGCCGCGCGACGAGGAATGGGGCTGGCGCGAGGCGCGGTTGACCGATCCCGCGGGCAATCGTCTGTGCCTCTATCAGGCGGGCGAATATCGGCGTTATCCGCCGTGGCGGATATGATCGTCGTCGGCGTCGACGAGGCGGGGCGCGGACCGCTCGCGGGTCCGGTGGTCGCGGCCGCGGTGATCCTGTGCGACGACGGGATCGACGGTCTCGACGACAGCAAGAAATTGAGCGCGAAGCGCCGTGCCGCGCTGGAGATCGAAATCAAGGCGCGTTGCCGCTGGGGCGTCGGCGAAGCGAGCGTGACCGAGATCGACAGCATCAACATTTTGCAGGCGACTTTCCTTGCGATGACGCGCGCGGTCGAGGCACTGGGGGTCGAGCCCGGCGAGGTGCTGGTCGACGGCAATCGCCTGCCCAGATGGCGCTGGCGCGCGCAGGCGATCGTCGACGGCGATGCGCTGCACCCTTGTATTTCGGCGGCGAGCATCATCGCCAAGGAGCATCGCGACCGCTTCATGGCCGACGCGGCGCGCCGCTTTCCCGGTTTTGGCTGGGAGACGAATATGGGCTATGGCACCGCGCAGCATCTGGCGGCGCTGCGGCAATTGGGGCCGACGCCGCTCCACCGCGCGAGCTTTGCGCCGGTCGCACAGCTGACGCTGATCTGACGGACGGGAGAGGGCGATGAGCGGATTTACGGCAGAGCATGTCTCCGCGCAGACCGGTCGCCGCTTCCTCGTCACCGGCGCCAATGCCGGCATCGGTTTCGAAGTTGCGCGCATCCTGGCGGCGCGCGGGGCGGCGGTGGTGCTTGCCTGCCGCGACGCAGCGCGCGCCGAGGCGGCAATGGCGCGCATCGCGGACGATGTTCCCGGCGCCGACCTGTCCTTCGTGCGGCTCGATCTCGCCGATCTCGATCAGGTTCGCGAGGCGGCGGCCGTGGTACGCGCCGGGCCGCGCATCGATGTCCTCGTCAACAATGCGGGCGTCATGATCCCGCCGCGGTCGCTGACCGCGCAGGGCTTCGAATTGCAGTTCGGGGTCAATCACCTCGGCACCTTTGCCTTTACCGGCTTGATACATGGTCATGTCGACGACCGGATCGTCGTCACCGCCAGCCTGGCGCACAAGAGCGGAACGATCGACTTCAGCGATCTCGATGCCCGGCGCGGCTATCATGGCTGGTCGCGCTATCAGGCGAGCAAGCTCGCCAATCTGTCCTATATGTTCGAGCTCGATCGCCGGCTGGGCGCGGCGAGGCGGGCGACGCAGGCGATCGGTGCGCATCCGGGTGTCGCGCTCACCGAGCTGACACGCCATCTGCCGTGGCCGCTGCGGTCGATGACGCCGCTGGCCACGCCCTTCTTCAACAGCGCGGCGCAGGGCGCCTGGCCGACCTTGCAGGCGGCAACCGGCGCCCATGTGCAGGGCGGCGACTATCTGGGACCGCAGGGGCTGGGCGAGATCAGCGGCGCGTCGGGACCCGCGCGCGCGACCAAGGCGGCGCGCGACCCGAAGCTGGGGCGCGAATTGTGGGAGCGTTCGGTCGACCTCACCGGGGTCGATCCGGGAATTTGAACACGAATGGCGCTTGGTTGGGCGCCAAATCGAAAAAAATCTGCCGCTGAGTCCTGACGGCCACACCACCAGTGGTTGAGTCCCCGAGTCGCGCGAGACTCCATATGTCGTGGCAGACTCCTTTCGTTCTCGGCGCGTTAACCATTTCGAGAGGCGGAATCCCTAGAATCCTGCGCTTGACGGCGGACTCCGCCGGACTCATCAGGGGCTTCTTTCGGACAAGGACAGGGGCGAAACATGGGTGTTATGGAACGGGTCAAGGCGCCGGCCGCAAAACAGCGGACGCCGAAAGCGGCCCCGCTCGATCTGCCACTGGACAGCATCCTGCAAGGCGACTGCATCGCCATGATGCGCAGCCTGCCGGCGGCATCGGTCGACATGATCTTCGCCGACCCGCCCTATAACCTCCAGCTCGGCGGGGATCTGCATCGTCCCGACGGCAGCCAGGTCGACGCCGTCGACGATGATTGGGACAAGTTCGACAGTCTCGCGGCCTATGACCGTTTCACCCATGCGTGGCTCAAGGAAGCGAAGCGCATCCTGAAACCCAATGGCAGCATCTGGGTGATCGGCAGCTATCACAACATCTTCCGCGTCGGCACCGCGCTTCAGGACAATGGCTATTGGATCCTGAACGATATCGTGTGGCGCAAGGCGAACCCGATGCCCAATTTCAAGGGCACGCGCTTCACCAATGCGCACGAGACGCTGATCTGGGCCTCGATGGGCGAAAAGTCGCGCTACACCTTCAATTATCGCGCGATGAAGACGCTCAACGACGAGCTTCAGATGCGCTCCGACTGGCTCATCCCGATCTGCGGCGGTCAGGAACGGCTCAAGAAGGGCGGCACGAAAGTACACCCGACCCAGAAGCCCGAGGCGCTGTTGTATCGCATCCTGCTCGCCTGCTCGAACCCCGGCGACGTGATCCTCGACCCGTTTTTCGGCACCGGAACCACCGGCGCGGTCGCGAAGCGCCTCGGCCGCCGCTTCATCGGCATCGAACGCGAGGACGGCTATATCGAAGCGGCAAAGGAGCGCATCGAAATGGCGCTGCCGCTCGACGAAAGCACGGTGCGGACGATGATGGCGCCTAAGGCCGCAACGCGCGTCGCCTTCGGCACGCTGGTCGAATGCGGCATGATTGCACCGGGAACGACGCTCACCGATACGAAGCGCCGCTGGAAGGCGGTGGTGCGTGTCGACGGCAGTCTGGAATGCGAGGGGCAACCCGCGGGGTCGATCCACAAGGTCGGCGCGGGCGTGCAGGGCACGCCGAGCTGCAACGGCTGGACATTCTGGCACGTCGATACGGGCAAGGAATTGCGCGTGATCGACACGGTGCGGCAGGACTGGTTGCTCGCGAACGAGGCATAGGCCTCGCCGCCCCCGCGAAGGCGGGGGCCGTGGGCTAGATCGCACTGCCGCGCCGCGGAAGGCCGACTACGGTTCCCGCCTCCGCGGGGGCGACGGGAAAGGGATTGCATGTTCGTTCCACTCACCAAGCCGGACTTCGGTACGACATGGGAGGATGCGCGTGTCTACCTCCGCCCGACCTGCTTCGTCGATCGGCCGCATGAACTTGACAAGCATTGCCTGCGGCTTGCCGACGCGATGATCTGGTTTGCGGCCTGGCATGTCAGCCTGCGCGATAATGACATGATCCGCTCGGCGGTGGTGCCGGTGGCCGAACTCGACGACTGGATTGCCGCGATGCCCAGCCGGCTCGCCGATGCAGCGCGCGCGCAGCGGGCCGCGACGGCACGACCGCGCGGCGCGCTGACGCTGGGCGCGCGGACAGTTCGGCTCGGCGAGCCGCAGATCATGGGCATCCTCAACGTCACGCCCGACAGTTTTTCCGACGGTGGCAAGACAATCGACGAGGCGGCGGCGATCGAGGCCGGTTTCGCCATGGCCTCGGCAGGGGCGGCGATCGTCGATGTCGGCGGGGAATCGACCCGGCCCGGCGCGCCGCTGGTCTGGGAAGGCGACGAGGTCAAGCGCGTGGAAAATGTCGTCGCGGCGCTCGCGCGCGGCGGAACCGCGGTGTCGATCGACACGCGCAAGGCGGCGGTCATGGAGGCGGCGCTCGCCGCCGGGGCGACGATCGTCAACGATATTTCGGCGCTGCGCTACGACGACCGCGCGACGGAGGTCGTGGCGCGCGCAGGCTGCGCCGTCGTGCTGATGCACGCGCCGTCGGCAAAGAGCGATCCGCACGAAGGCGGCACCTACGCGCATGTCCTGTTCGACGTTTACGACATGCTCGCCGAGCGTGTCGCGGACTGCATCGCGGCGGGCATCGACCCCGCAAAGATCATCGTCGATCCGGGCATCGGCTTCGGCAAGGGGGTCGCCGACAATCTGGCGCTGATCAATGGCCTTGCGCTCTTCCACACCCTCGGCTGCCCGCTGCTCTTCGGGGCGAGCCGCAAGCGCCTGATCGGGGCACTGGACAACGAAGCCCCTGCAGACCAGCGCCTTGGCGGCACAGTCGCGCTTCATTATCAGGCTGCGACGCAGGGCGCACAGTTGCTGCGGGTGCATGATGTGGCCGAAAACCGGCAGGCGCTGCGGGTGTGGCGCGGGCTGCGGGATGCGGCGCTGACCGCCTGAGTTCCTCCATCGGTCGCGGGAGAGGAAACCCTGCAGCACTGTCATGCGTCCCCTTCTTGAAGGCCCGCTCCGATTGCGGGCTCCGAAGGAGACTTCCATGCAGCTTCCCCATGGCACCCATGTCGCCGTCGCCGACGGCAACCGCTTCGTTCTGTTTCGCAACGATGGCGATGCAGACCTTATCAACCTTGTCGATGCGGCCAGCCCGGAGGTCGACGCCGGAAACCGTGGCGGCGCGAAGCCCGAACCCCGCGACCTTGACGAGCGTGGACACGCCGCGGGCGTCGCGGCGCTTCTTAACAAGCGCATCCTCGACAACGAAATCGAAAAGCTGCTCGTGATTGCCGATCCGCACACGCTCGGCGTGATGCGCGGGCATTATCACCGCGAACTTGAAAAGCGGCTGGTCGGCGAACTCGCCAAGACGCTGACCAATGCCGATACGGCGCAGATCGAGCAGGCGATCGGCGCGGCTTAGGCCGCGGTGTCGATCCCCAGATCGCTGAGCTTGCGATACAGCGTCGAGCGCCCGATCCCGAGCCGGCGGGCGACTTCGCTCATGCGGCCGCGGTAATGGCCGATGGCGAGGCGGATGACATCGGCTTCGATATCCTCGAGCGGACGAAGATTGCCGTCCGGGAGGTAGAGGGTGATGCCGATCGCCTCGCCGTTGATCGCGACATTGGCGTCTCCGCTCACGCTGCCACCGAGCGCAGCTTCGATCGCCTTGAAGTCGGCACTCGTCAGCACGTCGGTCTTGCTTTCGACCGCCGCGCGGAACAGCACGTCCTGCAACTGACGGACATTGCCCGGCCAGGCATAGGCGGCGAGCAGGCGTAGGGCATCGTCGGTGATGCCGATCGGCCCCATGCCGGGCAGGCCGCCGATGCGCGTGAGCAGATGGCGGGCGAGCGGCCCAACATCGCCGCGCCGTTCGGAAAGCGAGGGCAGGGTGAATTGCGCGGTCGACAGCGCGTAGAACAGGTCTTCGCGGAAGTGTCCTGCCTCGATCAGCTTGTCGAGCGGGCTGGCGCTGGTCGCGATGATGCGGACGTCGACGGTCTGGCGGATCGAGCCACCGATCATCTGCACTTCGCCGCTGTTCAGAAATTCGACGAGTTTTGCCTGCGTGTCGAGCGGGATACATTCGACATGGTCGATGATGATGCTGCCGCCGTCGGCCTGCACCAGCCGGCCGACCTGCCGGTCGAAGGCGCCGGGAAAGGCACCGCGTTCGTGGCCGAACAGTCCCGATCCGATAAGCCCCGGCGATACCGCCGAACAATCGACCATCACCAGCGGGCCGCGCGCACGCGGACTGGCGCTGTGGATCGCGCGGGCAAAGACTTCCTTGCCGGTGCCCGGCTTGCCGTTGATCATCACCGGCACGCGGGCGCGCGCGGCCTTGGCGGCGATCGCCAGCGCGCTACGGAAATTGGGCGACGAACCGATGATTTCTTCGAAGGCGAGCGGCGCGCGCAGCTTTTCGGTGAGCGGGCGCAATTCGCCCTGCGGGCCGGTCTGCGAGACGATGCGGTCGAGCGCGCCGAGCAGCCGGTCGGGCGCGATGGGCTTTTGCACGAAATCGCTCGCGCCAGCGCGCATCGCGGCAACCGCGACTTCGACGCCGTTGCGCATGGTGATGACGATAAGCGGCAGCGCCGGGCGCCAGCGGCGCAGTTCGGCGATGAATTCGGGGATCGGCACGCCCGGCGCGCCCTGATCGACGAGCACGGCGTCGAGCGCCATGCCTTCCTGGGTGCCGAGCTTCGCGAGCGCGGTGTCGGTGTCGGCGGCGACGATGCTGCGCCAGCCGCCCCGCGACACCAGCGCCGAAAGGAATCGCTGCTGCGCCGGTTCGCTGTCGACGATCATCACCATTCGCGTGTCGCGCGCGTTCGCCATCGCTTCCCAATTGCCCCTTTTGTCGGCACGCAGGGTGCCGGTGTCCGCGGTAGCCGCCATGTGTAACCGGGATGGGTAAAGGCCGGATTAAGGCCACCAGGCTTTTGCCCGCCGTGCGCCGCGGCGCAAAACGGGCTATTGAGCATCGGGGGGCGCATGGCTAAGACCGGCGCGATATCCGATTCTGGCGGGCGCCCGGCGCAGCGCCGGCGGGCAGGAAACAAGCGGATACAAGGCAAAGGGGAATGGCCATGGCGGAACAGGATATGAAAACGGCGAACCAGACCTATGAAGGCTTTCTGGGCCTTTTGAAGGTCGGCACGATCGCAACCGTGATCGTCGCCGTCGTCGTCGTCCTTCTGATCTCTTCCTAAGCGGCGCCGGTCATGCGCATCGCCGTGCTGAAAGACCTCGCCGCGGGCGAGACCCGTGTCGCTGCGACCCCGGAAACGGTGAAGAAATTCATCGGCCTGGGCGCTGAAGTCGCCGTCGAGAGCGGAGCAGGGGTTACGGCCTCGATCGCCGACGCCGATTACACCGCTGCGGGGGCGAGCCTGGGCAGCCGCGCCGATGTGCTGAAGGGTGCGAACATCATCCTCGGCATTCAGGGCCCCGATCCCAAGAGCCTGTCGGGCTTTGCCGACGGGGCGTGGCTGGCGGCGGGGCTCAACCCGTTCGGCGAGCGCGCCCGCGTTGACGACTATGCCAAGCTTGGCATCGAGGCGCTGGCGATGGAATTCATGCCGCGCATCACGCGCGCGCAGTCGATGGATATCCTGTCCAGCCAGGCAAATCTCGCGGGCTACAAGGCGGTGCTGATGGCGGCAAACGCCTATGGCCGCGCCTTTCCGATGATGATGACCGCCGCCGGCACCGTCAGCGCGGCCAAGGCGTTCATCATGGGCGTCGGCGTCGCCGGGCTCCAGGCGATCGCGACCGCGCGGCGCCTGGGGGCGCAGGTCAGCGCGACCGACGTGCGCTCCGCGACCAAGGAACAGATCCTCAGCCTCGGCGCCAAGCCGATCTTCGTCGAAAGCGTCGCGGGGATCGAGGGCGAAGGTGCGGGCGGCTATGCCACCGAAATGTCGGACGAATATCAGAAGGCGCAGGCCGAGCTGGTGTCGGGACATATCGCCAAGCAGGATATTGTCATCACCACCGCGCTGATCCCGGGGCGCCCCGCGCCGCGGCTGATTTCGGACGCGCAACTCGCGACGATGCGCACGGGCAGCGTGATCGTCGACATGGCGGCCGAAAGCGGCGGCAATGTCGAAGGCTCGGTGGCCGGCGAAACGAAGCAGATCCACGGTGTCACCGTGATCGGCGCAAAGAATATCGCCGCGCTGATGCCCGCCGACACGAGCGCGCTGTTCAGCCGCAACCTGTTCAATTTCCTGTCGGCCTTCTGGGACAAGGAAGCCGGCAAGCCCGTGCTCGACGAGGAAATCGGCAATGCCGTGCGGCTGACGCAGGGCGGCAAGGTCGTGAACGAGCGGCTGCTGGGGTAGGCGTTTCGCTGGACGCGTCCGGCTGACTTTCTTCTGAAACTTTCGCGCGCCAATGGCGTTGCGAATCGGGGTGCGGCGCGATGTGGCACGGGGCCGTTCGGGCCGTTTCAGCAAGGAGATCAGAGGTGACGAAATCCGGCTTGTTCATGAGTGCCATGGTAGCGGCGTTGGCGCTCGGCGGCTGCAACAAGACTCCCGAGCCGCCCAAGGCCGAAACCGAAAGCGGCGCGATGAACGATGTCGTAACCGCGAGCGCCAATCCGCAGGTCGGCGGTGCCGCGATGGCGCCTGACAAGACGATCCTCGCCAATGCCGCTGCCTCTCCGATACTGAGCCAGTTGACCGCGGCGGTGAATCAGGCTGGGCTGGCCGATACGCTCTCGGGGCCGGGGCCTTTCACGCTGTTTGCGCCCAATGACGCCGCCTTTGCGCAGGTTCCCGCGGTCACGCGCGACGGCTGGGCGCGTCCGGCGCAGACGGTGGTGCTTGCCGGCGTGCTCAAATATCATGTCGTGCCGGGCAAGCTGACCGCCGCCGATCTCGCCGCGAAGATCGATGCGGGCGGCGGCAAGGCGGTGCTCAAGACGCTCGACGGGCAGGATCTGACCGCGACCAAATCGGGCGAGGCGATCATCCTGACGAGTGCGAGCGGCAACAAGGCCGCGGTAACGCAGGCGGACGTTGGACAGGCGAACGGTATCGTCCATGTCATCGACGCGGTGCTGCTGCCAAAGATGTAAATTGTCCTGACGCGTAATTATATTTCACAAAGCGCCCGCCATTTCCGGCCTGGAGATGCGCGGGCGTGACTTTTTGACAGCTTTGGAGTCGACAGGCCTTCGCTCCCACGGCAAGAGGTGCCGACGCGGAATCAGCAGGGGAGCGCGCCGTGGATTTCATTTCCATCTTTTCGATTTTCGTCCTGGCCTGTTTCGTCGGCTATTTCGTCGTCTGGTCGGTGACGCCGGCGCTGCACACGCCGCTGATGAGCGTGACCAACGCGATTTCGTCGGTCATCATCGTCGGCGCGCTGATCGCCAGCGCGGCGGCGGGCTCGGCAAGCTCTAAATGGCTCGGCCTTGCCGCGGTCGTGATGGCGAGCATCAATATTTTCGGCGGCTTTGCGGTCACCGGGCGCATGCTCGCAATGTACAAGAAAAAAGAGCGTTAAGGCGCTGCGAACCAAGGATTTGACGGGCCATGGACGGATGGCCCGACGGGGGAATTAGCATGCACGAAGTAGCACCGATCAATCCCTGGGTGGCGCTGGCCTATCTCGCCTCGGGCATCCTGTTCATCCTCGCGCTGCGCGGCCTGTCGAGCCCGGCATCGTCACGGCGCGGCAACCGTTTCGGCATGATCGGCATGACGATTGCGGTCGTCACGACGCTGATTACCCACGCGCCGTGGAAAAGCGGCGACGCCGCGAACAGTTATGTCGGGATCAATGTCACGGCGATGGCGGAGATATTGGGTGCGATCGCGATCGGCGCCATCATCGGCATCGTCATGGCACGCCGGATCGCGATGACCGCGATGCCGCAGCTTGTCGCGGCCTTTCACAGCCTCGTCGGGCTTGCCGCAGTCGCGGTGGCCGCGGCCGCCTACCTCAATCCCGGCGCCTTTCATATCGCCGACGAAATGGGTCAGATTTTCGCGGTCAGCCGGATCGAAATGGGGCTCGGCATCGCCATCGGCGCGATCACCTTTTCGGGCTCGGTCATCGCCTTTCTGAAGCTCAACGGCAATATGTCGGGCGCCCCGATCATGCTGCCCGCGCGGCACGTCATCAACCTCGGCACGCTCGCCGCGATCATCGGCCTTGTCGCCTATTTCCTGACCGACCAGTCGCCGTGGGTTTTCTGGACGATCACCGCATTGAGCTTCCTGATCGGTTTCCTGCTGATCATCCCGATTGGCGGCGCCGACATGCCGGTCGTCGTGTCGATGCTCAACAGCTATTCGGGCTGGGCCGCGGCGGCGATGGGCTTCACGCTCGGCAACACCGCGATGATCATCACCGGCGCGCTCGTCGGTTCGTCGGGCGCGATCCTTTCGTACATCATGTGCCGCGCGATGAACCGCAGCTTCATCAGCGTCATTGCCGGCGGCTTCGGCGCCGACGATTCGGGCGGCGGTGCGGGCGGTTCGAAGGAACAGCGCCCGTGGAAGCCTGGCAGCGCCGAAGACGCGGCCTTCCTGATGAGCCAGGCGGAAAATGTCATCATCGTTCCCGGCTACGGCATGGCAGTGGCGCAGGCGCAGCACGCGCTGCGCGAAATGTCGGACATGCTCAAGAAAGAGGGCGTGAACGTCAAATATGCGATCCATCCGGTCGCGGGCCGCATGCCCGGCCATATGAACGTGCTGCTCGCCGAAGCGAATGTTCCCTATGACGAAGTGTTCGAGCTTGAGGACATCAACGGCGAATTCGCGCAATGCGACGTCGCCTTTGTGATCGGCGCCAACGACGTGACCAACCCGGCGGCCAAGACCGACAAGTCGTCGCCGATCTATGGCATGCCGGTGCTCGACGTCGAAAAGGCGAAGACCGTGCTGTTCGTGAAGCGGTCGATGGGCGGGGTCGGCTATGCCGGCGTCGACAACGACGTCTTCTACATGGACCAGACGATGATGCTGCTCGGCGACGCCAAGAAGATGGCCGACGACATCGTCAAGGCGCTGAGCGGCAGCGGGCACTAGGGCCGAACGCGGCAAGCCGGCGCGCGACGGTACCGATCGTCGCGATGCCATAGCCGTCGGGATCGGGTGCGGCCGCGCGAAAGCGGTTCGCGACATCGTCGAGATCGGCGAGCAAGCGGCTCAGATAGATGTGCGCATCTTCATCGTCGGGGCGCGGGTCGAGCGCGATGGCCTTCATCGCGGCGATCGCCTGCAGCTCGTCCAGCCCGACGTTGCGCCCGGTGCGGCCGTTGGTCCAATAGCCGTCGCCAAGGTGCCGGGCCGCTTCGGCCTCCTGCTCGGCGAGCTGCGCCAGAAAATAGTGCCGGATCGCGTCCATCGCGCCGGTCTGCCGCGTGCGGCGGGCCGCGTCAAAGAAAAGCAGGTGCGATGCCGCGGCGCGCCCGCCGCCTCCAGCCCTGCGGGGCATTGACCCGAATCGTCATCCCGGCGAAGGCCTGGATCTCAACCTCGCGTCGGAAATGGACGGCGAGACCCCGGCCTTCGCCGGGGTAACGATGAAGGGATAGACGTCATCCATGCGCAAAATCGGTTTGATCGGAGGAATGAGCTGGGCATCGACCGAGCTATATTATCGGCACCTCAACAAGGGGCTGCAAAAGCGGGTCGGCACCGGCTGTTCGGCGCCGATCCTGATGGAAAGCCTGAATTATTGCGATCTGTCGCGGCTCTCGACACCCGAGCAATGGGATCATGCGAAGGAGGTGCTGATCGCATCGGCGCGGCGGCTCGAGGCGGCGGGGGCGACGGCGCTGATGATCGCGGCCAATTCGATGCACAAGGTGGCGGACGACGTCGCCGCGGCGATTTCGATCCCGCTGCTCCATATCGTCGACGAAACGGGCGAAAAGATGCGCGCCGACGGCGTGAAGGCGGCGGCAGTGGTCGGCACCCGCAACGTCATGACCGAACCCTGGTTCCGCCAGCGGCTCGTGCGCCACGGCCTGACGCTCGCCCCCTATGACGCGAGCCGCGCCGAGGAGATCGACCGCATCATCTATGACGAGCTGATGCAGGGCAAGGTGACCGAGGATTCGCGCCGGACGATGCGCACCTTCATCACCGACATCGCCAAGCAGGATATTCAGGCGCTCGTCCTGGCCTGCACCGAGCTGGTGATGCTTGTCGATCCCGACGCGAACCTGCTGCCGGTGTATGATACGGCGCGCATCCATGTCGCCGCAGGTGTCGACTGGATATTGGGCGACGCACCCTGATTGCCGGAGGCGCGCGCCGTTACGCGGCGACGCCGTCCGCCACTTTCATCCACTCGGCCAGCGCCGCGCCCGCGCGCTGCGTGTAGGCGAGCTTGCGGTCCTTCTTGCGGACATCCTCCGCAACCGGCGGGAACAGCCCGAAATTGACGTTCATGGGCTGATAGGATGCGGCGTCGGCGCCGCCGGTGATATGGCCGAGCAGCGCACCGAGCGCGGTTTCGGGCGGCGGCGGCGGTAGCGAACGACCGCCGAGCTCGGCGATCGCGAAGCGCGCGGCGACAAGCCCGATCGCGGCGCTTTCGACATAGCCTTCGCAGCCGGTAATCTGACCCGCGAAGCGGATATGCGGCGCCGATTTCAGGCGAAGCTGGCCGTCGAGCAGTTCGGGCGACCGGATGAAGCTGTTGCGGTGAAGACCGCCCAGCCGCGCGAACTCGGCCTTTTCGAGCCCCGGAATGGTGCGGAATAGCTCTACCTGCGCGCCATGCTTCAGCTTGGTCTGAAAGCCGACCATATTCCACAAGGTGCCGAGCGCATTGTCCTGGCGGAGCTGGACGACGGCATAGGGCCAGCGCCCGGTGCGCGGATTGTCCAGCCCGACGCCCTTCATCGGTCCGAAGCGCAGCGTTTCGATGCCGCGTTCGGCCATCACCTCAATGGGCATACAGCCCTCGAAATAGGGCGTGTCCTTTTCCCAGTCCTTGAATTCAGTCTTGTCGCCGTCGATCAGCCCCTGGACGAAGGCATAATATTGATCCTTGTCCATGGGGCAGTTGATATAATCCTTGCCGTCGCCGATCGGCCCGGCCTTGTCCCAGCGGCTCGCCATCCAGGCGATGTCCATGTCGATGCTGTCGCGGTAAACGATGGGCGCGATCGCGTCGAAAAAGGCAAGCGCGTCCTTCCCCGTTGCGACGCCGATGCTCTCCGCGAGGCTGGCGGCGGTGAGCGGTCCCGTCGCGACGATCGTCATGCCCTCGGTCGGCAGTGTGTCGACGCGTTCGCGCACGATCGTGACATTGGGATGCTCGGCAAGCGCTTTGGTGACGCCGCCCGAAAAGAGATCGCGGTCGACCGCGAGCGCCGATCCGGCGGGAACTTTTGTGGCATCGGCTTCGCGCATGATGATCGAGCCCAGGCTGCGCATCTCGCGGTGGAGCAGGCCGACGGCGTTGCTGTCGCCATCATCGCTGCGAAAGCTGTTCGAACACACCATTTCGGCGAGCGTGTCGCCCTGATGCGCCGGGGTCATGTCGCCGCCCCCGCGCATTTCGGACAGACGTACGCGGTAGCCCGCTTCGGCAAGCTGCCAAGCCGCCTCCGACCCCGCGAGGCCGCCGCCGATGATATGAATGTCGTGAGCCACTATACGCTATCCGTTGACTTGTACCTGATCCGCCGCGCAGTAGGCGCCTTGTGAGGAAGATGCAAAGGGGTGGGCGATGAGCGATGAACGGGGGCGGGATCGCGCGCGGTGGATTTGGTGGCTCGCGCTGGCCGGCGGTGTCAGCTTTTTCGTCGCGGTTCATCAGCATTGGCACGGCCCCGCGATCTGGGCGTGGAAGACGAGCGGGGTTGCGCTGCTCGCCTTGTGGGCCGCCGCGAACGCGCGCGGGACCGATGGCCGCCTGATCGCGCTGGCGCTCGGTTTCGGGGCGCTCGGCGACTATCTGCTCGACGCCAGGGGGCTGATCGTCGGCGCGCTGGCCTTTGCCGCGGGGCATGTCACCGCGATCATCCTTTACTGGCGGAACCGGCGCCCGGCACTGTCGGCCCCGCAGCGCGGGCTCGGCTGGCTGACCGTTCCGGCGGCGCTCGTCATCGCCTGGGGGCTGACGCGCGGTGCGCCCGACGGCGCGGCGGCGGTCGGCTATACCGCGCTCGTCGCGGCGATGGCGGCTGCGGCGTGGACGAGCCGTTTTCCGCGCTATCGCACCGGGATCGGCGCGATGCTGTTCCTCGCGAGCGACCTCTTCATCTTCGCCGGGGAAGGCGGTGCGCTTTCGAAGGACGTCACCCTGTGGCTCGTCTGGCCGCTCTACTTTGCGGGACAGGCGCTGATCGCCTGGGGCGTCGTATGGACGCTGGTCAAGGAATAGACGCGGTCACGAGGGCGGTGCCCCATCGCCGATAAGCAGCGCCTCGATATCCGACACCGGACGGTCGGTCATTTCCTTGACATGCTCACCCGCGAGGCGGCGCTGCACTTCCTTGTGCCACAGCGGTCGCAACTCGCCCATCGTGCGCGCGGGCGCGACGATGACGAGATCGTCGAATTCGCCCGCGAGCGCCATCGCGTTGACCTTTTCGCTAAGATCGCGCGCAAAGCGATCTTCCTCCTGCTGGTGGAAATCCGTTTCGTGCATCGTGTCCTGAAACGCCCCAGTAGCCGGAGCGCGGCCCGAGCGGCCCGCGGCGTCGGTCTTGATGTCGCTGTCCTTACGATCCTCGCGTTCGCGATGCGATGCGGTGCGCAGGTCGATCTGATGCTCATCGCCGCGATTGCGCAAAAATAATGCCTTGCGACCGTCTGCGACGAGGACGAGCGTGTCGTGGGGAATTGTCATACCATGGCTCCCTTCTCGGAAAAGCCAACTCATGGGTCTGCGGCGAAGATTCGCCAATCGGGGATATTCCCTAGGCGCGCGAACGGTGCGCGCCGGGCTCATCGCCGTCCCACGCAGCGATCGTCGTGCGGTGGAGCAGGCGGTCGTGACCGTCATAGCCGCCGGTCGCGCGGTGAAGCAGCGAGCGATTGTCCCACATCAGCAGCGTGCCCGCGTCCCACCTGTGACTGTAGCGAAATTCCTCGCGCCCCTGCCAGTGCAGCAGTTCGACGATCAGCGGCAGTGCCTCCGCGTCGTCCATATCCTCGATCCCGATGATATAGCCGGCGCAGCCGAACAGGCCCTCGCGGCCCGTTTCGGGGTGCCTGCGGATGATCGGGTGGGCCTGCGTCGCCATCGCCGCTTCGCCGGGGCGGATGTCCATGCTGCGGCCCTTGTCGTTCGCGCCATACATGCCGGAGGGGGCGTAGCCGCCGCGCGCGCTGTGGATCGCGCGGCGCCCCTCGATCCCGGCTCGCAGCGCGTCCGGCATCGCGGCGAGAGCCGCATGCTGGTTCGCAAATTCGGTGTTGCCGCCAATCGGCGGGATGGTGATGCCGTAAAGACAGGTTCCGGCGGGCGGCCTTGCCTGAAAGCTCCAATCGCTGTGCCAGTTTTCGGCGAACAGCGGCGCGGTTTCGTCGGCGCGGCGCTTGACCGCGATGACGTGCCGGCGCCCCGGAACCGGTGCGATGAAGGGATCGTCGCCGAAGCCGCCGAAATATTGGGTGAACCGCTCCAGATCATCGTCACCCAGCGACTGGCCGGGAAAGGCGAGGACATGATGGTCGAGCCACGCCGCGCGGATGTCGGCCACGACGTCGGCAGAAAGCGGCTGCGTCAGGTCGATGCCGGTGATCGCGGCGCCGCACGCCTGACCGCTGGGGGTGATCGTGAAAGCCATGGCGCGATGCTGCGCCGTTCGCCCGCCGCCGTCAATCGGTGTGCGAAACCGGTGCGCCATCGATCAGCGCGACGGCGCGGATCCAGCCGGCGCTCGCGCGCTCGATCTTCACCGGGAAGCAGGACAGCGTCCAGCCGGTCGGGGGCAGGGCGGCAAGGCCCGTCAGCTTCTCGATCTGGTAATAGGGCCGGATCCGCCCTGCCTTATGGCCTTCCCAGATGATCGTCGGATCGCGCGTTTCGGCCCAGCGTTTCGCCGTGTGGCTGAACGGTGCGTCCCAACTCCACGCGTCGGTGCCGACGACCTTCACGCCGCGCTCGGTGAGATAAAGCGTCGCCTCGGCACCCATGCCGCAGCCCTGATCGGTGAAATTGTCGGTACCATAGATCGCGCCCGACTGGACGAGCACGATGTCGAACGGCTGAAGGGTGTGGCCGATCCGCGCCAGTTCGGCCTCCACCTCGGCCGCGCTGACGACATGGCCTGCGGGACGATCCGAAAAGTCGAGTTTGACGCCGGGCCGGAAAAAGAGGTCGAGCGGCGCCTCGTCGATGCTGGGTGCAGGCGTGGCGCCCGCATCGGTCGTCGAATGGAAATGCCACGGCGCATCCATATGCGTGCCGTTGTGCGTGCTCAAAGTCAGGCTTTCGACCGCCCAGCCTTCGCCATCGGGAAGGTCCTCCTTCACGAGTCCCGGAAAGAACATCGCAATCTGTTCCCACGTCGTCTCGTGGGTCATGTAGCTGATTTGCGGGCGCATCACCGGCGGGTCGGAGATGACGTCGTTGGTGATCGGGATCGAAAGGTCGATGAACTGCATGGCCCGCAATCTGCCACCGATAAGCCGCCGCGCCAAGCGAAGGCTTGCGCGCCGTCGGACGCCCGCTAGAAACGGTGGCAAGCCCGAACCGGGGCAGGGGAGAGTATATGACCGACGCAGCCGCCGTCGCCGATCATGGTGCGGTCTATGAGCCGACCGCGAATGATATTCGCATGGTCATCGCCGCATCGTCGGCGGGCACCATTTTTGAATGGTATGATTTCTTCATCTACGGTACGCTCGCCGCGATCATTGGCAAAGCCTTTTTCCCCAGCGACAACGCCACGCTGGAGGTGCTGCTGGTGTGGGCCGGCTTTGCCGTCGGCTTCGGCTTCCGGCCGCTCGGTGCGGTGCTGTTCGGCTTTCTCGGCGACCGGCTGGGGCGCAAATATACCTTTCTCGTCACCGTCACCCTGATGGGGATCGCCACCGCCGGGGTCGGCATGATCCCCTCGGCGGCAACGATCGGCATCGCGGCACCGATCATCATCATCCTGCTGCGCATATTGCAGGGATTGGCGCTCGGCGGGGAATATGGCGGCGCGGCGGTCTATGTCGCCGAACATTCGCCGCCCGAACGGCGCGGTTTCTATACCAGCTTCATCCAGGCGAGCGTCGTCGGGGGTTTCGTGCTCAGCCTGATCGTCGTGCTATCGTGCAAGGCGGCGATGCCCGCCGATGTCTGGGAAAGCTGGGGCTGGCGCGTGCCATTCCTGCTGTCGCTGCTGCTGCTCGCGATTTCGCTGTGGATGCGGCTCAAACTCTCCGAAAGCCCGGTGTTCCAGGCAATGAAGGAAGAGGGGGAGATCGCCAAGAATCCGCTGAAGGAATGCTTCACCTATCCCGGCAACCCCAATCGCATCTTCGTTGCGCTGTTCGGGATTGCGGCGGGGCTGACCGTCATCTGGTACACTGCGATGTTCTCCGGCCTCGCTTTCCTGAAGGGCCCGATGAAGGTCGACGATACCGCGGCCGAGGTCATCGTTGGCCTAGCCGCCGCGCTCGGTATGGGATTTTTCATCTGGGCGGGCAAAATGTCGGACCGGATCGGGCGCAAGAAGCCGATCGTCTGGGGCTATGCGGTGACGCTGTTCGTGCTTTTCCCGCTCTTCTGGATGATGGGCGCAGTTGCCAATCCTGCGCTCAAGGAGGCGGCGGCAAAGGCGCCGGTCGTCGTGACCGGCAGCCAATGTTCCTACAATCCCTTCGAACAGAAGCAGCAGACGACGGCTTGCGGCCGCACGATTGCCGAACTCACCAAGCTGGGCGTGCCCTATAAGGTGCAGCCGTCGGGAAGCGGCTTCGACAGCGTGAAAATCCATATCGGCGGCCGCGAGGTCGCCAGCGAAGATCCGGCGCTACTGCGGCCAGCGCTCGAGGCGATGGGCTATAGCTTCGACAAGCAGGTACCGGGGGTCGGCAGCCTCGCGGTGATCCTGCTCGCGCTGCTCGGCCTCAGCGCGCTGTCGGGCTTTACCTATGGCCCCGTCGCCGCCCTGCTCGCCGAGATGTTCCCGCCGCACGTGCGCTATTCCTCGCTGTCGATCCCCTATCATATCGGCACCGGCTATTTCGGGGGCTTCCTCCCGTTCATCGCCAGCCTGATCGCCGCAGTGACGGGCAATGCCTATGCGGGCCTGTGGTACACATGGGGCGTCGTGCTCGTCGCTTTCCTGGTCGCCGCCTTCATGCTCAAGGAGCCCGTGCCCGGCGAATGGGACAAGCGCGCCGCCGACGCCTGAACGGGCATTGGCGGCGGGTTCGTTCCGGGCTAGGGCGAAGCGATGATCGACATTGCTTCGCCGCTCCGGCTCCGTCTCGATTCAGCCGCGCTCGTCCATAACTGGCGCTGGCTGGCCGATCGCAGCGGCCCGGCGGCGTGCGGCGCGGCGGTGAAGGCCGATGGCTATGGCCTCGGTGCCGGCGCCATCGTGCGCCATCTTGCGGTGGCGGGATGCCGGCATTTCTTCGTCGCGACCTGGGCCGAAGCGGCGGCGCTGATGCCCTTGCCTGCGGGCGTGTCGCTATCGGTGCTGCACGGCGTTGGCGCGACCGACATGGTCGCCGCGCGCACGCTGCCCGCGCGTCCTGTGCTGGCGAGCGTCGAACAGTTGACGCGCTGGCGCGCGGCAGGCGAAGGCCGTCCGTGCGACGTGATGATCGACACCGGGATGAACCGGCTCGGCCTGCGTGTCGAAGAGGCGCTGGGCGGGGCGCTCGACGGGCTCGGCATCGTCAATCTGCTCAGCCATCTCGCTTCGGCGGACGAGGACAGCGCGCAAAATGCGCGGCAGCTTGCGGCCTTCCGCGCGGTGCGCAGCCAGATTCCGGCGCAGCGTTATAGCCTTGCGAACAGCGCCGGCATTTGCCTCGGCCTCGACTATGCCTTCGACCTGACGCGTCCCGGTCTTGCGCTCTATGGCGGTTTACCGCGCGGCGAGGCGGCCGGGCACATCCGGCAGGTCGCCTATCCCGAAGCGCGCGTGCTGCAGGTGCGGATTGTCCCGGCGGGCGAAACGGTGGGCTATGGCGCCACCTGGACCGCCCCGCGGCCCACGCGGGTGGCGGTGGCGAACCTCGGCTATGCCGACGGCTATCTGCGCTGTCACGCCGGAACCGGCGGTGCGACATGGGAGGGTAGCGCCCTGCCACTGATCGGCCGCGTCTCGATGGATCTCACCGCCTTCGACGCAAGCGCCGCCGAAGGCATAGGCGAGGGCGACTGGCTGGCGCTGGACTATGACCTGCCGGCAACCGCCGCCGCGAGCGGACTGTCGCAATATGAACTGCTGACGGGGCTGGGCGCGCGGTTTGCCACAGCTTAGGGGCATCCGTCGACGCTCGGAAGCATGCCCGGTGCTTATCTAAAAAAGGCTCCCCGGTGTAGCCGGGGAGCCTCATTGTTTACGGAGAAGGCGATCAGAACTTTACCGTCGCGCCTGCCCGCACATAGCGTCCAAGAAGCCCGCGGAAGTAAGTAATCGTACCGCCGCTCGCTGGATAAGGGTACGGCGGCTGCTTGTCGAACACGTTATCGACGTTCACCTGAAATTCGAAACGCTCATCCACATCGAAGTTGACGCCCATATTTACGAAGATCACGCTCGGAATGTTGTTGAGGCCATCCGGATAATAATCATCCGGTACCTGCGTATCGATCTTCGCCTTGCCGATGTATGACAGCTGTGTGAACAGGTTGAACGCCGGCTCCGAATAATTGATGGTCAGAACACCTTTGTGCTTCGAATAGCCGATGCTGCCGTCCGTACGCGACTTGGCCGAATTGGCGTCCGCGCGGGTACTCAACTCGTCAAGATATTGATACGACAGGTTGATCCCGATTTGACCGTCCGACGAGATCGCAGGGACTGGGAGGCGATAATCGATAGCTGCCAGATAGCCTTTGTAGCGAAGCTGCGCGGAATTGAAGTAGCCCGTCTCGATAAAGGTGATCTGGCCGTCGTTCTGCGATCCATCGCCAACGAACGGATTACGAGTGACGCGGTCGCAGAACTCATTGCTCGGAAAATCGGCCGAATCGTAGCAATTTGCAACGACTTGGTCACCCGACAACTCGCTGATCACGTCCTTGAGCTTGATATCGACATAGTCAACGCTCGCACGAAAACGCGGGATGAAGGAGGGTTCGAGAACGACGCCGACAGTCCAGCTGTTCGCTTTCTCGTTGTTGAGCGACGGATTGCCGGCAATCGCTTGCTTGAACGATCGGCTGCTCGACAACGAGCTGAAGTCGCCCGGCAGGCCTAGCGCAGCGCAATTTGCTGCGCGGGTCGCCGGATCCGGGCCGTTGTTCACATTGGCTTCGTCGCACGGATCATCAGCAAAACCGAAGAAATCACTCGACGGATTAAAGGCCTCGGTGATTGCGGGCGCGCGGATCGACCGCGTGAAGTTGCCGCGGATCGTGAAATCCTCGATCGGCTTTACGCGACCGCCAAGCGTCCACGTGAAATCACCGCCCGCGATCGAGTGATCGACCCAGCGGCCTGCCGCTTGAACTTCAAGCAGGTTAATAAAAGTTCCGGTCGAAGGGCTGATCAACTCGGCACGGATTTCACCGGAAACTTCGTCGGTATTGAATTTACCGATAACGGGCTGGATCGGAACCGAACGGCCGTAGCTTGCATAGGTGCCATCGCTCTGAAGCTCGCCACGGAAATAGGCTCCTGGATCGAAATTCTGTGACTCCTCGCGATGTTCATAGCCAACGGCGATTGAGAAATCGCCCCCCGGCAACCTGAACAGCGGACCCGAAAGAGAGGCGCTGAACACCTTCTGCTTGTTGAGCGAAACCGGTCGCGCGATCGCCGACACATAGTCCAGCGCCTCCTGAGATATACGTCCCGTGCCGAACAGATTCAACGGAGCGCAGGTGCTGCTGACCGTTTGGATAGTCGCA
The DNA here is from genome assembly GCF_021401285.1 of Sphingopyxis sp. NFH-91. NCBI lineage: Bacteria > Pseudomonadati > Pseudomonadota > Alphaproteobacteria > Sphingomonadales > Sphingopyxidaceae > Sphingopyxis > Sphingopyxis sp. NFH-91. Next base: position 631,647 of record NZ_JACBGA010000002.1, on the reverse strand, counting down.
TTGGTATAGCCCGGACGACAGACGATGTTGCCGCTACCATCAAGGACGGCATCGACAGCGTTTTCGAAATTCTGCTGCACGAGCTCTCGCGAATAGCCGGAGGTCTTCGACCGGCCGTAATTGCCAACAACTTCCCAGTTCCAAGTGCCTGCAAGCGCGTCGAACGATCCGTCGAAGCCAGCGACGAAGCGCATGACTTCGACCTCGCCGGTGGAGTTGCCGGTGGCCAAATCAGTATTTGCACGGCCGAGATAGAAATAATTCTGCGTCACACCCAGGAAATTTTGATCAGAGAACGGGTTGTTATCGATCGAGTTCTGGATTGCCGCGCGGGCCGCATCCGAAAGGAACGGGTTGTTGATGCTAACGATGATGTTGCCGTCGGGGGTGCCCGCCGCATCGAACAGTGCCGAGTTGTAGACGGGTTGATCGCGCAGGTTGCGACCCTTGCTATTCGAATACCACGCCTCACCGAAAAAGCGGACCGAATCGGACATCTGATACTTCGTCGTAGCGATACCGCTATAACGACGCGTTTCTGACAAGAGGTTCGAGGTGGGAACGAGGCTGAAGCCGTTGCCGCCCGCAAAGTCGATGCCAAACGAGCCCGGGCGACCGGCGTATGTACCGAAGTTGATCGGGATCAAGTTCCCGTTTTCGTCGAAGCGAAGCTGGTCGCCTGCACCATTCGAAACAGCACCGTTAAAACCGGCGGGCAGGCCGAACAACGGACCCTGATAATCGGGGAAATTGAAATCAAGGCCATAGTCAGCAAGGCCGACAATGGGCGTACCCGATTCCGAAATGGATGGAAGTCGACGATCGGCGTAAAGCTGCTGTGAGAAGCCCCGGCTGGGATCGCTGGCGTTGCGGAAGAAAAGGCCACTTGCAAAAAGCGGGCGGTCAACGCCGGTTAGGCCTTCACCCTTATTGTATTCCCCCGAAAGCGTGATGTTGCCGCGACCATCGGCAAAATTATATCCGGCAAGAGCGCGGAAGCGATAGTTGGCCGCGTCGCCACGCGTGGTCAAACCGTATTGGCCGTCGATTTCGAGGCCTTGGTAATCTTGCTTTAGGATAACGTTGATCGTGCCAGAGATGGCATCCGAACCATAAATTGGCGCGCCTCCGACGGCGATCGTTTCAACCCGCTCGATCAATTTGGTCGGGATTACGTTAAGGTCGACTTGGCTACCGGCGCCGGTCGGACCGAAAATGGAAGCGGTGTTCGAACCGACGAAACGACGACCATTGACGAGCGTCAGGGTGCGTTGCGATCCGAGCCCCAGGAAGTTTACAAAGCTTTGGCCTTGGCCGAATCCGGACTGGCCGCCGACAGGCGATGAGCCTGGAACACCGAAGGAGGGTTGTTCGTTGAGCGCTTGGCCCAGCGTTTCGAATCCGCGAGCCTCGATATCCGCAGACGAAACGACAACCGACGGTTCTACGGTGTCGAAATTAGCGCGCGCAATGCGCGAACCAGTAACGATGATCGCGCCGCCGTCATTGGCTGGCGTCGACGCCTCATCCTTGTCGCAGACTCCGTTATCGTCGGTGTCAGCGCAATTGGTGGACGTTTCCTGTGCGAAAGTGGGCTGGCTTGCAGAAATGGCCACTGCAAAGGCAGCGACACCCATAAGCAGGTGCGACTTATTCATAGATAACTCCCCGGTTGCCCGTTCACAAAATTTCGATGAACGGCTTGCGATCAAGAAAGACGGAAAGAGCAGCATGCACAAGCCCTTGAAGGCAATTTTCTTACACCCGCGGGGGGGAACATCATTAGTTGTGTCTTTTCAGCAACAGGCGCGCACGCATACACGATCCCGTTGATACTAATTTGCGTATCCGCGAACGAAATTTATCCCGCGCTTGCGGGAGCAAATTGGCGAATGATGACGAAAAATACGTAACTTTTGAAACTAAGTTGCCAATGGCGATCACGCGATGGATATAGGCGTAGTCGCACAATGCTGCGTTCTGTATCGATTTTTCAGCTATTAGAAACGGTGATGCGGCACCCTGACCTCGCGGCGTGTGACCGAATCATCCCCACCGACTGCACTTATGTTGCGGCGCGTCATGGATTGATGCTAATGCCGGACTTTGTCACATCGGTGCCGCGGCAAGCGATCGCGCGCCGCGCCGGAAGAGGAGCCGCCGCAGCATGGCCAAGTCCAAAACGACCGCCGAGGGCGACGTCGTTACGATCAAGAAATATGCGAACCGGCGGCTCTATGACACCGAACGCAGCTGTTACATCACGCTCGACGATCTGGGCGCCATGGTGCGCGAGGGGCGCGAATTTCGGGTCGTCGATGCCAAAAGCGGCGACGATATCACGCATAATGTGCTCACCCAGATCATCATGGACACCGAAACGCGCGGCGAAACGCTGCTGCCGGTCAATTTCCTGCGCCACCTGATCGGCATGTACGGCGACAAGATGCAGTCGATGGTGCCCCAATATCTGGAAGCGTCGATGACCGCGTTCCGCAAGAACCAGCAGGATGTGCGTGCCGCGTTCGAGGGCGCGCTGGGATCGAGCCCGCTCGCCGAGCTGACGCGCCGCAACATGGAAATGTTCCAGCAGGCGGCGGGCGCCTTCATCCCGGGTGTCGGCGGCGGCAAGGCCAGGGATGCCGAAATTGCCGCGCTCAAGGCCGAAATCGCCGACCTCAAGGCCGAGCTCGCCAAAAAGAAGTGACACATCGGGGCCTCTCCCGCCCCCAGCACAGAAAACAGGACAGATGATCAAGCATGCGCTCAGCGTAACCCGTCAGGCCGACTTCGCGGCCTGGTATCAGGATGTCATTGCCGAAGCCGACCTTGCCGAGGAATCGGGCGTACGCGGCTGCATGGTCATCAAGCCGTGGGGCTATGGCATCTGGGAACGGATCCAGACGGTAATGGACGCCGCGATCAAGTATGCGGGGGTTCAGAACTGCTATTTCCCGCTTTTCATTCCCTTGAGCTTCTTTGAGAAGGAAGCCGACCATGTCGATGGTTTCGCGAAGGAAATGGCGGTCGTCACGCATCACCGCCTGATCGGTGACGGCAAGGGCAAACTGGTCCCCGACCCCGAGGCGAAGCTCGAGGAGCCGCTGATCGTTCGCCCGACCTCGGAAACCGTGATCGGCGCCGCGATGAGTCGCTGGGTGCAGAGTTGGCGCGATCTGCCGCTCAAGGTCAATCAGTGGGCGAATGTCGTGCGCTGGGAAATGCGCACGCGCATGTTCCTGCGCACCAGCGAATTTCTGTGGCAGGAAGGCCATACGGCGCACGCCGACGAAGGCGATGCGATGGCCGAGACGCTGCGCGCGCTCGAAATGTATCGCAGCTTTGCGGAGGACGTCCTCGCCATGCCGGTGATCGCGGGTGAAAAGCCTGAGAACGAACGCTTCCCCGGCGCCGTCGCGACCTATTCGATCGAGGCGATGATGCAGGATGGCAAGGCGCTGCAGGCCGGCACCTCGCATTATCTCGGTACCGGTTTCGCCGAGGCGGCAAATATCCGCTATCAGGACAAGGACGGCGGCCACAGCCTTTGCCATACGACGAGCTGGGGTGTGTCGACGCGCATGATCGGTGGCGTCATCATGACGCATGGCGACGACGATGGCCTCCGCTGTCCGCCGCGCATCGCGCCGCACCAGATCGTCATCGTGCCGATGCTGCGCGACAATGAAGAGGATGCCGCGATCCTTGATTATTGCCGCGACCTCGAGATGAAGCTGAAGGCGCTCGACGCGTTCCGCGAACCGGTGCGCGTGCTGCTCGACACCGGCGCGAACAAGGCGCAGACCAAGCGCTGGGGCTGGGTCAAGAAGGGCGCGCCGATCATCGTCGAGGTCGGCCCGCGCGACGTCGCGGGCGGCAATGTCGCGGTCATCCGCCGCGACCGATTGTATCAGGAGAGCGGCAAGCTCGACACCGCCTTCGTCGCCAAAGACGCCTTCGTCGCCGAAGCCGCGACTATACTTCAGGCGATCCAGCAGGGGCTTTATGCCGACGCGAAGGCGCGCCTCGACGCCAACATCCGCCGGGACGTCACCGACCTTGCGGCGCATTTCGGCGGTGACGACAAATTCGTCGGCTGGGCCGAGGTGCAATGGTCGCGTCCGACGGGCGCCGCGCTCGAAGGGATCGTTGAGCAGTTGAAAGCGTTGAAGCTGACGATGCGTAACACTCCCCTCGACGCCGCGCCCGCCGACGGCGCCTGCTTCTTCACCGGCGAGCCCGCGGTCGAACGCGTGCTCATCGGGCGGACCTATTAATTGGCAAAGGCGCCGAAGCGGCCGCAGCCGACAGGTCTGCCCTCGCGCGAGCAGATATTGCGTTTCATCGAGGACAGCCCCGGTGCGGTGGGCAAGCGTGAGATTGCCAAGCATTTCGCGCTGCGCGGTGCCGACAAGATCGCGCTGAAGGCGCTGCTCAAGGACATGACCGACGAAGGCGTCGTCGACATGGCCCCGGGGCGGGCGTTCCACAAGCATGGCGGCCTTCCCAAAGTCACCGTGCTGCGCGTTGCCGCGGTCGAGGGCGATACGGTCTGGGCGGTACCCGACCGCTGGGAAGGCAGCGGCCCGGCGCCGCGCCTGCGCGTGATGGAAAAGGGGCGCCCCAATCGTTCAGGAACGCGCGCGCTCGGCGTCGGCGACCGTATCCTTGCCCGAACCGAGGAGCGTGGCACCGGTCATGTCGCGCATCCGATGAAAAAGCTCCAGTCGGGCGGTGAAAGCGTGATCGGCGTGCTCGTTGCCGATACCGGCCCCGGCGGCAAGCCGATGACCTGGCTGCGTCCCGCCGACAAGCGCGCGCGGTTCGACTTCGCCGTGGCCGACATGGGCGATGCGGCAATCGGCGACCTGGTCCGGGCGGAACTGTCGGGACGCGGCCCGGCGACCAAGGCGCGCGTGATCGACCGCATCGGCGACCCTTTCGCGCCGCGCTCGCTCAGCATGATCGCGATTGCGAAGCACGATATCCCGCATCTGTTCGGCGACGAGACGCTTGCCGAGGCCGAGCGCGCCGCGACGCTGCCACTGACGCCCGAGGGGCGCGAGGATCTGCGCGATCTGCCGATCGTCGCGATCGACCCCGCCGATGCGCGCGACCATGACGACGCGGTGTGGGCGATCCCTGACGAGGATCCCGGCAACAAGGGTGGGTGGAAGGCGATCGTCGCGATCGCCGACGTCAGCTATTATGTCCGCCCCGACGGTGCGCTCGACCGCGAGGCGCGGCGCCGCGGCAACAGCGTCTATTTCCCTGACCGCGTCGTTCCGATGCTGCCCGAAACACTGTCGGCGGGCGTCTGCTCGCTGAAAGCAGGGCAGGACCGCGCGGCGATGGCGTGCCACCTGACCGTCGACAAGCATGGCAAGGTGACGTCATGGCGTTTCACCCGCGCGCTGGTGCGGCTGCGTGCCAACATCGCCTATGAACGCGCGCAGGCGGCCTATGATGCGGACGCGCCCGACAAGGACTGGGACGCCGACGTGATGCCGGCGCTCCGCCACCTCTGGGGCTGCTGGACCTGGCTCGCCAAGGCGCGCGCGGCGCGCTCGCCGCTCGACCTCGATCTGCCCGAACGGCAGGTGATTCTCGACGCGCAGGGCAATATCGCCGAAATACGCGTGCGCGAACGGCTCGACGCGCACCGGTTGATCGAGGATTATATGATCGCGGCCAATGTCGCGGCGGCGAAGGCGCTCGAGGCGAAGAAATCGCCGGTGATGTATCGCATCCACGAACCGCCGAGCCGCGAAAAGCTGGTCAGCCTGAAGGAATATCTCAAAAGCTTCGAACAAAGCTTCGCGCTGGGACAGGTGATCACGCCGGCGGTGTTCAACCGCCTGATCGACGGCTTTTCGGGCGACGACCGATTGCCAGAAATCATGGAGGCGATCCTGCGCAGTCAGACACAGGCCTATTATGGCCCCGCCAATGCGGGCCATTTCGGCCTCGCGCTTGGCAGCTACGCGCATTTCACCTCACCGATCCGCCGTTATGCCGATCTGCTCGTCCACCGGGCGCTGGTCGACAGCTATCGTCTCGAAGTGCCCGGCAAGCCCAAGGGCCTGCCCGAGCGCAGCGGGCTCGGCGAGGCCGACCAAAAGGGCTTTTCGCGCATCGGCGAGGCGATCAGCGGGCTCGAACGCCGCGCGATGGAGGCCGAGCGCGAGACGGTCGACCGCTATGTTGCCGCCTATCTTGCGGGCAAGGTGGGCGAAATCGTGCCGGCGCGGATAACCGGGGTGCAGCCGTTCGGCTTCTTCGCGACCGTCAATGGCCTCGGCGGCGACGGACTGGTGCCCGTCTCGATGCTCGGCAGCGAGCGGTTTTTCTACGATGAAGCCGCGCGCACGCTCGACAGCGAGCATGGACGGGTCAGCTATAGCGTCGGCCAGCGGCTCGATCTCAGGCTGATGGAGGCGAACCCGGTCAGCGGCGCGCTGCGTTTCGAATTGCCCGACGCGCCCGAAGGCGGCTTCCGCAATCGACCGCCGCGCCGCGACGGTGTGAAGAAGGCGGGCAAGCATGCGGTCGGTAAACGCGGACGGCCCGGCAATATCCGCCATCAAGGCAAGCGCCGATAATCGTCCCTCGTCATTGCGAGGAGCGCAGCGACGAAGCAATCTCCAGCGTGCCACCTTCCGCAACGCGGAAAGCCGGAGATTGCCTCCTTGCCTTCGGCTTCTTGCACTGACGAAGCTTATGGCTCCGTCGCCAGTCGCTGCAGCAACGCCGCGCTCTCGGCATCGGCAGGAAAAAAGGCCTCGATCGCCAGTTCGGACAGGGTGATATCGACGGGCGTTCCGAAGATCGTCACGGTCGAGACGAGGCCGATCCGCCCGGCGGCGGTGTCGACGATTAGCGGGACCGCGATGCTGCTTGCGGGCGGGGCGGGCTGATCGCCCGGCCGCGCGGGGTAGCCGGCGATTTCGTCGCGCAGCGCGGCGAGCTCCGCATCGGCGCTCGCCTCGATCTGCTGATCCAGCCGGTGCAGGATATGCGCGCGCCATTCGGCATGGTTGACGATCCGCGGCGCCAGCCCTTCCGGATGGAGCGCGATGCGTAGCACGTTGACCGGCGGCTCGAGCAGGGCAGGGGACACGGCGGCGGTCAGGATCGCGATGGCATCGTTTGCGGCGACCATGTTCCAGTGCCGGTCGACTGCGAGCGCGGGATAGGGCGCGTGCCCTTTCAGCACATGGTCGACAATGGCCTTCATCCCGGTCATTTCGGGGCTGTCGAGCGGGCGCTCGCGATAATCGGGGGCGTATCCGGCGGCGAGCAGCATCGCGTTGCGCGCTCGGTGCGGCACCTCCAGACAATCGGCGATGCGCTGGATCATCGCGGCGCTCGGCTTCGAGCGGCCCGTTTCGATGAAACTCAGGTGGCGGGTCGAAATCTCGCTGTCGAGGGCGAGGTCCATCTGACTCATCCGGCGCCGCGCGCGCCATTCGCGAAGCTGCTCGCCGAGCGGCACCATCTGCATCGCCTGTCTCCTTTTGCCTCTGGTTAGCGATGGCAGTGCGCGATTTCCATTACCTGACGCATAATCGACGCGATGACGTCGCGGCGCCATTCAGGAGGGGTTCGAAAGGAGAATCCGTCATGTCCTATTTCAATCTCAAGAACAGCCTCGTCATCGATGCGAATACCTGCAGCATCCTGTTCCTGGCGTGCGTGTTCGCGACCGCGCCGGTCGCGGCGCTGCTCGGTCTGCCGACCGGGCTTGTCGCGGCCGCGGGCTGGATCGGGTTGCCGTCGGCGGCGCTGATGCTGTTCGTTGCCGGGCAGAAGAACCCGAGCCGCGCGCTCGCCAATCTAATCGCCATCGGCAATCTCGGTTGGGTCGCGGCGAGTTTTGCGGTGCTGGCGATGTTCGCGGGCCAGATGAGCTGGACCGGTATCGCAATCCTGATCGTGCAGGCGATTGTCGTTCTCGAACTCGCGCTGTTCGAAGCGAAGGGCGCAGCAGCGCTCCCGCGCGCTGCTGCGGCCTAACTAAGCGCGTCGAGCCGGGCGAGGTCGATCGCGCCCGGAACCAGCATCACCGGGCATGGCAGCGTTCCCGCGTCGTGCCCGGTGAAATGCGCCACCAGCGGGCCCGGCGCTCCGCTCGCGGCGGTGGCAAGGACGAGCGCCGCTATCTCGTCGTTCGCGCCGATCACGTCGCGCACGATCTCGGCGGGCTTGCCTGATTTGACCATGATCTGGGGCGTCACATTCGCTTCCTGCGCGATCGCATCGGCGGCGGCGGCGACCAGTTCTTCGGCATGTTCGCGCGCTTCGGCCTCGATCGTCGCCTGGACCCCGCCGAAAGCGACGAAATCCTGCGGCGGCACGATCGCCAGCACCATCACGCCGCCGCCCGTGCGCGCGGCGCGCCGCGCCGCAAAGCGCAGCGCCAGCGTCGCCTCCGGACTGTCGTCGATAACCACCAGATAGGTGCGCATGCCCCGGCCCCCGCTATGCCTTTTGCGGGCGGACAGTGCGTCACATTCGTATGAAAGGCAAGTTCCGCCCGATAGACCTTGACCCGCGATGCGCTTATGACGAGGACGAATCCGTAGCGGCAGGCCTGCGCCTGCGAGACTGACAGGGACAAAAGCGACGATGCCGATTGAACTGAAGATGCCCGCCCTTTCGCCGACGATGGAGGAAGGGACCCTCGCCAAATGGCTGGTGAAGGAGGGGGACAGCGTCCAGTCAGGTGACCTTTTGGCCGAAATCGAAACCGACAAGGCGACGATGGAATTCGAAGCGGTCGATGAAGGCACGATCGCGCAAATCCTGATCCCCGAAGGCACCGACAATGTGAAGGTCGGCACCGTGATCGCCGTTATCGCCGGCGAGGACGAGGATGCGGGCAGCGCCAAGGCTGCGCCTACGCCTGCACCTGCACCGGCGCGCGCCGCCAAGGCCGACCCCGCGCCTGCTCCCGCGGCTGCACCCGCCCCGGCGCCGACTGCCGCCCCGGTCCCTGCCGCGCAGGGCGAGCGGATCAAGGCGAGCCCGCTCGCCAAGCGCATCGCCGCTGACAAGGGCATCGATCTCGCTGCGCTGACCGGCAGCGGACCCGGCGGCCGCATCGTCAAGGCCGACCTCGAAGGCGCTGCTGCGTCGACCGCCGCCCCGGCAAGCGCGGCCGCGCCCAGCCCCGCGCCCGCCGATGCGCCCGCCCCCGCGCAGCCGTTCGAAACCGACATTCCGCACAGCGCCGAAAAGCTCAGCAATATGCGCAAGACGATCGCGCGCCGCCTGACCCAGTCGAAGCAGGAGGTGCCGCACATCTATCTGACGGTCGATGTCCAGCTCGACAAATTGCTCAAGCTGCGCGGCGAACTCAACGCGGCACTCGAGCCGCAGGGCGTCAAGCTCAGCGTCAACGACCTGCTGATCAAGGCGCTGGCAAAGGCGCTGATCCAGGTGCCGAAATGCAATGTCAGCTTCGCCGGCGATCAGCTCATCAGCTACGAACGCGCCGACATCTCGGTCGCGGTCAGCGTGCCGGCTGGCCTGATCACCCCGATCATCGTCGGCGCCGACGACAAGTCGGTCAGCAAGATTTCGACCGAGATGAAGGAACTTGCGGGCCGCGCCAAGGAAGGCAAGCTCCAGCCGCACGAATATCAGGGCGGCACCGCCAGCCTGTCGAACATGGGCATGTTCGGCATCAAGCAGTTCGAGGCGGTCATCAACCCGCCGCAGGGCATGATCATGGCGATCGGCGCGGGCGAGAAGCGGCCTTATGTGGTCGACGACGCGCTCGCCATCGCGACCGTGATGTCGGCCACGGGCAGCTTCGACCACCGCGCCATCGACGGCGCAGACGGCGCGCAGTTGATGCAGGCGTTTAAGCAGATCGTCGAAAACCCGCTCGGACTGGTGGCGTAACATGGCTGAAAATTACGACCTCATCGTTCTAGGCTCCGGCCCCGGCGGCTATGTCGCGGCGATCCGCGCGGCGCAGCTTGGGTTGAAGACCGCGATCGTCGAGCGCGAGAATCTGGGCGGCATCTGCCTCAACTGGGGCTGCATCCCGACCAAGGCACTCCTGCGCTCGGCCGAGATCTTTCATTATATGAGCCACGCCAAGGATTATGGCCTCGCCGCCGCCGGCATCAGCGCCGATCTCGATGCGGTGGTCAAGCGGTCGCGCGGCGTCGCGAAGCAGCTCAATCAGGGCGTCACGCACCTGATGAAAAAGAACAAGATCGCGGTTCATATGGGCGACGGCAAGCTCGCCGGCGCGGGCAAGGTCGAGGTGAAGGGCGACAAGGGCAGCGAGACGCTGACCGCCAAGCATATCATCGTCGCGACCGGCGCCCGCGCGCGCGACCTGCCTTTCGCGCCAGCCGACGGCAAGCGCATCTGGACCTATCGCCATGCGATGACCCCGGCCGAAATGCCCAAGAAGCTGCTCGTCATCGGATCGGGCGCGATCGGGATCGAATTCGCGAGCTTCTACAACGATATGGGGGCCGAGGTGACGGTCGTCGAAATGCTCGACCGCATCGTCCCTGTCGAGGATGCCGACGTGTCGAGCTTTCTCGAAAAATCGCTGAAGAAGCAGGGCATGACGATCCTGACCGGCGCCGGCGTCGAGGAGTTGAAAGCGACCGCGAGCGGCGTTTCGGCGAAGATCAAGACGAAGGACGGCAAGGTTCAGGCGGGCGACTACAGCCACGCGATCGTCGCCATCGGCATTGTTCCCAACACCGAAAATATCGGCCTCGAAGCGCTCGGCGTCAAAACGACGAAGGGGCATATCGACACCGATCCCTATTGCCGCACCAATGTGAAGGGTCTGTGGGCGATCGGCGATGTCACCGCGCCGCCGTGGCTCGCGCACAAGGCCAGCCACGAAGGCGTGATCGCGGCCGAGGCGATTGCGAAGGAACTCGGCAACAAGGACGCGCACCCGCATCCGATGGACGCGAAGAACATCCCCGGCTGCACCTATTGCCACCCCCAGATCGCAAGCGTCGGGCTGACCGAGGCGAAGGCCAGGGAAGCGGGCTATGACGTCAAGGTCGGCAATTTCCCTTTCATCGGCAACGGCAAGGCGATCGCGCTCGGCGAAGTCGAAGGGTTCGTGAAGACCGTGTTCGACGCCAAGACCGGCGAACTGCTCGGCGCGCATATGGTCGGCGCCGAAGTGACCGAAATGATCCAGGGCTATACCGTCGGCAAGACCGCCGAGCTGGTGGAACAGGATTTCATGCACACCGTCTATCCGCACCCGACGATCAGCGAGACGATGCACGAAGCGGTGCTTGGCGCCTATGGGCGGGCGCTGCATATCTGATCGCGCTTGAACCCGTCGATCCTTCACTATGCGCGCGGCGGCAATAGCGGGAAGGCTCTGCTCTTCCTTGCCTTTGCGGTCGTGGCTTTCCTTGTGGCCGGGTTGATGTACGACGACGCCCACGCCCCGCCGCCGCCGCCAGTGCCTCTCGCCGGCGGCTTGTGGCCCGCGTCGGCGCCGCGGCGCGATCCGCTGGCACCGTTCCATATGATCGTGCTGATCGGGGCCGGATGCGGCTGCCTCTTCTATGCGGCGCGGCATGGGGGGCGGGCGGCCGCGGCGCGCGTTGCGGCCAGGATCGAGAACGGGCGCCTCTATTCCGATCTGCTGCACGATGCCGGGATCGGGTCGCTCGATGCGCGCGACATCACGCAGCTTCTCGTCGAACGCGCCGATCGCCTTCCGGGCGACCTCTCCGTATCGGTTGGATTGGGCGCCGGTTTCCGGCACGGACTATATCTCGCCTATCGCACCGATCAGGGGCCGGGCGTGCTGCGGTTGATGGACAATGACGTCGACGGCGGCACCGAGCAACTGCGCCGTTTTGCCGCCTATCTCGAGGCATGGCGCAAGCCCGCCGGCGACCGGATCAGGCAAGCCTGATCGTGGCGCAACCACCGGCGCGTTTGCGGAACAGGGCGGTCATCGTCGTGATGCTTGCTGTCGCGGTGCTGATGCTCGGCCTGCTGACCCGCGCTGATTATGGCGCGGCCCTCGACGCCGCGATCGCGCGGCATCTTACGTGGCCCGACGGCGCCGGTCCCGCACCGCTTATCGCCTTCATGCAGGCGATAAGCTGGATCGGCGGCGGCACGCCGCGTTGGGTACTGGTCGGCCTGATCGCGGCGGCGGTGCGCTTTTGGGGCGGGCGGCGTCCGGCGCTCGCGATCGTGGCCGCAGTGCTGTTCGCCAACATTGCGTCGAGCCTGCTCAAGGCGGCCTTCGACCGCCCGCGCCCCGACCTGATCGCGCATCTCGATCATGTCAGCAGCGCCTCCTATCCCAGCGGCCACGCCACCAGTGCAGCGGCGCTCTACCTGACGCTGGCGTTGCTCGCGCCAGTGCAATGGCGGCGGGCGACATGGACCCTCGCGGTGCTGATGATCGGCTTTACCGGCCTGTCGCGCATCATGCTCGGCGTGCATTGGCCGAGCGATATCGTGGGCGGCATCCTGCTCGGCGCGGCCTTCGCGCTGACGGCGGCGTGGTGGGCGCAACCGGAGCGCGCCGGGCTGGCATGACCGCTCGACAGCGCCGGCCAAGCAGCTAGGGTGGGGTGATGACACATGGCACGCATGACTTCGTCCCCGATCCGCGCAACGACGCGATCCTAATCAACGTCAACGGCGCGCTCGTTCCGCGCGCCGAAGCCAGCGTGTCGGTCTTCGACAGCGGCTTCATGCTCGGCGACGGAGTGTGGGAGGGGATCCGCGTCCACCGCGGCCGCATGGCCTTTCTCGACCAGCATCTCGACCGGTTGTGGGAGGGCGCGAAGGCGATCGCGATGGACATCGGGATTTCGCGCGAAGCGCTCGAACGGCGGCTCTACGACACGATCGATGCCAACCGGATGGACGCGTGCCATATCCGCCTGATGGTGACGCGCGGTATCCGCTCGACCCCTTATCAGGATCCGCGCGTGATCGTTTCGCCCGCGACGATCGTCATCATTGCCGAACATAAGGACCCACTGCCCGCGACGGTCGAAAAGGGGCTGTCGCTCTTTACCGTCCACGTCCGCCGCGGCGATCCCGCGGTGCAGGATCCGAAGCTCAATTCGCATTCGAAGCTCAACTGCATCACGGCCTGCATCCAGGCGGCGCAGGCGGGCGCCGACGAGGGGCTGATGCTCGATCCGCACGGCTTCGTCGCGACCTGCAATTCGACCCATTTCTTCATCGTCCGCAAAGGCGAGGTGTGGACGTCGACCGGCGATTATTGCCTGGGCGGGATCACGCGCGGCAACGTCATCCGTATCTGCCGCGACAACGGAATAGCGGTCCATGAACGGAACTTCTCGCTGACCGATGTCTATGGCGCCGACGAGGCGTTCGTGACCGGCACCTTTGCGGGCGTCGTGCCTGCGCACACGATCGACGGGCGCACGCTGACCGATGGGCGCGGGCCGATGGTCGAGCGCCTGCAGGGCCTCTATCGTGCGCTGATCGAGGCCGATATCGCGGCGCGGGGACGACCGTGACCGATTGCATCCGCATCGCCATGTGGTCGGGGCCGCGAAACCTGTCGACCGCGATGATGCGCAGTTTCGGCAGCCGCGCCGACAGCATCGTCACCGACGAACCTTTTTACGGTGCCTATCTGCGGCAAACCGGCGACCCGCAGCCGATGAGGGAGCAGGTCATGGCGTCGATGGACTGCGATTGGCGCAGCGTCGCGCGCACCCTGTCGGGGCCGAATCCCGCCGCCACGCCGATCTGGTACCAGAAGCATATGGCGCACCATATGGTCGGCCCGATTGCGCATCACGATCTGCCCGGCCTTCGCCACGCCTTCCTGATCCGCGACCCGGCGCGCGTCGTCGCGAGCTATGCCGCCAAGCGCGTGATGGTCCGCCCCGACCATCTCGGCACCGCGCGTCAGGTCGAGTTTTTCGACCGCGAGGCCGACCGGCTCGGCCATGCGCCGCCGGTGATCGACAGCGCCGACATATTGCGCGATCCGGCGGCGATGCTGCAGAAATTGTGCGCAGCGCTCGGCATCGACTGGGATGCCGCCATGTTGCGGTGGCAACCCGGAATCCACGCCACCGACGGTATATGGGCCTCGCATTGGTATGATGCGGTCGCCGCCAGCACGGGCTTCGGTGCGCCCGACAAGCCGGCGGCGCCGCTGTTGCCTCAGGCCCAGGCCGTCGCGGACGCGTGCCGCGCCGACTATGCCTATCTTGCGCAGCATAAAATCGCCGCCTGACGCAATTTTCGCTGTCCTACACGGGCGCCTTTTGCCATCAAGTCTGCGGGCAGCAACAGAGGGTGGACGCGTGATGCAATCCAGTGTGAAGTTCGGCAGTTTTCTGCGGGGAATCGCGATCGGCGCGGCGGCGCTTTTCGCCGTTGGTACGGCATCGGCGCAGGACGCGGCGGCGACGCAGAAGACGGTGATTACCGCGGCGCGCTATCTCGACGTGCTGACCGGCAAGACCGTCGAGCATCCCGCGATCTTCGTCGGGCCAGACGGGCGCATCACCGGCATCGCCGATGCGCGCACCGTGCGCTGGGGCTCCGACGTCCGGCAGATCGACCTCGGCGATCGCACGCTGTTGCCCGGCCTCATCGACATGCACGTCCATCTGACCTCGCTCGCCGAAGTCGGCGGCTATCAGGGGCTGCGCTACACCGACAGCTTCTGGACCGTCGTCGGCGTCGCCAATGCGAAGAAGGTGCTCGACGCGGGCTTCACCACCGTGCGCAATGTCGGCTCGGCCGATTTCGAGGATGTCGGGCTGAAGCAGGCGATCGAGGGCGGTTTCATTCAGGGACCGCGCATCATTCCGGCGGGTTGGGCGATCGGCGCGACCGGCGGCCATTGCGACAGCGGCGGGCTGCCGCCCTCGATGGACCGCAAGGAGGCGTCGGTGATCGACAGCCCCGAAGAGGCGCGCGCGAAGGTGCGCTGGCTGCACAAATATGGCGCGCGCGTCATCAAGATCTGCGCGACCGGCGGCGTCTTTTCGCTCGGCGACAGCGTCGGCGCGCAGCAACTGACCTTCGACGAGATGAAGGCGATTGCCGACGAGGCGCATATGCTGGGGCTGAAGGTCGCGGCCCACGCGCATGGCGACGACGGGATCAAGACGGCGATCCTTGCCGGCATCGATACGATCGAACATGCCAGCCTTGCGAGCGATGCGGCGATCAAGCTCGCCATCGAGCACAAGACCTGGTTCGACATGGATATCTATAATGACGATTATATCCTCGCGACCGGGACCGCCAACGGCACCGAACAGGAAAGCCTCGACAAGGAAAAGGCGATCGGCCTTGCCCAGCGCCAGACCTTCCAGCGCGCTGTGAAGGCAGGAGTGCGGATACTGTTCGGCACCGATGCCGGCGTCTATCCGCACGGCGATAACGGCAAGCAGTTCGCAAAGATGGTCGAGTGGGGGATGACCCCGCTCCAGGCGATCCGCGCCGCGACGGTCAGCGGCGCCGAAGCGCTCGACATGACGAACGACCTCGGCGCGATCGCGGTCGGTCGCTACGCCGACATCATCGCGGTCGATGGCGACCCGCTCACCGATGTAACCCGGCTCGAGCATGTGGCCGCGGTCGTGAAGGGCGGGGTGGTGGTGAAGGGCGAATAATCTGCCCTTGAGGAAAGGGGCTAGACGACCAGCTTGTCGATCAGGGCCTCGCGCATCGCGGGGGTGAAATTCAGCACCGCCTCGGCATAGCTTGGAATATCCCCATGATCGCGGCGCACCGTCGCCAGCGCGGCGTCGAGATAGGCGGGATTGACCGACATCAGCGCGCGCACCGCCTCGTCCTTGATCTCCGCCCCATAGCGGGCGCGGATGTGCGCGGCGCCCTGCGCGATGCGTTCCTCGATCTTGCCCGCCGTGTTGGTGAGCAGATAGTCGTGCATCAGGTCATCTTCGTGCACGCCGACGAGCCGGTGGACGATCGCGACCGCAAAGCCGGTGCGGTCCTTGCCGGCGACGCAGTGCACCAGGCTCGGCGCGTCATATTCGGCGAGCGCCGCCAGATAGAGGCGCAGCGTCGCGACGAGCGCCGAGCGATAGGGCATGCCTGCATAGGTGTCGATCATTCGCGCCCGTGCCGTCTCGACATCGATCGCGCCGCCCGCCGCCTGAAGATGCGGTGCCAGGCCGGCGGTGACGCCGCCCGCGAACAGGACGCGCGCCGAAAAATTGTCGGAACGGCGACAGGGATGCATTTCGCGCTCGTCGTCGCCGCGCAGGTCGATCACGGTTTCGAGGCCCAGCGCATCGACCGCGCCCAGATCCGCGTCGGTCGCCTGTTCATGGTGCGCCGAACGCCAGAGCAGTCCCTGCCGTAGCCGCCCGCCATCCTCGACCGCATAGCCGCCATAGTCGCGGAAATTGTGGATGCCCGAAAGCGGCAGGACGCGGTCGGCGATCATGGCTATTCTCCGGTAAAGACGGGTGGGCGCTTTTCGACGAAGGCGTTGATCGCCTCGCGGTTGTCGGCGGTTTCGTGGACGATCGCCTGATAGGCGGCGCTGAGTTCGAGGATGTCGCTCATCCGGCTGTGCTGCGCCTCGCGGAGCAGCCGCTTGGTGAGCCGCAGCGCGCGCGGCGGGTTGCACACGATGCGCTCGGCGATCGCCACCGCACGGTCGAGCAGTTCGGCGTCGGGGACGACTTCGGTGACAAGCCCATAGTCCTTTGCCGTCTGCGCATCGAAGCGGTCGCCGGTCAGGAAGAGTTCGGCCGCGCGCGGATAGCCGAGGACGCGCTGGAGAAGCCAGGCGCCGCCGTCGCCGGGGACGATGCCGACCTTGATGAAGCTGCAGGCGAATTTGGCGCTCTCCGCCGCGATACGGATGTCGCAGGTGCAGGCAAGGTCGCAGCCGAGGCCGACGGCATGGCCGTTGACCGCGGCGATCATCGGGATTTCGCAGTCCATCAGCGCGCGGATCACCGCCTGCACGCCGCGGCGATAATTGGCGCGGGTTGAATCAGGCTGATCGAGCACGCCGATCCCCTTGCGATCCTGCATCGACTTGAGATTGCCGCCCGCGCTGAACGCCTTGCCGCTGCCCGTAAGGATGATCGCGCTGACGCTGCGATCCTCGCCCAGCGCGCGGAGCGTGTCGACGATATCGTCGCAGTCGGCATGGGTGCCGATGGCGTTCATGCTCTCGGGCTTGATCATCGTCAGGATGGCGATCTTTCCCCGCCGCTCGACACTCAGAAATTCGCCCATCATCACCTCTCCTGTACCGCGCACAGGCTATGCCCCGCGGTCTGTTCTGGCAAGTTGCAGATGGCGTTGCCGGGCGCGGATCGGCGCCCGGTCGCCGTATCGGTTCAGCGGACCGCGCCTCCGCTGCGCAGCGCAGCGATTCGCTCGGCGTCGTAGCCGAGCGCGGCAAGCACCGCGTCGCCATCGGCGCCCACCGCCGGAGCGGGACGCGGCGTGTCGGCCTTCGTCGCCGAATAGCGCGGAGCGGGGGCGGGCTGGGTGGCGCCGCCGACCGAGAGGAAGGTTTCGCGCTCGACATTGTGCGGATGCTGCGGCGCCTCGGCGAGCGAAAGGACGGGGGCAAAGCACACGTCGGTCATTTCCATCAGCGCGCACCATTCGTCGCGCGTCTTGGTCGCGAACAGCGCTGTCAGCTTGTCCTTGAGCGGTTCCCACTGCGACGGGTCCATCTGCGCATCGAAGGCGGGATCGGCGTCGAGCCCGGTCTTTTCGCGCAGCAAGGCATAGAATTGCGGCTCGATCGAGCCGATCGAGATGAACTTGCCGTCGGCGCACGCATAGGTGTCGTAGAAATGCGCGCCGGTATCGAGCATGTTCACCCCCGGCTCGTCGCGCAGCCGACCCATGGCATAAAAGCCCCAGCTCATCCCCGCGAGCAATGCCGACCCGTCGGTCATGGCGCAGTCGATGACCTGACCCTCGCCGGTCTTCGCGGCGTGCAGCAGCGCGCTTGCCATGCCGAAGGCCAGCATCATGCCGCCGCCGCCGAAATCGCCCACATAATTGACTGGCGGCACCGGCTTTTCTCCAGCGCGGCCAACGGTATGGAGGACGCCCGACAGCGCGATATAGTTGATGTCGTGTCCGGCCGCCTGCGAATAGGGGCCATATTGGCCCCAGCCGGTCATGCGTCCGTAAACAAGCCTGGGATTGTCGGCGAGCAGCACATCGGGGCCGAGCCCCAGCCGCTCCATGACGCCCGGACGATAGCCTTCGATGATGCCGTCGGCGCTCTTGCACAGATCGCGCGCGATCGCGACCGCATCGGGATTTTTCATGTCGAGCGCAATCGAGGTGCGGTTGCGCGACAGCGGATCGCGCGGGTCCATGAAACCGCCGGGACGATCGATGCGGATCACCTCCGCACCATGGTCGGCGAGCATCATCCCGCAATAGGGGCCGGGACCGATCCCTGCAAATTCGATGATCCTGATGCCCTTCAGGGGTCCGGCCATGTCGTGTCTCCCATGCCTGCATCGTGATTGCGAGGACCCCGGACTTGATCCGGGGGACGCTGCAATCCAGGGGGGCGTAAACCGCCCTGGATTGCTTCCCCCGGCTTTCGCCGGGGTCGCAATGACGATGATTGTCTTAGATGCGTTCGATGATGATGGCCGGTGCCATGCCGCCCGCGGCGCACATGGTGACGAGGCCA
This sequence comes from Sphingopyxis sp. NFH-91, assembly GCF_021401285.1. Classification (NCBI taxonomy): domain Bacteria; kingdom Pseudomonadati; phylum Pseudomonadota; class Alphaproteobacteria; order Sphingomonadales; family Sphingopyxidaceae; genus Sphingopyxis; species Sphingopyxis sp. NFH-91. Next base: position 612,959 of record NZ_JACBGA010000002.1, on the reverse strand, counting down.
TAGCGGCCACCCGAGCGTTCGAGTTCGTCGAGCGCGGTGCCGATCAGGATCGAACCGGTCGCGCCGATCGGGTGACCGAGCGCCATCGCGCCGCCGTTGATGTTCACCTTTTCGCGATCGAGGTCGAGGTCGCGGATGAACTTTTCGGCGACCACCGAAAAGGCTTCGTTGATTTCCCAGACGTCGATGTCGTCCTTGGTCAGTCCCGCTTTTTCGAGCACCTTCTTGGCCGCCGGAACCGGGGCGTTGAGCATCAGCGTCGGATCGTCGCCGATATTGGCATAGGCGACGACGCGGGCGCGGGGCTTCAGGCCATGCTTGTCGGCATAATCCTTGGATGTCAGCAAAATCGCGGCGGCGCCGTCGACAACGCCCGACGAATTGCCTGCATGATGGAAATGCTGGATTTCAAGGTCGGGATAGCGGCGGTTGATCTGCTTCCGGAAGGTGAAGCCGCCGCCCATGTCGAAATCGGCGAGCGCAGCAAAGCTGGGCTTGAGTGACGCAAGGCCCTCCGCGGTGGTTTCGGGGCGCGGGAACTCTTCATGGTCCAGCGCAACGCTGCCGTCCGGGTTGAGGACGGGCACGACCGACTTGTTGAAGCGGCCTTCCTTGATCGCCCTGTCGGCGCGCTGTTGGCTGACGAGTGCGAGCGCGTCGAGCGCTTCGCGGCTGATGCCTTCGATCGTCGCGATCGCGTCGCCGCAGATGCCCTGGTGCGACTGCGGGTGGATTTCGTCGAGCGCTTCATGGCCCGATCCCATCAGGCGCGGCGGCAGCCCAGCGTTCGCCTGCTCGGCGGCAAAGGCGGTGGTGTAGCTCATCATCTCGGTACCGCCGGCGACGACGCAATCTTCCATGCCGCTCATCACGCTCGCCGCGGCGAAATTGACCGAGCTGATGCCGCCGCCGCAGAAGCGGTCGAGCGTCGTTCCGCTGGCCTTGGTGTCGTACCCCGCCGACAGCGCCGCCATGCGGCCAAGGTCGCCGCCCTGCTTGCCGTTCTGCGACGAGGTCGACCAGACGATATCGTCGACCGTTGCCGTGTCGAGATGATTGCGGTCGCGGATCGCGGCGAGGACGGTGGCGGCGAGATGCTGTGGGTGAAGATGCGACAGCGCGCCCTTGCCGGGCTTGCCGATCCCGCGCGGGGTGCGGACGGCGTCGATGATATAGGCTTCGGCCATGGAGGTATTCCTTCGCTGGGTGACTTAACGGGGAGCCATGCGGATCGCGCCGTCGAGGCGGACGGCCTGGCCGTTGAAATAGGTGTTGCGGATCATTTCCATCGCCAGGCTGGCATATTCCTCGGCCTTGCCGAGCCGCTTGGGGAAGGGGACCGACGCTTCGAGGCTTTCTTTGACCTTGGGGTTCATATTGCCGAGCAGCGGCGTACCGAACACGCCGGGCATGATCGAATTGACCCGGATGCCGAGGTCCATCAGATCGCGCGCCATCGGCAGGACGAGGCCGTTTACCCCGGCCTTGGCCGACCCGTAGATGACCTGACCGATCTGTGCGTCCTGCGCCGCGACCGAGGCGGTGAAGATGATTGCGCCACGTTCGCCGTCTTCCAGTTCGGGCAATGTCGCCATGCCTTCGGCCGCGATCGATCCGATGCGATAGCTTGCGGTCAATATGCCCGCGACACCATATTCATAATCCGCGGTTGGGGTCCGGCGAAATTTGCCCGTTTCCTTGTCATAGGCGAGCGTCTTGCCGCGGCGCGACGTCATCGCGCAGTGGACCGCGATGCGTTCCTGACCATGAGCGGCGCGCGCCTTGGCAAAGCCGTCGAGAACCGACTGTTCGTCGGTGATATCGACATGGACGAACAGGCCGCCGATCGATTGCGCCACCTCTTCGCCCAGCGCGTCGTTGATATCGAAGATCGCGACCTTCACACCCGCGGCGGCAAGCGCTTCGGCGGTTGCGCGGCCAAGACCGGACGCGCCGCCCGTGACAACGGCCGCGGTCGAGGAATCGAGTTTCATGGGGAGGCTCCTCAGGCTGGAATCTGGTTGAAGGGGACGCCCTTGTCGGGGCGATGGTCTTGCGGCAGGCCGAGGATGCGCTCGGCGATCGTGTTGAGCAGCGTTTCGTCCGATCCGCCGGCGATGCGGCCGGTCGGCGCGTTGATCCAGCTCGCTGCCCAATCGTCCTTGGGCGAGGCATGCTCGTCGAAGTGGAAGCCGCCGACGCCCTGCAGGTCGATCGCGAGTTCGGACAGCTTCTGGCGCGAGCGCACCGCAACCAGCTTGTTGAGCGAGCCTTCGGGGCCCGGCGTCATACCCGCCTGCATCATCAATCGTGCGCGGACATTGATCGAATCGAGTCCCGAACGCATCGCATAGTTGCGGGCGATCTGCTGCCGGATGCGGCCATCCTCGATCGCCGGTCGGCCATTGATCATCAGGTCTTTCGCCATATCGACGAACAGGTCGAGGTGCGGGCCGAATCCGGCGCTGTCGGTTGCGACATAGCGTTCGATCATCAGGGTCGCGAGCGCGACCGAGAAGCCGCCGCCGACCGGAGACATGCGGTGGTCGTCGCTGATCTTCACATCGTCGAAGAAGACTTCGTTGACGTGACTGTCGCCGCCGGCGAGCTTGATCGGGCGCACGGTGACGCCGGGCGCCTTCATGTCGACCCAGAAATAGGTAAGGCCCTTGTGCTTGGCGACGGTCGGGTCGGTGCGCACGACGATGACGCCATAGTCGCTATATTGCGCCCAGCTCGTCCAGACTTTCTGGCCGTTAATCTTCCATCCGTTGCCATCGGTTTCGGCGCGCGTGCGCAGGCCGGCAAGATCGGTGCCGCCCGATGGTTCGGAGAAGAGCTGGCACCAGATTTCTTCGCCCTGCAGCGCCTTGAGCACGCGCTCCTTCACGAAATCGCGGTCGGAGCCGAACTGCATCAGCACCGGCACCGGCATGCCGAGCGAGATGCCGAAATAGACGTTGGGGAAGCCGTGCTTCATCTCCTCGGCTTCGAAGGTGATCTTCTCGATATGGCCAAGGCCCTGTCCGCCGAGGTCGGTAGGCCAGTTGATGCCGGCGAAGCCCGCATCGAATTTCGCCTTTTGATAGCGGCGTCCGAGCGCGAGATCCTCTTCGACGCTCAGGCCCTTGCGGGCCGCCTTGCCGAACGTGGGCGCGACGGATTCGCACCAGGCCGCGGCCTTCGCGCGATAGGCTTCGAGATCGCTCATGCTGCTTCTCCTGCCAAGCGGTCGACCAATATATCTTCCCAGAACAGGCTGCTTCCCTGTTCGAGCGCCAGCGTGCGGGCGCGGCGCATATGAAGGTGAAGGCCGATTTCCCAGGTCACGCCGATGCCGCCGTGGATCTGCACGCAATCGCGCGCCGCGGTATCATAGGCTTCGGTCGCCGAAAGCCGCGCCGCGGCGGCCGCCGTCACGAAATCGCTCTGCCCCTCGCGCGAGGCCGCGTGGATGCAATTGGCGCGCGCGAGTTCCACAAGGCCGTAGAGTTCGGCGATGCGGTGCTTGATCGACTGGAAGGCGCCGATGGGCTGCCCGAAGGCCTTGCGCGTTACGGCATAGTCGCGCGCGATTTCCATCAGCGCCTCGGCGCCGCCCGTCTGCTCATGCGCGGTGATGACGGCCTGCAATGCCAGAATGTGCAGCGCCGCCGCGCGCGCGGCGCTTCCGCTGACGAGCGTCTCGGCGGGCGTATGAGAAAAATGCAGGTCGGCGAGGCAGCGGCTGTTGTCGAAGCTGTCGATCGCCGTCTTTTCAACCTTGGCAAGATCGACAAGGGCAAGCACCGGCATCCCCGGGCCATTGGCGAAGACGATGGCAACGTCGGCATGTAATGCACCCGAAACGCCGTCCTTCACGCCATCGAGCCGGTCATCGGTCAGTGTGACCTTGGGATGGGCGGGCAGGGCGTCAGGCCCCGAAGCAATCGCGACCGCCCCGATGACGTCCCCGCTTGCCAGGCCCGGTAGCCAGCGCTGTTTCTGATCATCGCTGCCGTATAGCTCGATCGCTTTTGCCGCACCGAAATTCGAGGTCAGAAAGGGTGCGCCGCTGAGCGTGCGGCCCGCCTGGTGCGCGATCAGCCCGAGTTCGACGAGGCCGAGCGCAAGGCCGCCATAGGCTTCCGGCAAGGCCAGCGCGGTCCAGCCCTGTTCTTTTGCGGTGGCCCAGAAGGCTTCGTGATAGCGCCCGCTCGTCTGGAGCAGCGGGAGCAGATCGTCCTTGTGCACGCGCGCTTCCAATATGCGGCGCGATTCGGTGGCGATCGCCTGTTGTCCTTCGTCGTACAAAATCGACATCGGTCCGAGTCCTCTACCCTTTATGTTTTCACCCATCATCCGGACGTTAACGTAAACGTCAAGTCGTTTTGACGCTACGGCTGGAGGATCGGGCGGCAAAGCGCAACTGACAGGGGCATCAGGTGCGTCCGGCCTTCCAGTCGCGGCGGATCTTCTTGGCAAGGCTCCATTTGTGGACCTCTGTCGGACCGTCGTAGATGCGGAAGGCGCGCACTTCGCGGAACACCTGTTCGACGATCGTGCGATCGGTGACGCCGGTCCCGCCCATCACCTGAACGCAGCGGTCGGCGATCCGCATCAGGGCTTCGGAGACCGCAACCTTTGCCATCGAGCTTTCGACGGTGCCGAGCGATCCGGTGTCGAGAACGCCGGCGCACCAGTCGATCATCAGTTCGGCCTGCTTCAGATCGATCATATTCTCGGCGAGCATGAAGCCGACGCCTTCATGCTCGATCAGCGGCTTGCCAAAGGCTTCGCGCCGGTTGGCATAGTCGGTCGCGATTTCGTGCGCGCGAATGCAGCAGCCGAGCCAGCGCATGCAGTGCGACAGCCGGGCGGGGGACAGGCGGACCTGCGCGTAGCGAAATCCTTCGCCCGCCGCGCCCAGCATCTGGTCGGCGGGGATGCGCAGATTGTCGATGGTCAGCGTCGCGTGCCCGCCAGGCATCGAACTGTCGATCGTGTTCGGAATCTCGTCGATGCGGATCGCCGGATCGGGCAGGTCGACGAGGAACATGCATGCGCCTTCTTCGGCCTTCGCCATGACGATGCCGACGCGCGCGCCTTCCGCGCCGGTGATGAAGGTCTTGCGGCCGTTCACGACCCAATGATTGCCGTCGGGGCGGCAGGTCGTTTTCATCATCGACGGATCGGACCCCGCACCGCCTTCTTCGGCGGGTTCGGTCATGAAAAAGGCCGATCGGACGCGGCCCTCGACCATCGGCTTGAGGAAACGTTCCTTGAGCTCGGGGCTGCCTTCCTTGCCGAGAAGATACATATTGCCTTCGTCGGGCGCCATCGTGTTGCACGCGAGCGGACCGAGCGGCGAAAGCCCCGACTTGATGAGGACGACCGCCGTCTCGCGCTGATTGAGGTGGCTGCCATCGGACAGGATGTGCGGCGTCAGCACGCCCGCGGCCCGCGCATGCTCACGCATTTCCATCACCAGCTCGTCGGTCGGTGCGCCATGATGGTCGCGGCGCGGGTCTTTCTCATAGGGGACCACCGTCTCGCGGACGAAGGCCTCGACCTTGGCTGCAATCGCGAGCGCCCGATCCGATATGCCTTGGTGCGTCGCCGCCATTCCGATTCCCTTCGCTGTCTAACTATATCGTCTCTCAACCCGACGTTGACGTAAGCGTCAAGTTAATTCAAGGGAGAAGCAACGGTGCCGTAACGGCAGAGACAGAAGGGAAGGATGGACCATGGCTTTCAAGACGCGCATCACCGAAATGCTGGGTATCGAGCATCCGATCGTGCAGGGCGGCATGCAGAGTGTCGGCTATGCCGAACTGGCGAGCGCTGTGTCGAACGCCGGCGGCCTCGGCATCCTCACCGCGCTGACCCAGCCAAGCCCTGACGCTCTGCGCGACGAAATCGAACGCTGCCGGTCGATGACCGACAAGCCCTTCGGCGTGAACATGACGGTCTTTCCGACGATCAACGCCCCCGATTACAAGGCCTATGCGCAGGCGATCATCGACGGCGGCGTCAAGATCGTCGAAACGGCGGGCACGCAGGCGGTGCGCGAGATATGGGAAATGCTCAAGCCCCATGGCGTTACCATCCTCCACAAATGCACCGCCGTGCGTCATGCGCTGTCGGCCGAAAAGGCGGGCTGCGATATCATCTCGATCGACGGCTTCGAATGTGCAGGCCATCCCGGCGAGGACGATATTCCGGGGCTGATCCTGATCCCGGCCGCCGCCGACAAGGTGAAGATCCCGATGCTGGCGTCGGGCGGCTTCGGCGACGGTCGCGGGCTGGTCGCAGCGCTGTCGCTCGGTGCCGAAGGCATCAACATGGGGACGCGCTTCTGCGCGACCAAGGAAGCGCCGATCCACGACAATGTGAAGCAGGCCTATGTCGATAATGACGAGCGCGGCAGCTTCCTGATCTTCCGCAGCCTCAAGAACACCGCGCGCGTCGGCAAGAGCGCCGTGTCGGAGGAGGTGGTGCGCCGCCTTGCGCAGCCCGATGCGACCTTTGCCGACGTCGCCGAACTGGTCAACGGCAAGGCCGGCCGCGAACTCCTCGAAACGGGAGATCTGACGAAGGGGGTATTCTGGGCCGGGATGGTCCAGGGCCTTATCCATGATATTCCGAGCTGCCAGGAATTGATCGACCGTATCATTGCCGAGGCGGAGGCTGTCCTCGATCAGCGACTGGCCGGGTTTCGAGCCTGAACGGCCTTCCCAAAGAAATGCCCCGCCGGTGGGACGCCGGCAGGGCAGTTGGGGGAGGTGATCTGGGTGGCAACTGGTGCAGGGTTGCCATGAACGCAGGTTCGATCACCAGAACCCGCCATCCGCTTTTGGCAATGGCGCGGTTCCCCGACTTTGACTTGCATCAACAAGCGAAAATAATCATGCCCGACCGGTCGCCGCCGCGGCACCGGACGAAAGAGATTTTCACGGCATGAGCATCGTTCATTATCAGGGCTTCGCGGGAATCCGCCTCGAAGCCGACGTTATCGGATCGGACAATGATCCGGCGGTGCTGCTGCTCCACGGTGCCGGTCAGACGCGCGCGATCTGGTCGAATGTCGCCGACGCGCTCGAACAGGCCGGCCGCCGCGTCATCAGCCTAGACCTTCGGGGTCATGGCGGTAGCGAGTGGCCCGAGGACGGGCGCTATGATTTCGATGCGTTGGTCGGCGATCTGCGCGCGGTGCTGGCACAGCTCGGCACGCGGCCGGTCGTTGTCGCCTCGACCCTGGGCGGATGGATCGCCGCCGCCGCGCTCGAACGCGACGCGGCAGTGCTCGCCTCGGGGCTGGTGCTCGTCGACCTGCCGGTCAGCGACGATGTAACGATGGCGCAGCGCATCGGCGACCGCCTGCGCGAAGCGGCCAACCGGGCGCCTGGTCAGGCTGCGTGGGACGCCCGGCTGTTCGAAGCCTTCGACGCCGCTACCGTGTCCGAGCGGCTTTCGGGGATCGCCCCCAATATAGCCCTGCCGACGCTCTATGTCCGCGGCGCGATGAGCGAACTCGTCTCGCGCGCCTCGGCGGCGGCGTTCGTCGGCCAGCTTCCCGACGGCGAACTGGTCGAGGTGGAGGATGCCGCGCTGGTCGTCACCGAAGACCGGATCGACGCGCTTGGCGCGCATCTGATCGACTTTCTTGAGCGCCGCGCGCCGCGCGGGTGGCCGGAATATCGCGCTGGGTCCGACGCGCGGACCTTTCGCGACGCACTCGGCTGCTTCGCGACCGGCGTTACCGTGGTCACCGCTATCGATGCGGCGGGCCAGCCGATCGGCCTCACCGCCAACAGCTTCACCTCGGTATCGCTCGACCCGCCGCTCCTCCTCGTTTGCATCGCGAACAACGCCGGCAGCGCGGCAGTGCTGCGCGAGGTCAAGCATTTCGCGGTCAATGTGCTCCAGATCGGCCAACAGCCGACCTCCAACCGCTTCGCGGGCAAGGGCGAGGATCGCTTCGCCGCAACCGGATGGGAGATCGGCGAATTCGGTACGCCGGTGCTGTCGGGATCGCTCAGCAGTTTCGAATGCGCTCGCGAGGCGGTGCATCCGGGCGGCGATCATTTCATTCTTGTCGGCCGCGTCCTGAAGGCGATTTTCGAACCGCGCCGCGATCCCTTGCTCTACTTTCGCGGCAAATATCGCAAGCTGCACTTCGCCTGAGGTAAAGCGGCGATTCCGGCGGTTATGGTGAGCCCTGCTGGGTTCGAACCAGCGACCTACTGATTAAAAGTCAGTTGCTCTACCGACTGAGCTAAGGGCCCATCGCGGACCGCCGGGGGGCGGTGTGCGAAAGCGAGCCGTCGCCCTAGTGCGCCGAAGCGCCGTGGTCAACCGGCTTTGCCCGCGAAAGACGCGCGGCGAGTTGCCGGACGCTTTGGCCGCTGAGTGGATGGCGCCAGGCGGGTGCGATCATGCGGAGCGGGCCAAGCACGAAATCGCGCACGGTCATTGCCTCGTGCGGCACGGTGAGCGCCGCATCGCTCCATCCGCCCTCCGACCACAGCAATATGTCGAGGTCGAGCGTGCGAGCGCCCCAGCGCTGGCCGCGCCGCCGTCCGAAAGCTGCTTCGATGGCTTTCAGCCGATCGAGCATCTCGGGCGGGCTGAGCGGCGAGGCGACGAGCGCGACGGCATTGGCGTAGCGGCGGCGCGATGGACCGAGCGGCGCGCTGGCGACGATCGGGCTCGCATCGACGGGTTCGATTTCGTCGCTTTCGAGCGCGGCAAGCGCGGCGAGCAACACGCGCCGCGGATCGCCGAAGCGGACGTGGCGGCGGTTCGAACCAAGGCCGATGGCATAGAGGGGGAGGGGCGTTGCGCTGGTCATGCCCATGCGCCTATCGCAGCGGGGTGAAGATTGACAGTCCTTTGCCCGCCACCGAGCCGCCGCGCGATTGCCTGCGCTGCCCGCGACTCGCCGGCTTGCGCGCCGCCTGTCGCGCCGAGCATCCCGATTGGTGGAACGCGCCCGTCTATGCATTCGGCGACCCCGATGCGTGGCTCGCCATCGCCGGGCTCGCGCCGGGAAAGCACGGCGCCAACCGCACCGGGCGGCCGTTTACCGGCGATTATGCGGGCGACCTGTTGTTCGAAACGCTCGCCGCCTTCGGGCTCAGCCGCGGCGTCTATGACGGGCGGATCGACGACGGGCTGCGCCTGGACGGAACGATAATCGTCAACAGCGTCAAATGCCTGCCGCCGCAGAACAAGCCGACGCCCACCGAAATTGCTGCCTGCCGCCCCTATTTCGAGGGACAGCTCGCAGCGCTACCACAGGTCAGGGTGCTGATCGCACTCGGCCGAATTGCACATGACGCGGCGGTTCGCGCTGTGGGCGGGCGGCTCGCCGCCTATCGTTTCGCGCATGGCGCGGTGCATCGCCTGCCCGACGGGCGTCATCTGGTCGATAGCTATCATTGCTCGCGTTACAACACGAACACCGGGCGACTGACGCCGGCGATGTTCGCCGACGTCTTTCGCACCGCCGTCGCGCTGCGCGATCAGACCAGCGGGCGGAATTCGTCGACGACGGCGCGGTAAAGCTGGCGCTTGAACGGGACGATCAGCCGTTCGAGTTCGTCGAGTTCGGCCCAGCGCCAGGCGCGAAACTCCTGATGCCGGGTCGCGATATCGACATCGCTATCCTCGCCCATAAAGCGCATCAAAAACCACGACTGGCGCTGACCGCGATATTTCCCGCCCCACATCCTGCCCATCAGATGGTCGGGCAGATCGTAGAAATGCTCGGTCTTGCTGCGCGCGATGATATCGACCAGCCCGGCATGGACGCCGGTTTCCTCGCTGAGTTCGCGGATTGCGGCATCTTCGGCATCCTCGCCGGGATCGATGCCGCCTTGCGGCATCTGCCACGCGTCCTCGGCCGAATCGAGTCGCTGGCCGACGAAGACGAGGCCATGGCGATTGGCGAGCATCACCCCGGCGCAGGGGCGATAGGGAAGGGCGCTGGGGTCGATCATGCGGTCGCTTCGGCGACGATCGCCTTGAGGACCGTCAGATTGCCGCGGATGTCGTCCTTGGCACTCGGAATGCCCTGCGCCAGACAGATATAGCCGTGGATATTGCCTGCAGCTTCACGATAGGTGGTCGGCACGCCAGCGGCGATCAGCTTGCCGGCATAGGCGCGGCCCTGATCGCGCAGCGGATCGAGTCCCGCGGTGACGAGCAGGGTCGGGGGCAGGCCGGCGGCGTCGAAATCGATCGGCGACGCGCGGCGATCGGCAGGGTCGGCGGCATAATGATCGCCGAACCAGGTCATGCCGCCTTCGGTGAGCAGATAGCCATCCTTGAAATCGCGGTAGCTTTGCCAATCCTGATGCGTCGTGACCGCCGGATAGATCGGATGGATCGCGACCACGGGCTTCGCGGCTGGCGCATCGCGCAGCGCGAGCGCGGTCGCGATGGTCAGATTGCCGCCCGCGCTGTCGCCCGACAGGACCAGCCCGGTGCATGGGATATTGTCCGCAACCCAGCGCGTCGCCGCCTCGCAATCCTCGGGCGCCGCCGGGAAGGGGTGTTCGGGCGCGAGGCGATAGTCGACGGCAATCACCGGCATGTCGAGCTGGCGTGCCGCTTCGGCACAATAGGGATCGTGCGTGTCGAGATCGCCGATCACCCAGCCGCCGCCATGGTAGAAGACCATGACCGGTCCGGGCTCGCGATCGGGACGGTTGTCATAGATGCGGATCGGGATCTCGCCGGCGGGTCCGGGAATGGTGCGATCCTCGATCTTGGCGATTGCGCCGCGCGGCACGTCGGCCATCTGCCCCATAACGCGCATCATTTCGCGCCCCGCCTCGGGCGGCATCTCTTCCATCTTGGGGCCTTCCTGGGCATTGAGGAAAGCGAGAAAGGCCGCCACATCGGGGCGAACATAAGGAGTCGTGCCGTCGGTCATCCGTCAAATCCCTTGCTATGTTGTTGCCGCTGCTATTCGCCATCGGGCGGCATAATTCAATGGCAATTGGAAACTGATTACGGCAGGCGCGCGCCGATCCGCTTTGCAGCGCACAAATTTTTCTGAATTGCGGGCGACGAAAGACGGGCCTAGGCCCATTCCGGTAATTCGCAGGACTCTAAAGGCAGAACAGAAAATGGCGACAGTGGTCGAGGACCGGGCCGAAGATCGGCAGTCCCCCCGTTCCGACGCAGTGGTGGTTCGTTTCGCAGGCGACAGCGGCGACGGGATGCAGCTTACCGGTGGTCAGTTCACGCTTTCGACCGCGCTCGCGGGCAATGACCTGGCGACTTTCCCCGATTTTCCGGCCGAAATCCGAGCGCCGCAGGGGACGTTGTTCGGTGTTTCGGCGTTCCAGATCAATTTCGGGTCGAGCGAGATCACGACCGCGGGCGACGCCCCCGACGTGCTCGTCGCGATGAACCCCGCGGCGCTCAAGACCAATGTCGGCGTGCTCAAGCTGGGCGGCCTGATCATCGCCGACGAAGGCGAATTCAACGACCGCAATCTCGCCAAGGCGAAATATGACGCCAATCCGCTCGAGGATGGCAGCCTTGCGAAATGGCAGCTGCTGAAGCTCAACATCAGTCAGGCGACGATGGATGCCGTCAAGCCGTTCGGGCTCGGCAACAAGGAAGCGCTGCGCTGCAAGAATATGTGGACGCTCGGCCTTGCGCTGTGGATGTTCGACCGCGACCGCCAGCCGCTGACCGAGTGGCTGAAGGCGAAATTCGCCAAGGATCCCAATCTTGCCGAAGCGAATATCGCGGCGCTTAATGCGGGCCATGCCTATGGCGAAACCGCCGAACTCGCGGGACCGCTCAAGCAGCATCATGTCGCGCCGGCGCCCGCCGAACCCGGCCTCTATCGCACGCTGACCGGCGCCGAGGGCATCGCGCTCGGTCTTGTCGCCGGGGCGCAGCTTGCGCATCTGCCGATGTTCTTCGGCGGTTATCCGATCACACCCGCATCGGCGATCCTCCACCATCTGTCGCGGCTCAAGGAATATGACGTCACGACCTTCCAGGCCGAGGATGAAATCGCCGCAATCTGTTCGGCGATCGGTGCGAGCTACGCAGGGTCGCTGGGCGTCACTAGCTCGTCGGGTCCGGGCATCGCGCTGAAGGGCGAGGCAATGGGCCTCGCGATCATGACCGAACTGCCGCTCGTCATCGTCAATTCGCAGCGTGGCGGCCCGTCGACGGGCCTGCCGACCAAGACCGAACAGTCGGATCTCTATCAGGCTGTCTATGGCCGCAACGGCGATGCGCCGATGCCGGTGATCGCCGCGCGCTCGCCTGGTGACGCGTTCGAATGCGCGATCGAGGCGTGCCGGATCGCGGTCCAATATATGACGCCGGTGATGTTGCTGACCGACGGCTATATCGCCAACGCGGCCGAGCCGTGGAAAGTCCCCGACCTGACCGCCTATGAAGCCTTCCCGGTCGAATTTCTGACCCAGGTACCCGAAGGCGGCTTCAAGCCCTATGGCCGCGACGAAAAGCTCGCGCGCCCCTGGGTGAAGCCGGGTACGCCCGACCTGCTGCACCGGATCGGCGGGATCGAGAAAGAGATCGACACCGGTCACATCAATTATGCGCCCGAAAATCACCAGGCGATGACCGACATTCGCAAGGCGAAGATCGACGGGGTCAAGGTTCCCGACCAGATCGTCGAACTCGGCGCCGAAGGCGGCAAGCTTGCCATCGTCGGCTGGGGATCGACCTATGGCCCGATCCATCAGGCGGTGCGCCGCAAGCGCGCCGAAGGGAAGGACGTCAGCCAGATTCACCTGCGCCATATCTGGCCGCTCCCCGCCAATCTGGGCGAATTGCTCAAAAGCTATGACAAGGTGATCGTGCCCGAAATGAACACGGGCCAGCTCAAGACGGTGCTGCGCGACCAGTATCTGGTCGATGCCAAGCCGCTCAACAAGGTGTCGGGCCAGCCCTTCCGGATTGCCGAAATCGAAGCTGCCATCGAGGAGGCGCTCCAGTGAACGAGATGACGACCATCGCCCGCACGACGACGCTCAAGGATTGGGAAACCGATCAGGAAGTGCGCTGGTGCCCCGGCTGCGGCGACTATGCGATCCTGAAGGCAGTGCAGCGCACCCTGCCCGAAATCGGCGCGGTGCCCGAAAGCACCGTGTTCATCAGCGGGATCGGCTGCTCGTCGCGCTTTCCCTATTATGTCGAAAGCTATGGCTTCCATACGATCCATGGCCGTGCGCCGGCGTTCGCGACGGGGCTGAAGCTTGCCAATCCCGAACTCGACGTGTGGATCGTCACCGGCGACGGCGATGGTCTGTCGATCGGCGGCAATCACACGATGCACCTTATCCGGCGCAACCTCGATTGCCAGATCATGCTGTTCAACAACGAGATTTACGGGCTGACCAAGGGCCAATATTCGCCCACCAGCCGCGTTGGCACCAACAGCCCGTCGACCCCGTTCGGCTCGGTCGACCGCCCGGCGCAGCCCTGCGCCTTCGCACTCGGCGCGGGCGCCCGCTTCGTTGCGCGCGGCTTCGATGTATCGAAGGAACTGCCGAATGTTCTGAAAGCAGCCCATGCGCACAAGGGCGCGGCCTTTATCGAAATCTTCCAGAACTGCATCGTCTATAACAAGGACGTGTTCCAGGATTTCGCCGCGCCGAAGGGCGCTGAAGACCGCCAGCTCTGGCTCCAGAACGGGGAACCGATGCTGTTTGCCAAGGGCGCGAAGGGTATCGCGCTCGATCAGGAGGCGCTGACGCTCAAGGTCGTCGATGTCGTCGATGGCGACTGGCAGGCGGCGGGCGTGATCGTCCACGACGTCACCAACCGCAGCGTCGCGCACATGCTCGTGGAAATGCGCTTCGGCGAATTCCCGATGGCGCTCGGTGTCCTCTACGATGATCCGCGTCCGACTTTCGAAGCCGACGTATGGCGCCAGAACAAGGCGGCGGCTGAGGGCAAGAAGGCCGATCTGCAGAGCCTGCTCAAAAAAGGGCAGACCTGGACGGTCAGCGAAGGTGGGCCCGATCTCTGATCGCTTGCGGTCGATGCGCGCGTCGGCTTTATAGGGGCGCATGGACAATCTGACCCACAGCCTCGTCGGCGCGGTACTTGGGCAAATGGGACTCAAGAAAAAGACCGCGCTGGCGATGCCGACGCTGATCCTCGCCGCGAACCTGCCCGATATCGACGCAAGCTGCGCCTTTTATGGCGTCGAATCGCTCGCGATGCGCCGCGGGATCACCCATGGGCCGATCGCGCTGCTTTTGCTGCCGGTCCTGCTCTGGGCCGCGATGATTGCCTTCGACGGCTGGCAGACGCGGCGGGGAACGCGGCCCGCTACAAGGCCGCCCTTGCATCGCGGCTGGTTGCTCGCGCTCGCCTATATCGGGTGCCTCAGCCACCCGGCGCTCGACTGGCTCAACAACTATGGCGTGCGGTTGCTCGAACCGTTCAGCCACCGCTGGTTCTACGGCGATACACTGTTTATCATCGACCTGTGGATATGGCTGGCGCTCGGCCTGTCGGTCTGGCTGTCGCTGCGACGCGAACGTCGCGGGGCGCCTGACTGGCAACGACCGGCTTGGATCGGTTTCACCGCCGTTTGCGCCTATATCTTCGCCAACGGTGTCATGACGGGGCAGGCCGAGGCGCAGGCATCCGACCTGCTGCGGCGGAGCGGACAAGACGGCGCGCTGGTCGTCGCGAGCCCGCCGCCGATCGCCTTCTGGCGGCGCGATATCTTTTGGCGCGGCGGTGGACGCTATGGCAGCGGCGCCTACGCGCTGGGGCAGGGGAGCACGGTGGAGCCGGGGGTTCCGACGGGCATGGACGACATGCGCCTCCGCGAGTGGCTGAAGTCCGATCCGCCCGCGCGCGCCTTCCTTTTCTGGGCGCGGATGCCGGTCGCGACGCGCGACGGCGATGCGATCGTCCTGCACGATCAGCGCTACATGCAGCCGCTGGCGCGCGACAACTTTACGGTGCGCGTGACCGCACCCGATACCGCCAGCTATCCCTGATGGCACCGCCGACGATCCTGTGGTTTCGCCGCGATCTGCGGCTCGCCGATCAGGCGGCGCTAGTCGCTGCGGCGGCATCGGGGCCGGTCATTCCCGTCTATATTCTTGACGACGAAACGCCGCGGCATCGCGCGATGGGCGGCGCGTCGCGCTGGTGGCTGCATCACAGCCTCGCGCGGCTCGACGAAAGCCTGCGCGCGCGCGGTTCGCGGTTGATCCTGCGGCGCGGCAAGTGCGAGGACGAACTGGCGAAGATTGCCGAGGAGAGCGGGGCCGGCGCCGTGCATTGCCTCCGTCATTACGAGCCGTGGTGGCGCAATGCCGAGCGCGCGGTCGCGAAGCGCCTCGATCTTAGATGTCACGACGGCAATTACCTCGCGCCACCGGGCTCGGTGAAGACCGGCAGCGGCGGTCTCTATAAAATCTACACGCCTTTCTGGCGCGCGCTGCGCGATCATATGCCGCCGCCTGTGCCCGTGGATGCGCCCGAAGGCCTCGATGCGCCCGACCGCTGGCCCGCGTCGGACCGGCTGGACGATTGGAGACTGCTGCCGTCCCGGCCCAATTGGGCGATTGGGTTCGAAGGCGAATGGACGCCGGGCGAAACGGGCGCGCAGGTGCGACTCGGCGCTTTTGCCGAGATCGCGGCGCGTTATGACGAGCAACGGAACCTGCCCGCGATCGAAGGCAGTTCGCGCCTGTCGCCACATCTTCACTTCGGCGAGGTTTCGCCCGCCGCGATCTGGCATGCCGTCGCAGACGCGGGGGGATCGGTCGATGTGTTCCTCGCCGAGATCGGGTGGCGCGACTATGCGCAGACGGTGATCTTGCAATATCCCGATTACGGCGGCCGCAGTGCCCGCGAAGCCTTCGATACCACGCTGCCCTGGCGGAGCGGCAAGGAGGCCGACGCCGATTTCGCCGCCTGGCAACAGGGACGCACGGGCTATCCGATCGTCGATGCCGGCATGCGGCAGCTCTGGGCAACCGGCTGGATGCACAATCGCGTCCGGATGATCGCCGCGAGCTTCCTCATCAAGCATCTGCTCATCGACTGGCGGCGCGGCGAACAATGGTTTTGGGATACGCTGGTCGATGCCGATTACGCGTCCAATGCGGTGAATTGGCAGTGGGTCGCGGGGTCGGGTGTCGACTCGAACATGTTTCCGCGGATCATGGCGCCGCTCAGTCAGTCGGAGAAATTCGATGCCGCCGCCTATATCCGCCAATGGGTGCCCGAACTGGCCGACATTGGCGAGCCCGCAATCCACGATCCTGACGAATTCGGCCGCCGTCCGCGAAGCTATCCCCCGAAAATCATTGGGCATCGCGAAGCCCGCGCGCGGGCGCTGGCGGCTTATGACGTCATGAAGGCCGACGACAACTGATTGTCATGGCGCAGGTTTTGCGGCAGGGAATGCTAATGAACACCCATGTCAGCCCCCGTCGCGGCAAAGCGCTTCTTCGCGCCGACAGGGCTTTTCGGTCGGGTGGTTTCATCGCGCGCCTCGTCGGCCGCGCCCCGTCGGCGCTGTTCCATCGCCTGCTCGACCGCATCGATGCCGGGCTGGGCAAGGGGACGCTCGAGGGACATCTGCCCGACGGCAGCGTGCGCATCCTGGGCGGGCGGGGCAAGGGGCCGACCGCAATCGTTCATCTGAAAAGCTGGTCGGCGCTGGTGCGCCTCGCGATGTCGGGATCGGTCGGCTGGTACCGGGCCTGGGATCTGGGCGAATGGAGTTCGCCCGATCCGGTCCCGCTGTTCGATCTGTTCATGCGCAACGGTGAAACACTGGGCAATGTCGCGCGCTCGCGCGGGCCGCTGCACTGGATCAATCGCGCCGCCCATATCGTCAACCGCAACAGCCGCAGCGGTTCGAAGCGCAATATTCTGGCGCATTACGATCTGGGCAATGATTTCTACCGGCTGTGGCTCGACAGCGGACTCAATTATTCGAGTGCGTTGTTCACCGACCTTAGCATGACGCTGGAAGAGGCGCAGGAGGTCAAGGTCGATGCGATCCTCGACCGGCTCGACCTGCGGTCGGGGACGCGACTGCTCGAAATCGGCTGCGGCTGGGGCGCGCTCGCCGAACGCGCGGTCGAGCGCCACGATGTTCTCTACACCGGTATCACCCTGTCGCCGTCGCAGGCGGAGGTGGCCGAGGCGCGATTGCAGGCGGTCGATCTTTCGGGGCGCTCGCGTGTCGAAATCTGCGATTATCGCGACGCCAAGGGTCCCTATGACGCGATTGCGAGCGTCGAAATGGTCGAGGCGGTGGGGCAGACCTATTGGCCAGCCTATCTCGACGCGATCGCGCGGCTGCTCCGCCCCGGCGGCAAGGCGGCGATCCAGTATATCGCGATCAACGACGCGCTGTTCGAACGCTATGCGGCGAGCAGCGACTTCATTCAGGCCTATATTTTCCCCGGCGGTTGCCTGATTTCCGAAAGTCGCTTCCGCGCCTTGGCCGAAGCGCGCGGGCTGGCATGGGGCAATGTGCGTCACTTCGGCGGCGACTATGCCGAAACGCTGCGCCAGTGGCGCGAACGTTTCGACGAGGCGGTGTCGGCGGGGCAACTCCCGTCGGGCTTTGACGAACGCTTCATCCGCCTGTGGCGCTATTATCTGCAATATTGCGAAGGCGGCTTTCGCGGCGGCGGGATCGACGTCGCGCAGGTCACGCTGGAAAAGATCGACGGATAGTCGCCTGTAATCGAGAAGAGGGAGAGGGGAATGCGACGACGATTGGCCGCCTTGCTATTGCCCGTGGCGCTGGCCGGCCTTGCCGCGCCCGCCGCGACACAGACCACCGACGCCATGCCAAAGGATCAGAATGTGCTGTTTTGGAGCCAGGATCAACGCGACGCTGCTTTCCGTACGATGGAATCGGTGCCCAAGGTCGTCGTGTACACCATTGCGGCGGGCGGCCCGGTCTATCCGCTGCCCGAAGGACGGCCGATCGATGTCGGGGTCGACATCGACGCGCATATGGCGCGCCAGCGCAATGCGGGGCTGATCATCGTTCAGGACGGCAAGATCCGGCTCGAAAAATATGCTCTCGGCTATGGTCCTGCGGGGCGGTGGACGAGCTTTTCGGTCGCGAAGAGCTTCACCTCGACGCTCGTCGGCGCGGCGGTCAAGGACGGCTATATCAAAAGCCTCGACGACAAGGTGACGCAATATATCCCCGGACTTCGCGGTTCGGCCTATGACGACGTCAGCGTGCGCCAGCTTCTCACGATGACCTCGGGCGTGCGCTGGAACGAGGATTATACCGATCCCAAATCGGACGTCGCGCAGTTCAATCTGCAAAAGCCCATCGCGGGTGAGGATATTACCATCAGCTATATGAAGACCTTGCCGCGCGAAGCGCCGGCGGGGTCGAAATGGGTCTACAAGACCGGCGAGACCAATTTGATTGGCGTCCTCGTGTCGAGCGCAACGGGCAAGACACTGTCAGCCTATCTGTCCGAAAAAATATGGAAGCCGTTCGGCATGGATCAGGACGCCGTCTGGATGCTCGGGCCGACGGGGCACGAGATCAGTGGTTGCTGCGTATCGGCCAGCCTGCGCGATTATGCCCGCTTCGGTCTGTTCATTCTCGGCGGCGGCGTGGCTGGTGGGGAGAAAGTTCTGCCCGACGACTGGCTCGCCGCCGCGACGACCAAGCAGGCCGCGATCGACCAGCCGGGGCGCGGCTACGGGTATCAATGGTGGACCAACGATGACGGCAGCTTCGCCGCGCAGGGCATCTTCGGGCAGGGCATCTTCATCGACCCCAAACGACGGCTCGTCATCGCATCGAACGGCAACTGGCCGACCGCAACCGACCCCGAAGGCGTGGGCGCGGCGCGCGAGGCCTTTTACAAGGCGGTGCAGGCCGCCGTGGACAAGGAAAGCCACTGATTTTTCGGTGCGTCATTGCGAGCGGCGAAGCCGCGCGGCAATCCAGAGCGGGCGTAACCGCCCTGGATTGTTCGCAGCGCCGGCAATGACGATTTGAAGACCCTTCTCGCCCTCTTTCGCTACAATGACGTTCAGGCGATCGGTGCGGCTGTCGCGCGCTGGGCGAGCCAGGCGGCGGCAACCGGGATCAGGACGCCTAGCGCCATCACCCACCAGGCATCAGCCAGGCTGATCGAACGATAGATGGCTGCGCCCAGAATCGCTCCGGCAACAACCCAGCCGGCGCCGGTGCCGTCCGAAATGCGCATCGCGAGCCAGCTTCCGGCGAAGGTGCCAACGAACCAGCCGACGAGCAACGCAATTGTCGCGCCGAGCGGGATCAGGATTTCGCCAGTGTCGAGGTCATAGACTTCGGGAGCGAATTCGCCGCCCGCATATTGGGCGATCCACAACAGGCCGAAGGCGACCGCAATGCCGATAACCGCCGCGACCGCGGAACGTAGAATATTGCCGCCCATTTTCATGCCCTTGCTTCTCGAAACGCTTGAGAGCGCGTGATAGCCCGGGAAAGCAAATATCGCGTTAAGCCTCTGCCATCACCTTCGGCAGCGCGTGATAAGCGGTGCTGTCGAAGCCATCGACCATCATCCTGGCGACGAATTCGCCGACGACTGCCGGATCCTTGATGCTCTGCGGGTCTTCGCCGGGATAGGCGCGTGCGCGCATCTGGGTGCGCGTGCCGCCGGGGTCGAGAATTGCGGTGCGGACGTTCGAGATATTGCGCATTTCGGCGCCATAGCTCGACACCAGTACCTCGAACGCCGCTTTTGAGGCGGCGTAGGCGCCCCAATAGGCGCGCGGCGTCCGCGCGACGCTGGTCGACAATGCGACGAGGCGCCCCGCGGGCGCGCGGCGCAGCAGCGGATCGAAATTGGCGATCAGCGCCTGCTGCGCGACAAGATTGAGCGTCAGCAGCTTGTTGAATTCCTTGCTGTCGATCGCGCCAACCGGGGTCAACGTGCCGAGCATCGCGGCATTGAGTACCAGCATGTCGAGTTGCTGCCACCGTTCGGCGATCGCGCTCGCCAGCCGGGCGATGCTGTCGCCGTCGGTCAGGTCGAGCGGCGCAATGGTCGCGCTGCCGCCCGCATCGTGGATGCGGTCTTCCAGTTCCTCGAGCCCGCCCGCGGTGCGGGCGGTGATCACGACATGCGCGCCGCGTCGTGCGAGCGATTCGGCGATCGCAGCGCCGATGCCGCGGCTCGCGCCGGTGACGAGCGCCGTCTGTCCTGCCAGTTCTTCAGAATTCATCGTCATTTCGTCAGACAACCCGTTCGGCAAGCAGCGAAAACTGATCTTCCAGGCTGTTCTCGTCGAAATCGGTCAGCGTGGTCGGATAATCGCCCGTGAAGCAGGCGTCGCAATATTGCGGACAATCATCGGTGCGCCGCGCCTCGCCCAGCGCGCGGTACAGGCCGTCGATGGTCAGGAAGGACAGGCTGTCGGCATTAATGAAATTGGCCATCTGGCCGACCGTCATCTGCGCCGCGAGCAGCTTGGCGCGTTCGGGCGTGTCGACGCCGTAGAAGCAGCTATGCGACGTCGGCGGGCTGGCGATGCGCATATGCACTTCGGCGGCCCCCGCGTCGCGCATCATCTGCACGATCTTGAGGCTGGTCGTGCCGCGCACGATCGAATCGTCGATCAGCACGATCCGCTTGCCGGCGATCAGCGCGCGATTGGCATTGTGCTTCAGCTTGACGCCGAGATGGCGAACCTTGTCGCCCGGTTGGATGAAGGTGCGGCCGACATAGTGCGAACGGATGATGCCGAGCTCGAAGGGAATGCCAGATTCCTGCGCATAGCCGATTGCCGCCGGGGTTCCCGAATCGGGGACCGGGATGACGAGATCGGCATCGACCGGATTTTCGCGCGCCAGTTCGGCGCCGATCGCCTTGCGCACCGAATAGACGCTGGTGCCGTCGACGATCGAATCGGGGCGCGAGAAATAGACATATTCGAAGATGCACGGCCGTGCCGCGCGGTCGGCGAAGGGGCGGTGCGACGAAAGCTGGCCGTCGCGAATGATCACAAGTTCGCCGGGATCGACCGAGCGGACGAATTCGGCGCCGACGACGTCTAGCGCCACGGTTTCGGACGCGAGGATATACGCATCGCCCAGCTTGCCGATGACCAGCGGACGAATGCCGAGCGGATCGCGGCAGCCGATCATGCCTTCCGCGGTCAGGCAGATCAGCGAATAGGCGCCCTCGACCTGTTTCAGCGCGTCGATGAAGCGATCGAGCAGGGTGCGATAGTTGGACGTGGCGACCAGGTGGATGATGACCTCGGTATCGCTCGTCGACTGAAAGATGGATCCGCGGCGCACCAATATCTTGCGCAGCGCCATCGCGTTGGAAATATTGCCGTTATGCGCGACCGCAAAGCCGCCGGTGGCCAGGTCGGCGAACAGCGGCTGGACATTGCGCAGCGCCGTCTCGCCGGTGGTCGAATAGCGGACATGGCCGATCGCCGACGCGCCTGCGAGCTGGCGGATGATGTCGTCGCGGTCGAAATTGCCCGCAACATGCCCCATCGCGCGGTGGGTATGGAAATCCTTGCCATCGAAGGCGGTGATGCCCGCGGCTTCCTGACCGCGGTGCTGCAGGGCGTGAAGCCCCAGCGCCGCGACCGCAGCGGCACTTTCGGCGCCGTGAATACCAAAGACGCCGCACTCCTCGCGGAGCTTGTCGTCGTCAAAAGGATGGGTCGTCAGCATGTCAATCCAGGGGCAGGGGGCTGGGACTGCCGCGCATATAGGAGTGCCGAACCCAAATGTCGCCCCCCATATTTGACCTTTTGATGTCAACCGGACCCGCGCGGGGGGTGACAGCCGCTCTCGACCTGCTCTAAGGCGCGGACCATGGATGCTTCGCGCGACACCACCGACAGTTTCCTGCCGCGTTTCGACGCCGCCGGGCTGGTGACCGCCATCGTGACCGACGTCGACAGCGGAGTGCTGCTGATGGTCGCGCATATGAATGCCGACGCGATCGCGCTGACGCAGGAGACGGGGCAGGCGCATTTCTGGTCGCGGTCGCGGGCCGCGCTGTGGCGCAAAGGCGAAACCTCGGGCAACGAGCTGGCGGTCGTCGAGATGCGCGTCGATTGCGATCAGGATGCGCTGCACTTGCGCGTGAAGCCTGCCGGTCCGGCCTGTCACACCGGGCGCCGGTCCTGCTTTTATCGCCGGATCGAGCGCGACGGCAGCCTGACCTTCCTAGATACCGATGCCTAGCCCACGCGTCGCGGGCCTTCTCGTCGCGGTTCTGCTGCTCGTCGGCGGCTGCGACCGGGCGAAGCGCGATGGCGCCGATGCCGCGATCGATACGCGCAATCCGTTGGAAATCGCCGCGCGCGAACGCGGGGTGGTACGCGCCGATGCAAGCGATCCGACCGGCCTGTTCGAACGCACGCACGAGCTTGGCCGCGATGCGATGTGCGTTGTCCCCGATGGCGCCGGGCAGTGGCGCTTTGCGGTGAGCGCGTCTTTCGGACCCGGCCTGTCGTGCAATGCGCGCGGCACCATCGTCCGCGACGGGGATGACTGGCGGATGCGCTTCGCCGGGGTCGAGGGATGCGAGGCACTTGTCCACGAAGAGGATGACGAACTGCGCCTGCCCGGACGCCTGCCGTCGCAATGCGACAGCCTGTGCCCGTCGCGCGCCTCGCTCTCGGGTCTGCGCCTGCCGCGGGCGAGCTGGTCGGCGGACGATGCAAAGGGCTTGCAGTTGCGCGATGGACGCGGCAATATGGTCCGGCCTTGCGGATCGCCGTAAGCGGCGCTTTTCCTTATCTCCGACGGCCTTGACGTTCACGTCAACGGAAACTAGTCTTTCGGGATGACCGAAGAATACGGCCACGCCCATATCGACACGCCCGATCATCTGGGGCGCGAGCAATATAGCATCACCGATCTGTCGACCGAATTCGGCGTCACCGCGCGCGCGCTTCGGTTCTACGAGGACGAAGGGCTGATCAGCCCCTCGCGCAAGGGGCTGTCGCGTATCTATTCGAAACGCGACCGCGCCCGGCTGGCCTGGATTCTGCGTGCCAAGCGCACCGGATTTAGCCTGGCCGACATTCGCGAGATGATCGACCTTTACGACGTCGGCGATGGCCGCAAGCTCCAGCGCCAGGTCACGGTCGAAAAATGCGAGGAGCGCATCGCGCTGCTCCAGCGTCAGCGCGATGACATCGACAGCGCCGTCGAGGAACTGACACGTTTCATCGATATGGTGAAAAAGGTCGACGCTGGCGAAAAAGTCGGCTGAGCTTCGGCAACCAGAACCTCCCCGGGCAAGTTTGATTGCCAACACCTGATTTATCGGAAAGATTTCGCATGCCTGTCTACCGCGCCCCGATCCAAGATACGCTGTTCCAGCTCAATGATGTCCTCGGTATCGATCGCTACGCCGACCTGCCGGGCTTCGCCAATGCGTCGCCCGATATGGTCGAAGCGGTGCTGACCGAGGCCGGCAAATTCTGCGAAGAGGTGCTGTTCCCGATCAACCGATCGGGCGACCTCGAAGGCTGCACGCGGCATGAAGATGGTTCGGTCACCACGCCCGAGGGGTTCAAGGAAGCGTATAAGGCCTATTGCGAGGCGGGCTGGACGCTGCTCAACCAGCCCGAAGAATTCGGCGGCCAGGGATTGCCCCATGTCCTCGGCTTTCCGGTCGAGGAATATCGCATGGCGGCGAACCAGGCCTTTGCCATGTATCCGGGGCTGACGCAGGCCGCGGTCTCGGCGTTGCTGGTCAAGGGGTCCGACGAGCAGAAGAGGCTCTATGTCCCCAAGATGGTGTCGGGCGAATGGGGCGGCACGATGAACCTGACCGAACCGCAGTGCGGCACCGATCTTGGCCTGATCCGCACCCGCGCGGTGCCGAACGGCGACGGCAGCTATTCGATTACGGGGACGAAGATTTTCATCTCGTCGGGCGAGCATGACCTCACCGACAATATTATCCACCTTGTGCTGGCAAAGACCCCCGACGCGCCCGACAGCGTCAAGGGAATCTCGCTGTTCATCGTCCCCAAGTATCTGGTGAACGACGACGGTTCGCTCGGTGAGCGCAACACGCTGTCGTGCGGGTCGATTGAGCACAAGATGGGCATCCACGCCAATGCGACCTGCGTGATGAACTATGACGGCGCAAAAGGCTGGATGGTCGGCGAGGAGAACAAGGGCCTTGCCGCGATGTTCGTGATGATGAACGCCGCGCGCCTCGGCGTCGGCATACAGGGGTTGGGTCAGGCCGACATAGCCTATCAGAATGCCGTGCAATATGCGCAGGACCGCCGGCAGGGCCGGGCGCTGACCGGGCCGCAGGATCCCGCCCAGAAGGCCGACCCGCTTTTCGTCCATCCAGACGTGCGCCGCATGCTGATGGATGGCAAGGCGGTGGTTGAGGGGCTGCGCGGCCTGTGTCTCTGGGGCGCGCTGCAGGTCGATCTGGCGCATGGCGCCGCGTCCGAAGAGGAGCGGCAGCAGGCCGACGATCTCGTCAGCCTGCTGACCCCGGTGATCAAGGGCTATGGCACCGACAAGGGCTATGACGTCGCGACCAACGCGCAGCAGGTGTTCGGCGGCCACGGCTACATCGAAGAGCAGGGCATGAGCCAATATGTCCGCGATGCCCGCATCACGATGATCTACGAAGGCGCCAACGGCGTGCAGGCGATGGACCTCGTCGGCCGCAAGCTCGCGCAGAATGGCGGCCGTGCCATCCAGGCCTTTTTCGCGATCGTCGACGCCGAATGTGCGACGGCGAAGGACAAGCCGGCCTTCGCCGATTTCGCGGGGCAACTCGAAAAGGCCAATGGCGAACTCAAGGCCGCGACGATGTGGTTCATGGCCAATGGCATGACCGACCCCAATAATGTCGGCGCGGGCGCGCATCATTATATGCACATCATGGGTATCGTCGCGCTGGGCCTCATGTGGCTGCGCATGGCCGAAGCGGCACAGAAGGCGCTCGACGAAGGGCGCGGGAACAAGGCGTTCCTCGAAGCCAAGCTTGTTACCGCGCGTCATTTCGGCGAACGCTTCATCCCCGATGCGGGCGCGTTGCGTCGCAAGATCGAGGCCGGCAGCGAGGCGATGATGGCGCTGACGCCCGATCAATTCTTCGCCGCCTGACGTGCAGGCTCGCAACCATCGCCGCCGCCCGTGCGTGTAGGCGGCGATGAGCGAGGATGCGCTGACCCCGATCGTTGAGGAAGGCCGCAATTGCTGGCGGATCGAACGCGCCAACAAGGCGCGGATGATCGTCGATGCGGCCGACTATTACGCGCTGCTCGTCCGGCTGATGGAGCGCGCGAAAGAGCGCATCCTGCTGATCGGCTGGGACTTCGACCCGCGGATTGCCCTGACGCCCGACGAGGCGGGCAAGGGCGAATCGCTGGGGCATTTTCTGCTGCGTCTGGCCCATGCGAAGCCCGACCGCGATATCGACATTCTTCGTTGGAATTTCGGCGGGCTCAAACAGTTCCTCATGCCGCGCATCGTCTCGATGGTGCTGCGCTGGAAGGTGACGCGCTCGATCAGCTTCCGGCTCGACAGCGCACACCCGACCGGGTGCAGCCATCACCAGAAGGTCGCGGTGTTCGACGATCATCTGGCGGTGTGCGGCGGCATCGACGTGTCTTCGTCGCGCTGGGACACGCGGGGCCATTGCGACGGCGATCCGCGGCGCACCAACCCCGACGGCAAGCCCTATATGCCGTGGCACGATTCGACGATGATCCTCGCCGGGCCGGTGGGCGAAGCGCTTGCCGATCTGGGCAACGAACGGTGGCAGCGCGCAACGAACAAGCAATTGCGCGACGTAAAGGGCGACGGCGAAAACTGGCCCGAAAATCTCGCACCCGATTTTACGAACGTCGATGTCGCGATATCGCGCACGCGCGCCGAATATGACGGCTATCCCGAAATTCGCGAGATCGAGCAGCTCTATCTCGACATGATCGCTGCGGCGAAGCGCTTCATCTATTTCGAGAATCAATATTTTACCTCGGCCAAGATCGCAGCGGCGATTGCCGAGCGGCTGGACGAGGACGATCCGCCCGAATTTGTCATGGTGATGCCGCGTACCGCCGACGGCTGGCTCGAACAGATGGCGATGGACGCGGCGCGCGTGAAGCTGGTGCGCGCGATCGCCAAGGCGCGGCACGGCGACCGCCTGCGCGTCTATGTCCCGCACACCGCGGGCGGCGACCCGATCTATGTTCATGCAAAGACTGCGGTCGTCGACGATCGCCTGCTGCGTATCGGATCGTCGAACATGAACAATCGCTCGCTGGGGCTCGACAGCGAATGCGATGTGACGATCGATGCCGCTTTGCCCGCGAACCGCGGCGTGGAGCCGACGATCCGGGCACTGCGCGAATCGCTGATCGGCGAGCATCTGGACGTCGATCCGGCCGATGTCGGCCGACTTTATGAAACAACGGGGTCGCTCATCGATGCGATCGAGGCGCTGCGCGGACCGGGCCGCTCGCTCGAGTTACTCGATCTCGTCGAGCCCGGGCCGTTTGACGATTACATCGCCGAGCATGAACTGCTCGATCCCGAAAATCCCGACGCGATGTTCGAAGGGATCGCCGAGCGCGGGCTGCGCCGGAACTGGCACCGCGGCAAAGCCTGGATGAAGCGTCACCGCCCGTTCCGGCGGAGATGATAGCGCGGCGTCAGTCCGCCAGCGACAGGATATGCCGCGCCTGTTTGAGGTGCGGGGCATCGACCATTTTGCCGTCCACCTGAAGCACCCCCGAGCCCGGATTGGCGGCGAAGGCATCGACGATCGCCTGCGCACGCTGAACCTCGTCGGCGGACGGGGTGAAGGCAGCATTGATCGGCGCGACCTGTGACGGGTGGATTGCCATCATGCCGGTAAAGCCATCGCGCCGCGCGCGCGCAGCATAGGCGGCAAGGCCCGTCTCGTCCTTGATCGCGGGAAATACCGTATCGATCGCCGCGACGCCCGCACCATGTGCGGCGAACAAGGTTAGCGCGCGGGCGACCTGATAGGGTTCGGTGTAGCGCCCGTCGGCCTCGCGGCTCGTCGCCGCGCCGATGGCGGCGGGCAAATCCTCTGCGCCCCAGGTGAGGCCGACCAGCCGGGCCTTCGCCTCGCGATAGCTGCCCAGCGTAAAGATCGCCGCCGGGGTTTCGGTCGCGATCGGCAGCACCGGCGGCAACGACGCATCGGCGGCCCCCTCGCTACGAAGGATCGTATCGAGCTGGGCGATGCTCGGCGCGCCTTCGGCCTTGGGCAGCATGATCGCATCGGGGCGCCCGCCGACAATGGCAGCAACGTCGTCGGCGGTCATATGCCCGTCGAGCGGATTGACACGGACCATCGTAAAGACTTCGCGCGTTCCGGCGAGATAGGCGGCGACCGCTTCGCGCGCGGCCTCCTTGTTTGCAGGGGACACCGAATCTTCGAGGTCGAGGATGATCGCATCGGCGCCCGACGCCGCGGCCTTCGCGAATCGTTCGGGGCGGTCGCCGGGGACGAAGAGGAGCGAGCGGAGGCGCATCAGACGTTCTTCCTGTTGATCAGCGCTGACCGTTCGCACTGGCAGACGATTTCGTCGCGCTGGTTGATGCAGCGATGGAGGAAGGTCACGATGCCCGCATTCGGCCGCGATTTCGATTCCTTGAGGCCGATCACCTCGCTCGTCGCGCGCAACGTGTCGCCGATGAACACCGGCTTGGGCATCACCAGCCTGTCATAGCCGAGGTTCGCGACGAGGGTGCCGAGCGTCGTATCGCCGACCGACAGCCCGACCATCAGGCTGAAGGTGAAAGTGCCGTTGACGAGGATCTGTCCGAATTCCGATGCTTTAGCAGCCTCGATGTCGAGATGCAGCGGCTGCGGATTGTGCGTCATTGTCGTGAACAGCAGATTGTCGGTCTCGGTCACGGTGCGGCGGATCTCGTGCACGATCGTGTCGCCGATCTGCCATTCGTCGAAAAACTTGCCTGCCATCGTCAGTCCCTCAAATGCAATTTCATGCCGACATGGCTCTGCACGAAACCGAGCCGGGCGTAGAAGCGGTGCGCGGCAGTCCGTGTCGCCGATGATGTGAGCTGGACGAGTTTGCAATCGCGCGCGCGGCACTGTTCCACCGCCCAAAGGATCATCTGCTCGCCCAGCCTTTGGCCGCGCAGGTCGGCGGCGATCCGCACCGCCTCGATCAAGCCGCGCCAGCTTCCGATAAAGGAAAGCCCCGGCAGGAAACTGAGTTGCATCGTCCCGACAACGCGGCCATCGAGTTCCGCCGCAATCAGCCGCTGGTTCGGGTCGGCGTCGATCGCCTCGAACGCGGCAAGGTAACGTGGGTCCGAGGGATCGGCCTCGCGCGCCGGCGGGATCGTGTCCTCGGCGAGCATGGCGAGGATGGCGGGAAGATCCGCCGCCGTCGCATCGCGAAGGATCAGGCCGCTCACTCGGCGGCCTCGATCTTCGCGAGCAGCGCCTCGACCTGCACCTGCGCCCCGGCCGCAGCGTTGAGTTCCGCAACGATGCCGTCGAAGGGCGCGGTCAGGCTATGCTCCATCTTCATCGCCTCGAGCGTCAGCAGCTTCTGACCCTTGGTCACCTTGTCGCCCGCGGCGACGTCGACCGCTATGATCTTGCCGGGCATCGGCGACAGGATCGCCCCGTCGCCCGCTGCGCCGCCGGCGCCGCCCGCGGCGCGCCAGGGCGTAAGCTGCCACACCGCGCCGCTTTCGGCGACGAGCATGGCGGGGGCGGGCTCCTCGGCGCCGGGGCCGTGCAGCGTCACGTCGACGCGCTTGCCGTCGAGCAGGAAGGGCGCGGTGCGCACGTCCGGCGCGTTGAGACGGAAGCCCGACTGCAGCGAGCGGGGAACCATCGCCATAGCGGCGTTTGTCAGCGCCTGATCCGACGGCATCGGCTCGGCCTTCATGCTGTCGCCATCGCGGCCGATCAGCCCGGTATCGACCGTGCCCGCAACGAAATCGGGATGGCTGAGCGCGGCAATCAGAAAGGCCGAATTGGTCTTTACCGGCCAGATCGCGCTGTCCTCCAGCATTTCGGCTAGCATTTCGCGGGCTTCATCGCGGTCGTCGCCATAGGCGATCACCTTCGCGATCATCGGGTCATAGAAGGGCGACACCTCGGCGCCTTCATAGACGCCGGTGTCGATGCGACCGAGATGCTCTGGAAGCTGGAACAGTTCGAGCGTGCCGATAGAGGGCAGGAAGCCCTTGGCCGGATCTTCGGCATAGAGGCGCGCTTCCATCGCCCAGCCGTTGATCGCCAGTTCGCCCTGCGTCAGCGGGATCGGCTCGCCCGACGCCACGCGCAGCTGCCATTCGACCAGATCGACGCCGGTGATCTCCTCGGTGACGGGATGCTCGACCTGCAATCGCGTGTTCATTTCCATGAACCAGATGCGGTCGGCGCGAAGGCCTTCCGACGCGTCGGCGATGAACTCGATCGTGCCCGCGCCGACGTAATCGACCGCCTTGGCGGCGCGCACGGCGGCGGCGCAAAGCTCGGCGCGCGTCGCTTCGTCCATGCCGGGGGCAGGGGCTTCCTCGATCACCTTCTGGTGGCGCCGCTGCAGCGAGCAGTCGCGCTCGAACAGATGGACGACATTGCCGTGGGTGTCGCCGAACACCTGCACCTCGATATGGCGCGGAGTGAGGATATATTTCTCGATCAGCACATGATCGTTGCCGAACGACGCCGCCGCCTCGCGCTGGCACGAAGCGAGCGCGTCGGCAAAGTCCGCCGCCGCATCGACCTTGCGCATCCCCTTGCCGCCGCCGCCCGCGACCGCCTTGATGAGAACGGGATAGCCGATCTGCGCGGCTTGCTCGGCGAGGAAGGCAGGGTCCTGATTTTCGCCCATATAGCCCGGCGTCACGGGCACGCCGGCCTCGGCCATCAGCTTCTTGGCGGCGTCCTTCAGGCCCATCGCGGTGATCGACGAGGGTTTCGGCCCGACCCAGACGAGCCCGGCGTCGGCGACCGCCTGTGCGAATTCGGCATTCTCGGAGAGGAAGCCGTAACCCGGATGGATCGCCTCGGCGCCGGTCGCCTTCGCGGCGGCGATGATCTTCTCGCCCACCAGATAGGATTCCCGCGCCGGCGACGGCCCGATATGCACAGCTTCGTCGGCCTCGCGCACATGCAGCGCCTTCGCGTCGGCGTCCGAATAGACCGCAACGGTGCGAATGCCCATCTCGCGCGCGGTGCGGATGATGCGGCAAGCGATTTCGCCGCGATTGGCGATGAGGAGGGATTGGATCATCTCGATTACATCCTGAACACGCCGAAGCCACGCTCTTCGATCGGGGCATTCAGCGTTGCGGAAAAGGCGAGACCGAGCACATCGCGCGTCTGTGCGGGGTCGATGATGCCGTCGTCCCACAGCCGCGCGGTCGCGTGGTATGGATTGCCTTCGTCCTCATATTTCTGGCGGATCGGCGCTTTGAAGGCTTCGGCCTCCTCAGGCGTCCATTTGTCGGCATCGCGGTGGACCGTCGCGAGAACGCTCGCCGCCTGTTCGCCGCCCATCACGCTGATCCGGCTGTTCGGCCAGCTGAACAGGAAGCGCGGGCTATAGGCCCGCCCGCACATGCCGTAATTGCCCGCGCCGAAGCTGCCGCCGATCAGCACCGTGATCTTCGGCACCGTCGCGGTTGCGACCGCGGTGACCAGCTTCGCGCCATGCTTCGCGATCCCCTCGGCCTCATATTTGCCGCCGACCATGAAGCCGCTGATGTTCTGGAGGAAGAGCAGGGGGATGCGCCGCTGCTGCGCCAGTTCGATGAAATGCGCACCCTTCACCGCGCTCTCGCTGAACAGCACGCCGTTGTTGGCGAGGATCGCTACGGGCAAGCCCCAGATATGCGCGAAGCCGCAGACGAGCGTGCTGCCGTAGTTCGCCTTGAACTCGTGGAACTCGCTGGCATCGACGATGCGCGCGATCACCTCGTGCACATCATAGGGTGCGCGGACATCCTCGGGGATGATGCCATAGAGCTCCTCTGCATCATATTTCGGCGGACGCGGCTCTTTCATCGCGACGTCGAAGCCATCGTCGAAACCGAAGGTCGAGACGATGTCGCGTACGATGGTCAGCGCATGTTCGTCATTCTCGGCTAGATGATCGACCACGCCCGACTTCTTCGCGTGCAGGTCGCCGCCGCCAAGGTCTTCGGCGCTGATTTCTTCGCCCGTCGCGGCCTTCACCAGCGGCGGGCCGGCGAGGAAGATCGTACCTTGGTTGCGCACGATCACGGTCTCGTCGCTCATCGCGGGCACGTAGGCCCCACCCGCGGTGCAGCTCCCCATCACGCACGCGATCTGCGGGATGCGCTTTGCCGACATGTTCGCCTGATTGAAGAAGATGCGCCCGAAATGGTCTCGGTCGGGAAACACCTGGTCCTGATGCGGCAGGTTCGCGCCGCCGCTGTCGACGAGGTAGATGCACGGCAGGCGGTTCGCCTCGGCAATCTCCTGCGCGCGCAGATGCTTCTTGACGGTCATCGGATAATAGGTGCCGCCCTTCACCGTCGCGTCGTTGCACACGATCATCGCCTGCCGCCCCGATACACGGCCGATGCCCGCGATCATGCCCGCGCCGGGAACCTCGCCCTCATACATGTCGCCTGCTGCGAGCTGGCCGATTTCGAGGAAAGGCGAACCCGGATCGAGCAACCGTTCGACCCGTTCGCGCGGAAGCAGCTTGCCGCGGCTCGTGTGGCGTTCGCGCGACTTTTCGTTGCCGCCCAGCGCCGCTTCGGCAACGCGCGCATAGAGCGCGTCGCGCAGGCCGCGGTTGTATGCGGCGCGGGCCTGGGTCTGCGGATCGTCGGGATTATATTGCGTCGAAAGGACGGGGGCGCTCACGGTTCACTCTCTCCCTGAAACTGTCTGCGCCCTAGCCGGTCGCTCGTCGATTGGAAAGCACCGCAGGCCGAAAATGGTTGGTATTGAAACGAGATTGTCACAGGCGTATCGCCGTCCGACACCCCCCAGAAAGCAAGGCAACGCCATGAAAAAGACCGTCCTCGCCATCCTCCTGTCCACCGCGACGATCATTGCCGGGCCGATCGCCTGCACCAGCGCCAACGGCGACAAGGCTGCTTACACGCTCGGCACCGACCTTGGCATCAGCAAGGAAGCGATGGACACCAGCGTCAAGCCGGGCGACGATTTTTACGCCTATGCGAACGGCAATTGGCAAAAGGTGACCCAGATCCCCGCCGACCGCTCGTCGATTGGCGCCTTCTACACCGCCTTCCTTGAAACAGAGAAGCGGACGCGCGAGCTCGTCGATGCGATCGTCAAGAGCGGCGGCGATGCGGGCACCGACGACGGCCGCATTGCTGCCTTCTACAACGCCTATATGAACACCAAGGCGATCGACGCCGCCGGGATGAAGCCGGTCGAGGCCGATCTGGCGCGCTTCGACACCATTGCCGACAAGGCGGCGCTGTCGACCATCCTGGGCGAACAGACGCGCGCCGATGTCGATCCGCTCAACGCCACCGACTTCAACACCGAGAATCTCTTCGGCATCTTCGTTTCGCAGGGACTGGCGACGCCCGGCGAGGTTATTCCCTATATGCTGCAGGGCGGCCTCGGCCTTCCCGAGCGCGAATATTATCTGTCGGCCGATCCGAAGATGGCGGGCATCCGCGACGCCTACAAAGCCTATATCGCCAAACTGCTGACTCAGGCGGGGGTCGCCGATGCCGATGCCAAGGCGCAGCGTATCTTCGATCTCGAAACGAAGATCGCCCGCGCGCATGCGACGCGCGAGGAGAGCGAGGATTTCACCAAATCGGCCGACGTCTGGACCAAGGCCGACTTTGCCAAAAAGGCACCCGGGATCGACTGGGACGCCTATTTTGCCGCCGCCGGGCTCGACAAGGCGGCGAAGTTCGGCGCCTATCATGCGCGGGCGATCACGGGCCTGTCGGCGCTCGTCGCATCGCAGCCGCTCGAGGCGTGGAAGGACTGGCTCGTCTTCCATCAGATCAACAGCCATACCGATGTGCTGCCAAGCGCGCTCGACGATGCGCATTTCGCCTTTTACGGCACCACCCTCTCGGGCACGCCGCAGCAGCGCAGCCGTGACAAGCGCGCGCTCGACGCGCTCAACACCTATCTCGGCGATGCGGTCGGCCGCGTCTATGCCGAGAAATATTTCCCGGCGTCGGCCAAGGCCGAAGTCGGTGACATGGTGAAGGGGATCAAGGCCGCCTTTGCGAAGCGCGTCAACACGATCGACTGGATGGCTCCCGAAACGAAGAAGGAAGCGATCAAGAAGGTCGAAACGATCGTCGTCGGCGTCGGCTATCCCGAAAACTGGCGCGACTATGGCAGCTACACGATCAGCGCCGACGACGCCTATGCGAACGAAGTCGCCGGCGAGAAGGCGGAATATGCGCACCAGCTCGCCAAGATCGGCAAGCCCTTCGACAAGGGGGAATGGTGGATGACCCCGCAGACGGTCAATGCCGTCAACCTGCCGGTGCAGAATGCGCTGAATTTCCCCGCCGCGATCCTGCAGCCGCCCTTCTTCGACGCCAAGGCCGATCCCGCCTATAATTACGGCGCGATCGGCGCCGTCATCGGCCACGAGATCAGCCACAGCTTCGACAATAATGGCGCCGCCTTCGATTCGACCGGCGCGCTGCGCAACTGGTGGACGGCCGAGGATCTCAAGAAGTTCGAGGCGGCGGGGGCGGCGCTGGCCGCGCAATATGACAGCTACAAGCCGTTCCCCGATCTTGCGGTCAACGGCAAGCTGACGCTGGGCGAGAATATTGCCGACGTCGCGGGCCTGCAGGCGGCTTATGACGCCTATCGTGCGTCGCTGAACGGCAAGGAAGCGCCGGTGATCGACGGCTTCACGGGCGATCAGCGTTTCTTCATCGCCTATGCGCAGACCTGGGCGACCAAGATGCGCGACGAGGCGTTGCGAGCGCGGATCGCGACCGACGGCCATGCGCCGGGCAACTACCGCGCACTCACCGTCCGCAACCTCGACGCGTGGTACAAGGCGTTCAACGTTCAGCCGACCGACAAGCTGTATCTCGCCCCCGATCAGCGCGTCCGCGTCTGGGGGTAATGTCCGCTTCTCGTCGTTGCGAGGAGCGGAGCGACGAAGCAATCTCCAGTCATCGGCCCGAGGTTGACTCGGGACGCTGGAGATTGCTTCGCTGCGCTCGCAAAGACGCTATATTTCTGATGCCTGCGGCGTCCCCGGCTTTTCCTTGAGGATCAGGTACCGGTAAACGCCGACGCAGTTGATGCACAGCAGCGCGATATTCTGCCAGCCGATGCCTTCGCTGTCGCTTTGCAGAAAGCCCCACGCGACGAGCGCGATGCTGCTGGTCACGAAAATGACGAAGGCCCAGCCGGTCGGGCGTCGCCCGAGATTGAGCGACACGATCAGCGCCGCGAGCGTTCCGGCCCCGGCGCCATAATATTGCAGCGCGTCGAGCAGCGTATCGCTCATCCGCCGGTCGCCCCGAACACGAACTCGAGCTTCAACCCGTCAGGGTCGGCAAAGAAGAGCGCATAATAGGTCGGTCCGTAGCGCGGATAATCGGCGGGGGCATCGAGGATCTTCGCGCCTATGCTGCGCAGCAAATCATGCAGCGCATCGACGTCGGCGCGGCTTTCGGCAGTCCAGGCAAGATGATGCAGTCCGGGCGAAAAGCGGTCGTGGCTCCGTAGCGCGCCGGGGCCATGCGCTTCGACGATCCCGATCGAATGGAACGGTTCGCCGTCGCGGTCCCAATCGCTGCCATGATCATAATCGGCGGCGCGCCGGTAGCCGAGAAAGCCCAGCACCGCATCATAGAAAATCCGCGACCGCGCCGCGTCGCGAACCGTCAGGTCGATATGGTGGACAAGGCCGCGCGCGCTCATAAGGCCCCGGCAATCGCGAGCAGTCCGGATGCGGTCAGAAACGGCCAGCCGATATGTCGGCCGCGCGTATATACGGCATCGAACAGGCCGGTCGCGGTCCACGCGGCCCCGATCAGCAGGATCAGACCGCGCGGCGTTCCGGGCCACAGGATCGACGCGGCGGACACCAGCATCAGGAGCGAGAGCGCATGCCATGCCAGACGAAACACCCGCCGCGCCAAGTCGATCCCCATGATTCCGCTGTCGAGCGACATCAACGGCCTGACAAGTCGCCTTTCGCCCAGCAAGCCGTGCACCAGGGCGGTCGCCACCATCAAGGTGGCCGACAGCCCCAGCCAGATCACGCGCCTGCGCCGATCAGTTCGCGGCCGATCAGCATGCGGCGGATTTCGTTGGTGCCCGCCCCGATGTCGAGCAGTTTGGCATCGCGCCAATAGCGCTCGACCGGCCAGTCCTTGGTGTAGCCCGCGCCGCCAAGCGCCTGGATCGCTTCGCCCGCGACCTTCACCGCGCTTTCGCTGGCCAGCAGGATGGCGCCCGCGGCGTCAAACCGCGTCGTCAGCCCGGCGTCGCATGCCTTGGCGACATTATAGACATAGGAGCGCGCCGACTGGAGCGCCACATACATGTCGGCGACCTTGGCCTGCATGAGCTGGAACGAGCCGATTGGCTTGCCGAACTGCTTGCGCTCGCGAAGATAGGGGATGACCGTGTCGAGGCAGCCCTGCATGATGCCGAGCTGAAGCC
Organism: Sphingopyxis sp. NFH-91; assembly: GCF_021401285.1. NCBI lineage: Bacteria > Pseudomonadati > Pseudomonadota > Alphaproteobacteria > Sphingomonadales > Sphingopyxidaceae > Sphingopyxis > Sphingopyxis sp. NFH-91. The sequence goes on along the minus strand of NZ_JACBGA010000002.1, from coordinate 577,305 downwards.
CGGCGAGCACGACGCGCTCATAGTCAAGGCCCGACATCAGGACGCCGACGCCGCCGTTGACCGGCCCCATCACCTGGTCCTCGCTGACCTCGCAATCGGTGAAGACGAGTTCGGCGGTCGGGGATCCGCGCATGCCGACCTTGTCGATCTTTTGCCCGATGCTGAAGCCCGGCATATCCTTTTCGATCAGGAAGGCGGTGATGCCGCGTGATCCCGCTTCGGGCGTCGTCTTGGCATAGACGACCAGCGTATCCGCACAGGTGGCGTTGGTGATCCAGAATTTGGTGCCGTTGAGGACATAGCCGCCCTGAACCGGCTCGGCCTTCAGCTTCATCGAGACGACGTCACTCCCGGCGCCGGCTTCCGACATCGCAAGGCTGCCGACATGCTCGCCCGAGATCAGCTTCGGCAGATATTTCGCCTTTTGCTCTTCATTGCCCCAGCGGCGGATCTGGTTGACGCACAGATTCGAATGGGCGCCATAGGACAGGCCGATCGCGCCGCTCGCGCGACTGACCTCCTCGACCGCGAGAACATGTTCGAGATAGCCGAGGCCGAGACCGCCCCATTCTTCCTCGACGGTGATGCCGTGCAGGCCCAGCGCGCCCATCTGCGTCCACAACTCGTCGCGAGGGAACCAGTCCTCGCGGTCGGCCCTGTCGGCCAGCGGCGCAATCTGCTCGTCGGCGAAGCGGGCGGTGGTGTCGCGGATCATCTCGGCGGTCTCGCCAAGGGCAAAATCGAAATCGGGTGTGGCGCGCATATCGTCCTCTGTTTCTGGTTTCGGATGCGACTAGCAGGAAGCGGGCGCGGTTTGAAGCGCAGCGGACAAGTCTGGCTTGCAAGGCGAAAAGGCCATACAGCTTGCGTGCCGCCATGGGGGTCGGCAAGGGCGGGGCATGATCGACACGCTTACCCATCTGGACCGTCTCGAGGCCGAAAGTATCCACATCATGCGCGAAGTGATGGCCGACGCCGTCAACCCCGTGATGCTCTATTCGGTCGGCAAGGACAGCGCGGTGATGCTGCATCTCGCGCGCAAGGCCTTCTATCCCTCGCCGCCGCCTTTTCCGCTGCTCCACGTCGATACGACGTGGAAATTCCGCGCGATGTACGAACTGCGCGACCGCATGGCCGCGGAATCGGGCATGGACCTGATCGTCCATCAGAACCCCGAGGCGAAGGCGCGGGGGATCAATCCGTTCGACCATGGGCCGCTGCACACCGACATGTGGAAGACCGAAGGGCTCAAGCAGGCGCTCGACCTTCACGGATTCGACGTCGCCTTCGGCGGTGCTCGGCGCGACGAGGAAAAGAGCCGCGCGAAGGAGCGCATCTTTTCCTTCCGCACCGCGAGCCACGGCTGGGATCCCAAGCAGCAGCGCCCCGAGCTCTGGAACCTCTACAACGCGCGCAAGGCGAAGGGGGAAAGTATCCGGGTCTTCCCGATCTCGAACTGGACCGAACTCGACATCTGGCAATATATCGCGCGCGAGAATATTCCGATCGTGCCGCTCTATTTCGCGGCGCCCCGACCGACGGTGATACGCGACGGGCTGTTGCTGATGGTCGATGACGACCGCTTCCCGCTACGCGACGGTGAAGAGCCCGTGATGCGCTCGGTGCGTTTCCGCACCCTCGGCTGCTATCCGCTCACCGGGGCGGTCGAAAGCGAGGCGACGACGCTCAGCCAAGTCATCCAGGAAATGCTGTTGACGACGACCAGCGAACGCCAGGGACGTATCATCGACAAGGATGGCGGCGATGCGTCGATGGAGAAGAAGAAGCAGGAGGGGTATTTTTGACCCGCCGCGTCAATCTTCAGATTGACGAAGGGTCAACCCCCGCGAAGGCGGGGGTCTCTTTCTGTATCAACGGACGAAGCGGGATTCCCGCTTTCGCGGGAATGACGAAGTAAGAATATGACCGACCCCATCTACGTCACCGACGCCCTGATCGCCGAAGACATCGACGCCTATCTCGCGAGTCACGAGCGGAAGTCGCTGCTGCGCTTCATCACCTGCGGCAGCGTCGATGATGGCAAATCGACGCTGATCGGGCGGCTGCTCTACGACAGCAAGATGATCTTCGAGGATCAACTCGCCGCGCTCGAGGCGGACAGCAAGCGCGTCGGCACGCAAGGCGGCGAGATCGATTTCGCGCTGCTCGTCGACGGGCTTGCCGCCGAGCGCGAGCAGGGAATCACGATCGACGTCGCTTATCGCTTTTTCACGACCGAAAAGCGCAAGTTCATCGTCGCCGACACCCCGGGACATGAGCAATATACGCGCAACATGGTCACCGGCGCGTCGACCGCCGACCTTGCCGTGATCCTTGTCGATGCGCGCAAGGGCGTGCTGACGCAGACGCGCCGCCACAGCTTTCTCGCGCATCTGCTCGGCATCCGGCATATCGTGCTTGCGGTGAACAAGATGGACCTTGTCGGCTATGACAAGACGGTCTTCGATCGCATCACGCTCGCCTATCGGGCCTTCGCGAGCGAGATCGGCATTACCAATTTCACCGCCATCCCCATCTCGGGCTTCAAGGGCGACAATATCACCGCGTTGTCGGCGAACACGCCCTGGTTCAAGGGCCCGGCGCTGATCGAGCATCTCGAAACGGTCGAGATCGGCGGCACCGCCGACGAGGCGAAGCCCCTCCGGATGCCCGTTCAATGGGTCAATCGCCCGAACCTCGATTTTCGGGGTTTTGCTGGGCAGCTTGCAAGCGGCAAGGTCAAGCCGGGCGACGCCGTCCGCATCCTGCCGAGCGGGAAGACGACGACGATCGACCGAATCGCTACGCTCGATGGCGATCTGGACGAGGCAGTGGCGGGCCAGTCGGTGACGCTGACGCTGACGGACGAGGTCGATTGTTCGCGCGGCGATGTCATCGCAGCCGCCGATGCGCCCCCCGAAGCCGCCGACCAGTTCGAAGCGACGCTCGTCTGGATGGCGGACGAGGCGATGATTGCGGGCCGCGCCTATTGGCTGAAGCTTGCGACGCAGAGCGTTTCGGCAACCGTGCAGGCCCCGAAGTACGAGATCAACGTCAACACGCTCGACCGGCTGGCCGCAAAGACGCTGGACTTGAACGGGATCGGGGTGGTCGAGGTGTCGACCGACAAGCCGATCACCTTCGAAGCCTATGCCGACAACAAAACGCTCGGCGGCTTCATCCTGATCGACAAACTGACCAACGCGACGGTGGCCGCCGGGATGCTGCACTTCAGCCTGCGCCGCGCACAGAATGTCCATTGGCAGGCCGGCGACATCGATCGCGACATGCGCGCGAACCTGAAGAACCAGCGCCCGGCGCTGCTGTGGTTTACCGGCCTGTCGGGGTCGGGCAAATCGACGATCGCGAACCTTGTCGAAAAGAAGCTGCACCGGATGAACAGGCACAGCTTCCTGCTCGACGGCGATAACGTCCGCCACGGGCTCAACAAGGATCTGGGTTTCACCGAAGCCGACCGGATCGAGAATATCCGCCGCGTCGGCGAGGTTGCCAAGCTGATGACCGACGCCGGGCTGGTCGTCATCACCGCCTTCATCTCGCCCTTCCGCGCCGAGCGCGAAATGGTGCGCGCGATGCTGCCCGAGGGCGAGTTTCTCGAAATATTCATCGACACCCCGCTGGCCGAGGCGGAACGGCGCGACGTCAAGGGCCTCTACAAGAAGGCACGGGCGGGTCAGCTCAAGAATTTCACGGGAATCGACAGCCCTTATGAGGCGCCCGAGGCGCCGGAGATTCGCATCGACACGACTGCGATGACGGCAGAGGAGGCCGCCGACCTCATCGTCGAACGGCTACTGGGCTAACCGGTGCTGCTGTTCCGGGGCCGCGAGGCGCACAGCCGGTCTTTCGCCAAGGCGGTCAGCTGGCGCGCTCTGGGCAGCATCGACACCTTCATCCTCAGCTACATCTTCACCGCCAATGTGAAGGCCGCCGGCGCGATTGCGAGCACCGAGGTGCTGACCAAGATGCTGCTCTATTATGTGCACGAACGCGCGTGGAGCCGCGTGACCTGGGGCATGGACAAGGCGCCCCGCGAGTCAGAAACCGAAAGGCTTGACGAACGCGGCGACGAAGGCTCTGGCACGCAGCCATGACCGAGAATGACGAACAATTGGCGGCGCGGCTCGCCGACGCCGCCGGCCGTATCCTGCTCGATCTGCGCGCGGCGGGCGATCTTGCGGGCAAGGCGCTGGGGCAGGCGGGTGACGAGGCCGCCAACGCGATGCTCTGCCGCGAACTTCGCGCGGCGCGTCCCGACGATGCGCTCTTGTCTGAAGAGGAAAAGGACAATCCGGCGCGCCTTGCCAGTCGCCGCGTGTGGATCGTCGATCCGCTCGACGGCACGCGCGAATATGGCGAGGGCCGGTCCGACTGGGCGGTGCATGTTGCGCTCGCGGTCGATGGCGTCGCCAGCGTCGGCGCGGTCGCGTTGCCGGGGCTCGGGCTGACGCTGACCTCGGGCGCGCCGACCGCATTGGCGCCTGCCAACGATCCGCTGCGGATGCTTGTCAGCCGCACCCGCCCCGCTGCGGAGGCGGTTCAGGTCGCCGAACGGATGGGCGCAGAACTGCTTGCGATGGGCTCGGCCGGAGCGAAGGCCATGGCCGTGGTGCGCGGGGAGGCCGACATCTATCTGCACACCGGCGGCCAATATGAATGGGACAATTGCGCGCCCGTTGCGGTTGCGCAGGCTGCGGGGCTGCACGTCAGCCGCGTCGATGGCTCGCCGCTGCGCTACAACAATGCCGATACCTATCTGCCCGACCTGCTCATCTGCCGCCGCGAACTGGCGGATGAGGTGCTGCGCCTCGCGTCGGAATATTCGCCCGGCTGAACCGGGCGGCATTGCCAGCGGCGGCCCTTCGCCCTAACCCGTTGCATCGAGAAACCAAATCACGCCAAGGGAGACGTGCGATGACCGATTTGCCCGAAACCAATCTGACGATGCTGACGCTCGCCAAGCCGGAGGGCGAGCTCGAAGTCTATTTCGAACGCCGCCCGATGCCCGAGCCCAAGCCGCACGAGGTGCTGGTGAAGGTTCTCACCACGCCGATCAACCCGTCCGACCTTGGCCTGCTGTTCGGCGGTGCCGACATGACAAGCGCGCGCGCCGGCACCCGCGATGGCTTGCCGATGATCACCGCCGATATTCCGCCGCCCGGCATGCGCGCGATGGCGAGCCGGATCGGCGATGCGCTCCCGATCGGCAACGAAGGGTGCGGCATCGTCGTTAAGGCGGGGTCCTCGCCCGAGGCGCAGGCTCTGATGGGCAAGACCGTTGCACTGCTTGGCGGCGAGATGTATGCTGAATATCGCTGCCTTCCCGTTCAGATGACAATGCCGTTGCCCGACGGCACCGATCCGGTCGATGGGGCATCCTGCTTCGTCAATCCGCTCACCAGCCTTGCTTTCACCGAAACCATGCGGATGGAGGGTCATAACGCGATCGTCCACACAGCGGCGGCGTCGAACCTCGGCCAGATGCTCGTCAAGATCTGTGCCAAGGACAATATCCCGCTCGTCAACATCGTGCGCAGCGCGGCGCAGGTTGAATTGCTGAAGGGGATCGGCGCGACGCATATCGTGAACAGCAGCGACGATGATTTCGTCGACCAGCTCGTCGCCGCGATCACCGAAACCGGCGCCACGATCGGCTTCGATGCGATCGGCGGCGGCAAGCTTGCGGGGCAAATTCTCGCGGCGATGGAAGCGGCGGCGGTCAAGCGCATGACCAGCTACAGCCGCTATGGCTCGGACACCTTCAAACAGGTCTATATCTACGGCGCGCTCGACCTCGGCCCGACGCTGCTCAACCGCAGCTTCGGCTTCAGCTGGTCGCTCTCGGGCTTCCTGCTCACGCCCTTCCTGCAAAAGGCGGGGATGGAGACGGCTATGCGGATGCGTCAGCGTGTCGTCGACGAACTGACGACGACCTTCAAGAGCCATTACAGCCACCAGATTTCGCTGGCCGACGCGCTCAACCTCGACGTCGCGCACGCCTATAATGCGAAGCGCACGGGCGAGAAATATTTGATCCGTCCGCACGGCTGAGCGCTGGAGCCTTCAAACGGGCTGCAGCTTTGCGAGCGAAGCGATCCGGGGTTGCTTAAACCAGGCTGGATTGCTTCGCTCAGCGTTTCATGCACTGCCGCGTATCGTCGCGCGCATATTCGCTGCAGTTCCACAGTGCCTTTTCAAAGCCCGATTTTTCGTCGCGCAGATAGGAAAAGCTCATCGCCGCGCGCTGCATGTCGTTCATCGCGTCGCTGTCAGGCTTCATGATCGGGTTGGTCCAGCCCATGAACTTGCAATAGGCGCGCTCGCCGCACAGCCGCAGCGCAAGCGCAACGAAGCTTTCGGGCGTCGCGCGGCGGTCGAGTTGGACATAGATGGCATCGCGCCCCACCGCGTCTCCGGCGCCCGTCACCAGCTTGACCGGGCCAATGCTGGCGGCGCCTTCGGCAAGATCGCTTGGCGGCGCGAGGGCAAGCGCATGGGCGGGCGACAGGGCCGCCATCTTCGCAATGGGCGCGTCATTCGCCGACACCGCGCCGCGGAATGCGCCGGGCGTTCCCCAGAAACCGGGCCAGCGGAAAAACAGATGCGTGCCTTCGCTCGCGATCTTTTCCAGACTGTCGCTCCAATAGGGGCGCACCCAGTCGGTGTGATAATGCGTCGCCAGCCCGACTTTCGGATCGATCAGTCCGGAGAGCATGCGGTCGGCATTGCTGCGCGCGCGCGTCCATGCGGCATCCGAATAGCGGCGATTGAGCGCGCCGTCGCAGGTGAAAGTGAACTGGCAGCCGGTGGTGCGTTCCGATCCCTGGAAAACCACCCCGCAGATCGTCTTGGGGAAGGCAGGGTGCCGGACGCGGTTGATGACCACCTGACCGACCGCAAGCTGCCCCTTGCCATCGTCGCCGGCCTCGTAAAGCATCGCCGCTGCCATGCAGTCGCGGGCACGGTCGCGCGCCTCGCCCGCGCCGGGATAGACGAACGGGCGCGCTGCGACGAAACCCTTGGTCACAAAGGGTATGCGGTCATTTTCGGCGCGCGCATCCTGCTCGGTAACCGGGGCGAACTCCATCGGCTGGACGTCGGGCACGACGTTGGCGGGCGGCGCAACGGGGTGCGGCATCACCGGCAGCGGGCGGCTCGCCTGTCCGCTGAAATGCAGCACCGCGGCAATCGCCGCGAAGCTAAAATGCGCGAACAACCAGCCGCGCCATTCGCGCGGGCTATACGCCTTATCCGGATGCTCCGCGGGGAGCATGGCTGCTGCTCAGATCTCCGGCAGGAAGTCAGGCACCGACAGATAGCGCTCGCCGGTGTCATAGTTGAAGCCGAGGACGCGGCTGCCCGCCGGAAGCTCGGCGAGCTTCTGCTTGATCGCCGCCAGCGTCGCGCCCGACGAGATGCCGACGAGCATTCCTTCCTCGGTCGCCGAGCGCCGCGCCATCTCCTTCGCATCGGCCGCATCGACCTGGATTACGCCGTCGAGCAGGTCGGTATGCAGGTTACGCGGGATGAAGCCGGCGCCGATGCCCTGGATGGGGTGCGGGGCAGGCTGGCCGCCCGAGATGACCGGCGAAGCGACGGGCTCGACGGCATAGACCTTCAGATTGGGCCAATGCTGTTTCAGGAACTGCGCAACGCCGGTGATGTGGCCGCCGGTGCCGACGCCGGTAATCAGCGCGTCGATCGGCGTGTCCTTGAAATCGTTCAGGATTTCGGGGCCGGTGGTCCGGACATGGATGTCGATGTTCGCCTCGTTCTCGAACTGCTGCGGCATCCAGGCACCGGGGGTGGTTTCGACCAGCTCGATCGCCCGCTCGATGGCGCCCTTCATGCCTTTTTCGCGCGGCGTCAGATCGAAGGTCGCGCCATAGGCCAGCATGAGGCGGCGGCGTTCGAGCGACATGCTTTCGGGCATGACGAGGATCAGCTTATACCCTTTGACCGCAGCCGCCATCGCGAGGCCGATGCCGGTGTTGCCCGACGTCGGCTCGACGATGACGCCGCCCGATTTCAGGCTGCCGTCGCGCTCGGCCGCTTCGATCATCGCCAGCCCGATACGGTCCTTGATCGACCCGCCCGGATTGGCGCGTTCGGACTTCACCCAGACTTCGGCATCGGGAAACAGCCTCGCGACGCGAATGTGCGGCGTGTTGCCGATGGTTTCGAGGATCGAATTGGCTTTCATCGAGGGTCTGCCTTGAATTGGGGTTCAAATGTTCGCGCGTGGCGCAGTTCGGGGAACAGGCGCGACCATAGCGCCGTCACACCGACCGCCGCAAGACCGCCAACGACCACCGCGCTCACCGGGCCAAGCACCGCCGCCATCGCGCCGGCGCGCATTTCGCCCAATTCGTTCGACGCGGAGATGGCGAGACCCGACGCCGCGCTGACGCGGCCGCGCATATGGTCGGGTGTGTTGAGCTGGATCAGCGTCCCGCGCACGAACACCGAGAACATGTCGGCAGCGCCCATGGCCACGAGCAGCGCGAGCGACAGCAGGAAGTTGGTCGACAGGCCGAAAGCGACCGTCCCGGCGCCGAATGCCGCGACCGCCCACAGCATCTTGACCCCGACGTTGCGCTCGATCGGCCGCCACGCGAGGCCCAGTGCGATGATCGCCGCGCCGACCGCGGGGGCCGCGCGCAGGAAGCCGAGCCCTTCGGAACCGGTATGCAATATGTCGCGGGCATAGACGGGAAGCATCGCCGTCGCGCCCGACAGGATCACCGCGAACAGGTCGAGCGTGATGGTGCCCAGCAGGAAGCGCTCGGTCCAGACGAATTGCAGCCCGTCGACCATCTCGCGCAGCGGATGCCGGCGCACTTCGGGAGGCGGCGGCAGCACCGGGCGGACCCTGCTGACCGTGAAGGCTGAAAGGACCAGCAAGGCGGCTGCGAAGATATACACCGACGTCGGGTGAACGGCGTAGATCAGGCCGCCCGCCGCCGGCCCGATCACCGACGCCGATTGCCAGGCGATACTGCTCATCGCGATCGCGCGCGGCAGCACCGTTGGCGGCACGATATTGGGCGCGATCGCGCTCATCGCCGGTCCCGAAAAGACGCGGGCGACGCCGTGCAGCGCCGCGAGGGTGAAGAGCAGCGGAAGCGTCAGCCCATCGGTCCAGGTGAACCAGCCGAGCGACGCGGCGATCGTCAGGTCGATCATGTTGGAAAAGATCGCGACGCGCCGCCGCTCGAACCGGTCGGCGGCCCAACCCGCGACGGGGGTCAGCAGGGCAAGCGGAATGAACTGGACGAGGCCGAGCAAGCCGAGCTGGAACGACGCTTCCTTGATCGACATGCCATAGCTGGAGCGCGCCGTATCATAGAGCTGATAGCCGATGACGACGACCATCGCGATCGTCGCCATGACCGCGGTGAAGCGCGCGAACCAGTAATAGCGATAATCGGCGAAACTGAGCGGGGAGGGGGGCTTCGACGGGCCGTCGATGGAGGAGGAAGTGGCCATTGCGATTTGCCCTAACCGTCTTTTGGCGCCTGTCCAGCATGCTTTGTCGCCGCCGTTCGTCGATTATCGGGTGCAGCCCGTTGGACGCGGTGGCAGACAGTCGCCATCGATCAAGGGAGACGCATCGAATGACACGTAAATTTGCCCGCTTCGGCGGCGCGGCGATGGCCGGCGCGCTGCTCGTGCTTGCCGCATGCAGCGCCGAAAAGGCGCCGCAGTCCGCCGGATCCGCCGCCAATTGGACCGAATTTCGCGACCAGTTTCTTGCCGGCTATTTCCCGTTGAATCCCAATTTCGCGGTCTATCAGGGCAAGCATGAGTTCGACGGTCAGCTTCCCGACTGGTCGGCGGAGGGATTGCAGAAGCAGATTGCTTTCCTCGAAAAGACGATCGCCGATGCCCAGGCATTCAACGGCAAGATGAGCGATGCCGAGAAATTCGAGCGCGATTATCTCGTCCATGTCGCGCAGGGGCAGCTCTTCTTTCTGAAGGACGCCGATTTCCCGCATAAAAACCCGGCCTTCTACGTCGGGCAGCTCGACCCCAACGTCTATATCTCGCGTCCCTATACCGATCCGGCAACGCGGATGAAGGCGTTCATTTCCTACGCCGAAAAGGTTCCGGCGGCCGCTGCGCAGATCAAAGCGAATCTGAAACTGCCGATGCCCGCGACCTTCGTCAAATATGGCAGCGCCGGCTTTGGCGGCTTCGCGGACTATTACACGGGTGATGCCAAGGCCGCCTTTGCCGATGTGAAGGACCCTGCGCTGCAAAAGCAGTTCGACGAGGTTGCGGCCAAGGCGGCCGCGGCGATGAAGGATCTCGCCGCCTATGTGGCGTCGCAGCCGGGCAGCGCCGACGGCTGGGCGCTCGGCGCCGACAAATTTTCGAAGATGCTGCTCACGAACGAAGCGGTGGACACGCCGCTCGACGAACTCGAGCGGATCGGCCAGGCCGACCTCAAGCGCAATCAGGATGCGTTGAAGGCGGCGTGCGCGACCTATGCCGCCGGTATGACGATCGCCGATTGCATGAAAAAGATGGGGTCTGACAAGCCCGCCGATGGTCCGGTGGCCGAGGCGCGGCGCCAGCTTCCGATGCTGCGCGCTTTCCTTGTCGAAAAGGATCTCGTGTCGATCCCGGGAACGGAACAGGCGCAGGTCGAGGAATCGCCGCCCTACAACCGCCAGAACAGCGCCTATATCGATATCCCCGGACCCTATGAGAAGGGCCTGCCGTCGGTCTATTACATCTCGCCGCCGGACCCGAGCTGGGACAAGCAGACGCAGCTCGACTTCGTACCGGGGAAGAAGGATCTGCTCTTCACCTCGGTCCATGAGGTCTGGCCGGGTCACTTCCTCAATTTCCTGCATTCGAACCGGGCGGAAAGCATCTTCGGCAAGCTGTTCGTCGGCTATGCCTTCGCCGAGGGCTGGGCACATTATACCGAGGAAATGATGTGGGACGCGGGGCTCGGCGATGGCGACCCCGAAACGCACATCGGCCAGCTTTCGAACGCGCTTCTGCGCAACTGCCGCTACCTGTCGGCGATCGGTCTTCACACCAAGGGAATGACGGTCGCGGATTCGGAAAAGCTGTTCAAGGAGCAATGCTATCAGGACGAGGGCAACGCGCGGCAGCAGGCGGCGCGCGGCACCTATGATCCGCTCTATCTCAACTACACGATGGGCAAGCTCATGATTCGCAAGCTGCGCGAGGATTGGACCAAGGGGGACAAGACGAAGTGGAAGGCCTTCCACGACGAATTCCTCTCCTACGGCGGTCCGCCGATCCCGATGGTGCGCGCGGCGATGATGAAGGAAGCGAGCCCGAAGGCGGTTTTCTGATCGCATTCAGCGCGCAAGGTGCCGGCTGACCGTTGGTTGGCCGGCACCGACCTGCCCCATTTTGGGGCTGCTCGGACATGGTTAAGCCAAATTGACGGTCTTGCTGGCCGCGGATAATGGCAAAACGATATCGTCCCAGCAGTTGCCCCATCAGCTGACTGGCTTTTTGAAAGTCGGTCCACATGTCTGCATCGCGGCTCAGTGTCGTCATGCCCATGTATAATGCGGCGCGCTTTGTCGAGGCGGCGATCGACAGTATCCTGGCCCAGACGATGGGCGATTTCGTCTTTTACATCGTCGATGACGGTTCGACCGACGCGTCGGGGGACATCGCCGCACGCAAGGCGGCAGCCGATCGGCGGATCAGGCTGATCCGTCAGTCCAATCAGGGCATCGTTGCGAGCATGAACCGCATGCTTGGGCTGGTCGAAACGCCCTTCGTGGCGCGTATGGATGCCGACGACATCTCGCTGCCCGACCGCTTCGCGCTGCAACTGGCGCATTTCGACCGGACGCCGACGCTCGGCGCGCTCGGTGGGCAATATGTCGAGATCGACAATGGCGGGCGCCGGCGGAGCGGCCATTTCCGGCAACCGGTGGGCTGCGATGACGTGCGCGCCGAACTCGAACTGCGACCCGCGGTCGCCAATCCGACTGTGATGTTCCGCACCGATGCGTTGCGAAAGGCCGGGCTCTACCGTCCAGCGTTCGGCTATTGTGAGGATTACGACCTCTTCCTGCGTCTTTCCGAGATTGCCGACATCGACAATCTGCCGGAAACGCTGCTGCTCTATCGCCGATCGCCGGAACAGATGAGTGTCGCCAACAACGCGCAGCAGACCGAACAGGCCGCCTATGCCCGGCTCGCGCATCTGGTGCGCAAGACGGGCGCCGCCGATCCCTTTCGCGATATGGAGCGGTTGCCGCCGCTCGCCGATCTCGATGCGCTGCTCAAAAAGCCCGGCATCGGACGCATGGTGGAGACCGATATCATCGCCGCGCGCCGCTATGCTGTCGCCAGCATGGCCGACAGCGAGTTCGTCGACTATTGCAAGCGGCTGGCGAGCGGCGTGCGGCTGGAGGCCGCGACCCGTACGGTCGTGCGCTGCCTCGTCAATCGGCGCGTCGATCGGGCGTTCCGCTTGGCGAGTTCGCTCGTCGCCGGGGTTTTCGTCTGACGCGGGTCAGGTTGACGGCGCGCGCAGCCGCGCAACGAAAAAGCCGTCGAGCCCGCCCACATTGGCCAGCATTCCCGGTAATGTGCGAACGCAGCCCATGGCATCCGGTGACACGCCCTGCGGCAATTCGTCAGGCCGTACGGGGGCGATCTGCCATGCCGGATGGGCGTCCAGAAACGCCTTGATCTGCTCCTCACCCTCGGCGCGCTCCAGCGAGCAGGTCGCATATACGAGCGACCCGCCCGGCTTGACCCAACCGGCGGCGCGCGCGAGCAACTCGCCTTGCAGCGCGGCAAGCTCGTCGATCTGCCGGTCTTCGATGCGGTGCAGCACATCGGGATGGCGGCGGAAAATGCCGGTTGCCGAACAGGGGGCGTCGAGCAGCACGGCATCGGCCTGTGCGTCCGGCTCCCAGCGCCGGATGTCGGCCTGAACGATCTCCGCGGTCTGCTGCGTCCGGCGCAGATTGTCGGTCAGTCGTTCGAGCCGGCGCGCGCTGGTGTCGACGGCCGTCACCGCCCAGCCCGCCGCGGCGAGCTGCATCGTCTTTCCGCCCGGCGCGGCGCACAAGTCGAACACCGACCGGCCATTGCCCTGACCAAGCAGACGGGCCGGGATGCTGGCGGCAAGATCCTGCACCCACCAGCCGCCATCGCGGAAGCCGGGCAGGTCTTCGACCGCGCTGCCCCGCGCCAGCCGATAATGGCGCGGCGCGAGCGATCGGGCTTCGGCCCATCCCGCGGCGTCGGGCTCGGCTGCAAAGCTCAGGTCGATCGGCGGCGGTGCGCTCCAGCCATGTTCGGCCGCGGCAACCGTCTCGGCGCCCCAGGCATCGTGCCAGCGCGCCGCCGTCGCGGGCGGCAGGCTCGCGCGCTCGGGTAGTTTCCACGCGTCTTGTTGTGCGCGCGACAGAAGCGCGTGAACCAGTCGCCGCGGCCCACCCGGTACGAGCGGCAGCGCGGTGGCAACCACCGCATGCGGCGGGCTGCCGAGCGCGAGCAATTGGGCGAGCGCGAGCCGCAGCACGGCGCGCGACTTCACGTCCTCGGGTAGCGGCTGGGGCGTTGCGCTATCTATCAGCGCGTCGATGTCGACCATCCAGCGCAGCGTTTCCGATGCGATGGCAATGGCGAAGGCCCGATCGGACGGCGGGAGGCCCTGCGTGGCGGCATGCGCCGCGATGTCGAGCGCTTCACCGCGGCGCAGCACTGCGTCGAGCAGGCGCAGCGCGGCGCGGCGTGGCGCGGTGCCGGCGGGCTCACTTTCGCCGCCTCGTGACCGGCGCCCGCGGCGCTCGGGCATTTTCCGTCGGCTATCATTGGCGTTCTTCATCACTACGTCCTATATCGGATTCATCATGGCGCACGACCCTCAATCCGACCACATCGGCGGCACGCCCCGCGCGACCAAGCGTCCGGGCGATGTCAGACCGCCCGCAAGCTGGACCAACGAACCGCTGCCCAAGCCGCAACCGATTGTCGAAGATGCCGCAGAGGCGCAGCCCGGCGGCCGCAACCCGGTACGCTATGGCGACTGGGAATTGAAGGGTCTGGCGATCGACTTCTGATCGACCGCCAAGCGGCATGGATCAGAAGGGGTTCATCCGGCCCATCAGCCGCGTGCGGTCGACATATTGATGCTTCAGCACCGCCAATATGTGGATGACGACGAGCACGAGCATGGTGATGCCCAGCAGTTCGTGTCGTTCGTGCAGCGTGTCGGCGAGCGCCTTTGACGGCGCGGCGATCGACGGAACGGTGAACAATCCGAAGAAGTCGATCGGCCGATCGGCGGCGGACATCCAGACCCAGCCCGACAGCGGCAGCAGGATCAGCAGCAGATAGAACAGGAAATGCAGGATCTTGCTGACCGGACGCTGCCATGCGGGCGTTCCGGCGGGCAGCGGCGGAGGCTTGTGCCCGAGGCGCCACAATATGCGCAGCGCGGTCAGCACGAGGATCGTTATCCCCAGCGCCTTGTGGATGTTCATCGCTTCGCGGTGCGCTTCGCGCGGCAGACCTTCGGTCAGCATCGCAAGACCGATATTGACGATGACCGAAAGGCCGATCAGCCAATGCAGCCATATGGCCACCTTCGTATAGCGCGGGTCGGCGGTCGATCCGGCATCGGCGAGGGTGGCCATATCGCGTTCTCCTTAGGCGACGGGGGCGTCCGTCATTGCCGGCACCTTGCCAGCTTTTACCTGTTCGGCAAAGATGTCGCGCATCAGCTGGAGCGAAAGCAGGTGCGCATAGATGAGCGGCAACGTGCCGTTCTGCATCAGCTTGCGCAGCACATCGCCGCGCAGTTCACGCAGCTTGTTTTCGTCGACCATCTGGAAACCGCGATAGACGAAGGGCTTGTCCGAACCGTCGGGCTGGATGGCGACTTCGCCGTCCATCAGCAGGTCGGCTTTCTTGAGTTCGTCGACCAACATGCCGGTGCGCTGTCCGGCCTCTTCGAAGTTGCGGCAGAAATCGAGTACGGCTTTGGTCTGCTCGCTCGGCTGGCCGTCAACGAACAGGGCGTCGCCCTCGTCGAACTTGCCGACCGCGCCAGAGGTCGGGTCGAAGCAGAGCGACAATTCTTCGCTGCCCGGGTTGAGGCGGGCGAGAAGGAAGGGGTAGCGGCGAATATAGGCCGGAACATAAACCGGATTCTTCAGCTTGCCTTCGTCGTCGACGAAGACGTTGACGCCTTCGTTGAGGCCCATGAGCGCCAGCGGAACCGGATTGTCGCCAGCCGAAAAGATGATCGGAAAGAAGCGGCAAGCCGAGGTGAATTCGTCGGCGGTCAGCGGAATCGCATGCTGGCCGACGAGAAACTTCGCTTCGGCGAGCGGGCGGGCACGGAAATCGGCATGGTCGACGCTCGAAAGCGGGACGATGTCGCCATAGAAAAGCGGCAGGTTGTTGGCGGGCGCAGTGGCCATGGTGAAACTCCGGATTGGCGCCCCCAAAGGGATCGAGGACGAAAGGAATAATCGCGCGCCTTATTGGCAGGCGCGGCGCGGCGCAAGGGGCGTTAGGCCAAGGGCGCCTTCTGGGCGACCAACTTGCCGGGATTGAATAGCCCCAGCGGATCGAGTCCGTCTTTGACCGCACGCAGCGCGGCGAGGCGGGCGGGGCTGTCGAGTTCGGCGAGCATCTCGCGCTTCATCTGCCCGATACCATGTTCGGCCGAGATCGAGCCGCCGAGTTCGAGAACGTGGGTGTAGACGATCCGGCTTGCGTCCTCGCCGTGCGCCGCGAGCCATGCACGCCCATCGACGCCGGCTGGTGGTTGAACATGATGGTGGACGTTTCCGTCGCCGAGATGGCCGAAGGACAATGCCCGCGTGCCCGGAAATGCGGCATCGAGGCGCGCGGGGTTTTCCGCAATGAACTGCGGCATCCGGTCGACGGGAACGCTGACGTCATGCTGGAGGGCGGGGCCTTCGGCGCGCTCGGCCTCCGAGATCGAATCGCGCAGGCGCCAGAATTGCTCGCTTTCGCTTCCGTTCTTGGCAATCGTGACGTCACGGATCAGCCCGTCTTCAAGCGCCTTTGCAAGCGATGATTCCAGCGCCTCGGTCAACGCATCGCCATCGTCACCGGCCAGCTCGACGAGCGCATACCAGGGATCGGAGGCAGCGAGCGGCGCGCGGGTCTGCGGAATATGGCGCAGCACCGCTTGCAGGCAGGCGTCGGGGATGAGTTCAAAGCCTTCGAGCGTGCGAACGAGCGCGGCGTCGAGCCGGCGCAGGAGGCGCAGCGCATCGTCGGGCGAAGCAAGGCCGATCCACGCGGTGCCGCGCGCGGCGGCGGCGGGGACGAGGCGCAGCGTCGCGGCGGTGACGACGCCGATCGTGCCCTCGGCGCCGCAGAACAGATGCCGCAGGTCATAGCCGCGATTATCCTTCTTGAGCGGGGCCAGCGCGTCGAGAAGCTCGCCGTCGGGCAGAACGGCCTCGACGCCTTCGACCAGCGCCCGCATCGTTCCGAACCGCAACACCTGCGTTCCGCCGGCATTGGTCGAAACCAGCCCGCCGACCGTCGCCGACCCCTTGCCGCCGAGGGTCAAGGGAAAGCGCAGTCCGTGCGCAAGGGCTGCGCCATGCAGGTGTTCTAGCACGACCCCCGCTTCGACGATCGCCAATCCGGCGGCGACGTCGATATCACGGATCCGGTTCATGCGCCGCAGGCTGAGCAGAAGCTGGTTGCCCGTCGCGTCGGGTGTTGCGCCGCCGACCATGCCGCTGTTTCCGCCTTGCGGGACGATGGCAACCTGCTCCGCGGCGCAGAGCCTGACGACTGCGGCGACCTCGTCACGATTGGCCGGGGAAAGCATGGCGGCCGCTTGGCCTCGATAACGGCCGCGCCAATCCGTGAGCCAGGGTGCCATATCATCGGGATCGCGGGTGAACCCCTTGGGGCCCAGCAGATCGGCGAGGCGGTTGAGCAGGTCGGCGGAGGGCGGTTGGGTCATGCAGGGCGTCTCGTTGGGGCGCGGGCGCGCAATAGGAGTCGACATCAATTCATTTGCTGTTCAATCATGGTCGTTAAAGGGTTGGCATATGAATTGCCACCTTGTGGGGCTTTGCAGCGAACGGGAGTATCGGGTGAACGCCATGGCCTGGCACAGTGATGCGGAGCGCGCGCATCCATGGTGACGGCGCTGGCCCTGCTGGTCGCGGCGGCTGCGCCCGCGTCGGACGTGCACATCGCGGCAACGTTGCCGCCGGTCGAGGCGTCGTTGCCCGCCATTGCCCCCCCTGATGCCGGCTTTTTCCAGGTGGTGATCGAGCAGCAGATCATCATCCGTGTTCCGGCACAGCGTAGTCCAATCAATAATTTCTCAGCCCCCGCGCCGCCGCCACCGCCCGTTCGTCCGCGCGAAGCGCAGGTGATCTGGAAGGAAAAGAAGGGGCCGCGCTGCGTCGCGATGAAGAACATCGTGCGGATGGAGGCGGTGCAGCGCGACAGCATCGACCTCATCACCCGCCAGAAGCAGTTGCTGCGTGCCCAGTTGAACCGCGGCTGCCGGGCGCTCGACTTCTATGCCGGCTTCTACATGAAGGGAAACAAGGACGGGCAGCTGTGCAAAGGCCGTGACGAAATCCATGCGCGGACCGGCGCAAAGTGCGAGGTAGACGAGTTTCGCTTGCTCGTCCCGGTGGCGCGCGACGACGACTGAGCGGGGCGGCGCGCGATTTTTCGGCCAGATCGGTCGGCTTTTCTTGACTTTTCACCGCCACTTCCCCTAGGGGCGCGGCAGCAACGGCTGGCGTGGGAAGCCGTGCTACAACATTTTTCCGGACATGATGACCTTATGAAATTTGCCGACATCGGCCTTTCCGACGAACTTTTGCGCGCTGTGACCGAAGCGGGCTATGACGAACCGACACCGATCCAGGCGGGCGCCATCCCTTCGGTTCTGATGATGCGCGACATTATCGGCATCGCGCAAACGGGCACCGGCAAGACCGCGTCCTTCGTGCTGCCGATGATCGACATTCTGGCGCATGGCCGCGCCCGCGCGCTGATGCCGCGCTCGCTGATCCTCGAACCGACGCGCGAACTTGCGGCGCAGGTGGCCGAGAATTTCGAAAAATACGGCAAATATCACAAGCTTTCGATGGCGTTGCTCATCGGCGGCGTCCAGATGGGCGATCAGATCAAGGCGCTCGAAAGGGGCGTCGATGTGCTGATCGCGACGCCCGGCCGCCTGATGGACCTGTTCGAGCGCGGCAAGATATTGCTCACCGGCTGCGACCTCCTCGTCATCGACGAGGCGGACCGGATGCTCGACATGGGATTCATTCCGGACATCGAGAATATCTGCACCAAGCTGCCGGCGAATCGCCAGACCTTGCTCTTTTCGGCGACGATGCCGCCGCCGATCAAGAAGCTCGCCGACAAATTCCTGTCCAATCCCAAGACGATCGAAGTCGCGCGGCCCGCGAGCACCAACGTCAATATTACCGAGTTCCTGGTCAAGACCAGCGAGCGCGGCAAGCGCGAAACGCTGCGCGGGCTGCTCGAGGAAGAGGATATCAGCACCGCGATCATCTTCTGCAATCGCAAGACGACCGTGCGTGAGCTCGCCAAATCGCTCCAACGCTACCGCTATCGCGCGGGCGAGATCCATGGCGACATGGATCAGTCGAGCCGCATTGCCGAACTCGATCGCTTCAAAAAGGGCGATATCAACATCCTCGTCGCGTCCGACGTCGCGGCCCGGGGTCTCGATGTGAAGGGCGTCAGCCACGTCTTCAACTTCGACGCGCCTTGGCATCCCGACGACTATGTCCACCGCATCGGACGTACCGGGCGGGCAGGGGCGAAGGGCCGGGCCTTCACGCTCGTCAGCCCGTCCGATGCGGAGGCGGTTGACAACATCCAGAAGCTGACCGGCCACAAGATCGATATCTTTGCGGGCGGCGAGCGTCAGGAACCCACCGAAGAGATTGAGGAAAAGCAACCGCCGCAAGCGAAGAAGAGCCGGCGCGGCGGTGCGAAACCGAAATCGAAGGACGATGCACCCCGCGCGGAATCCAAAAGCAGCGTATCCAGGCGCCCCGAACGCAAGACACCTGATGCGCCGCGCCAGAAGCCGGTTCGCGACGACGAACCCGACGACGGCTGGAACGGCCCGATGCCGGGCTTCCTTTCGGTCGGTTTCGGTAGCTAAAACCGGGCCCGGATCGGCGGTGCGTTCGCGTCAGACGCGGACGAGCATCTTTCCGATATTCGCGCCGGAAAACAAACCAAGGAACGCGTCGGGCGCCGCTTCGACCCCGTCGCGCACGGTTTCACGCATCGTCACCGCACCGCTCGCGATCAGCCCTGCCATGTCGGCGTAGAATTCTTCCATGCAGTCGAAGAACTGGTCGGTATAGATAAAGCCCTCCATGCGGATACGCGCCGGGATCGTCCGGATCAGGTTGCGCATTTCCTGGGGCTTTCCGTCATTATAGACGTCGATCATGCCGCAGATGGCAAAGCGGGCGAAATCATTGGCGAGTGCGAAGGCCGCGTCGAGATGATCTCCCCCGACATTGTCGAAATAGACGTCGATGCCACTTTTGCCGAGACCGTCCAGCGCTTCGGTGAGCGCGGGGACCAGCGGGCCCGCCTTGTAATCCACAACGGCATCGGCTCCCAGATCCTTGACCCAGCCGCATTTTTCTGCGCCGCCGGCGGAGCCGATAACCGTCATCTCGCGCGCTTTGGCGATCTGGACCACCGCCGAGCCAACGGCGCCTGCGGCGGCGGACACGAAAACCGTGTCGCCGGGCTTTGCCGCTGCAATGCGGAGAAGGCCGATCCACGCGGTGCCCCCGGTCAGCCCCATATTGTGGAGAAAGGTCTGGGGCGGCATGCCAGCGGCGAGCAGATCGGCAGGCAGCTTGGTGGGCGTCATCTCCAGCCCGATGGTTCCGCCGTCGCGCCAGCCGCCCATGTGCAGGATGATGTCGCCCGGCGCAAAGCCGTCCATTGCGCTTTCGACGACTTCGCCGATCGCTCCGCCGGTCATCGGCTGGTCTAGCTGGAAGGAGGCGGCGTAGCTTTTGGCATCGTTCATCCGGCCGCGCATATAGGGGTCGACCGACAGCCAGTGATTGCGCACGCGAAGCTGATCGGTTTCGAGCGGCAGATCGGGAAGCGCGTGCAGCGCAAAATCGTCGATCGTCGGCAATCCTTGCGGACGACGCACCAGATGCCATGCCTTCGCCATCGATCGTTCCCCCCAATTATCCGAAGATATTTCCTATCGTCAGAAAAGCCGTTGCCAGTGTCAACCAGTCCCGTTAAGAGCGCCCCGTCGCGGGGCCGTAGCTCAGATGGGAGAGCGCTGCAATCGCACTGCAGAGGTCAGGGGTTCGATTCCCCTCGGCTCCACCAGCGACATTCCTCGAATTTTTTGATCAGTGACCGTCATCATAGGCGTCGATGGCAGAAAACAGTATCGTGAGCTGCTCGCGTTCGTCGGTGTCGATGTCGGGACGCCATATCTCGAATAACAGCACTGTGCGGTCGCTGGTGCCGCGATTCCACGCTTCATGTTCAAAGCTGTCGTCGAAGATCATCAATTCACCTTCGCGCCATGCGCGCGTTTCGGCGCCGACGCGGATGCCGCAGCCATCGGGCACTACGAGTGGCAGATGGCAAATAAGCCGAGTATTAAGCAGCCCGTGATGTGGCGCAATGTGGGTTCCGGGTTTGAGACGGGAAAACAACGCTATGGGTGCACGTCCCGGGATCACTGGCTGCGGGGCGAGCGCCAGCGTTGCGAGAGTTTGCGGGCACAAGCGATCCATGCCGCTTGCAATCTCGCCACTTTGCCACAGCCAAGCCGCTCCCCAGTCCGGCTTGTCCAGCAATGGATTGTTGGGCGGAGGTCGATCGGGGTTGGCCGCGACATAGGGCGAAAAATGTTCGCCCGGATCGTTCAACAAGGCTTGCAGTTCGTCGCGGATGGCGGCGGTGGCGGTCTCCACTTCGGAAACCCAGTCAAATTCCGACCGATCAAAAAATGCCCGCTGCGCAAGGCCGGGAAAGTAGAACATATTAGGCTGCTGCTGATACAGCGGTTGTTCGCCCGATAATAGCCGCAGAGCCTCAGCTACACGCGGGGTCGCGGTGCGTTGGTCGAGTCCGGCTGCGCGAAGGCGGCTGAACAGGTGGTCGGCCAGAACATTGTCGACATCGGACAAATATTGCTCCGCTCTTTGCAACGAAGGGTGCAGCGCAGGATGCACGTCCCGAGCCTGGGCCGCGGTTGCCAGCGCCAAGCGGTAGAAGCTGCTGGCGGCACGCTCGTCATTGAGCCGACGCTTGAGTTCCGCCATCGCGATCAGCGCCGCGATGTTGGTCCGATCCGCTCGAATGAGCGCGTCGAGCGCCGCTGCTTCGGCGGCTGAATCGCCCCTGCCATGGGCTTCGTGTGCTTTGCGCAGCCATTCATCCTTGGTTGTCATGCCGCCCTCACAAAGCCGTCGAGCACCCGCTTTGCGCCCGCCTGCTCGAATTCGACCTCCAGCTTGTTGCCGTCGATGTCGATGATTTCGCCATAGCCGAATTTTTCGTGGAACACGCGCATACCGATGGCGAGGTCGGCGCGCGGCTTGGCTCCCACCGATGCGGCGGGCGCTCGCTCGGATGGCGCGGGCGCGCGGGTGACGGTCGATGATTGGGCGACCGCGCGCTGCCATGCCGGGCCGCGCGTCATGGTGCGGGCGGGCTGGCGTTCGGCAACATGCGCAAAAGGATCGCCCTGCGCCGCCCAGTTGGCCCGCCAAAGGCTCTGGCCACCACCGAAGCTGTTCTCGCTCGCCACATGCTCGGGCGGGATTTCGCCGATGAAGCGGCTCGGGATGCTGCTCATCCACTGGCCGTAGATGCGCCGGTTCGCGGCATGATAGATGCTGGCGCGCTGACGGGCGCGGGTGATCGCGACATAGGCCAGTCGGCGCTCTTCCTCCAAGCTCGCCGTCCCGCCCTCATCCATCGCGCGTTGCGACGGAAAGACCCCGTCCTCCCATCCGGCGAGGAAGACATGATCGAATTCGAGGCCCTTGGCGGCATGGATCGTCATGATCGTCACCGTTTCGGTCTGGTCGTCATTGTCGCGG
Organism: Sphingopyxis sp. NFH-91; assembly: GCF_021401285.1. NCBI lineage: Bacteria > Pseudomonadati > Pseudomonadota > Alphaproteobacteria > Sphingomonadales > Sphingopyxidaceae > Sphingopyxis > Sphingopyxis sp. NFH-91. Next base: position 555,154 of record NZ_JACBGA010000002.1, on the reverse strand, counting down.
TCCATCACCAGGCTGACATGCTCGAGGAAGGCTTCGAGCGAGTCATATTCTTCCATCGCGCGAACGAGTTCGGAGAGGTTTTCAAGCCGTCCCGCCGCCTCGGCGCTGCGATCGGCCTGCAGCATCGCGGTATAGCCCGATTCATCGAGGATGAGCTGCGTCAGCTCGGGATGCGACAGCTCGCCCGCCTTCGATTGCCAGCCGCGCATCATCGCAACGAAATTGGCGAGCTGGCGCCGCGCCTGCGGAGTCAGCTCGTCGGTTTCGGTGATCCGTGACGCCGCATGAAACAGCGGGGTCCGGTCGATCCGCGCGAACTGGTGGATCCGCGCCACCGCCTTGTCGCCCAATCCGCGCTTCGGGACATTGACAATCCGCTCGAACGCCAGATCGTCGGCTGGCGACTGGACGAGGCGCAAATAGGCGAGCGCATCGCGAATTTCGGCGCGCTCATAGAAGCGGAAGCCGCCGACGATGCGATAGGGCATGCCGATCGCGATGAAGCGATCCTCGAATTCGCGGGTCTGGAACTGTGCGCGGACGAGGATGGCGGCGCGGTCAAGTGAAACCCGCCGGCGTTGCAAATCTTCCAGTTCCTCGCCGATCCGCCGCGCTTCCTCGGGGCCGTCCCACACGCCGACGACGCGCACCTTGTCGCCCGCATCGAGTTCGGTCCACAGCGTCTTGCCGAGGCGGTCGCTGTTCTGCGCAATCAGCGCCGACGCGGCCGCCAATATCTGCGGGGTCGATCGGTAATTCTGCTCGAGCCGGATTACCGTCGCGCCGGGAAAGTCCTTTTCGAAGCGCAGGATGTTCGCGACCTCGGCGCCGCGCCACGAATAGATCGACTGGTCGTCGTCGCCGACGCAGCAGATATTCTTGCGCGCCTGCGCCAGCAGCCGCAGCCAGAGATACTGGCTGGCGTTGGTATCCTGATATTCATCGACGAGGATATATTTGAAGCGCTGCTGATAATGTTCGAGCACATCGCGGTGATTTTTCAGGATCACCAGCATGTGCAGCAGCAGGTCGCCGAAATCGCAGGCGTTGAGCGTCTTCAGCCGCGCCTGATACAGCGCATAGAAATGGCCGCCCTTGCCGTCGGCATAGGCTTCCTTGTCACCCGCATCGAGGTCGGGCGGCGTCAGGCCGCGGTTCTTCCACTTGTCGATCAGCGCCGCGAGCTGGCGCGCCGGCCAGCGCTTTTCATCGAGTCCCTCGGTCTGGATGATCTGCTTGAGCACGCGAAGCTGGTCGTCGGTGTCGAGGATGGTGAAATTGCTTTGCAGGCCGACGAGTTCGGCGTGACGGCGCAGCATTTTCGCGCAGATGCTGTGAAAAGTGCCCAGCCAGGGCATGCCCTCGACCGCGTCGCCGATCATCCGCCCGATGCGTTCGCGCATCTCGCGCGCTGCCCTGTTGGTGAAGGTGACGGCCAGGATTTCCGACGGCCAGGCGCGCCGCGTCGCGATGATATGCGCCAGCCGTGCCGTCAGTGCGGCGGTCTTGCCCGTGCCGGCCCCGGCGAGCATCAGCACTGGACCTTCGGTGGTGAGAACGGCCTGCCGCTGCGGGCCGTTCAGGCCCTGCAGATAGGGCGGATCCGACGGCGAGGGCGGCGGCAATTCGGGGAGGGATGAGGGGGTATCCATTATGCGCGAACGATTAGGGAACAGCGCCGCTGCTGTCCAGTGCGCGGCGCAGCGCTGCGTCGGGCCGGGCGCCCTCGTGTTCGAGCCGGTCTATCGTGGCAACCGCCATCGCCCGATATGCGGCGACAAGGTCGGGATCATGCGCGGCAAGCGCCGCAACATGATCACGGATCGTCTGAACGTCGCCACGCAGCAACGGTCCCGAAAGGGCACCGAACCCGCGGTCGAGGCTGTTGTCCAGAGCAGCCTGCACCAGCGGCGCGAGCAGCGCGCGCGGCGCGGCGACTCCCGCGCGTTCAAGAGCCTGCGCGGCATCGGCAATCAGCGTCACGAGATGGTTCGACGCGTGGCAGAGCGCCGCGTGATAAAGCGCGCGGCGCTCTTCGGGAATTTCGACCGCAACACCGCCGAGCAGGCCGACGACCCGCCTGGCTTGCACGGCTGCGTCGACGCTTGAGCCGGTGATCGCAAAGCGCGCGCGCGCCATCCGCGCGACTTCACCCGGCGGGTTGCCCGTGAAGGTCATCGCCGGATGGATAGCGGCCGTCAGCCAGCCCGCATCGCGCAGCGGCGCCAGAGGCGCGGCTCCGCTACGGCCGCTGACTTGGAAAACGAAAGGCGAGGACGGCGTCTTGGATGCTTCGGCCGCCAACGTGGCCACGATACCGGAAAGGGCGTCATCGGCAACGGCGATCGCAATCGCATCGCATGTTTGGACGAGTGCCCCAAGGTTGGGGGTGGTTTCGATGCCATCGACTTGCCGCTCCGCTTCGGCCAGTTGTTCGGGCGAACGTCCCCATAGCAAGGGCGGTTTGTGCGACGCGGGCTTCAATCCGAGCGCCAAGGCGCGCGCTACGCGGCCCGATCCTACGATTCCGATCCGCCGAAATATGTCGATGTTCATGATGTCTGCGATACGGCAGATCATGGTCTGCCGCCACCCGGCGACGGGATCAGGGCTAATCGAAAGGGAGGAAAATGGTGGGCGTGGCAAGGATTGAACTTGCGACCCCTGCGATGTCAACACAGTGCTCTACCACTGAGCTACACGCCCACACGTTTTGGGGTGACGCGCGCCTTAAAGGCCTCGGCGCAGGCTGGCAAGCCCTTCGCGCGCAAAGTTGAAATTATTGTTGGTTGCTGCGATCGGCGCGGCCGAAAAGCATATCGACCTCGCGCACCAGATCCTTGAGGTGAAAGGGCTTGGACAGCAGCTTGGCTTGCGGGACATTCTCTTCGGCGCGCAGCGATACCGCCGCGAATCCGGTGATGAACATCACCTGCGTTTGCGGCGCCGCCTTTGCGGTGTGCTGCGCCAGCTCGATACCATCCATTTCGGGCATCACGATGTCGGAGAGGAGCAGGTCGAATGTGCCCGAATCGATATAGGGGACCGCTTCGGTCCCGCGGTCGACCGCGGTCACATGATAACCCGCGCTGGTCAGCGCCCGCGCCAGATATTCGCGCATCACATCATCATCTTCGGCGAGCAAGATGCGGATCATCGTAAAATTCTGCCCCTGTCTTCCGGCTGCGCCCGACCGTGTAATCGCGCGTACCGCACCCCTCGAATGAAACTGTGTCATAGCGGGAGAGATTTAACAAATTCCCGCGCCGCTGGATTCGTCGGCGCTTTTTTGCCACCCTCTCATATCGATGCCCCACCGCACCCTTCCGCCCGCCGCAATCGCGGTCCAACGTCCCGACGCGCCAGGCTCCGTCGTCGTGTCGATCCCGCATGCCGGGCGCCTCTATCCGCCTGAAATACTTGCAGCGGCGCGCGTGCCGATCGCCGATCTCGAGCGGCTGGAGGATCGCTGGTGCGATGTCATCGCGGCGGGTGCGGTCGAGGCCGGCGCGACAGTGGTGCAGGCGCTGTGGGCGCGCGCTGTCGCCGATTGCAATCGCGGCGAGGGGCAGATGGCGCCCGCCGAGGTCGCAGTGCCGCTTCGCGCACAATTTTCGGCGCCGGGCCGCAAGGAGCGCGCCGGGCTGGGCGTCGTGCCGACGCGGCTCGCCGACTGCGGTACATTGTGGAAACGTCCGATCGACCGGGCCGCGCTGCACTGGCGTCTCGAATCGCTGCATCGGCCCTATCATGCAGCAATTGCCGAAGAACTCGCTGCGGCGCGTGATCGCTTCGGCCACGCCATTCTGATCGACCTGCACAGCATGCCTTCGATTCCGTCCGGACAGCCAGGTCATGGGGCGCGCATCGTGATCGGCGATCGCTTCGGCACGTCCGCGGGCGAGTGGCTGTCCGACCTGCTTCTCGACAGTGCCGCACGGCTCGGCGTCGCCGTGACGCGCAACCAGCCCTATGCGGGTGGGCATATCGTGCGGACGCACGGGCGACCGCTGGCGGGCGTCCACGCGGTTCAGATCGAAATCGACCGGAGCCTCTATCTGCACCCCGACAAGAGCGTCGATGCGGCCCGTTCGGGCGCCCTTGCACGCTGGTTCGCCGGCCTGATCGATGCGGCGGGGCAGATGCGTCCCGATGGCGACATGCTGCCGCTGGCCGCCGAATAAAAAACCACCTCGTACCGGAGTACGAGGTGGCCAGGGTCCAGGGAGGACGCACCCACGTCCGCTAGGACGAGGCGCTCGCCGCGATGGAAAGGGGGAAAACCATGGCGGCGTAGGATCAATTTAGGATGGGTCGCGACACGTTACAAGACGCGTCTGTGCAAAATCTGCAGCAATGCGAAACTGGTCGGGGAGAGAGGATTCGAACCTCCGGCCCCTGCCTCCCGAAGACAGTGCTCTACCAGGCTGAGCTACTCCCCGACCGATCTCTGGCGCCGGCGGACCGGCGCGAGGGCAGGGCGGTCCTCTAGACGCGCCTTTTCGGAACTTCAAGCGTCAATCGGCAGCTTTGGCGATATTCGCCGATTTAGAGCAATTGCGCGCGGCGAAAGCTGAAATGACCATGATCGACGAAGATCAGATGATCGGTCAAATCGACGGCGATTCGGCGGAGAAAATCTATTGCCTCGCCGGTTGCGGCCAGATCGGCTTCGCTCGGGTAGGCGCAGCCCGATGGATGATTATGCGCCATTAGCACGGTTGCGGCGCCCCGGCCGATCAGCCGGTGCCAGCAAGCGGGGGCGATCGTGCAGCGGCCGTCGATACCGCCTTCGCAGCATTCGATCCGCATCAGGCGCCCGAAACCGTCGAATCCGGCCAGGATCAACCGCTCGCGGTCAGCGGGGAACTCGGCGCGCAGCAGATCCCGGGCCACCGCGTCCTCCGCGTCGCGATCGACGAAGCCGCTCAGCGTCGTGCCATCGAAGGGGCGGGCAGGTGGGAAAGCGAGCGCCATCACCGAAATCTGCGCCCCGTGCCCGCGCGCGCCAAGCCGGGACTGGGCCGAAACGGTGCGAGGTCGGGCGGGGCGCTTGCGGGCCGCGTCGCTGCCGCCTAGCAAAGAGGCCGCAATGCCGGGAGCGAGTCTTGTCCGAATCCATCCATTATGAACTTCAATATCTCGACTTGATGCGTCGGATATGGACCGAAGGCGACGAACGCGTCGACCGCACCGGGGTCGGGACGCGCTCGCTGTTCGGCGAAACGATGCGCTTTTCGCTGCGCGACGATGCCATTCCCTTGCTCACAACCAAGCGCGTGTACTGGAAAACGGCGCTGCGCGAGCTGTTGTGGTTCCTGACCGGCGACACCAATATCCGACCGCTCGTTGCGCAGGGCGTCCGCATATGGACCGACTGGCCGCTCGAGAAATATCGCCGCGCGACGGGCGAGCAGATCGACGCCGAAGCGTTCGAGGCGCGGATCGTCGCCGATCCTGATTTCGCGGCGGCGTGGGGCGATCTGGGGCCGGTCTATGGTCATCAGTGGGTCAATTGGCCGCGCTATGAGCCGGCGGGCGAGGGGCTGTTCCGCCGCGCGGAACAGGGGCACAACCAGATCGCCGCGCTGATCGACTCGCTCCGCAACAACCCCGGATCGCGCCGGCATATCTTCACCGGCTGGAATGTCGCCGATCTCGACCGCATGGCGCTGCCGCCCTGTCACATGACCTATCAGTTTCATGTGCGGAGCGACGGCGGACTGTCGTGCCTTCTGTTCCAGCGGTCGTGCGACCTGGGCCTGGGTTTTGCCTTCAACATATTCGAAGCCGCGCTTCTGACGCGGATGGTTGCGGCGCAATGCGGCCTTCATGCCCATGAACTGGTGTGGACCGGCGGCGACGTCCATCTTTACCTCAATCACGCAGAGCTTGTGGAGCAGCAGCTTCGGCGCGTTCCATCGGGCGCACCGCGATTGCGCATCCTTCGGCAGGCTTCGAGCATTTTCGATTATGCGTTCGACGATTTCGCGGTCGAGAATTACGCCCCGCAGGCGCACATTTCCGCGCCCGTCGCGGTCTGAGAGGCCGACATTGCATTGCTATGCAGGAAGTAATAATATGTCGTCCAATTGAAATATAACGGCGCGGCGATTCGCGCCCTGAAGGGACGAAGATATGCCCGAAACGCATCGGCGCCCGGCGAGCAATCTGCCGCCGCTGTCGCTCCATATTCCCGAACCCCGCTATCGTCCCGGCGACACGCCCGACTTTGGCGATATCGATGTTCCGGCGGTCGAGGCGACCCCGCGTCCGGGCGAAGCGACCAAGCCCGATGCGATGCGCGATATGTGCTACGGCCTTGTCCGCGTGCTCGATTTTGACGGGCAGGCGAAGGGCGCATGGGATCCGAAGCTCAACGCCGAACGGTTGCGCGCGATGCTGCGTTACATGATGCTCGTCCGCGCCTTCGATGACCGCATGTTCCGCGCCCAGCGCCAGGGCAAGACCAGCTTTTACATGAAATGCACCGGCGAGGAGGCGACCTCGGTCGCCTCGACGATGGCGATCGACCGCGCCGATATGTGCTTTCCCAGCTACCGCCAGCAAGGCATCTTGATCGCGCGCGATTATCCGCTGATCCAGATGATGAACCAGATCTATTCGAACCGCGGCGACCATCTGCTCGGGCGGCAATTGCCGATCATGTATTCGGCGCCCGAGCACGGGTTTTTCAGCGTTTCGGGCAATCTCGCGACGCAATATCCCCAAGCAGTCGGCTGGGCGATGGCATCGGCCTCGAAGGGCGACAGCCGCATCGCGACCGTGTGGTGCGGCGAAGGGTCGTCGGCCGAAGGCGATTTCCATTCGGCGCTAACCTTTGCGACCGTCTATAACGCGCCGGTCATCTTCAACGTCGTCAACAACCAGTGGGCGATTTCCAGCTTTTCGGGTTTTGCCGGGGGTGAGCGGACGACTTTTGCGGCGCGCGCCGTCGGCTATGGCATCGCCGGCCTGCGCGTCGACGGCAATGACCCGCTTGCCGTCTATGCCGCGACGCAATGGGCGGCTGACCGGGCGCGGACGAATAACGGTCCGACGCTGATCGAACATTTCACCTATCGCGCCGAAGGGCACAGCACCTCGGACGACCCGAGTGCCTATCGCGCAGCGCAGGAAGCGAGCGCCTGGCCGTTCGGCGATCCGATCGCGCGCCTGAAGCAGCATCTGATCGCGCTAGGCGAATGGGACGATGCCCAGCATGATGCGCTGCGCGCCGAGCTCGACGATCTGGTAAAGACGACGCAGAAGCAGTCGGAAAAGCTCGGGATTCTGGGTCACGGCATGCACCAGCCTTTCGAAACGATGTTTGAGGATGTCTTCGAGCAAATGCCTTGGCATCTCAAGGAGCAGTGCGATCAAATGCTGGCCGAACAGGAAAAGAAGTTCGGCCCCAATTGGAAGCCCGAATGATGGCCGGCGAAACCCAGACCAAGACGACGATGAACATGATCGAGGCGATCAACAGCGCCATGGACATCATGCTCGAACGCGATCCTAACACCGTCGTGATGGGTGAGGACGTCGGCTTTTTCGGCGGCGTCTTTCGCGCTACCGCGGGCCTGCAGAAAAAGCACGGCAAGACGCGTGTTTTCGATACCCCCATCAACGAATGCGGCATCATCGGCGTCGCCGTCGGCATGGGCGCTTATGGCCTGCGTCCGGTCCCCGAAATCCAGTTTGCCGACTATATCTACCCCGGGCTCGACCAACTCGTGAGCGAGGCGGCGCGGCTGCGCTATCGTTCAGCGAACGATTTTATCTGCCCGATGACGGTACGCACGCCGTTCGGTGGCGGCATTTTTGGCGGCCAGACGCACAGCCAGTCGCCCGAAAGCATCATGACGCATATCTGCGGCGTGAAGACGGTCATTCCGTCGAACCCCTATGATGCCAAGGGCCTGTTGATCGCAGCGATCGAGGATAACGACCCCGTCGTCTTCCTCGAACCCAAACGTATCTACAATGGCCCGTTTAGCGGCTATTACGACCGCCCGGTCGAACCCTGGTCGAAGCATGATGCGAGCGCGGTCCCCGAAGATTATTATCGCATCGAACTCGGCAAGGCGGCGACGGTACGCGCCGGCGAGGCGGTGACGGTGCTCGCCTATGGCACGATGGTCCACGTCGCCAAGACGGTGATCGAGGAGATGGGCGTCGACGCCGAAATCCTCGACCTGCGGACGCTGCTGCCGCTCGACATCGATGCGATCGAAACCTCGGTAAAGAAGACCGGGCGCTGCCTCATCATCCATGAAGCGACGCGCACCTCAGGCTTTGGCGCCGAACTGGCGGCGCTCGTTCAGGAACGCTGCTTCTATCATCTCGAGGCGCCGGTTGAGCGCGTGACGGGTTTCGACACGCCTTACCCCCACAGCCTCGAATGGGCTTATTTCCCCGGGCCGGTGCGCATCGCGACCGCGCTCGAAAAGATCATGAAGGATTGACCGCCATGGCTCGCTATTCATTTCGCCTGCCCGACATTGGCGAGGGCATCGCCGAGGCCGAGATTGTCGCCTGGCACGTCAAGATCGGCGAGCGCGTCGAGGAGGACGCCCAACTGGCCGACATGATGACCGACAAGGCGACGGTCGAAATGGAATCGCCCGTGTCGGGGGTCGTTGTCGAACTCGCCGGTGACGTCGGCGACATGGTTTCGATCGGCTCGACGCTGGCGGTGATCGAAACCGACGGCGAAGCCGCGGTCGAAGACATGATCGCCGAAGAGGAATTCGAAGAGGACATCGCGGCCGAAACGCCGGGTGTAGAAGAGGCTGCGGTGGCGGAAGCGCCGCCGTCCCTCCAAGCCGTTCGCCCGGAGCCTGTCGAAGCGCCGTCCTTGTCTTCCACCGTTGAAAAAAAGGACGGGGCTTCGACAAGCCCAGCCCGAACGGAACAGGGTAGAGCCATCCTCGCATCGCCGGCCGTTCGCGCCCGGGCGAAGGATTTGGGCATCGATCTGGGGCAGGTCCATTCCGACGGCGACCGCATTCGCCATGCCGATCTCGACGCATTTCTCCGCTATAGCGGCGGGCAGGGCTATCACGCCCCGGGCGCCAGCCGTGCGCGCGCCGACGAACCGGTCAAGGTCATCGGCATGCGCCGCAAGATCGCCGAGAATATGGCGGCGTCGAAGCGCGCGATCCCGCACTTCACCTATGTCGAGGAAATGGACGTCACCGCGCTCGAAGCGATGCGCGCCGACCTCAATGCCAATCGCGGCGGCCGGCCGAAGCTCACGATGCTGCCGTTCCTGATCGTCGCGATCTGCCGCACGATTCCCGAATTTCCCATGATCAACGCGCGTTACGACGACGAAGCGGGTGTTGTGACGCGGCATGGTGCCGTCCATCTCGGCATGGCGACGCAGACCGATGCCGGACTGATGGTCCCGGTGATCCGCGACGCACAGGACAAGAATGTGTGGCAGCTCGCGAGCGAAATCGGCCGGTTGGCGGAGGCCGCACGCACGGGCAAGGCGAAGGTCGAGGAACTGACGGGGGGCACGCTGACCGTCACCTCGCTCGGCCCGCTCGGCGGCATCGCGACGACCCCGGTGATCAACCGGCCCGAAGTCGCTATCATCGGCCCGAACAAGATCGTCGAACGCCCGGTTTTCGACGGCGACGACATCCGCCGCGCCAAGCTGATGAACCTGTCGATCAGTTGCGACCACCGCGTTGTCGATGGCTGGGACGCCGCAAGCTATGTGCAGGCGCTCAAGAAGCTGATCGAGACGCCGGTTCTGCTGTTCGCGGACTGAGTCTATGTCGTCATTGCGAGGAGCTTCGCTGCGCTCGCAATGACGGCTATCCAAGCTGCGTTACAATCCCAGCCCGGCAAAGCTCGTCTGGTCGAACTTCAGCTTGAAGGTCACATAGGCGCCCGAGCGGGCGGAGCGCGCGTCCTCGAAATCGCGGTCGTGGAAGCCCGCGAAATTATAGCCGAAGGTGACATTCGCATTGGTCATCGGCGCGAGAGTCAGCGTCGGGCCGGCGGCCCAGGCGACGGTATCGCCGCCGGTTCCGACGCGAACGCTGCCCGAGGCGCCGACATCGACATGCTCGCCCAGGTTGAAGCGGAAGTCGGCGCCGAACATGTTCGACCAGCCTTTGACGTCATCGGCGCCGAAGCGGTCGAAATTATAGCGCGTGCCCCAGAAGAAGCCGAATTCGCCGCGTTCATACCATAGCCCATCGCCGTCGCGCCGATCGCCGCGATCACCGAGCGGCGACCAGTTGACCGACAAGCTGTTGATGACGCGGCGGCTGGTGGCATCGCCATCGATTGTCAGCGCGGCGCCGCCGATCGGCCCGGCCTGACCCGCGACTGCATCGCGCACCTTGTCCGAACGGACTTCGGTCTTGTTGAGCCAGGACAGCCGCGAATCGGCGGGACGATGCGCCCAGCTGAGTTCAAACTGGATCACTTCGGTCGACGGCGTGGTGCCGGCACCGCTGGCCTTCGCATAGGTGAAGAGCGCACCGAGCGCCCGGCCTTCGCCAAGCTGGCGCAGCCCGCCGAGCGTGAGGCCATAGCGATTGGCAAGCTCGCCATCGCGATATTCGGCGCGGCCCGTGATCGTCCAGCGATCGGCGCGATAGGTGGCGCCGGTGCTGACCGCCACGAAATCCTCGGTCAGCGTCCCGTTGCCCGCAAGGAAACCACCCGACGCCGCAGGCTGACCCGCGTTCAACACATCGCCCGCGCGGATACCGCCCAAGGTGCGGTTTCCGTCGACCGACAGATCGACCGACCAACGCTCGCCGAGCCGCAGCGACTGCGACAGGCCATAGGCCGCAAAGCTGCGCGGGCCATATTCGCTGATATCCTGCTGGTTCGCGGTCGCGAGCAGGCGTGCCCCGGCCCATGGCGCGAGGTCGAAGCCCAGCCGCGCGGTGCGGGCCTTGACACTGCTGCCGTCGGCGATTTCGTAGCTACCGACCAGATTGACGTCGCGCGTGATCGCGAACCGCGCGCCGAGCCGCTGGCGGGTCGGGAAATCGACGCTTGCATCCTGTCCGCCCAGGGCGAATTCGCTCTGCGCGTCGAGTTCGAGGCGCTTGTCGAACAGCCGCTGCGTCGCACCGAGCTGGACGATGTCCGATTTGTTGGTGCTGCCGTCACTGAGCCGGTCGTCGGCGTGGGTCAGTCCGGCGCGGAGCAGCGTGGTGCCATTGTCATATTCGACCAGCGCGCGCGCCGCCCGGCGGCGGGCATCGGTGTCAAGATAATCTTCCTGCCACGCGCTGCCCGTCACCGAAAGCTGGCGTCCAACGCGCAGCCGTCCGTCGAAGCCGAACTTGCGCGTGCCGTTTTCGCTGCTGCTGATCTGACCGGTGCCGAATCCGCTTTCCTGTTCGCGGACATAGGCCAGGAAGTCGGCGCTGCTGCTGTGATGCTCGGCCTCGATCAGCCACGCCTTCGCGGTTCCGGTGGCACTGCTGTTGCTGCTGCCCGCCTTGCTGCTGGCGTCGCTGACCGCGATTTCGGCGCGAACCTCGGTATCGGTATCGGGCCGGAAGCGCGCATCGACGCCGCCGAGGTTGGTTTTGCGATCATTATCCTCGTCGTGGATCAGCGTCGCGCCGACGCGCAGCCGGTCGTCGTCGCTGCGATAGCTTACGCGGCCGCCGGCATTGAGCACGCGTTCGCCGACGCCATCGACTTCATATTCGGCTACGATAAACTGCGGATCTAGCGCCGAGGACCGGCTGCGTATCGGCTCGCGAAAGCGCAGCGTGCCAGCGGCGTAATCGATGTCATAGTCGATGTTGCGCGTCAGCGTCTTGCTGTCGACGATGCGTTCGCTGTGCAGCCGGTCGCGCGTTTCGATCGTGATGCGGTCGCTGTTCGGCAGAATGTCCCGCGCAGCGAGCTGATAGGGGCCGGTCAGGCCATTGCCCTGAATCTCGTCGCGGCGGAAGCGGTAGGGCGTATCGGCGGCGAAGGCCGTCGCGGCGAGGTTGCGCCCGCGATACTCCGCCTTGGCACCGTTGAGCGCGCGCTGATAGCGGGCGAGCTGCGGCTCCGAAATGCCCGTCTCGAAATCGCCGAACATCGCATAGAATTGCGGCCGTTCGAGCCGCAGATAGAGCTTGCGGACCGACGCGGCATCATAGCGCGTCTCGTTGCGGTCGGCGTAAATGGTGTAATAGGCGCGCGGATCGATCACGCCGCCAAATCGCGCGTCGTCCTGTTCCTTGTCGCTGTCATAGGCCAGCGTCATCAGCCATTTGCCCTGGATGCGGCCCTTGGCATAGAGCGCGAGCCGGGCGTCGGCGTTGAGGTCGTCGAGCTTCTCCGCGACCGCTTCCATCCTGTCGTCCAGCGTATTGTAGCCGAGCGTTCCAGCCGCAAAGCCCACCACCGTCCACGGGCGATTGCCCGGATCGAGCCAGGTTTCGATCGTTTGCTGGCGCTCGACCTTGGTGTCGCGAAAGCGGAAATCGATCGTCAGTGTTCCCGAAGCGGTCGTCGGTTCGAGCTCGATGAAGGCCAGCCCGTCGTCGCCTTCGGTCTTCCAGACCGGCTGCGCGCGTTCGAGCCCGGCAAGCTGGCGCGCCTGCTGCGCTTCGGCCTCGACCGCCGGGTAATAGGGTGCGGGGACGCTGAAATCGCCCGTCAGTCCCGCGCGGATCGGCTTGCCGTCTCGATCGGTCAGACGCACCGCGATCACCGGGCGCGTGACACCGTCCGCCACAAGCACCGATTTGTCGCGCACCAGCGTCGCGCGCATCGGCGTGATCGAATAATGGACATTGCGCTCGATCGTCTGCAATGGCGCGCCGTTCGCATCCTCGACCTTTGCTTCGAGGCGATTCTCACCCTCGGCAATCTCGATCCCGCGCCAGACGCTGACGGCGACGCTCCCGTCGGCCGACTTGCTGACGCCCTCGAAATTGAGCGCATTGACCGGATTGCCATTGATGCTGAGCGTCACGCGCTGTCCCGGCAGATGCTTGACAGCGGCGCGGATCGACTTGGCGCGCGGATTATGAACGGGTTCGGGGAACAACCAGCCGATGCCGGGTGCCTGGCCGGCAAGCCAGTCGCGATTGGCACCTGCGGCTTCGGGATCGCTGAGGGTTTTGCGGGTTTCGGCAGGATTGGTTGCCGGGGCGGCGCGCGGCGCGCTTATCGCGGCGCGGAAATCGGCGCGCTTCAGCGAACCGCCGCGACCTTCGACGAAGCGCGAGATCGCACTGCCGGCATCGACGGTCGAGCGGGCGCAATCGACCGGCGCGCGATCGAGCGGAAGGGTCGAAGGATCGATCTGGACGACGTGCAGGCCGGGGCGAACGCCTTCGAAATGATAGCGCCCATCCTCGTCGGTGACGGTGTAGCTGCCGTCCTGGAGCATCACGCGGACGCCGCCGATTCCGCGCGCCTTGCCCGGGTCGACGGCGCAGCCGCCGTCGGTGATACGGCCGATGATCGTCATACGGTCGCCAAGCTGGTCGCGTTTGATCGCGATCGTCGCTTCGGCGACATTGCTGACGGTCCCGCGGTTGTCCTGCGCCGTCGCGCGATTGAGCGCGCTGCCCGGCTGCGCCGAAACGGTGACTTCGGCGACATAGGTCAGCAGCACCGACGCCGAGGGCGCAATTGCGGGGAGGGCGACGCTGAAGCTGCGCCCGTCGGCTGCGACGGTGGGGTCGACGCGCGTGCCGTCGATGCGGACCGTATCGGCGCGAAGGCGCATCCCAGCGGGCAACTGGTCGCCGACCGTCACTGCACCGGTCGTCCGCCGCGCATCGCGGTTCGAAACCGTAATGCGATATTGGACGACATCGCCAGGCACCGCGACCTGCGTCGAAGTCGTCTTGGCGATCACCAATGGCTGGCCGGGCTGATCGACGGGAATATCGACCCGCACCGGGGCAGGGCTGGAAAGCGTGAAGGCGCGGCTGTAGCTCGCGTCGGTGATCGTGAAGGGCTGACCGTCATCGGGACGGCGCAAGCTCGCAAGATCCGCAGGGCTGGAAGCCGAGGGCGCGGTGTAAGGCGCGGGCGGTTCGACGAGCAGTCGATAGGTGCCGGGCGCAACGAACGGAAAGCGATAGTCGCCCGCGGGGAAGGTATAGACCGTGCCACCGCTGTCGGTGACATTCTGCCCGGTGACGACCGTGGACGGGTAGGAGGAGGTTCCGTCGTCGCCGAACACCTGCGCCGGCTGGCCGGTTGCTGCGTCGATCAGCGTGACGCGGCTGCCGGCGACGGGCGAACCATCGCCGCTGTCGAAGACGATGCCGAAGGGATCGACCAGAAAGTCGATCGTCGCGATGGCGACAAGGCTCGCATTGGCGCGATCGGTGACGCGGACCTGAATTGGCGCACCCGGCGTGACCGACAGGCGGCAATCGTCGGCAACCACGGCGGGCGGAACGCCGATCGTGTTGATGATACCGACAAATTCGCCGCTGTTTGGTGCGGTTTCGGTCAGCGTGATCTGTTCATGATCGCCATTCTGCAAGTCGACGCTGACGGGCAGCAGGTCGCGCTGCGCCGGATCGGTATTTGCGGAGGCGAGGGTGACGCCGACAACAAGCATTTCGCCCGCGCGGAAGCTGGCGGTGCTCTGCAGCGACGCCGGGTTGGTCGGAAGGCCGGCATAGGGTCCGGCAAGCTGGATGAGTTGGCCCGCGCTGGCGGCGCTCAGGCCCTGGGCGGCGATGATCGACCCGCCGCAGGGCGTCGGAACGACCGGAACCGACTTGTTGCCTCCGCTGTCGACCAGGCGGTAGGTGCTGATGACCGGCTGCTCGGGCGGCCTTGCAAGCACCGTCACATCGACGCGATTGGAAAGCGTTTGCGTGGCGCCGCCGCTGCCCGTCCACTGCGCCGATGCGGTATTCGAAATCACCTGCGCATGCGCCGCGGGTGCCGCAGGCAGCAAGGCTGCCGCGACCAAGGCGGTCACATAGGAGAGGGTTTTCGAGCCGAAGGTCATTGCCGGTCCTGAAGGGGACGGTGCCGCGCCATGCGCGCCGCCGCCCCCTTCACTGGTCCTGTCAGTTGACGGTCGCGCGGAACAACAGGGTGCGCGTGTCGCCCGCGGCCACCGTCGCAACGGTGCCCGACACGACCGGCGCGGCATAGTTGGTCCCTGCCGCAACGCCGTCGGTGTTGCAGGTGCCTGCCGTAACCGTGCCGTTGACCCGCGCCGAACCGGCGACATAGGTCAACTGCGTCGGGACGCTGTCGTTGATTGCGACCGACGTGGCGCTGGCACCGCCCGCGGCGTTGGCGACGAGGATGCAATATTCCACCGTCGCGCCCGGGATCAGCTTCGGATTCGTCGTTCCGTTGAACGGATCGTCGACCACGCGGCTGGTCTTGGTTACAGTGAGTGTCGCGGTCTTGACCGTATAATCGTCGGCGGCGCTATGCGACGCGTCGCGATTGGCGTCATTCACCCCGGCGACGTCCGCAAAGACAGTGTCCTTGGCGGCCGTATTGGCCCCGGCAGTCTGCGTAATCGCGGCGCCCTGCGTGCCCGAAGCCCCACCTTCGCGTGCCGTTGCGCGCAGCTGGACGCCCGCAACAGCACCGGTGGAAAGACCGGCCGGGACGTCGGCGACGACGAACAGCCGGATCGGCGTATCGGTTGCAAGCTCGTCGATATAGGTGACGAGCGTATCGGCCGCATCGAAGCTGCCGACCGTACCCGACGATATATTGTCGCGGTAGATGCGGACGTTGCTCACATCGAAGCTGTCGGTGCCGCCATGCGCAGCCGTCCCGCCAGCGATCTGGCTGGCCGTCAGTGCGAAATCGAGCACTTCGTTCGACGTATTCGTCAACTGGAACGTCGTGACGGCATTGCTTTGCCCCGGCACGACCTCGGTCGTGACGCTGCCCACTTCTTCGACAAGCAGATTGATCTTGCGGTCGACGACGAAGCTGTTCGACGCGGTCTGCTGGCCCTGTGCGACGCCGCCGACCTGATAGTCGACGGTGACGTTATTCGTAATGGTGGTGCCCGCGGTCGTGCCGGCCGCATAGGCCGGGCTGGCAGCGATCAACGCGATCGCTGTCATTCCGATGGCGCCCACATAAGTCAGCTTGCTGGTCATAGCTGAACTCCAGGCTTGTTCGGTCCCCTATTGCCCCACCGCCGGTGACCTTTAAGCGGTTATGATCAGAGGGTTATTTTACGACCCCCCTGAAGATGAGCTTGCCGGTCGCTCCTGCCGGGATCGGCTTCTGGAACGCCCAGCGAACGTGTGTGACATCGGCGGGCTGCGCCGGGCGGCGCGTTCCGTCGGCCATCGGCACGGTCAGATCGGCGAGCTGTCCCCACATCTTGCCGCCATCGACCGAGACGAGCGGCGGCGTATCGCCGGCGCCCGCAAAACGGACCGCTGAGGGCATCGGATTGGTGATGACGAACTTGTCGGCAGGCTGCGCGCCCGCGTTGCGATAGTTGAGCACGAAGACCAGCCGGTCGCCAGGAACGACGACCTTCGGTTCCTCGAGCAGGACGCGCTGCTTGCCGGCCGCGTCGGTCGTCACCCGCTCGACGAAGACATTATTGTCGAGCGCGACCTGGTTGGCGGCGAACGCCTGTGCCGGTGCGAGGGCGGCGATCAGAAGGAAAAGAGCCTTGCGCATGCGAATCTCCATCAGTCGATCTTGGTCTTGAAGGTAACGGTGCGGGTCTGGCCGCCCGCGACGGTGCCGAGTTGCACGCGGATCCGTGTGCCGTTGTAGTCGCCGGCATCGGCGTCGCTCGCATCGCTCAGCGGCGCACCGCCAAGAGTGATCGAGCCGGTGACATAGGATGTGTCGGCCGGAATATTGTCGGTGATCGCAAGACCGCCGACCGACCCCGTGCCGGCGACCGTCGCGGTGATCGTGTAGGTGATCGTCGCGCCCGGAACGGGCTCGCTGCCGCCGAACGGATCGGCGACGACTGCCGATTTGACGAGCGTGACGGTGGCCGCCGACACCTTGTAGGCGCCATTGTCCTGCCCGTCGGCGCCGGTTGAACCGACGACCGCATCGCCGCCGCCCTGGCCCTGGCCCGCGAAGGTGGTGCCCGGGGCGCCGGTGCCGGTCTTGGCCGCCGCGACCAGCGTCACGATGCCGCGATCATTGTCGGCGACCGTCCCCGGCGTCGTCGCAACGACGAAAATGCGCGCGCTCTGGTCGGGGTTGAGCACCGGATCGTTCGACCCGGCGGTATAGAGCGTGTCGGTGGCGGGATCGAAGATGCCGTCGCCATTGTCGATATAGATGCCGGTGATGGTCGGGTCGTAATTGTCGCCGCCGACATTGGCGATCGTGCTGAGCCCGAACGCTTCCTGCCCGTTGCCGGTGTTGGTCACGGTGAACGTAAGCAGCTGGTTGGTCCCGCCGGGCGTCGTTGCGACATCCGACGGGTTGTTCGAGGCAACCGTCACGTCGAGCAGTTCGTCGACGCGCAGGTTGACCGTGTTCGAATCGATCGTCTGCGTCCCCGCTCCGTTGTCGAAGCTGGCGCTGGCGGTGTTGCTGATGGTCGATCCGGCTACCGTACCGGCGGCATGCGCCTGCATCGGCAGGGCGAGCGCGCAAAGCAATTGGGCGGAATAAGAGGGTCGAAGAAGCTGATGCTTCGCGCCCCCCACAGGCGCTTTCATCATCGAATTGGCTCCATAATTGCTGGTCCTTGGGAGCCGTCCTCGCGGAAAAAGGGTAATTTCTGGTTAAAATGGTGAAAATACTCGGCCTTTTGTCCTAAATGGGGACAGGGGAATAATGGCGCACCATTGGGCCAATCCCTTCGGGCGCCACTGGCGCCGACGCCAAAGTGCGCCTAAGAGGATCGGGTTCAACGGGAGCGATCGACGCAATGGAGGACAGCGAGCACCCGAAGGTGCCACCCTTGCTCAAAGACGCAGCGCAACGCGTTGAGATCGATGATTTTCGTCGGGACCGGTTGCTCGCGGCGCTGACGCTTATCATTGGTGCGGCCTTCTGCCTGGGGCTGCCCTTCGCGCTGCAGGCCGGCGCCGAATTCTTCCTGCCGCTCACAGCGGCGATCGTCGTTTCCATTGCCCTCGTTCCGCTGCTCGAATGGCTCGAACGGCGCCGCGTTCCGTCGGCGCTGGCGGCCTTTTTGGCGCTCTCGAGCTTTCTGATGCTGGTCAACGCGGCGCTGGCGATCATCGTCGTTCCCGCGACGGGCTGGTTCGCGCGCATCCCCGAATCGATCCCGCGCATCCAGACCAATCTGGCGCCGGTGATCGATTTCTATTCGACCTTGCAGAAATTCGTCGACCGCACGTTGACCTCGGTCGCGAGCGGGTCCGAAGCGACCGCGCAGGCCATGGCCGCCACCGCGCCAACCTCGGTCGTCGACTATTTCATCTCGGCCGCGCCCGCGGCGGCAGTGCAGCTTCTCTTCGCGGTACTCGTGATCTTCTTCTTCCTCGCCGGATGGACGCGGCTGCGGCGCAGCACGATCCGCCGGCGCGGCAGCTTCGATGGCGCGATGCAGACCGCGCGCGTGATCCAGAATGTCGTCGATGCGACTGCCGACTATCTCGCGACGATCACGATGATCAATGCGCTGCTGGGACTGATCGTCTCGCTGTTGCTGTGGGCGCTTGGCATGCCGTCGCCCTTCATGTGGGGCGGCATCGTCTCGCTGTGCAATTTCGTGCCCTATCTCGGGCCGATCGTCGCCGCGATGCTCCTGGGTCTGGGCGGGCTGATGACCTTCGACGCGGTCGGGGTCGCGCTGTTGCCGGCCGTCATCTTCATCGGGGTGCATCTGGTCGAGGCGAATTTGATCACGCCGCTGGTGTTGGGGCGGCGGCTGACCGTCAATCCACTGCTGATTCTCGTCTCGCTCAGCTTTTGGGGATGGGTGTGGGGGACGCCGGGGGCGCTGCTTGCGGTGCCGCTGCTCCTGATCGTGCAGACCGTCCTTGCCTCGACCGGCACGCCTGATCTTGCCGGTTTTCTATTCGAAAATGGGACGCTCACCGCGACAGAAGAGATGCGCGAGCGATTAAATCGAAAAGAGTTTGATCGGGACGGTTGACAGGTCGGGACGAGGGCAATATTGGCGCGGCTCCCAAGCGCAAGCGGGTGTAGCTCAGTTGGTTAGAGCGCCGGCCTGTCACGCCGGAGGTCGCGGGTTCGAGCCCCGTCACTCGCGCCACTTGCCCTGAATTTCGGCAGGTGGCGCCTCCTTCAATCCTTGGCTTGGGTCGCTTCCGTCTCTCGCGAATATATCGGATATTCGATCGCACCGGCCTTCTGCCGGGCAAGCTCCACCGGCGCCATATCGAACCCGTCGGGGATGGCGAACTGCTCCGGCGCATCGCAGATTTGCGCAATGCCGAAACGCCGCTGCATGACGTCCTGAAATTCGGTGAGATTGCCGATCGGGGCATCGCAGCGCAGCCGACCTCGCTGATAATCGGCCGCTGCGCCTGCGATGGCGAGCAGCGTGATTGCGCCGTCCGTATCGCCGGTCTTGTCGCGTAGCCACGCGAGTTCGGGCATCAGCAACCAACGCAGCGGATAGGCGGACGTCTCGCTTGCCAACGGCTCGAGCAAGCGCCGCGCCCCGGCATAATCGCGTCCGGCAACGGCAGCATAAGCGCGGGTGATCACCGCATCGGTCGCGGCGTCGCCAGTCCGCTCGGCGCGCCGGAAATATTCGGCGACAAGGACATAGCGGACGCAATCGGCGCACGCTGTCCTGTCCCAGTCGGGCATGGGGACATCGGCCTGCGGATAAAAGAGAATGTCGGCGATCTTCGCGCTCGGCAATTCGCGCCGGCAATCGGTCGAAATCAGCCAGCTTCGCGCATCGCGCGTCACCTCGATCGTCGACCCGGCATAGTCGAAGGGGCAGGGCGGAACCTCGCTTTTGCTGCGGTGCGCCGTCAGCCCCATCTGTTCGAGTTGCAGACAGGGATCGGCAAGCAGGCGATCGAGTTCCGCCGCCGCCGCCGGAAGCAGGCGGCCGCGCTGGACGCGGCGGCTCTTGTCGGGGGCGGGCTTGACCTGCTCGGTCATGAAACCATAGGCCGCATCGGGCTCTTCGAACAATTCGGGGGGCGGCGGGGGCGGTGGCACGGGCGGCAGCGTCCCATGATCGACGCGCAAGACTTGCCATGCCCCGGCCGCGTCGCGCCACAGGGTGCTGACGGTCGAAAAGCGGATATCCTGCGTGATGCTTGAACCGATCACGCCGCGCAGCATGATCGTTGCGCCGCCGCTACCCGGTTGCGTATCGGGATCGGGCGCCCCGGCCCATTCTTCAAACCTTGCCCGATAGTCCGGCGTGGCCAGGCCGTCGGGCGTCAAGGCGGCAAGATCATAGCCTTTGGCAGCGGCGGGGCACGCCTTGACGAGCGCCTTCACCTGCTTGCGCAGGCCGTCATCACGCGCCGCCGCCGGGGTGCTCGCCAAAATCAGCGACAGGACAGCCGCCGTTCCCATAGATACCCGCATCGCGCCTGCCTCCCCAATGGTGCGCGCAGGCTATAGAATAATCGGGCGGTGCCAATCCCTATTGTGGGGCGCGCCAGCGCCCGGTTTCCATCCAGCACAGCAGTGGCCGCAGCGGCAGCACCCATACCCAGGCGATCCCCGCGACCAGATAGAAAATCGCCTGCACCAGCACCGGCCAGCCGCCGACCCACGGCGAGAGGCTGACGACGGCCGCCGCCCACGCCGTGATCAGCGCCAAGATCAGAAGGATGCCGGTCGGCTTACGCCAGCTTGGCTGCGGATCGGCGGGGGGCTCGCTCACAATCGGTCTCCGGTGATGATATATTCCTGCTCGGTCAGGACCGCATCGAGCAAAATATCGGTTTGTTCAATGGGAACAGTGTCAACTTCCTGCACCGACCAGCCGATTCCGATGCGCGGAACCGCCGGATTTTCAGCAAAGAACCGGTCATAATGCCCGCCTCCCTGGCCGAGACGGCCGCCGTGGCGGTCGAAACCGACGAGCGGGCAGAGGACGATGTCGGGATGCGCGATTTCGGCGCTATCGGGCGGCTGGGGCGATCCCCACGGACCCTTGCGAAGCGCATCGCCATCGTCCGATATCCGAAAGGTCATGGCGGCCGTGCGGTCTGCGTGATGCGGCAGCGCGATGCGCCGGCCATCCAGCAGCAGCAGCGGGCGGATATCGGGTTCGTCGCCCCACGGTGCATAGGCGCCGACGACAGGGCTGGCATCGAGCAGCTTGCGGAGCGTGTCGGGAACGGCGCGAAAGGCAGCGAGCCGCCCCATCGGGTCGAGATTGGCGACGAAATGGCGGCGGCGAAAACGCAACCGGTCGCGCAGCGCCTGTTTCTGCGAAGCGAGGTCGGGCGTCATGCGGGCCGGGCCTCCTTCAAAGCCTGTCGGGTTGGCGGGACCACCATGGGTCGGTTTCCGGAAGATCCTCTGACGCCAGTAACGTCAGGTGGGGGCCATGTACGTCGGACCAGGGTCCGGGCAGGGACAGCTCCCTTGGATGATGTATCGCCTCAGGGATTTTCGCAACGGCTCGTGCCGGGCAGTACCCGCCGATGCCTATTTAGGGACGCGGGGCCCCATCCTCAAGCGCTTTGCTCAACCTTTGCGGCGAGCGCTTCGATCCGGTCGGCGATCTGGAGCAGTGCGCGGTCGTGCGTTGTGCGCGGCGCGGCTGCTACAGCGGGCGGCGGCGCGGCCTTAAGTGCCTCGATTTCCCTGCGGGCCGCAGCGAGTTCGTCACGCGCCTGCGTTTCGCGGCTTTCCGCTAGCGCAACCGCGGCGCGCAGCGAATCGGATTGGGGCTCGGACCTGTCGACCTTGGCCTTTGCTTCCTGCGCCTCGTCGGCGAGCATGAGCGCCGCGAAGAGAAGCTGGCGTACCTCGGTGCTGCCTGGGATGGCGCGGACCTTTTCGTCGATCAGCCCGGCGAGCTTCTGAAGCTGCGGCTCCTCGCCGTCGGCGCAGGTCAGGTCATAGGTGCGCCCGGCGATGTTCAGTCGGACATCAGCCACGATTCGCCTCCGCAATCAGTCGGTCCAGTTCGCCGATAACAGCGTTAACTTCGGCCTTCAGGGCCGATTGATCGCTTGTCGGTTGATCGGATGCGCCGCGTTCTGCGCGCTCGGCCAGGCTCTTTTCGATGCGGCTCAGCGCGCGCTCGATGCGGCCGATGGCGAGGCTGGATTCGTCGAGATCGAGTTCCATGCCACAGGGGTAGCAGCGCCGGGGGAGGGGTGCAATCGCCTGTCGGCGCCGAAATGCGCGCGAATTCTTGCCGCGGGCGGTTGACTCTCGGCGGCGCCGCCGCAAAGGGCAGTCGCGCACGCCAGCCCAGACATAAGCGGGGAAAAGATGACACTGCCCGAACGCCAGCTCGCCAACGCGATCCGCGCGCTTGCGATGGACGCCGTACAGGCCGCGAACAGCGGTCACCCCGGGATGCCGATGGGCATGGCCGACGTCGCGACCGTCCTCTATTCGGATTATCTGAAGTTCGATCCGAGCGATCCCAAATGGGCCGATCGCGACCGATTCGTCCTGTCGGCGGGCCATGGCTCGATGCTCGCTTATGCGACGCTCCATCTCGCGGGCTATGCGCATCCGACGATGGAGGAAATCCGCAATTTTCGCCAGCTGAACAGTCCTTGCGCCGGGCATCCCGAAAATTTCGAGCTTGCCGGGGTTGAAACGACGACGGGGCCGCTGGGGCAGGGGCTTGCGACTGCGGTCGGCATGGCGATCGCCGAGCGCCATCTCAATGCCATTTACGGCGACGACCTCGTCGACCATCGCACCTGGGTCATCGCCGGCGACGGCTGCCTGATGGAAGGCATCAATCACGAAGCGATCGGCGTGGCCGGCCATCTGGGCCTTGGCCGCCTGATCGTGCTGTGGGACGACAACAAGATCACGATCGACGGGTCGACCGACCTTTCGACCAGCGAGGACGTGAAAGCGCGTTATGCGGCGACCGGTTGGCATGTCGACAGCTGCGACGGCCATGATGCTGCCGATATTCGCCGCGCGATCGACGCGGCGCTGGCGGACGGTCGCCCGTCGCTGATTGCGTGCAAGACGCTGATCGGCTTCGGCGCGCCGAACAAGCAGGGCACGTCGGCGACGCATGGCTCGCCGCTCGGCGCCGACGAGGTGGCGGCGGCGCGCGCCAATATGGGCTGGACCGCCGAACCGTTCGTCATTCCCGCCGACATTGCCGACGCATGGCGCGGCTTTGGCCAGCGCGGCCAGTCACTTCATGCTGCGTGGAATTATCGCCTTGCAAGTAGCGATAAGAAAACGGATTTTGAGGATCGCCTGAGCGGCAAGGTCGCGCCGGGTGATGCTTTCAAGGCCTATCTCGACGGGCTGGTTGCCGAACCGCCGAAGGTCGCGACGCGCAAGGCGTCGGAAAATGCGCTGACCGCGCTCACCGCCGACATCGCCTCGCTTGTTGGTGGCAGCGCCGACCTTACCGGCTCGAACAATACCAAGACATCGTCGACCAAGCCGCTGAACCGGAACGATTATTCGGGTCGCTACATCTATTATGGCATCCGCGAATTCGGCATGTCGGCGGCGATGAACGGGATGGCGCTGCACGGCGGCGTGATCCCCTATGGCGGCACTTTCCTGGTCTTTTCGGACTATTGCCGCGGCGCGATCCGGCTGTCGGCGCTCCAGCGTCAGCGCGTCGTTTACGTGATGACGCACGACAGCATCGGGCTCGGCGAGGATGGACCGACGCACCAGCCGATCGAGCATCTGCAGTCGCTGCGCGCCATGCCCAATCTGCTCGTGATGCGCCCCGCCGACGCGGTTGAGACGGCCGAATGCTGGGCGATCGCGATCGCGCAGGACAGCCGTCCGACGCTCCTCGCACTCACGCGCCAGAATCTGCCGCCGCTGCGTCATGACGTCACGGAAAATCTTTGCTTGAAAGGCGGTTATCGCCTTCGCAGCGCCGCCGCGGCGCGCAAGGTCGTGCTGGTCGCGACGGGCTCCGAAGTGTCGCTGGCGCTCGATGTCGCCGAAAAGCTCGAAGCGGCGGGGCAGGGTGCCGATGTCGTTTCGATGGTGTCGACGGAATTGTTCGACGAACAGGATGCGGCCTATCAGGCCGACCTGCTGCCCGACGATGCCCTGATCGTCTCGATCGAGGCCGGGACGACCTTCGGCTGGGAACGCTACACCGGCCGCCATGGCCTGCGCTTCGGCATCGACAGCTTCGGCGCGTCGGCGCCGATCGATGATCTCTACCGGCATTTCGGCCTGACGGTCGACGCCATCACCCCCAAGATTCTGGCGCGGCTCGGCGCATAAGACCGGCCGCCACCTTCCGCAGAAAGGACTAACCGACATGGCAGTGAAAGTCGCAATCAACGGTTTCGGACGCATCGGCCGCAATGTGGCGCGCGCCCTTCTCGAGCGCACCGATCACGACCTTGAACTGGTGTCGATCAACGATCTGGGCGATGCCAAGGCCAATGCCCGCCTGCTTCGCCATGACTCGGTTCATGGCGCCTTCAACGGCACCGTCGAAGTCGATGGCAACGACCTGATCATCAACGGCAAGCGCATCCAGGTCACCGCCGAGCGCGATCCCGCCGCCCTGCCGCACGCCGCCAACGGCGTGGACATCGTGATGGAATGCACCGGCTTCTTCACCAACAAGGCCGGCGGCCAGAAGCATCTCGACGCCGGCGCGAAGCGCGTACTCATTTCGGCGCCCGCCAAGGAAGTCGACCTGACCGTCGTTTACGGCGTCAATGACAGCCAGATCACCGCCGATCACCGGATCATCTCGAACGCGTCCTGCACCACCAACTGCCTCGCGCCCTTTGCCAAGGTGCTGCACGAAGCGATCGGTATCGAACGCGGCCTGATGACGACGATCCATGCCTATACCAACGACCAGAAAATCCTCGATCAGATCCACGACGATCCGCGCCGCGCCCGCGCCGCCGCAATGTCGATGATCCCGACCTCGACCGGTGCGGCGGTCGCCGTCGGCCTCGTCCTGCCCGAGTTGAAGGGCAAGCTCGACGGGTCATCGATCCGCGTTCCGACGCCGAATGTGTCGGTGGTCGACCTCACTTTCACCCCGTCGCGCGAAACGACCAAGGAAGAAGTGAACGCGGTGCTCAAGGCCGCGGCCGAAGGCGCGCTGAAGGGCGTCCTTGGTTATACCGAGGAACCGCTGGTTTCGATCGACTTCAACCATAACGCCGCCAGCTCGACCATCGACAGCCTTGAAACCGCGGTTATCGACGGCAAGCTGGTGCGAGTGCTGAGCTGGTACGACAATGAATGGGGCTTCTCCAACCGCATGATCGACACGGCGGGCGTGATCGCGAAGTTCCTTTAACAATATCCTTGTGCCCCCGCGAAGGCGGGGGCCCATCTCCGACCGCATCGGAATGAAACCGGCGGTGATCAGGGGATAAGAGCGCAGGAGATGGACCCCCGCCTTCGCGGGGGAACACTCCGGGATCGGAGTGAAAGATGGCAGATTTCAAGACGCTCGACGACATCGGTGACGTCACCGGCAAGAAGGTGCTGGTGCGCGTCGATCTCAACGTGCCGATGTCCGATGGCGCCGTGGCCGATGACACGCGAATTCGCGCAGCGATGCCGACGATCCGCGAACTGTCGGACAAGGGTGCCATCGTTCTCCTGCTCGCCCATTTCGGCCGTCCGAAAGGGGCGAAGAACCCGACCCAGTCGCTCAGCCTCGTCATCGACGGCGTCGCCGACGTCCTCGGCCATTCGGTGATGTTCATTCCCGATTGCACCGGCGAAGGCGCCAAGGCGGGCGTTGCCGTCCTCGCGCCCGGCGACGTCGCCGTGCTCGAAAATGCGCGCTTTCATGCGGGTGAGGAAAAGAACGACCCCGCGTTCGCCGATGCGCTTGCCGAAATCGGCGACATCTATGTCAACGATGCCTTTTCGGCGGCGCACCGCGCGCATGGCTCGACCGAGGGCATTGCCCATCGGCTGCCCGCCTATGCCGGCCGCGCGATGGAGGCCGAGCTCAAGGCGCTCGACGCGGCGCTCGGCAACCCCGCGCATCCGGTTGCGGCGGTTGTCGGCGGCGCGAAAGTGTCGAGCAAGATCGACGTGCTGCGCAACCTTGTCGGCAAGGTCGATCATCTGATCATCGGCGGCGGGATGGCGAACACTTTCCTCGCGGCGCGCGGCGTCGATGTCGGCAAGTCGCTGTGCGAGCACGACCTCGTCGATACCGCCAACGCGATTTTCGACGCGGCGGATGCCGCAGGCTGCACCGTCCATCTGCCCTATGACGTGGTCGTCGCGAAAGAATTCGCCGCGAACCCGCCGACGCGCACCGTGAACATCCACGAAGTTGCGGCGGACGAGATGATCCTCGATGTCGGGCCTGCGGCGGTCGAGGCGCTCGGTGACGTGCTGAAAAGCTGCCGCACGTTGGTGTGGAACGGTCCGCTCGGCGCTTTCGAGATTGCGCCGTTCGACGCCGCAACCGTCGCGCTCGCCCGGACGGCGGCGGCGTTGACGCGCGAAGGGTCGCTGATTTCGGTTGCCGGCGGCGGCGATACCGTCGCCGCGCTCAACCATGCCGGCGTTGCGGACGAGTTCACCTTTGTTTCGACCGCAGGCGGCGCCTTCCTCGAATGGATGGAAGGAAAGCCTTTGCCGGGGGTAGACGCGCTTAAGGCCTGAGTTCCCATCGCATTGCGTCCCAAGCAACGGGCCGCTATGCGCGCCGCACCATACGTATGCAAATCCACGGAGACGTTATGACGACCGCCAATGCCGAGATGCTGGATAAGATCAAATCGGGCCAGGGCTTTATCGCCGCGCTCGACCAGAGTGGCGGTTCGACGCCCAAGGCGCTCAAGGGCTATGGCATCGAAGAAGACGAATATTCGGGCGACGAGGAAATGTTCGCGCTGATCCATGCAATGCGCAGCCGGATCGTGACCGCACCCTGCTTCAACGGCGATAAGGTGATCGGCGCGATCCTGTTCGAACGCACCATGGACGGCGAAGCCGATGGCAAGCCGATCCCGGCTCTGCTGTGGGAGCGCGGCGTGGTCCCGTTCCTCAAGGTCGACAAAGGCCTCGAACCCGAAGCTGACGGCGTTCAGTTGATGAAGCCCAACGCCGATCTCGACGCGCTGTGCGAGCGGGCGGTTGCGAAGGGCGTGTTCGGGACCAAGATGCGCAGCGTCGTCAACCTCGCCAACCCGGTGGGCGTCAAGGCAATCGTCGCGCAGCAATTTGCCGAAGCCGCGCGCATCGCCGCGCACGGCCTGATGCCGATCATCGAACCCGAAGTGAATATCAAGAGCCCCGAGCGCGATGCGGCGGACCGACTGTTGCTGGCGGAAACGCTCGCGGCGCTCGACGCATGGACCGGCGCGCCGGTCATGCTCAAGCTGTCGCTGCCCACCGAAGCAGGCCTGTTCCAGCCGCTCGTCGATCATCCCAAGGTGCTGCGCGTCGTCGCGCTGTCGGGCGGCTTCGCGCGCCCCGAAGCGTGTATCGAACTGGCCAAGAATCCCGGTATCATCGCCAGCTTCAGCCGCGCGCTCCTGGAAGATTTGCGCGCGTCGATGAGCGACGCGGAATTCAACGGCTCGCTCGGCGGCGCGATCGACGAAATTCACGCCGCATCGGTCGCCTGATGACCGATAGCTGGGACCGCGTCGACACCTATATCGGCGAGAAGCTGATTGGCGACGACCCGATCCTGGCGGCCGCACTCGCCCACAATGCCGAAAACGGCTTGCCACCGATCGACGTCTCGGCGGCGCAGGGCAAGATGCTCTATCTGCTCGCACAAATGGCGGGCGCGCGGCGCATCCTCGAAATCGGGACGCTCGGCGGCTATTCGACGATCTGGCTCGCGCGGGCGCTACCGGACGATGGCGCGCTGGTGACGCTGGAAGTCGACCACATGCATGCCCGCGTCGCGCAGGCGAATCTCGATCGCGCCGGCCTCTCTGATCGGGCCGAAATCCGCGTCGGCCCGGCGATGGACAGCCTTGCCGCGATGACCGACGTCGCGCCTTTCGACATGGTCTTCATCGACGCCGACAAGCAGAGCAATGTCGATTATGTCGCCGAAGCGATCCGCCTCGGCCGCAGCGGCACGACGATCATCGTCGACAATGTCGTGCGCGAAGGCGGCGTCCTCGATCCCGCCAGCCACGATCCCGGCATCTTGGGCGCACGCGCGCTGTTCGATTTTCTGCAATCCGACCCGCGCATCGACGCCACCGCCGTGCAGACGGTCGGCGCGAAGGGATGGGACGGCTTCGTGTTGGCGCGGGTCGCCTAAAGACCGCCCATGAATCGGAAGGCGAAGCGGTAATCGCCGGCCTTGATAGGTCGGTCGGGGCGCTTGTCGGGATGCATCGATTCGAGCGTGATCGTGCCGTCGGCCAGCGGTGTCGGTTCGCCTAGCACCGCTTCGAAAGGCTGTGCCTCGCCATTGGGACGAAGCCACAGCATCTTCACCCGGACGCGGCCTGCCCACACACAGGCGACTCCGACGGGGCAGCGACTGTCCTCGATCACCGCGACCGGCTGGATCAACGGGCCGTCGGCATAGGCGCGCTGGCCGATGGCGACATTGGCGGCGTCGCGCAATGCGGTAACGTCGCGAGTCGCTGCACAGGCCGAAACGGTCGCAGCAGTGACGAGGGACAGGGTGGTGGCGCGAAACATCTTCTGCATTTGCGGCATGCTGGCGGCGTAGCTATGAACCCGCCATGACCGAACCGACCTGC
The DNA here is from genome assembly GCF_021401285.1 of Sphingopyxis sp. NFH-91. Lineage (NCBI taxonomy): Bacteria > Pseudomonadati > Pseudomonadota > Alphaproteobacteria > Sphingomonadales > Sphingopyxidaceae > Sphingopyxis > Sphingopyxis sp. NFH-91. The sequence continues at coordinate 526,382 of NZ_JACBGA010000002.1, read as the reverse complement.
CAGCTTTACCTCATCTCGCCACCTGATGTCGGCGGCGACTTTCCGGCGCAACTCGAAGCGGCGCTGGCCGCCGGCCCGGTTGCCGCGTTCCAGTTCCGCGTCAAGGGTTTGACCCAGCACGAAGCGGCGCGCCTTGCCGAACCGCTACAGGCGATTTGCGCCGCGCACGATGTCGCCTTCATCGTCAACGACGACATGGCGCTGGCGAAGCGGCTCAAGGCCGATGGCGTCCATCTGGGGCAGGGGGACGGCGATCCGCAGGAGGCGCGGCGGCTGCTCGGCCCCGGCGCGCAGATCGGCGTAACCTGTCACAACAGCCGCCACCTTGCGATGGATGCCGGCGAAGCGGGGGCGGATTATGTCGCCTTCGGCGCCTTCTTCCCCACGACGACAAAGGCGGTCGAACATCGCGCCGAGCCCGAAATCCTCAGCTGGTGGCAGGGACTGTTTGAGCTGCCTTGCGTTGCGATCGGCGGGATCACGGTCGAGAATGCGGAGCTGTTGATCGATGCTGGCGCCGATTTCCTTGCGGTATCGGGCGGCGTCTGGAACCATCCGGACGGCCCGGCCGCGGCGGTGCAGGCTTTCGCCGCGCTGATGGCAGCGGATTAGGCCGCGCGCGTCAGTTCCGCGTGCGCGGGCGCTCGTCGCGCGGTGCGTCGTCGCACTTGCGCCACCCGAACAGACCCGCGCACGGCGCCGGGCGCTTGACCGAAGCGGCCGCTTCGGGGCCGGGATGCGGCTTGGGATCGGGAAGGGCCGTTGTCATGCCCGGCTCTATGCGCCGCGCCGCGGAGCGATGATTGGATCGAAGCGTCAATTCGGTTTCGCTTCGTCGCGTTTCCACGCCTGTTTTGACTTGCCTAATTCCCCGCCGCCCGCAACACAGCGCGCGGGGAGAAATTTATGTCCGATACCGACCAGCGCAGCGTTTCGATGCGCGAACTCACCGTCCGCGGGATCGTCCTTGGCGGACTGATCACGCTGCTGTTCACGGCGGCAAACGTCTATCTGGGGTTGAAGGTCGGGTTGACCTTTGCGACCTCGATTCCCGCCGCGGTCATTTCGATGGCGATCCTGCGCTTCCTGTCGGGGGCGACGATTTTGGAGAATAATATCGTCCAGACGATCGCCAGTGCGGCGGGGACGCTTGCGGCCATCATCTTCGTCCTGCCCGGTCTGGTCATCGTCGGCTGGTGGCAGGGTTTCCCCTATTGGACGACCGCCGCCGTCTGTTTCATCGGCGGAACGCTGGGCGTGATGTTTTCGGTCCCGCTGCGCCGCGCACTCGTCGCCGGGTCGGACCTTCCCTATCCCGAAGGCGTCGCCGCGGCCGAAGTGCTCAAGGTCGGGTCGCGCGCGGGCGAGGGGGCCGAGGAGAATCAGCGCGGCCTGCGTACGATCCTGCTCGGATCGCTGATCAGCGCCGGTTTCTCGCTGCTTGGCGCGATGAAGCTCGCGGCGCTCGAAGTGTCGAAGAATTTCAAGCTCGGCGTCGGCGCCACCGGCGTCAGCGGCAGCCTGTCCTTCGCGCTGATCGGCGTGGGGCATCTTGTCGGTCTGTCGGTCGGCGTGGCGATGTTCATCGGCATGGTCATCGCATGGGCGGGCCTGATGCCCGCGCTGACGGCAGCGCAGGGACTGACCGGACCGGTCGATGATGTGGTCGGCATGGTGTTTTCGCAGCAGGTGCGCTTCATCGGCGCCGGGACGATCGGGGTCGCGGCGCTGTGGACGCTGCTCAAGATCGTCGGCCCGATCGTCAAGGGCATCAAGGGTTCGATCGCGTCGTCGCGGGCGCGCGGCGCGGGCGAGGTGGTCGAACTGGGCGAGCGTGATCTGTCCTTCGGCATCGTCGCGGGGACGATCCTGGGCTCGCTGATTCCGATCGCGGGATTGCTGTGGTTCTTTGCGCAGGGCGGCCCGATCGCGGCCAATCCGGTCGGCGTCATTTTCGCGACGCTGCTGTTCGTGCTGTTCGTCGGCGCGATCATCGCCGCGGTTACCGGCTATATGGCCGGCCTGATCGGTGCGTCGAACAGCCCGGTGTCGGGCGTCGGTATCCTCGCCATCATTGCCGCTTCGCTGATGCTGCTCCTCTTCTTCGGGCGCAATCACAGTGAAGCCGATACTGCCGCGCTTGTCGCCTATGCGCTGTTCACCACTGCGATCGTCTTTTCGGTCGCGACGATTTCCAACGACAATCTCCAGGATCTGAAGACCGGCCAGCTCGTCGGTGCGACGCCGTGGAAGCAGCAGCTCGCGCTGGTTATCGGTGTCGGCTTCGGTTCGCTCATCATTCCGCCGGTGCTCGACCTGTTGAACCAGGCATTTGGCTTTGCCGGTGCCGCGGGGGCGGGCGCCAATGCGCTGCCGGCGCCGCAAGCGGCCCTGATCAGCGCACTGGCCAAGGGCGTGCTCGGCGGCGATCTGCGCTGGGATCTGATCGGCTATGGTGCATTGATCGGCATCGCCATCATCGCCGCCGACGAGATATTGGGGCGTATGGGCAAGCTGCGCCTGCCGCCGCTCGGTGTCGGTATGGGCATCTATCTGCCGATGTCGCTGACCTTGCTCATTCCGATCGGCGCGGTGATCGGCCATTTCTGGGAAAAACGTGCCGAACGCAGCACCCGCCCCGAATTTTACAGCCGAATGGGCGTCCTGCTCGCGACGGGCTTCATCGTCGGCGAGAGCATTTTCGGGGTATTGTTCGCGGGCGTCGTCGCGGGTTCGGGAAGCGATGCGCCGCTGGCGCTCGTCGGGGAGAGCTTCGAGCCGACGGCGATTGTCGTCGGCCTTTCGCTCTTCGTCGCGCTGATCGCATACAGCTATCGGCGCACGCGCCGCGCCACCGAAAGCGTCTAACGCGCTTGCCCTTGGCCGCGCAGGCGGCTAAGGGCGCGCTCCTGTGACCGGCGCACCCGCTGCGCCGGCGGCTCTTTCCATCCTTGAACTAGCGAGTGTGCGCGATGAAAATCACCGGCGTTGAAATCCGTCCCGGCAATATTATCGAATATGAGGGCGGCATCTGGAAGGTCACCAAGATCCAGCACACCCAGCCGGGCAAGGGCGGCGCCTATATGCAGGTCGAAGCCAAGAATCTGATCGACGGGCGCAAGCTCAACAACCGTTTCCGCAGCGCCGATACGGTCGAGAAGGTCCGCCTCGACACCAAGGATTTCCAGTTCCTCTATGCCGAGGGCGACGACCTCGTGTTCATGGACAAGGACAGCTACGAACAGATCACCATCTCGAAGGATGTCGTCGGCGAAGCCCACGAATTCCTGCAGGACGGCATGGAAGTCGTGCTCGAACTGTGGGAAGAGCGCCCGATCTCGGTCGAACTGCCCGAACAGATCGAAGCGACGATCGTCGAGGCCGATGCGGTGGTGAAGGGCCAGACGGCCTCTTCGTCGTACAAGCCCGCGATCCTCGACAATGGCGTGCGGGTCATGGTGCCGCCCCACATCACCAGTGGCACGCGTATCGTGGTCAACGTCTATGACCGCGAATATGTCCGCCGTGCTGACTAAGTAACGTCGCCCCCGCGAAGGCGGGGGCCGCTAGCAATCTGGCGCAACGCAGCCAGCGGCCCCCACCTCCGCGGGGCCGACGCGTTGAAGGAAACAAAAATGGCCGTATCCGGCATCATCACCGTCATGGAACGTGCCGCGCGCAAGGCGGGCACGAAGCTGCGCCGCGACTTTGGCGAGATCGAGCATCTGCAGGTTTCGCAAAAAGGACCAGCGGATTTCGTGTCCAAGGCCGACCAGGCCGCCGAGCGCACGCTGTATGACGAACTCACCCATGCCCGTCCGGGTTGGGGTTTCCTGATGGAGGAAGCTGGCGAGATCGAAGGCGAGCCCGGCAAGCCCCGCTTCATCATCGACCCGCTCGACGGCACCTCGAACTTTCTGCACGCGATCCCGCAATTCGCGATTTCGGTCGCGGTGCAGGAACCGAAGCTCGGCGGCGGCTGGGGCGATGTGACCGCGGGGCTGATCTATCAGCCGGTTACCGACGAAAGCTATTGGGCGGAACGCGGTCGCGGCGCATGGTTGCATGACCGGCGCCTGCGCGTCTCGTCGCGCCGCAATCTCAATGAATGCCTGATCGCGACCGGCATCCCCTATATGGGCCATGGCGACTTCGGCCAGTGGAGCCGCATTTTCGGTGCGGTTGCGCCCGAAGTTGCCGGCATCCGCCGCTTCGGCGCCGCCAGCCTCGACCTCGCATGGGTCGCCGCGGGGCGGTTCGACGGATTCTGGGAAGCCGATCTGTCGATTTGGGACGTTGCGGCGGGCATGTTGCTCGTGCGCGAAGCCGGCGGCTTCGTCAGCGATTTCCGCGGCGGCGATCGGGCGATCGAGCGCAGCGAGTTCATCGCGGGCAGCGGCGCGGTGCATTCCAAGCTGCAAAAACTGGTCGCGGGCGCGCTGCGCAACGCCTGACCCGTTATGCAAGCGCAAAAAAGGCCATCCGCGGGATAACCGGGATGGCCTTTTTGCTGTCCGCGTTTCGCCCTATCAATCGTCGTAGATGAACTCGCGATAGGCATCCATCAGCGACGCCCAGGTGTTGAAGCTCTCGCCCAGATTTTCGCGCGGCAATCCGGCAAAATCGACATCGACGTCCATTTCCAGCACCGGATCGCCTTCATTGTCGCGATAGGCGCGCGCAAAGCGTTTTTCCTTGTTCCAGCTGTTGAATTTTTCGAACGACAGATTCTTCGCGTCGTTGAAGCCCATATAATATTGCAGCGTCTTGCACTCCTTGTGCGCGTCGTTGCAGTTCATGAACAGAACGAGGAATTTCAGACCGTTGCGGCTGCTCTCGATATAGGGATCGGCATCGCTGGCGGTCACCAGCTTGGCGGGCCAGCCCTGCGATTCGACGATCGCGACGATTGCTGCGGGATTCTTGGGCGTAACCAGTTCGGCATGGGCCGGCGTCGCGCCGAGCGCGGTGGCGGCAAGTGTGGCAAGAGCAGTGGCAAATGGCAGTTGGCGCATAAAGTCCCCCAGTTGGATGGCGGCAAATCGTGCCGCAACACGCGTCCCGTTCAGCCGCCTAACATAGCTTCGCCCGTCCTTGCCAGCGTTCCCCGCGCTTTTGGCGTTCGCAAGGCGATTTTCCTGTCCGCAGCGCTTGCGGGCAGCGCCATGCTGGCCTAAAGCGCCCGCAGAAACGGGGTGGCAAACGCCCGAAATCATGACTGCGAGCTCCCATGGTCGATCTGACTCAATATTTGCCGATCCTGATATTCCTGGGCATCGCCGTTGCGCTGTCGGCGGCTTTCGTGTTCCTGCCGATGGGCGTGGCGCGGTTGACCGGGGCGCATCAGCCCGATCCGGCGAAGCTGACCGAATATGAGTGCGGCTTTCCCGCTTTCGAGGATGCGCGCAGCCAGTTCGACGTGCGCTTCTATCTCGTCGCGATTCTGTTCATCATCTTCGATCTTGAAGCGGCCTTCCTCTTTCCCTGGGCGGTCAGCCTGAAGGAAATCGGCTGGGCCGGCTGGGCGACGATGATGGTTTTCCTGGCCGAGCTCGCGATCGGTCTTGTCTATGCGTGGAAGAAAGGGGCGTTGGATTGGGAATGAGCAATTCGACCATCCTGACCCCCGGCACGATGCCGGTCGCTCCGGGGACCGCCCCGGACCAGAGCTTTTTCGACGATCTTAATGCAGAGGTCGGCGACAAGGGGTTTCTCGTCACCTCGACCGAGGATCTGTTCAACTGGGCGCGCACCGGCTCGCTGTGGTGGATGACCTTCGGCCTCGCTTGCTGCGCGGTCGAGATGATCCACGTCAACATGCCGCGGTATGACATGGAACGCTTCGGCGTTGCGCCGCGCGCCAGCCCGCGCCAGTCCGACGTGATGATCGTCGCGGGCACGCTGTGCAACAAGATGGCCCCGGCGCTGCGCCGCGTCTACGACCAGATGTCGAACCCCAAATATGTGATTTCGATGGGTAGCTGCGCCAATGGCGGCGGCTATTACCACTATAGCTATTCGGTGGTGCGCGGCTGCGATCGTATCGTGCCCGTGGACATCTATGTCCCCGGCTGCCCCCCGACCGCCGAAGCGCTGCTCTACGGCGTCATGCAGTTGCAGCGGAAAATCCGCCGCACCGGAACGATCGAACGCTGATGGCCAGTCCCGCTCCCCTGATCGCGCCGCGCGACGGCATTGTCGAGGCGCTGAAGAAAGTCGTCGGCGGCGATCTGATCGCGCATGTCTTCGCCGTGGGCGAGGACAGCATCACCGTGCGCCGCGAAGCGGTTGCCGGGGTGATGGTCGGCCTGCGCGACGAACTTGCCTATCAGCAGCTCATGGAGATCGCCGGGGTCGATTATCCCGACCGGCCAGAGCGGTTCGAAGTCGTCTATCATCTGCTCAGCGTGACCCAGAACCATCGTCTGCGCGTCCGGGTGCTGACCGACGAAGCAACGCCGGTGCCGAGCATCGTTGCCGTGTGGCCCAACGCTGGCTGGCTCGAACGCGAAGTGTTCGACATGTACGGGGTGCTGTTCAGCGGCAATCCCGACCTGCGCCGCATCCTGACCGACTATGGTTTCCAGGGGCATCCGCAGCGCAAGGACTTCCCGCTGACCGGCTATACCGAACTGCGCTATTCCGAAGAGGACAAGCGCGTCGTCTATGAACCCGTCAAGCTGGCGCAGGATTTCCGCAGCTTCGACTTCCTCAGCCCGTGGGAAGGCGCCGACTATATCCTTCCCGGCGACGAAAAGGCGGGCGGCACCGGTGAGGCGCCGGGCAAGGGCGCGCCGACGCCGATGACCGCAGAGGCCGTCAAGAAGGCCGACGAGGCCAAGAAGGCGCCGCCGCCGACGCCCAAGACGACCGACAATGCCAAACAGACCGGTGCGGGCGACAAGGCGAATAAGGAAGCCGCGAAGCCGAGCAAGGACAGTGCCAAGGCCAAGCCTGCGGCAAAGGCGAAGACGCCCGCGACCAAGAAGGCCGAAAAGGCTCCGGCAAAGCCCAAGGCGGCTGCCAAGGCTCCGGCCAAGCCGCGCAAGCCCAAAGCAGGAGGTGACGCATGACCGATAATGCGACGGTCCGGCACCACGGAAGCGACATGTTCGAAGGCTATCCGGTCGATACCGCCGATACGGCGGGCGATCAGGTCGTCACCAATTACACCATCAACTTCGGTCCGCAGCACCCCGCGGCACACGGCGTGCTGCGCATGGTGATGGAACTCGACGGCGAGATCATCGAGCGCGTCGACCCGCACGTCGGGCTGCTCCACCGCGGCACGGAAAAGCTGATCGAATATAAGACCTATCTGCAGGCTTTGCCCTATTTCGACCGGCTCGACTATTGCTCGCCGCTCGGCATGGAGCATAGCTATGTGCTGGCGATCGAGAAATTGCTCGATCTCGAAGTGCCCGAACGCGCGCAATATCTGCGCGTGCTGTTCGCCGAGCTGACGCGCATCTGCAACCATATGCTCAACATCGGGTCGCACGTCATGGACGTCGGCGCGATGACGCCGAACCTGTGGGTGTTCGAACTGCGCGAGGATTGCCTCAACTTCTTCGAACGTGCTTCGGGCGCGCGGATGCACTCGGCCTGGTTCCGCCCCGGCGGCGTCCATCAGGACGTTCCCGAAAAGCTGCTCGTCGACATCGGCGAATGGGTCGACAAGCGCCTGCCCGAACTGTTCGGCGACGCGATGAGCCTCGTCATCGACAACCGCATCTTCAAACAGCGCAACGTCGATATCGCCGTGGTCAGCAAGGAAGACGCGCTGGCCTGGGGCTTCTCGGGCCCGATGATCCGCGGCAGCGGCATCGCGTGGGATTTGCGCAAGTCACAGCCCTATGACGCCTATGCCAAGATGGAATTCGACATTCCCGTCGGCACGCGCGGCGACTGCTACGATCGCTTCATGGTCCGCGTGCAGGAAGTCTATCAGTCGGCGCGCATTATCAAGCAGTGCCTGCGCGATATGCCCTCGGGCCCAGTCGCGAGCCTCGACCGCAAAGTCGTGCCGCCGAAACGCGGCGAGATGAAGCAGACGATGGAATCGCTGATCCATCACTTCAAACTCTATACCGAGGGCTTCCACGTCCCCGCGGGCGAGGTTTACGTGGCGACCGAAAGCCCCAAGGGCGAATTCGGCGTCTATCTGGTCAGCGACGGCACCAACAAGCCGTACCGCTGCAAAATCCGCCCCACGGCGTTTTCGCACCTTCAGGCGATGGACTTCATGTGCAAGGGCCACATGCTCGCCGACACCACCGCGATCATCGGCGCGATCGACGTCGTGTTCGGGGAGTGCGACCGGTGAGTCTACTGCATTCCTATCGCGTCTGGCTGGCCAGTGACCAAGCGGGACGATTTTATCGATATGTGAAAGGGACATGGGGTCTGGTCATGCTCGTTCTTTGGGCATGGATAGGGCTGGAAATAGCCTTTCCTGACCCCGCTGAACGAGGAACGGGCTTCAGTTTGCTGGCAATGGGGTTTTTGGGCTCTTTATATCTGACTGGCGCCTTCGCTGTGGTGCGCCTGTTTGTTGCGCCGGCTACCGGAGGGAAAAATGGCTGACGCACCTCAAATCCCCGACGAAACCGAAGTCCGCGCGCGCTGGGGCGCTTTTGCGTGGACGAAGGAAAATGCCGAGAAGGCCAAGGCCGTTATCGCGCGCTATCCCGCGGGGCGTCAGCGCTCGGCGGTGATGCCGCTGCTTGATCTCGCGCAGCGCCAGGTCGGTGCCGAGACGCAGACGCAGGGCTGGCTGCCCGTGCCGGTGATCGAATATGTCGCGGCTGAGCTCGATATGCCGTTCATGCGCGCCTACGAAGTCGCGACCTTCTACACCATGTACAATCTCGCGCCGGTCGGCCGCTATCATGTGCAGGTTTGCGGCACGACGCCGTGCCTGCTGCGCGGGTCGGACGATGTCATGGCGGCGTGCAAGAACCGCGGGATGACCAAAGGCAAGACCACGCCCGACGGGCTGTTCACGCTGACCGAGGTCGAGTGCATGGGCACCTGCACCAACGCGCCGATGGTCCAGATCAACGACGATAATTACGAAGATCTCGACTATGACAGCATGACCCGCATCCTCGAGGATCTGGCGGCGGGCAAACAGCCCAAGACCGGCACCCAGAATGCGCAGCGTCATACGAGCGACCCCGAAGGCGGCCCGACGACCCTGAAGGACATGGTCAAGGCCAATCACGACTATCGGAAGGAATGGTGATGACCCAGAAGGACATCATCACGATCCTCGCGATCATCGGCGCGCTTGTCGTACTCGGTTTCGTGCTGCGCGTGACCTTTGTGCTGATCGGTCCGCTGCTGATCCTCGCGCTCGGTTACGTCATTTACACGATGATGAAAAACAAGGGTGGGACCAACTGATGCTCGCCGACAAGGACCGCATCTTTACCAATCTCTATGGCTATCAGCCGTGGAACCTGAAAGCCGCGCAGGCGCGCGGCGATTGGGACAAGACCAAGGATCTGATGACTCGCGGCCAGGACGCGATCATCGAGGAGATCAAGGCGTCTGGCCTGCGCGGCCGTGGCGGCGCGGGCTTCCCGACCGGCCTGAAATGGTCGTTCATGCCGAAGGAACCGCGCGCCGACCGCCCGAGCTTCCTCGTCATCAACGCCGACGAATCCGAACCCGGCTCGTGCAAGGACCGTGAGATCATCCGCCACGATCCGCACAAGCTGATCGAGGGCGCGCTGATCGCGGGCTATGCGATGCGTGCGCGCGCTGCGTACATCTACATTCGCGGCGAGTTCATCCGTGAGGCCGAGACACTCTTCGCGGCGGTGCAGGAGGCCTATGACGCCGGCCTGCTCGGCAAGAATGCGGCGAAGTCGGGCTATGATTTCGACGTCTTCGTCCATCGCGGCGCCGGCGCGTACATCTGCGGCGAAGAAACCGCGATGATCGAAAGCCTGGAAGGCAAGAAGGGCCAGCCGCGCCTGAAGCCTCCGTTTCCGGCGGGGGCGGGCCTCTACGGCTGCCCGACGACGGTCAACAATGTCGAAAGCATCGCGGTCGTCCCGACGATCCTTCGCCGCGGCGCGGCGTGGTTCTCCAGTTTCGGGCGCGAGAATAACAAGGGCACCAAGCTCTTCCAGATCTCGGGCCATGTCGAACGCCCGTGCGTCGTCGAGGAAGAGATGGGCATCCCGTTCCGCGACCTCATCGAAAAGCATTGCGGCGGCATAAGAGGCGGCTGGGACAATCTGCTCGCGGTGATCCCCGGCGGTTCGTCGGTGCCGCTCGTCCCGGCGGCGCAGATCATGGACGCGCCGATGGATTTCGACGGCCTCAAGGAACTCGGCTCGGGCCTTGGCACCGCCGCCGCGATCGTGATGGACAAGTCGACCGACGTTGTTCAGGCGATCAGCCGTATCAGCTATTTCTACAAGCATGAAAGCTGCGGCCAGTGCACGCCGTGCCGCGAAGGCACCGGCTGGATGTGGCGCGTGATGGAGCGGCTGCGCACCGGCGACGCCGACATTAGCGAGATCGATACGTTATTCGACGTGACCAAGCAGGTCGAAGGCCACACCATCTGCGCGCTCGGCGATGCGGCGGCGTGGCCGATCCAGGGCCTGATCCGCCACTTCCGCCCCGAACTCGAACGCCGCATTCGCGAAAATGGCGGCGCGCTGGAGGCAGCCGAATAATGCCTAAAGTTACCGTAGATGGCGTAGAAATCGACGTGCCGCAGGGCGCCACCGTTCTGCAGGCGTGCGAGATGGCGGGGAAGGAAATCCCGCGCTTCTGCTACCATGAACGCCTGTCGATCGCCGGCAATTGCCGCATGTGCCTCGTCGAAGTGTCGCCCGGCCCGCCGAAGCCGCAGGCGTCGTGCGCGCTGCCGACCGCCGAAGGGCAGGTGATCAAGACCGATAGCCCGATGGTGAAAAAGGCGCGCGAAGGGGTGATGGAGTTTCTGCTCATCAACCACCCGCTCGACTGCCCGATCTGCGATCAGGGCGGCGAATGCGACCTGCAGGACCAGTCGGTCGCCTATGGCCGCGGTGCCTCGCGCTATGACGAGAACAAGCGTGCGGTGACCGAGAAATATATGGGGCCGATCGTCAAGACGGTGATGACGCGCTGCATCCAGTGCACGCGCTGCGTCCGCTTTGCCGAGGAAGTCGCCGGGGTCGAGGATATCGGCGCGATCTATCGCGGCGAGAATATGCAGATCACCAGCTATCTCGAGCGCGCGGTCGCGAGCGAGCTGTCGGGCAATGTCGTCGATCTTTGCCCGGTCGGCGCGCTGACCAGCAAGCCCTACGCGTTCGAGGCGCGGCCGTGGGAGCTGACCAAGACGCTGGGCATCGACATGATGGACGCGGTCGGCACCAATGTCCGTATCGACAGCCGCGGCCGCCAGGTGCTGCGCGTGCTGCCGCGCGTCAACGACGATGTGAACGAGGAATGGGCGAGCGACAAGACGCGCCACCATGTCGACGGCCTGATGCGCCGCCGCCTCGACCGCCCCTATGTGCGCAAGGACGGCAGGCTCGTCGAGGCGAGCTGGGCCGAAGCTTTTGCCGCGATCAAGGCGGCGAACGCCGGCAAGTCGGTCGCGGCGATTGCGGGCGACATGGTCGATTGCGAGACGATGTTCGCGGCGAAGGCGCTGGTGAATGCGCTCGGTTCCGACCTGCTCGAAGGACGCCAGACGGGCCTTGCCTATGACGTCACCAGCCTGTCGGCGGTCAATTTCAATACCACGATTGCGCAGGCCGAAAATGCCGACGTGATCCTGCTCGTCGGCACCAATCTGCGCTGGGAAGCGCCGCTCATCAACACGCGCGTCCGCAAGGCGGTGTGGAAGAAGGGCGCGAAAGTGTTCGGTATCGGGCCCGAAGTCGATCTCACCTACAAGACCGAATGGCTCGGCGACGATGCCTCGCTGGTCGCGAAACTGCCCAAGGCAGCGATGGATGCGCTGAAGGGCGCCGAGAGGCCGATGCTGGTATTCGGCGGCGGCGCGCTGTCGGTGCCGGGCGTCCATGGCGCCGCGCTGGCGCTCGCCAAGAGCGTCGACGCGGTGAAGGACGGCTGGAACGGCTTCAACGTCGTCCATTTCTCGGCCGCGCGCATGGGGGCCTTGATGCTAGGCTACGCACAGCCGGGCGGGATCAAGGACATCATCGCCGCCAAGCCCAAGCTGACCTTCTTCCTGGGCGCCGACGAGGTCGATTTCGCGGCCTTCGACAAGAGCTTCAAAGTCTATGTCGGCCATCATGGCGACAAGGGCGCGCATGCGGCCGACGTCATCCTGCCGGCCGCGGCGTGGACCGAAAAGGACTTCACGACGGTCAACACCGAAGGCCGCGTCCAGCGCAGCGAAAAGGCGGTGTTCGCGCCGGGTGACGCGCGCGAAGACTGGAGCATCTTCCGCGCGCTGGCCGATGCGCTCGGCGTCAGCGTCGGCTTCGACAGCTTCGACGAATGTCGCGCGGCGATGGTCGCGGCGGTGCCGGCGCTCGGCGTCGAGGGGCTGGCCGATTACGGCTGGTCCGTGCCCAAGCTCGACGCGAAGCCCGAGGCGCGCGCGATCCCGTCGCCGATCAAGGATTTCTACCTCACCAACGCCATCTGCCGCGCCTCGCCGACGATGGAGCGCTGCTCGGCCGAACTGCTGCATGGCGCGGATTATGCGGAGGCCGCGGAATGACCGAGTTTTTCCAAAGCCTGGGCATGTCCTATGAATGGGCGTGGGGCATCGCCACGATCTGCGGTATTCTGCTCATCGCGCTGCCGTTGATGCTCGCGGTGGCTATGATCATCTATGCCGACCGCAAGATCTGGGCCGCGATCGCGCTGCGCCGCGGTCCCAACGTCGTCGGTCCCTTCGGACTGTTGCAGAGCTTCGCCGACGGCTTGAAAGTTTTCCTGCAGGAAACGATCATCCCGTCGAGCGCGAACCGCGGCCTGTTCCTGATCGCGCCGATCATCACCTTCACCGTGGCGTTGATGGCGTGGGCGGTTATCCCGTTCAATTCGGGCGCGGTGCTCGCCGACATCAATGTCGGGCTGCTCTACATCCTCGCGATTTCGTCGCTCGGCGTTTACGGCGTCATCCTGTCGGGCTGGTCGTCGAACTCGAAATATCCCTTCTTTTCCGCGCTGCGCGCTTCGGCGCAGATGATCTCCTATGAAGTGTCGATCGGCTTCATCCTGATCGGCGTCGTCCTGTGGGCCGACAGCTTCAACCTCAATGAGATCGTCAAGGCGCAGCAGGGGCACGGGCTGGGCTTCGTCAACGCCTTCGGCTTCAACTTGCTGCTCTTCCCGCTCGCGGTGATGTTCTTGATCTCCGCGCTCGCCGAAACCGCGCGCGCGCCGTTCGACCTGACCGAAGCGGAAAGCGAACTCGTCGCGGGCTATCAGACCGAATATTCGTCGATGAGCTTCGCGCTCTTCTGGCTCGGCGAATATGCGAACGTCCTGCTGATGTGCACGCTCAACGCGGTGCTCTTCTGGGGCGGCTGGCTGCCGCCGGTCGACTGGGCGCCGCTCTATGCCGTCCCCGGCATCATCTGGCTGTTCGCGAAAATCCTGTTCTTCTTCTTCGTCTTCAGCTGGGTGAAGGCGACCGTCCCGCGCTACCGCTATGACCAGCTGATGCGGCTGGGCTGGAAAATCTTCCTGCCGATTTCGCTGATCTGGGTGTTCCTTATCTCCGGCTATCTGATGCTGACGAGGTATTCATGAGTTACGTTGCCCATCTCGTCAAAAGCTTCACCTTGTGGGAATTCGTGAAGGCGCACGCCCTCACGCTGAAATATTTCTTCAAGCCGAAGGCGACGATCAACTATCCGTTTGAGAAGAACCCGCTCAGCCCGCGTTTCCGCGGCGAGCATGCGCTGCGCCGTTATCCGAACGGCGAGGAACGCTGCATCGCGTGCAAGCTGTGCGAGGCGATCTGTCCGGCGCAGGCGATCACGATCGAGGCCGAGCCGCGCGACGACGGTTCGCGCCGCACGACGCGCTACGACATCGACATGACCAAGTGCATCTATTGCGGCTTCTGTCAGGAAGCCTGCCCGGTTGATGCCATCGTCGAGGGGCCGAACTTCGAATTCGCGACCGAAACGCGTGAGGAACTGCTCTATGACAAGGCCAAGCTGCTCGCCAATGGCGACAAATGGGAACGCGCGATTGCGGCCAATCTTGCCGCCGACGCGCCCTATCGGTAAGGGCGCGCGGACATGATTCAACTGATCGCCTTTTACCTGTTCGCGACCATCGTGATCGCGTCGGCCGCGATGGTGATTTTCGCTCGCAATCCCGTGCATAGCGTGATGTGGCTGATCCTCGCCTTCTTCAACGCGGCGGGGCTGATGCTGCTCGCGGGCGCCGAATTCATCGCGATGCTGCTCGTCATCGTCTATGTCGGCGCGGTCGCGGTGCTGTTCCTGTTCGTCGTGATGATGCTCGACATCGATTTCGCCGAATTGCGCGCCGGTTTCGTGCGCTATCTCCCGCTGGGCGCGCTCGTCGCGATCATCCTTGCCGCCGAACTGGTGTTCGCGGTCGGCGCCTGGAGCGCCGGGGGGATCGATCTTGCGGCGCGCGCCGCGCCCGTGGTCAGCGACAAGAGCAATATCCAGCAGATCGGCGAACTGCTCTACACGCGCTACATCTTCCTGTTCGAGGCGGCGGGCATCGTCCTCCTCGTCGCGATGATCGGTGCGATCGTGCTCACCCACCGCCAGCGCGGCGGCGTGCGTGGACAGAATATCAGCCAGCAGGTGCGCCGCCGTCCCGAAGATGCGACGCGCCTCGTCGATCCGGGCGTCGGGCAGGGGATGGAACTGTGATTTCGGTCGGCCATTATCTCGCCGTTTCGGCGGTGCTGTTCACGCTCGGCGTGCTCGGTATCTTTATCAACCGCAAGAATATCATCGTCATCCTGATGGCGATCGAGCTCATTCTGCTTGCCGTGAATATCAACCTCGTGGCGTTCAGCGCCGCGCTGGGTGATCTGGTGGGCCAGGTCTTTTCGATGTTCGTGCTGACCGTTGCCGCGGGCGAAGCCGCGATCGGTCTCGCGATCCTTGTCATTTATTTCCGCGGCCGCGGCACCATCGCCGTCGACGATGCCAACCGGATGAAGGGGTAAGCCGGTGATTCAGGCGATCGTTTTCCTGCCGCTGCTCGCGGCGCTTGTCGCAGGTCTGGGCCAGCGCACCATCGGCACCACCGCAGCAAAGCTCGTGACCACCGGTGCGCTGTTCGCAAGCTGCGCGCTGAGCTGGTCGATTTTCCTGTCCTTCGTCGCGGGAACGGGCGAAGCGGGTGTCACGCCGGTGCTGCACTGGGTTTCGTCGGGCGCGCTCCAGTTCAACTGGGAATTGCGCGTCGACACGCTGACCGCGGTGATGCTGGTCGTCATCACGACCGTTTCGGCGCTCGTCCACCTCTATAGCTGGGGCTATATGAGCGAGGACCCGGATCAGCCGCGTTTCTTCGCCTATCTGTCGCTCTTCACCTTCGCGATGCTGATGCTCGTGACCGCGAACAATCTCGTCCAGATGTTCTTCGGCTGGGAAGGCGTTGGTTTGGCGTCCTATCTGCTGATCGGTTTCTGGTACAAGAAGCCGAGCGCCAATGCTGCAGCGATCAAGGCGTTCGTCGTCAATCGCGTCGGCGACCTCGGCTTCATGCTCGGCATCTTCGGCACCTTCCTGGTGTTCGGCACCGTCTCGATCCCCGAGATTCTGTCCGCCGCGCCGGGCATGGCCGGATCGACGATCGGCTTCCTCGGCCACCGCTTCGACACGATGACCGTGCTCTGCCTGCTGCTGTTCATCGGCGCGATGGGCAAGTCGGCACAGCTTGGCTTGCACACCTGGCTTCCCGACGCGATGGAAGGTCCGACCCCCGTGTCGGCGCTGATCCACGCCGCAACGATGGTCACCGCGGGCGTGTTCATGGTCTGCCGCCTGTCGCCGATGTTCGAAGCCGCGCCGGTCGCGGCGGGCGTCGTCACCTTCGTCGGCGCCGCCACCTGCTTCTTCGCCGCGACCGTCGGCACGACCCAGTGGGACATCAAGCGCGTCATCGCCTATTCGACCTGTTCGCAGCTCGGCTACATGTTCTTTGCGGCGGGCGTCGGCGCTTATGGCGCGGCGATGTTCCACCTGTTCACGCACGCCTTCTTCAAGGCGCTGCTTTTCCTGGGCGCGGGGTCGGTCATCCATGCGATGCACCACGAACAGGACATGCGCTATTATGGCGGCCTTCGGAAGCATATCCCGCTGACCTATTGGGCGATGATGATGGGGACGCTGGCAATCACCGGCGTCGGCATTGCGGGCGTGGCGGGTTTCGCCGGTTTCTATTCGAAGGACGGGATCCTCGAGGCAGCGTTCGCTGCTGGCGGTGGCGGCCAGATCGCCTTCTGGGTCGGTATTTTCGCCGCGTTGCTGACGAGCTTCTACTCATGGCGTCTCGTCTTCCTGACCTTCTATGGCAAGCCGCGGTGGGAGCAGAGCGAGCATATCCAGCATGCGGTGCACGACGATCATGGCCACGGCCATGACGATCACGCCCATGCGCCTCACCAAGACGCGCACGGCGATGGCACGGCGGGCTATCATCCGCACGAAAGCCCGATCAACATGCTGATCCCGCTGGGCGTGCTGTCGCTCGGCGCGGTGTTTGCGGGGATGCTCTTCAACCACCAGTTCATCTACCCGGAAGAGGGCGCGGCTTTCTGGAAGGGCAGCTTGGCGTTCAACGAACATTTGATGCACGCGGCGCACGAAGTGCCGCTGTGGGTCAAGTGGATGCCGTTCACGGTGATGGCGATCGGCCTGTTCCTTGCCTGGAACAGCTATATTCGCAACACGACGCTGCCTGCGCGGTTCGTGGCGCAGTTCTCGCTGCTGCACAAATTCCTGTTCCACAAATGGTATTTCGACGAGCTCTACAACTTCCTCTTCGTCAAGCCGGCGTTCGCGATCGGCCGCTTCTTCTGGAAGCGCGGGGATGAAGGCACCATCGACCGTTTCGGTCCCAATGGTGTGGCGGCACTCATCCAGGGGGGCACCCGGCTCGCGGTCCGGCTGCAATCGGGTTATGTTTATGGATATGCGTTCGTGATGCTGCTCGGTCTTGTCGGCCTCGCCAGCTGGGCCATGGTGAAGTTCCAGTGAGCGGTCTTCCGATCCTTTCGCTGATGCTGGCGGTCCCTGCGGTCGCCGCCATCGCCTGTGTCTTCGCCGGCGATCGCAACGCGCGCCTGATCGCGCTCGCGGCGACGCTGATCGACTTCGCGCTCGGCGTCATGCTGTGGGCGAATTTCGATATCGGCGGCGCGCAGTGGCAGTTTCAGGAGATGCATCGCGGCATCTTCGGCCCGTTCAACTATGCGCTCGGCATTGACGGCATCGCGCTGGTGCTGATCATGCTCAGCGTCTTCCTGATGCCGTTGTGCATCCTGGCGAGCTGGCAATCCGTGACGAAGCGCGTCGGCCTCTACATGGCGATGTTCCTCGTCATGGAAGTGGTGATGATCGGCGTCTTTGCGGCGCAGGATCTGCTGCTCTTCTATATCTTCTTCGAAGCCGGCCTGATCCCGATGTATTTCATCATCGGCATCTGGGGCGGCGCGAACCGCATCTATGCGGCGTTCAAATTCTTCCTCTACACGCTGCTCGGCTCGGTGCTGATGCTGATTGCGATGATCGCGATGATCCGTGAAGCGGGGACCACCGACATCCCGACGCTGCTCGTCTACAATTTCCCGCCGGAAATGCAGACGTGGCTGTGGCTCGCCTTTTTCGCCAGCCTCGCGGTGAAGATGCCGATGTGGCCGGTCCATACCTGGCTTCCCGACGCGCACGTCCAGGCGCCGACGGCGGGTTCGATGATCCTGGCGGGCGTACTGCTCAAGATGGGCAGCTATGGGTTCATCCGGTTCATGATGCCGATGTTCCCCGATGCCTCGGCGCAGCTGATGTGGATCGTCTTTGCGCTGTCAATGATCGCGGTGGTCTACACCAGCCTCGTCGCGCTGGTGCAGAGCGACATGAAGAAGCTGATCGCCTATTCGTCGGTCGCCCACATGGCGATCGTGACCGCGGGCCTCTTCGCCTTCAACCAGCAGGGCATCGAAGGCGCGATGATCATCATGCTCAGCCATGGGATCGTTTCGGCCGCGCTCTTCTTCTGCGTCGGCGTGATCTATGACCGGCTGCACACGCGCGAGATCGACCGCTACGGCGGCCTCGCGGTGAACATGCCGGCCTATGCGCTGTTCTTCATGCTCTTCACCATGGCGTCGATCGGCCTTCCGGGGACCAGCGGCTTCGTCGGCGAATTCCTGAGCCTCGCCGGTATCTACGAAGCGTCGAGCTGGGTCGCGCTGGTTTGCACGACCGGGATCATCCTGGGCGCCGCCTATATGCTTTACCTCTATCGCCGCATCGTGTTCGGCGAACTGACCAAGGACGATGTGAAGGCCATGCCCGACATCAATCCCCGCGAATGGGCGATTTTCGTGCCGCTGGCCGCGGTGGCGCTGTGGATGGGCGTCTATCCCGAAAGCTTCCTCGCCCCGATCCGCGGCGACGTGACCACGGTGGTCGCGCGCCTTGCGCCCGCCAAGCCCGCCGGCGATGCCCACGTCACCGCCGGCAAGCCCAAGGCGGCGCACGACGCGCATGGAGAGGCCGCCGCCGCCGGCGAAGCGCATCATGCGGGAGGCGTCCAATGACCGCCGATCTCGCCCTCATCTGGCCCGAACTGATCCTGACGATCGGCGGGCTCGTTACGCTGCTGCTCGGCACCTTTGGTGGTGACCGTCAGGTTGGCCTTTATCAGCTCGCGGCGCTCATCACGCTCGCTGCCGCGGCGGCGGCGGTCGTCGCGATGTTCGGGACGCAGGCTTCGGTCTTTTCGAATACGCTGGAAGTCGACGCCTTCGGCGGCTTTGCCAAGCTGCTCATCTATGCCGCAAGCTTCATCTGCATCCTGATCGCGCCGCGCTTCTTCAAGGACGCGATGCGCGCCGAATATCCGGTGCTGATCCTGTTCGCGGCGCTCGGCATGGGTATCATGGCGTCGGCGCGCGACCTGATGACGCTCTACGTCGGGCTCGAGCTCAACAGCCTTGCCGCCTATGTGCTTGCCAGCTTCATGCGGTCGGACGACCGGTCGAGCGAGGCGGGGCTCAAATATTTCGTCCTTGGCGCGCTGGCTTCGGGGATGCTGCTTTACGGCATTTCGCTGCTCTACGGCTTTTCGGGAACGACGCAGTTCGCCGGCATCGCGCAGGCGATGGGCGGCGGCATGAACAACGGTCTGCTGTTCGGCCTCGTCTTCGTGATCGCCGGTCTGGCGTTCAAGATCAGCGCGGTGCCCTTCCACATGTGGACGCCCGACGTCTATGAAGGCGCGCCGACCCCGGTGACGACCTTTTTCGCCAGCGCTCCCAAGGTCGCGGCGATGGCGCTCATGACGCGCGTCGTCATCGAAGCCATGGGTCCGGCGACCGCGGCGTGGCAGCAGATCATGATCTTCCTCGCGCTCGCGTCGATCATCCTCGGCGCTGTCGGGGCGATCGGGCAGAAGAATATCAAGCGCCTGCTTGCCTATTCGTCGATCAACAATGTCGGCTTCATGCTCGTCGGCCTGGCCGCCGGCACCCAGCAGGGGGTCGAGTCGGTGCTGACCTATCTGCTCGTCTATGTCGTGACGACGATCGGCAGCTTCCTCGTCGTGCTTCAGCTGCGCGATACCGAGGGCAATCCGATCGAAAGCATCCCGGCGCTCGCGGGCTTTTCGCAGCGGCGCCCGGGGCTTGCCGCGGCGATGGCGGTGTTCCTGTTCAGCCTCGCCGGCATTCCGCCCCTCTTTGGCTTCTGGCCGAAATATCTGGTGTTCCAGGCCGCGGTCGACGCCAATCTGCTGCCGCTGGCGATTGCCGGGATCGTCGCGTCGGTGATCGGTGCTTTCTATTATATCGCGGTGATCAAGACGATGTACTTCGACGACAAGTCGGAGGTCGAATTCGGCACCGGCGGCGTCGTGGTCGAGGATGCGGTCATTACCGCCAGCGCCCTGTGGCTGTCGGTCGTCGGCTATTTCTTCATTCCGGTGCTGGCGGTCGTCTCCGCCACCGCGGCTGCGGTGCTGTTCTGATCCCGCCGATCGAGCGGATCGCGCAGACAGGTTCGACCAACGCCGACCTGCTGGCGCGGCTGGCAGCAGGCGAGCATGTCGGCGAAGGGCATTGGCTTGTCGCCGACCGCCAGACCGCCGGGCGCGGGCGACTGGGCCGCGCATGGGGCGATGGTCTGGGCAATTTCATGGGATCGACGGTGGTGCAGCTGCGCGCCGGCGACCCGCTCGCCGCGACGCTCGCGCTGGTCGCCGGGGTCGCGCTGGCGAAGACGATCCGCGCGCTCGCGCCGGCGATCGACTTCCAGCTCAAATGGCCGAATGATGTCCTGGCCGACGGTGCCAAATGCTCGGGCATCCTGCTCGAACGCAGCGGCGACAGCGTGGTGACCGGGATTGGCGTCAATCTGGTTTCCGCGCCCGATCTGCCCGACCGTGCCACCGCATCGCTCGCCGAAAAGGGCGCGGTCATCGAGCGTGACCGCTTTGCCGATGCGCTGGCGGTCGCCATGGCCGATGCGCTCTGGACCTGGCGCCAGGAAGGCGTCGAAAGCATCGTGCGCGCCTGGTTGCCGCTGGGGCATCCCGTGGGCACGCCGCTACATGTGTCCGAACAGGCACTCGACGGATATTTCGACGGCCTCGCGCCCGACGGAGCGCTGCGCTTGCGCCGCGCCGACGGGGAGGTCATGCTGGTGCATGCGGGTGACGTCGAATTGCGGCGACCCGTAGAGGAGGGGACATAACCGTGCTGCTCGCGATCGATGTCGGCAACACCAACGCGAAATTCGCTGTTTTCCGCGACTCGATGGCGGTCGCGCGCTGGCGCATCGCGACCGACGACCGGCGCACCGCCGACGAATATATGGTGTGGCTCGATCAATTGCTGCGGCTCGAAGGGCTCGACCGCGCTGAAATCGACGCCGTGATTATCTCGACCGTCGTGCCGCGTGCGCTCCACAATCTGCAACTGCTCGCCGACAAATATTTCGGTGTCGAGGCACTCGTCGCCGGGCGCGAACCGGTAAGCTGGGGCATCGCGCTCAAGGTCGACGAGCCGCAGGCGGTGGGCGCCGACCGCGCCTGCAACGCCATTTCGGCGCAAGCGATCGAGCCGGGCAGGGACAAGCTGGTCATCAGCTTCGGCACTGCGACGACCTTCGATCATATCGGGCCCGACGGTGCCTATCTCGGTGGCATCATCGCGCCCGGGGTCAATCTGTCGCTCGAAGCGCTCGTCAATGCCGCCGCCAAGCTGCCACGCATCGCGATCGAAGCACCGGCGTCGAACAGCGTCATCGGCCGCACCACCGAAAGCCAGATGCTGATCGGCGTCTATTGGGGCTATGTCGGGATGATCGAGGGGCTTATGCACCGCATGAAGGCGGAAATCGGCAAGCCTGTCACCGTCATCGCGACGGGCGGGCTCGCGATATTGTTTCAGGAACAGGCGCATCTGTTCGACCGGGTCGAACCCGATCTGACGCTCAACGGGTTGATGCACCTCTATAATCAGAGAGGCATTTCGGCATGACCGTTCCCGGCAAGGAACTGCTTTTCCTCGCGCTCGGCGGCTCGGGAGAGATCGGCATGAACGCCAATCTCTATGGCTGCGACGGCAAGTGGATCATGCTCGATCTCGGCGTCAGCTTCGGGTCGCAGGATTATCCCGGCATCGACATCGTCATGCCCGACCTTGAGTTTATCGAGGATCGCAAGGCCGACCTGCTCGGCATCATCCTGACCCACGGGCATGAGGATCATATCGGCGCGATTCCCTATCTCGCCGCCGACCTTGGCGTGCCGCTCTATGCCAATCGCTTCACCGCCGGCCTGATCGCGCACAAGCTCGCCGAGGAAGGGCTGGAGAAAGAGGTCGAGCTGAAGGTTGTCGATATCGATGCGCAGTTCCGCATCGGCCCGTTCGGCATCCGCCTGATGCCGCTCGCCCACTCGATCCTCGAGATGAGCGCGGCGGTGATCGACACACCCTACGGCCGCGTCTTCCACACCGGCGACTGGAAGCTCGACGACGATCCGGTCATCGGCACCCCGTCGAGCGCGGCAGCGCTGACCGCGGTGGGCGATGAAGGCGTCGATGTGCTCGTCTGCGATTCGACCAATGCCTTCAATGCGCAGGCGTCGGGCACCGAAGGCGGTGTACGCGACGGGCTGCTCGCCGCCGTCGGCGCGGCAAAGGGCAGGGTGGTCGTCACCACATTCGCCTCCAACGCGGCGCGTCTCGACACGCTGGGGCAGGTCGCGAAAGCCACCGGGCGCACCCTGTGCGTCGCGGGGCGGTCGCTCGATCGCATTTTGGGCGTTGCACGCACCGCGGGGTATCTCAAGGATTTCCCGGCGACGGTCGACTTCGACGAAGCGATGCGGCTGCCGCGCGACAAGGTGATGATCGTCGCGACGGGCGGGCAGGGCGAACCACGCGCCGCGCTCGCGCGCATCGCCGAAGGGATTCACCAGATCAAGCTCGAGGCGGGCGATACGGTCGTCTTTTCGTCGAAGCAGATCCCCGGCAACGAGATTGCGATCGGACGGATCATGAACCAGCTCGCCGCGCGCGACATTCTGACCGTGACCGAAAAGCAGGCGCATATTCACGTCAGCGGCCATCCGGGGCAGCCGGAACTTGCGGCGCTTTATGGCTGGCTGCGCCCCAGGCTGATCGTCCCGGTGCATGGCGAGATCCGCCATATGCACGAACAGGCGCGCTTCGCTCTCGAACAACGCGTCCCCGACGCGCTGGTGCAGGAAAATGGCGATCTGGTGCGCTTGGCCCCCGGTTCCGCTCGTATCCTCGAGCGCGTGCGCTCGGGCCGACTGATCCTCGACGGCGACGTGATCCTGCCCGCCGATGGCGAAACGATCAATGAGCGGCGCAAATTGTCCTTCTACGGCCAGATTTCGGTCGCGGTCGTGCTGTCCAAGGGCAAATTCGCGGACAGTGCGATCCAGTATCGCGGCGTACCGGTCGAGGACGAGCGCGAGGTCTTTCTCGACGAAATGAACGCCGCTGCAGAAAAGGCAGCCAAATCCCCGGCGCGCGACCGCGACGCCCTCAAGGAAGCGATCCGTCTTGGCGTCCGGCGCATCGCAACCGACTGGACCGGCAAAAAGCCGATCGTCGATGTGCTGATTCTGGATATCTGACCGATGAAATGGACCTCGGCGCTCGCCATCTACCTGCTTATCTGGGCGTTCAGCACCTTCTTCGTACTGCCCTTCCACGGCCGCCGTGCCGAAGATGATGCCGTGCCCTTGATCGATGGCCAGGAACCGGGCGCACCCGCGCGCTTCCACCCGCTGCGCATTCTGATCCAGATCACGATCGTCGCCACGATCGCCTTCGGCCTCTTCTATGTCGCCTATATCAACGGCTGGACAAACCCTGACGTCCTGAGCGGCCGCGCCTGACGCGACGCGGGCAGCGGCTTCGGGTCGAAGGGCCGGTTTGGGGTGGAGAGCAGAAAGGCGGCTTTCGGCCTTAGATCGGTGCAAAGGGGACGTTAAGACTGATTGCCTATGCCCCTACCGAGCCGCTTCGGAGCCAGACCGTGTTTGACGTTCATCTAGACATATCACTGTTCACCACGAACGCCGCGTTTGGCATGATCTCAGGCAGCATGCGCTTACCCCTGATTCCTCAGGTCGGCGATGTATTGTCATTCCGGATTACAAGGTCGGTCGAAGCCTTCTGCGACACCCACCCATTCACCGGAGTTTTGCGAGTCACTAATCGGATCATCAGCCCAGATGGGGTCAGTGTCGCTCTGGAGGATTTGACCGCCGCGACACCCGGAGATGCTCAGTCGATAATTGAAATTTTCGAAGAAAATCACGGGCTAAAGGGAGATGTTTGGGAAAACTAACGACGGCTATTAGGATCGTTGGTACCTTGGAATGACGACCAAAATCGGTCGTAGCAGGCCCATCCACTGCCGCGCGCCCCGGTTCCGCAATCAGCTCCGCAGGCGGTCGATCGCCTGTGCCAGTGCCACGTAAAGCTTGCCGATGTCCGACGACAGCAGCGTCACGCTGATCGCGGATCCGTCGCGCGCGCCGATCAGCAGGCGCAGCATCGCTTCGAAGTCATGGATGAACTGATTGACTGCTGCGTGGAAACCATCGTCATTCTGGTAGAGGCGCAGAATTTCCTTGGTTTCGCTGTTGTCGAGCAGCTTCACCGCGCGCCGCGCGAAGATGCCGCGGTCTCCCTTCAGATAGGCGTCCCACGCGGCGTCGCTGACCTCGCTCGACATCACCTTGGTAATATCGATCGCGCTAGATTTGAGCGCTTCGGTGAGGATACCGACCTGCTTTGCGAGCGAATCCCGGTCCGATGCGGCGATGGCCTGCTCGGCTTCGGCGACGCGCTGTTCGACGCTGGCGCTGGTGTCCATGATCGTAATGAGCTGGCGCATGAGCCGATCGGCGGCGCCATTCGCCGCTTCCACCGCGCGCTGCGAGGCATCCTCGACCGCCTTGAGCTGCGCCGTCACTTCGGTCTTGAACGCCGCGTCGATGGCCTCGGTCGCGGTCGCCTGCATCGCATCGCGGGCATTCCCGACCAGTCGCTCGAGCGTCTGCCGCGCTTCGTCGGCTGCGGATTCGGCGGTGGACTTAACTTCGGCGAGGGTAGCGATCATGCGCGCGCCGCCCTGATCGGCAAAATCGTCCGCCCCCGCACGCAGCCGGGCCAAGGCCGCATCGGCGTCGGCAAGCGCTGCGTTGACCCGGTCGGTCAGCGCCTGTTGGCTTTCGCCATGCTCGGCCATCTTGGCTTCATTCGCCTGCAACGTCGATTTGACTGCGTTGACGTGTGACAAGGTCGATTGCGCGACAAGTTCGGAGGCTTCGAGCAGCGGCTTGATCTGCCCGAGCGCACCTTGGGTCGCCTTGCCGTGCGAGGCCATGCGGTCGAGCGCATGCGGCAGCGTTTCGTCGAGTTCGCGCGTCACCGCATCGAGCGCGAGCAACAGCGACTCGGCGTGAGTGATAAGCTGATGCGCCGAATTATTGCCGGTCTGCACATCGGCGATGAAGGCGCCCAGTTGGGCCTTGGTATCGTCGATCGCGCGACCGATGACACCGGTGCTGGCCGATACGCTGACATCGAGCACCTCGAGCTGCTGCCGCGTTTCGGTGACATGCGCCGTAATCCGCGCCGCCAGTTCCTCGCTCGCCGTGCCATGCGCCGCGAGCTGGTCGCCAAGCGCCGCGCCGGCTGCTTCTGCCGACGCAAGACGTGCATCCATCTGGTCTGCGGCGGCATCGACCCGGTCGCGATATTGCTGCCAGGTGGTATCGAGGCGCGCGCCCAGATTATCGACCGTCGTCTGTAGCGTATCGCGGATCGAGGCCGAGGATTGGGTGATTTGGGCCAGCGCGACGCCATGCGCGTCGGTGACTTGCGACGCCGCGGCAATCAGCCCCGATTCGGTTTCCTGCGTCTGCTGTTGCAGCGCGCCGAGCGCTTCGTGGAGGCCCGCTGCGGCGGCTTCGCCGGTCCGCGCGGCCTTGGCCGCCTCTTCGCCGAGTTCGGCGAGCTTGGCTTCAAGATTCGCGCCCTGCTGATGTGCGACGAGCCCCGCTTCGCGGAAATTGACCGCGAGCCGCTGCGCCACATCGTCGATGCGCGGCAGCCCGGCGAGCAGGCCGTCCATGCGCTGCATC
Organism: Sphingopyxis sp. NFH-91; assembly: GCF_021401285.1. Taxonomy (NCBI): domain Bacteria; kingdom Pseudomonadati; phylum Pseudomonadota; class Alphaproteobacteria; order Sphingomonadales; family Sphingopyxidaceae; genus Sphingopyxis; species Sphingopyxis sp. NFH-91. Next base: position 500,528 of record NZ_JACBGA010000002.1, on the reverse strand, counting down.
GCGACGTCGCCCGATCGCGCGAGCTGATCGTGGGCATTGGCGATGACCGACGCATTGGTTGCGAGCTTGTCGCTGCTGTCGTTGAGCCGGAGCACGGCATCGACGCCCAGCTGCTGAACATTGCGCGCCTGTTCGGAAAGCTGACGCTGAGCCTCGCCGAGTTTCTCGCCAAGCACCGCCATCGATTGCGCAAGCGCATCATTTTCATGGCGCAGCGCCGCGGCGAGGCGAGCAAAGCGCGCCTGTTCGGACCGGCTCGACCGCAGCAACGCCATCCAGAGCAGAGTCAGCAAAACGAGCGGCATCGACAGGGTCGCGACAAGCGCCGGCCATTGATCGAGCGCGACCGGACGCGCAAAACCCTTCGTCGCGGTAAACAGGGCGAACAGGCACCAGCCGAGGCCGATGATTACCAACAGCGTCGGCATCAGCCGGTCGCGCCACGCGCCGCTCTGCGGATCGGGCATATCGTCGTCATCGGTCGCGAGCGGCGTCATATCGAGCCATTCGCGCTCGACCGGAACCTCGGCTTCGAGGGCGGACGCGGCTTCACTCGCCGGTGCATCGGTCTGCGCCGGCTGCTCATTCTCCCGGTTTGCCGCGGACTCCCGCCACAGACCGACGATTTTCTTTTCCCCCGTCATCAGGCCATCTTAGCATCAAATGCCCGCCATGAAACGGAAACTTAACCATGGGCTGTCAAGGCTGTGGAATGTCGTTCGACAGCGGCCCTCTCGATCGCTTTCTCTCTTCGGCCATCGGCGACGATGCGGCGATGGCGATGGATCTGCGCGCCGTTTTTGCCGACAGCGCCCGCGAGCTTGCCGACCTGATGCGCCGGTCGCGCTGCGATGCCAACTGGCATATGGCGGCGCTGCGGCTCAAGAGCCTCGCCGCGACCTTCGGGGTCATCTCGCTGATCGAGCTAGCGGAAGGCGCGATGGCCGGGGTCCCGGGCGATCCGGCAGTGCTGCGCGATATCAACGCCGCCATCGACGCCATCGGCTGACCCGGTTTCGGGTTCAAACGCCGTTCAGGCGGCAATCTCCATTGGAAATATCGACCGTGCTCGTCTTGCCATGGCAACGCGACGGGGCTAGCCGCGTTGCTGAACGTGGCCGGACCTGTTCGTGCGGGAAACCGGCGGCCGATACAAAGGAGAGATTTCGATGTTCAAGCGTTTCCGCCAGACGTCCGCAACCGCCGTTGCCGCCGTCCTCGGCTGCGCCCTGATTGTCGCCGCGCCCGCCGCCGCGAAGGAAAAGCCGAAAAAGGAAGAAGAGGAGAAGGGCGCGCAGCTCAAGCCCAGCAAGGAATTCAGCCCTGCGCTCAAGAAGCTGACCGAGGCGGCGAAGGCAAAGGACATGGCGGCCCTCGAAGCCGCATTGGCCGAAGGGCAGGCGAGCGCGACAAGCCCCGACGACAAATATCTCGTATCTTTCTACGAACTCCAGCTCGGAATCGGCAAGAGCGACAAGGCGATCCAGGGCAAGGCGCTCGACGGCATGCTCGAATCGGGCCTGACGCCGCCGGAAAGCCTGGCCGCCTATAATTTCTTCTCGGGCAATTTCGCCTATGGCGACAAGGATTATGCGAAGGCCGTCAAGCGTCTGGAAGCCGCAAAGGCCGCCGGTTCGACCGAGCAGGGCCTGCCGGTTCTTCTGATGGACAGCTATCTCAAGCTGAACCAGGTCGATCAGGGGCTTGCTGTTGCGAAGGAAGCGATCGCTGCGGCGCGTGCCGCGGGCCGTGTGCCGTCGGAAGAACTTTATGTTCGTCCGGCAGGCGCCTTGCAGGCGGCGAAGCGCAATGGCGAACTGCTCGATATGCTGGCGATGCGCCTGGAGGACTATCCGCAGCCGGTGATTTGGCGGAACACGCTTTTCATCCTGCTGCAGCAGGAAGCGAGCGACAAGGTCATGAACCTCGACACGTTCCGCCTGATGCGTGCAACCAAGTCGATGACGCAGCGTCCCGAATATCTTGAATATGCCGCGCTGGCGACCGAGGCGGGCTATCCGAGTGAAGCGGTTGCCGTGATCAAGGAAGGTCAGGCTGCGAACGTCATCCAGACGTCCGACGAGCGTTTCAACACGATCCTCGAATCGCAGGAACCGCGGGCCAAGGCCGACGCCGTCGCGCTCAAGGCGGACGCGGCCAAGGCCGCAACCGCGGCGAACCCCAAGCTGGCGCGCCAGACCGCCGACGGCCTTGTCGGCATCGGCGACTATGCGACCGCGATCTCGCTGTATGAAAAGGCGGCTGCCGGCGGCGACCCGCTTGCGCAATATCGCCTCGGCGTGGCGCAGGCTCTCGCGGGACAGAAGGATGCGGCGATCGCCAGCTTCGCGAAGGTGCAGGGTGACCGGGCGCGTCTCGCGAATCTGTGGACCATCCACCTCTCGGCCAAAGCGCCCGCTGCAGCCGCAGCAGCGGCTCCCGCCGCCGCACCGGCGAACTGATCGGACATAAAAAGGGGCGCCCTCCCGCTGGGGAGGGCGCCCCTTTTCGTGCGCGTCGCGATTATGGCTCGACCGGGATGCCGGCGAGTTGTTTGGCGGTGCGAATCGTAAGCGACGTCTTCACGCTCGTGACATTCGGTGCCGAGGTGAGATGCGCCGTCAGGAACGACTGAAAGCTCTGCAAGTCGCGCGCGACGACCTTCAGCAGGAAGTCGATTTCGCCGTTGAGCATGTAACATTCGCGCACTTCGGCCAGTCCGCCGACATAATCCTCGAACGCCTTGAGGTCGGATTCGGCCTGACTGCGCAGGCTGACCATCGCGAAGACGGTGATCCCGTAACCCAGCTTCGCGGCATCGAGATCGGCGTGATAGGATCGTATCACGCCCGACTCCTCCAGCGCGCGGACGCGGCGCAGGCACGGGGGAGCCGTCAGCCCCACCTGCTGTGCCAATTCCACATTGGTTATCCGCCCGTTTTTCTGCAGCTCGTTGAGGATCTGCAAATCAATTTGATCGAACTTCTGGCTTGCCATCATTGAAACATCCGCTTTCCCCGATTGCCCTCACCATAATATTATTTCAGGCGATTGCAATTGTCCCACAATGTGACGTGGTGCCCTTACCCTCTTTCGTGAGCGATTGATTCACGCTAGCCGCTAAGCTTCCGCTAACCAACAAAACGGGAATGGGCTGGCCTCGCGTGACCGCTGACTCGATGATCGCGACCATCTTGCGGCAAGCGCCGGCGGACCGCCGTGCGAGCACCGCCGCGTGGCGCCAGCTCACCGATATTCTGGCGCAGCGCGGCAATCAACTGGATACGACCGATATACGTCGCGCCTTCCACGCGCTCGCGGTGCTGCGCCGCGATGTGCCTGAAAAGGTGCGGCGCGATTGCGCCGTTGCGGTGGCCCGCCACGGGCGCTTTGCGCCGCTGGTCGCTTTTTACGCGAATGACGTTCCGGCCGTCTCCGCGACGATGCTACGCCGCGCGCGGCTGGCGGAGGCGGACTGGTTGGCGATGCTGCCGACGACCGCCGCCACCGCGCGTTCAATCCTCGCCGGGCGCAGCGATCTGCCCGTGAGCGTGCGCCGCGCGCTGGACAGCCTGGGCGCGGGATCGGTCGCACTGCCGCAACCCGCCCTCGCGGCCGCCGACGTCGCAGCATCGGACGTCGTCGACGAGGCACCTCCGAGCCAGATCAGCGAACTGGTACGGCGGATTGACAAATATCAGTCGTCGCGCAGCAAGCCCGCTCCGGCACGGCCGCGCACGAGCTTCCTGTTCGAAACCGGACCCGACGGCGTGATCCGCTGGGTCGACGGAATAACCCGCGGCGCGGCGATCGGTCTGTCGATCGCCGAGAGCGCCTTGGGCGGCGAGCCAGGGACCGATGGCGCCGCAGTGGGCGCGTTTCGCCAGCGTGCCGAAATCGTCAACGCCCGTATGATCCTTGAAGGGTCGGCAGCTGACGCCGGCGAATGGCGCTTTTCGGCATTGCCCTGGTTCGATCCCGCGACCGGCCAGTTTTGCGGCTATCGCGGCACCGCTCGGCGGCCGCAGCACAATGAATTGCCTTATGGCCGCCCGGAATCGAGCGATTCGGGCGACTCTATCCGGCAGTTGATCCATGAACTGCGCAGCCCGCTCAATGCGATCTCGGGCTTTGCCCAGATTATTTCGGGACAGATGTTCGGTCCGGTCAGCGGCGCCTATCGCAAGATGGCCGATTCGATCATCGCCGACGCGGGCGCGGTTCAGGACATCATCGACGATCTTGACGTCGCGGCACGTTCGACAGGCGTCGTTGAGACGAAGGCGAGCGACGAGGTCGCCGACCTTGCGACGGTGATGGCGCAGATCGAAGGCGACCTCGCGCCGCTGCTGGCCGACCAGCGGATCGATCTCAGCATTTCGCGCGTCGGCGGCCCCTTCCTGGCCCATGCCGACGATGCCAATTCGCGGCGGATGGTTGGCCGACTGCTCACCGCACTCGTCGATATTTGCGAAGCCGGTACGACGCTTGTCGGGCAACTGGTTGCGGAGGCCGGTCCCGATGACATGCTGCAACTGCGCATCGTGCGTCCCGCCGCGATCCGCTTCGCATCGGCGGCCGATCTGCTTGATCCGGGCTTCAGCCCCGAAGGCGAGGCGCCCGGCGCCGCGATCCTCAGCCTCGGCTTTTCGTTGCGACTGGTCGACAGCCTGGCGCGCGGCGCCGGGGGACGACTCGATATCGGTCATAATGCCTTGACCTTGTATCTTCCCTCGGCCAACCCAAGGGCCGACACCGAACTAGGTGCCCAACACGGCGAATAGCCGAACCGCATAGGGGCGGGGTAAAGGGGAATAAGGTGGGTTCTGCGGCCAATATTCAGGCCTATCCTCCGGAATCCGGTCAAATTGCACTCAAGGACGGTGAGGCGCCGCGCTTTTGGGTGACGATCGATACCGAGGAAGATTTTGACTGGAACGGACCATTTTCTCGGACCGATTTCCGGCTCGATTCGGTCCCCGCGCTGTCCGCCTGCCAATCCTATTTCGAACGGGCCGGGGTGCGTCCCATCTATCTCGTCGACTGGCCGATCGTGCAGGACGACCGGGCGGTCGCCATTCTAGCACCGGCGCTGGCGTCAGGCCGCTGCGACATCGGCGCCCAACTCCATCCCTGGGTAACGCCGCCGTTCGACGAGGCGGTGAACGATCGCAACAGTTACACCGGCAATCTCCCCGAAACATTGCAGCGCGCCAAGATGCAAACGCTCCGCGATGGCATCCGCGACCGGTTCGGCACCGCGCCGCTCGCCTATCGTGCGGGGCGTTACGGGCTGGGACGCAGCAGCGCCGCGATGCTCGCCGATCTCGGCTTTCGGCTCGACACCTCGGTCCGGTCGGGCTTCGACTATCGTCCCGGCCATGGTCCCGACTATCGCTGCGCGCCGCTGCGGCCCTGGTGGGTGGGGCAGGGGAGCGATGCCATTCTGGAAGTCCCCGTCACAACCGTCTTCGGGGGCGCGCTCGGCCGTCTCGGTCCGCCGGTCTATCACCGGGTGGCGCGCGATGGCCTGCGCGCCGGCGCCGCGCTCGCGCGCCTGGGGCTCGTCGAACGCATCGCGCTGACGCCCGAAGGAATTCCCGCCGACAAGGCGTGCCGCGCAATCGACATCGCGATCGAGCAAAGCCTGCCCATCCTCAACTTTTCGTTTCACTCGCCCTCGCTGCAACCGGGAAACACGCCCTATGTGCGCAGCGACGCGGACTTGGACCTCTTCTACCGCTGGTGGGACGTGGTGCTCGACCATCTGGCGCGGCGCAGCATCGCCGCAATCGATACCGACGGCATATTGGCAATGGCGACGCGCTCGGCTATCGCCCGCTGATCCCTCTCGGGGGCCTGTAGCTCAATGGTTAGAGCTGGCCGCTCATAACGGCTAGGTTGCGGGTTCGAGTCCTGCCGGGCCCACCATTTCCCTTGCAAATTGCAACCGGTCGCTGTCCATTGGGCCGAGTTGAAAGGGAGAGGGACATGGCAAGCAAGAAGACGATCCTGCTCGGCGGGCTGGCGGTCATCGTGGCGGTCGGGGCTGTCGTCGGCGTGCGAACCGCGACCTTTGCGCCCAAGGACATCGCCGACGGCAGCGACGTGACGCTCGCGCCCGCGCCTACGTACGACCTGCAGGCCGCCGTCCGGCACCTCAGCGAAGCGGCACAGATTCCGACCGTCTCGCATCAGGATGCCGCCGACAACGACGGGGCGCAGTGGGACCGGCTGCACGGCTGGCTCGCGGCGAGCTATCCGGCGGCCCATGCGGCGATGACCCGCACCATCCTGCCGAACAAGACGTTGATCTACCAATGGCAGGGCAGCGATCCCGCCGCGGCGCCGATCATCGTCATGGCGCATCAGGATGTCGTGCCGGTGACCCCGGGGACCGAGAAGGACTGGAAATATCTGCCCTTCGCGGGGACGATTGCCGATAACGCGGTATGGGGCCGCGGCACCGTCGACGACAAGGGATCGCTCGTCGGCCTGTTCGAGGCGATCGAGGCGCTGGCAGTGCAGGGTTTCAAGCCGGGGCGCAGCATCTACCTCATCTCCGGCCACGACGAGGAGGCGGGTGGATCGGGTGCCATCACCGCGGCGGCGCAGCTCAAGGCGAAGGGCGTCAAGGCGATCTTCACTATAGACGAAGGCAGCATCGTGCTCACCGACACGCCGGTCATCAACGGCCCGGCCATCCTGATCGGCGTCGGCGAAAAGGGCTATGGCACGCTGAAGGTCACGACCAATGCCCCCGGTGGGCATAGCTCGATGCCGCCGGCCCAAACCGGGGTCGAAACGCTGGCCAAGGCGATCCTCGACATTACCGGCGATCCCTTTCCGATGGAGGTGCGCGGCCCCGGTGCCTCGATGATCGAAGTGCTCGCCGCGAAGAAAGGCGGCGTTACCAAGATGGCGGTCGCCAACCAGTGGCTGTTCGGGCCGATACTCAAGCGCCAGCTCACCGGCTCGCCGTCGACCGCGGCGGCGTTTCACACCACGATCGCGCCGACGATGCTCGAGGGCAGCCCCAAGGAGAACGTACTGCCGCAATCGGCCAATGCGCTCATCAACTATCGCATCGCGCCGTGGAACCGGTCGTCGGACATCATGGCGCGCGCGAAGGCGGCGGTGGGCGATGCCAAGGTCGATCTCGCCTGGGTCAAGCCGCCGCGCGAACCGTCGCGCATCTCTTCGTCAACGTCGCAGGGCTGGAAGTGGATCGCTGCAGCGGCACGCGCCGACGCGCCCGAGGCGGTGCTCAGCCCGATGCTCGTCGTCGGCGGCACCGACAGCCGCAGCATGGAGGGCGTGTCCGAGGACGTCTATCGCTTCATGCCGATGCATTTCACGCTGAAGGAATCGGCAATGATCCACGGCACCAACGAGCATATGGCGATCGACAGCTTCAAACGCATGATCGATTTCTATGCGCGGTTGATCGCGACGTCAGCGGGATAGACTTGCGCCCCAAGCCTGTCTAAGGCGCCTTCCACGGTCGGGGAGTAGCGCAGCCCGGTAGCGCGCCTGCTTTGGGAGCAGGATGTCGCAGGTTCGAATCCTGTCTCCCCGACCAATGCTTCACCGCAGCGCCCCCTCTGGCTGCGCGCGGCCATGCTTAACCCGCTGCTAAACAATCCTCTCTATGCTCGCGGGTCGAGATAGGGACCAGATATCGAGATGACCGGCGGCCGTCTGAAGAAACTGTTCGCGGCGCTGGCGGCGCTGTTTGCGGCGCTGTGCGCTGCAAGTCCCGCAATGGCGGCCAATTGCTATTACGCGACCGCTCAGGGATCGACCGGGCCTGCCGATTGGCAGACCTATTGCTGGCTCGACTTTACCGGTTACAGCGAAACGACGGCGCGATCGGCGTCCGGACAGAATTTTTCCTTCACCCTGTCCGACGGCACGGTGATGAGCTTCAATCTCAAGGTGTCGGGAGCGGCGATGACCGCCGCTACATCGCCGTCCTGGTCGGGCAGTGCGGTCGGCAATACGGCTTTTCTTGGCATCGCCGGGCGTCCGATCATGTATCAGACCGCGGCCGGGACAACGACCATCGCGATCAGCAGCATCGCGCTGACGCCGCCCGCAGCCGGGACGATCAGCGCCTATATGTTTGTCGCCGCCGACGGCGAGTCGAGCAACGAAGGCGAATCGCTGCGATTCCAGACCAATGGCGGCAATTGGCAGGAGCTCGATCGCGCCGGGCCGATCAGCGGCAGCACCTATCCGACGACGACCGGGACGGGAACGAACAGCTTCACCGAAACGGGCGCTGCGGGAACCGTGGGCGCCTATATCATGGGGTCGACATCGCCGACGTCGGTAACGACGACTTTGGTGGGCGGGGGGCTGCAAGGCGCGATGTTCGCGGTGCGCTTCGCCTCGATCCGGCTGAACACGCAGATTTCGGGCGCACGCGCCAACCCGGCCGACCAGTTCACCTTTTCGGTCAACACGACGGGAACGGGATCGACGCTGGCAACGGGGACGTCGAGCGGCACCGGCCTCGGTCCCTTTACCTCGGCCGCGCTGTCGAGCTCGGCGGCGATCCCGCTGACGCTGAACCAGACGATGGCCGCCGGCAGCGTCAACAGCCTGTCGCATTATCGCTCGGCGCTGACCTGCACCAATACGGCAACCGGTTCGAGCACGCCGCTGCCGACCAATGTCGTCACCACCGCCTATAATTTCGGATCGCTCCAGTTCGGCGATGCGGTGCAATGCACCTTTACCGAGACGCCTTATCCGCATCTGACATTGACCAAGGCTCTGGCAGCGTCCGGCCGTCAGTTCAGCGGCGACCAGTTCACCTTGACGATCGCGCAGGGTGCCACGGTGGTCGGCACCACCACCACGACGGGCAGCGGGGCGACCGTGTCGAATGGTTCGACGCCGCAGGTGCAGCTCAGCGCCGGCACGGCGTACAGCCTGTCGGAAGCGGCCGCAGGGACGACGACGCTGGGCCAGTATACGGCGACGATGAACTGCACCAATGCCGCCGCCTCGTCGACGCCTCTGCCGACAAGTCCGGGCGGCAGCGTGACGCCGCAAATGGGCGATGTGATCGCTTGCGTCATCACCAATACCAAGCGCGGATCGAACGCCACGCTGGCAATCGCCAAAAGCTCGACGCTGGTATCGGATCCGGTCAACGGCACGACGAACCCGAAAGCGATACCGGGGGCGGTCGTGCGGTACAGCTTCACGGTTCAGAACAGCGGACCGACCGCGACCGACAGCAACAGCGTGTTCATCGTCGACAGCTTGCCGGCGCAGATCAGCGTCGGGACCGCGGCATCGCCGGTCTTCACCCAGGGATCGCCGACGAGCGCGCTCAGCTTCAGCGCCGCGAGCGATATCCGCTATTCCAATGCTGCAACCGCGCCGGCCAGCTTTGCCGCCTGCACCTATTCGCCGGTCGCCACCTACGACCCCGCGGTCCGCTATGTCTGCCTGCGGCCGCAGGGCAGCATGGCGGGATCGACCGGCACGCCCACCAGCTTCACGCTGAGCATCGAGGGCGTGGTCAACTGAGCTGTGCGCGCACCCAGGCTGACAGAGGTGAAAAAGCAGCGCGCAAAGAAAAAGGCGGCCTTCCCGAAGGAAGACCGCCCTTTGTTTCGGTCATTGCCCCGAAGGGCTGTGACTTACTTCTTTTCTTCTGCCGTGGCAGCGGTCGCAGCCGAGTCAGCAGCGGCAGCGGCGGTGTCAGCAGCCATAGCAGCCGTATCGGCAGCAGCAGCAGCCGAGTCAGCAGCCATAGCGGCGGTGTCCGCACCAGCTTCAGCGGCGGTGTCAGCAGCCGGAGCTTCGGTGGTCGCTTCTTCAGCAGCCTTTTCACCGCAAGCGGCGAGGGCGAACATGCTGGCAGCAACAGCGATAGCAGCAAACTTCTTCATGATGTGTGGGCTCCCTAAAATGCCATTCCGCGCTGGGGAAACTTTCCCGTCCCGCGAGCGGCGGGATTTAGACGTTCCGTACCAATCGTCAACAAAAATAATTGAGATGGCAGGCGCGCCCTGTTCTGATTACCCCGCGCTGTCCGTCATGGTAGCTCGGCATCGGCGCTATTTGCAAGCAGCCCGATCGTGACCGTCCAGGCGACCACATTTTGGCGGATTTGCGCGGGATCCACCTTGTCGAACGTGTCATCGGGCGTGTGGTGAATATCGAAATAGCGTGTCCCATCTTGTTGCAGGTCGATGGTCGGCACCCCCGACTCGATCAGGGCGCCGACATCGGCGCCGCCACCCGCAGGCTGCTTTCCGCGGGTGATTCCATAAGGCGCGAGTGCCGCGGCGATGCGGTCGGCAAGCCCGGCTGCGCCCTCGGGCAGCTTGAAATCGACGCGCCAGACGCGGTCTGCACCGAAATCCGACTCCATGGCGACCGCGTGGCGTTCCTTGCCATGGGCATCGAAATAGGCCTTGCCGCCGAACACGCCGACTTCTTCGGCACCGGCCCACAGGATGCGGATCGTCCGCCGCGGCTGCCCCGCGGCCATGATATGCTTCGCCGCGGCCGTTATGATGCCGCAGCCCGCCGCATCGTCGATCGCGCCGGTGCCGAGATCCCAGCTGTCGAGATGGCAGGCGATGATGACCGGGCTCGCCTTGGGATCGCTGCCAGGGACTTCGGCGATGACATTGCCCGACGGCTGGTCGCCCAGCGTTTTCGGGGTCAGCAACAGCTTCAGGCCCAGCGGCTTGCCGTGCTGCCACTGCCGGACCAGCAGGTCGGCGTCGGGATTGGAGATGGCACCCGCGGGGATCGGCGTGACACCGGCTTCGAAATTGGTCACGCCGGTATGCGGATTGCGATGGCTGTCGGTGCCGATCGATCGGATGACGATGGCGATGGCGCCCTTTTTGGCGGCCGCGTTTGGCCCGACGAAGCGCCCGCGTCCGAAATAGCCATAGCCGCTGCCGTCCTGCGCCGCCTTCATCTGGTTGTCGATGAAGACGATCTTGCCTTTGACCGCGGCATCGGGCGCGGCCTTCAGCGCGTCGAAGCTCGGGAAATAGGCGATGTCGCCCTCGATGCCGTCGGCTCCGGTCGAGCCGCTGTTGCCCAGCGCGGCGATCGCGAGCTTCTGGGGGTGGAACGGTCCGGTGAGTTCGGCCGTCTCGGCGCCGCGGACCCAGACCGGCATGGTATAGGCTTCTTCACGAACATTGGCGAAGCCCATTGAACGCAGCCGTTCGACCGCCCATTTACGGGCAGCGGTCTCGGCTTCGGTCCCCGCCATGCGCGGTCCGATCTCGGTCGTAAGGTCTTCGGTGATCTTGAGCGCCGGGTCTTCGCCCGTTTGCGCCATCTCGACGGCGCTCGGCGCGGCAAAGGCGGCGGTGGACAAAAGACAGGCGGCGAGGCCGGTCAGGCGAGCGATTGTGCGGCGATGTGTCATGCCTCTGTCCTAACCAGCCAATACGCCCTGCCGCAAGCGTCGATTGCCAAGCGCGCGCCCATTCGCTAACCGGCCCGCGACCTCATTCTCTTCCGGCCGCGCGCTGCGCGGCTCAGCCAGTTTCGGAGCATTTCATGGCCGCCCAATATAGTTTCGTGATGAAGGGTCTGACCAAGACCTATCCCGGCGCGCAAAAGCCGGTGCTCAACGGCATCAATTTGCAATTCTATTCGGATGCGAAGATCGGCATCGTCGGGCCCAACGGCACCGGCAAGTCGACGCTGATGAAAGTCATGGCGGGCATCGATACCGATTTCACCGGCGAAGCGTGGCCGGGCGAGGGGATTACCCTCGGCTATCTGGCGCAGGAACCCGAACTCGATCCGACGAAGACGGTGAAGGAAAATGTCATGGACGGCGTCCGCCCCGTCGCCGACATGCTCGACCGCTTCAACGAGATCAGCGCGCTGATGGCCGATCCGCCCGAGGATGCCGATTTCGACGCGCTGATGACCGAAATGGGCGAGTTGCAGGAAAAGATCGACGCGGTCGACGGCTGGACGCTCGACAACCAGCTTGAAATCGCGATGGAAGCCCTGCGTTGTCCGCCGGGCGACTGGGGCGTCGAAAGCCTGTCGGGCGGTGAAAAGCGCCGTATTGCGCTGACGCGCCTGCTGCTCGAAAAGCCATCGATCCTGCTGCTCGACGAACCGACCAACCACCTCGACGCCGAAAGCGTTGCCTGGCTCGAAAAGCATCTCGTTGATTATCCGGGCAACGTCATCCTCGTCACCCACGATCGCTACTTCCTCGACAATGTCGTGAACTGGATCCTCGAACTCGATCGCGGTCGCTATTTCCCCTATGAGGGCAATTATTCGACCTATCTGGAAAAGAAGGCGAAGCGCCTCGAACAGGAATCGCGCGAGGAAGCGGGCCGCCAGAAGGCGATCCGGGACGAACTCGAATGGATCCGGCAGTCGCCCAAGGCACGCCAGGCCAAGTCGAAGGCACGTATCAAGAGCTTCGACCAGCTCGTTGAAGCGCAGGAGAACCGCACCCCCGGCAAGGCGCAGATCGTCATTCAGGTGCCCGAACGTCTGGGCGGCAAGGTGATCGAGGTTCACAATGTCTCCAAGGCCTATGGCGACAAGCTATTGTTCGAAGATCTGTCCTTCACCCTGCCGCCGGGCGGCATCGTCGGCGTCATCGGGCCGAACGGCGCGGGTAAGTCGACGCTGTTCAAGCTCATCACGGGTCAGGAAACCCCCGACAGCGGCGAGGTCGTGATCGGTGACACCGTGCGCCTCGGCTATGTCGACCAGAGCCGCGATGCGCTCGACCCCAATAAGAATGTCTGGGAAGAAATCTCGGGCGGGCACGAACTGATGACGATCGGCAAGCATCAGATGCAGACCCGCGCCTATGTCGGCGCCTTCAACTTCAAGGGCGGCGACCAGCAGAAGAAGGTCGGCATGTTGTCGGGCGGCGAACGCAACCGCGTTCATATGGCCAAGATGCTGAAGGAGGGCGGCAACGTCCTTCTGCTCGACGAACCGACCAACGACCTCGACACCGAAACGCTCGCGGCGCTTGAAGAAGCGCTCGAAAATTTCGCCGGCTGCGCCGTGGTCATCAGCCACGACCGCTTCTTCCTCGACCGTCTGGCGACCCACATCCTGGCGTTCGAGGGCAACAGCCACGTCGAATGGTTCGAAGGCAATTTCGAAGCCTATGAGGAGGACAAGATCCGCCGCCTCGGCGACGAAGCGACGCGCCCGCACGCGACGACCTACAAGAAGCTGTCGCGCTAAAAATCGTGGCGGGGGAGGCGCCTATCTCGGCGAGCGCGATCCGCATGGATGCGGACGCGCTCAACGCCTTCATGGCCGAAGCCTTCCCCCACTCCGAACCGGGGTCGCGTGGCCATGTCGTTGCGGCCGCGCCGGGCCATATCCAGGCGCGCATCGATCCCAACGACAAGGCGCTGCGCCCCGGCGGGCTGATTTCCGGCCCGACGCAGATGGGCTTTGCCGATATGGCCGCCTACGCCCTCGTCCTCGCCCATATCGGCCCCGTCGCGATGGCGGTGACGAGCGCGCTCAACTATCAGTTCCTGCGCCCGTGCCGACCGGGCCCGGTCATGGCCGACGCCTATATGCTGCGCCTTGGCAAGCGGCTCGCGGTGATGGATGTCCGCGTGTGGACCGACGATCCCGACAAGCCGGTCGGACAGGCGAACGTGACCTACGCCATTCCCTAGGCGGGCGTGCATCCTGGCAAATGGCCGGTTACGACCAATTGTTGCCGCTTAAGGCGAATTGTTCGGCCGCCATTGCAGACATTGTCGAGGTATGAGATTAGCAGCTATGGGCGCTCTCTATTCCATCACTTTCGACCCGAGAAGCGGCAGACCTATTCCCCCTATGTGGTGGAAACTCGTTCCGTTCTTTACAGTTCAGGCTTGGGTTGTGGCCGCCCTGATGGCATTTGCGGTCGGCCTAGCCATTCGTGATGGCCAGACAGATTGGATCGTCGGGCCGTCTGTCGCCGGGGTGGCGGTATTGCTGTTCACTTATTGGCACCGAGCGTGCATTGCCCGAGCAAAGCTTCACTTTGCCGATCTGATTGCGAGATACGAATCTGCGCTGTCACAATAAGGTGATGTCAGCTTTGGCGGTCCGATTATTCCATAGCTGCCGGTCGCCTTCCCACCCCAAAGCCGCCACCTGGCGCCCGGAATTTAGCCCTCCGATGGCGCCGCTGTTGCTTTCTGCTTCGTCGGCATCATCCGCTTCGACAGCCCATGATAGAGGCGGGTGGGGCAGACCTGCGCGCTTGTCCAGTCGGCGATCAGCGCCGTCGCGAACAGCGACAGGATCACGCCGCGCGCGGCGGTCGCCTCGATCAGGATGATGACGGCGGTCAGCGGCGCGCGCACGACCCCGACGAAATAGGCGACCATGCCCATCATCACCACCGCGCCGGTCGGGCTATCGGGGAAGGCGGGCGTCAACAAATTGCCGAACCCGGCGCCGACCGCGAGCGAGGGCGCGAAAATGCCGCCCGGCGCGCCGCTCAACGTCGAGGCGAGCGCGGTCACGAACTTGGCGGGAAAGAACCACAGCTTGCCGTGGTTGCCTTCGACCAGGAATTTGGTGACGTCGTAGCCGGTGCCCCACGTCGCGCCGCCGGTCGCGATGCTCACCCCCGCGACGACGAGGCCGCAAACGGCTGCGAAAAGGATCGGGCGCGCCGCCGCCTTGCGCGCCCAGCCGGCGGACCGGTCGCTCGCCGCCAGCACGAGCCGCGCAAAGAGCCCGCCGGCCAGGCCGCCGCCGATCCCCGCGATTGGCGCGATCAACAGCACGTCGGCCACGGGGAGCGTTTCGCGCATCGCGCCGAAATAGACATAGTCGCCCGCCACCGACAGGCTGACGAGACCGGCGATCATCACCGCCCCCATCGTCAGCACCGCGACGCGCTGTTCATAGGCGGATGCGAGTTCCTCGATTGCGAAAGCGATCCCGGCGAGCGGCGTGTTGAAGGCTGCGGCGACCCCCGCGGCACCGCCGGCGATGAACACCCCGGCGGAAATGCGGACCTTGAGCAGCCGATGCATCGCGACCATGATCGCCGCGCTGACCTGAACCGTCGGCCCCTCGCGTCCCACCGATCCGCCCGCGGCGAGCGTCGTCAGCGTCAGCGCAAGCTTGGCAAAGGCGGTCTTGAGCGACACCAGCGGGCCGTCGGCCGCCTGATCGGGATAGCGACCCGCCGCGATGATCTGCGGAATGCCCGACCCGCGCGCGTCGGGGACATAGCGGTTGGTCAACCAAACGATCAGCGCGAATACCGATGGCGTGATGAGCAGCGGCAACCACCAGGCGACCGCCGATATCTGAAAGATCAGCCGCTGAACCTTGTCGCCCGCCGCTGCAAAGACGAGGGCAACGAAGCCGAGCAGCAGCGCCCCGCCCACCATCGCGACGCGCCGCCGGATATCGACGACCTCGCTGCGCGCGCGCCGGCCGGCGCGCAACTGCCACAGACGCATCCAGCGCGGCAGGTTGGGCTTGGAGAGCATGGCGCGCCTGTTGGACCCCCGCGCGGGGGAGCGCAACCCCTGGCGGGGTCAGGCGGGCGAAAATTCTCCAGTTTTTTCATCGAGAATGTGGAGAACGCCGTCGCTGATCGCAAAAAAGGCGCCGCGCAGCCGCAACGTGCCGCGCTTTTCCTTCTCCTCGATGCACGGGAAGGTGCGCAGATTGTCGAGGCTGACCTTCACCCCCGCCATCTCCATCGCACGGCCCGCTACGCGATTGTCATAGTCGGGATGCGCCGCACGCACGTCGGCGCTCGCATCGTCGAGCAGCGCGATCCAGTCGGCGATGAAACCGCCGCGGCCCGGTTCGGCACCCTCCATCGTCCGGTGCAGCGCCGCGTGGCAGCCGCCGCACATCCCGTGGCCCATCACGACAATTTCCTCGACCTTCAGAAACTGCACCGCAAATTCGAGCGCGGCCGATACGCCGTGACGGCCCGGCGTCGTTTCAAAGGGCGGGACGAGCGCGGCGACATTGCGCACGACGAATATCTCGCCCGGATTGGTGTCGAATATCTGCGACGGTTCGACGCGGCTGTCCGAACAGGCGATCACCATCACCTTCGGCGACTGGCCCTCGGCCAATTCATCCCACCGGTCGCGCTGTTGCTGCCAGCCGGTGGCGCGGAAACGGCGATAGCCGTCGATCAGTTCTGCAAAGCGAGTCATGACGCGCGCTTTAGCACAGGATGGACGGTTGAGAAGATGTGCGTGTGCGCCTATGTGGGCGCCATGAACGCTCCGCTGCAAAAACCGTCCGATCGCGCCCGCAAACCCGACTGGATTCGCGTCAAGGCGCCGACCAGCCCCGGCTATGCCGAAACACGCAAGCTGATGCGCGATCTCAATCTGCATACGGTGTGCGAGGAAGCGGCCTGCCCGAACATCGGCGAATGCTGGACCAAAAAGCACGCGACGGTGATGATCCTCGGCGATACCTGCACGCGCGCCTGCGCCTTCTGCAACGTCAAGACCGGCATGCCGCGCCCCGTCGATCTGCTCGAACCCGAACATACGGCGGCCGCGGCGGCGAAGATGGGGCTGACCCATATCGTGATCACCTCGGTCGACCGCGACGACTTGCCCGATGGCGGCGCCAGCCAGTTCGTCAAGGTGATCGAGGCGCTGCGCCGCGAAACGCCGCAGACGACGATCGAGATTCTGACCCCCGATTTCCGCAACAAGCCCGACGATGCCGTCGCCGCGATCGTCGATGCGCGGCCGGACGTCTACAATCACAATCTGGAGACGGTTCCGCGGCTCTATCCGACGATCCGTCCCGGCGCGCGCTATTATGCGTCGCTCCGCTTGCTCGAAAGCGTCAAGCGCCGCGATCCGTCGATCTTCACCAAATCGGGCATCATGCTCGGGCTCGGCGAAGAGCGGATGGAAGTGCATCAGGTGATGGACGACATGCGCAGCGCCGACATCGACTTCATGACGATGGGGCAATATCTCCAGCCGACCCCCAAGCATACGAAGGTGATCGACTTCGTGACGCCGCAGGCGTTCGATGCCTATGCCCAGATCGCCCGCGCCAAGGGCTTCCTGCAGGTCGCTTCTTCGCCGCTGACGCGGTCGAGCTATCATGCGGGCGACGATTTCGCGAAGATGCGCGCCGCGCGCGAAGCCCAGCTCGCGCGCGCCAAGGCGGACTGACGCCGCATTGCCGAGGCATCACGAAACGCGCGAGCTGCCCTATAGCGCCGAACAGATGTTCGCGCTCGTGACCGATGTCGCGCGCTATCCCGAATTTCTGCCGTGGGTGGTCGCGCTGCGTGTCCGCGCCGACAGCGATCGCGAGGCGGTGGCCGACATGATCGTCGGCTTCAAGGGATTGCGCGAAAGCTTTTCATGCCGCGTCCACAAGCGCGCGCCCGACAAGGTGGTCGTCGATTATATCGACGGCCCGATGCGCCACCTCAACAATGAATGGCATTTCACGCCGCTCGACGGCGGCGGGTGCAAGGTCGACTTCATGGTCGATTTCTCGTTCCGCAGCCGCGTCTTCGAGGCGCTGGCCGGGCAGATGTTCGACAAGGCGCTCCGTAAGATGATCGCGGCGTTCGAAATGCGCGCCGATGCGCTTTACGGTGCGGGAAGCGTGACATCCTCCGACGGACGCAGCGCGTCCTTGTCGGGCTGAAGCAGGT
Source organism: Sphingopyxis sp. NFH-91 (assembly GCF_021401285.1). Lineage (NCBI taxonomy): Bacteria > Pseudomonadati > Pseudomonadota > Alphaproteobacteria > Sphingomonadales > Sphingopyxidaceae > Sphingopyxis > Sphingopyxis sp. NFH-91. Next base: position 482,851 of record NZ_JACBGA010000002.1, on the reverse strand, counting down.
CGAGCGCGAACATCGTCGCGTGATGGCGGATCGTCGCGCGATCGGTCGAATCGAACTGCACCCGCTGGGTGAAATAATCATCGGGATCCTGGCCGCGCAGCGCGCGCGCAAACACGACGATGCCCACCGGTTTCTTATCCGATCCGCCGCCGGGACCCGCGATGCCGGTGATCGATACCGCAACGTCGGCATCGCTGTTCGCCAGCACGCCCGCGGCCATCGCCCAGGCGGTCGCCAGCGACACCTCACCGAAGGTTTCCAGAATTTCGCTACTGACGTCGAGCTGGCGCTTCTTGGCGTCGGCCGAATAGGTAATGAATCCGGCGCTGAAGACATCGGAACTACCGGGAATGTCAGTGAGCGCCACCGACACCATGCCGCCGGTGCAGCTTTCGGCGATGGCAACGCGGCGCCCCGCCGCGCGATTGGCGGCAAGAACGGACGTGGCGGCTTCTTCGCGCGCGGTCTGGCGCGTTTCGACGGCGGACGGCAAGGTTCAATTCTCCGGAAGTTCTAAAGTCGCGATGGCCTGTGCGGCGATCCCTTCGCGGCGGCCCGTAAAGCCCAGCCGCTCGGTGGTTGTTGCCTTCACACTAATGGTTTTAATCGAAATCGCAAGAATTTCGGACAGGCGCGCGCGGATCGCGGCGCGATGCGGGCCGATTTTCGGCGCTTCGGCGATGATCGTCAGATCGACATGGGCGATCCGTCCGCCCCGGGCCGCGACCCGTTCGGCGGCAAAGGCCAGGAAGCGCCATGACGCCGCCCCGCGCCATTGCGGATCGCTCGGCGGGAAATGGTCCCCGATATCGCCATCGGCCAGCGCGCCGAGGATCGCGTCGGTCAGCGCGTGGAGCGCGACATCGGCATCGCTATGCCCTTCAAGCCCATGACTATGCGCGATTTCAATCCCGCCGATCCACAGCGGCTTGTCGGGAACAAGGCGGTGAACGTCATAACCCATGCCGACGGCTGTACGCATCGCGGCTTTGCCTCCTCCGAGCAGGGCGGACAGAATGATGAGATCGTCGGCATAGGTCAATTTGTGCAGCCGCGCGTCGCCCGGAACCGTTGCCACAGCATGACCAAGCCGGCGGACGAGTTGCGCATCGTCGGTCGCCGCCTCGTCGCCGGTACCCGCGTGAGCACGGCGCAGAGCACCGAGCCGGAAGGCCTGCGGCGTCTGGACGCGCGCGAGTCGGCTGCGGTCGGTGACGTCACCCGCCACCCCGTCAACCTCGCTTATCAGCGTATCGGGAACGGGCAGCGTCGGCGTCGCCGCGACAGCCCCCTCCGCCACGGCGGCGAGCAGCCGGTCGATTACCGCCGCCGAAACGCCGGGGCGCGCCGCATCATGGACGAGGAGGATCGCATCGTCGCTCCAGTCGGCCAGTGCGCCCAGCGCATTCGCGACCGACTGCTGGCGTTCGATGCCCGGCGCAGCGGTCGTCCAGCCGGCGGGAAGGGGGCCTGTCGCCGCCACGACGTCATCATCGCCGACGAGCACGCCCGCACCGATGGCGGGGTGCGCGGCGAACGCATCGAGGCTCCAGCGCAGCACGGATTTGCCGCCGATCGGGACAAGCTGCTTGGGAAGCGCAAAGCCAGCGCGCGCGCCGACGCCGCCGGCGAGCAGCACGACAGCGACGGAGCCGGACGGCAGGGGCGCGGAGTCGGTCATGACGCGCGCCGGTTAGCGCAGCCGCGGCTTGCGGAAAAGCGCCTTAGCGTGTAGTGGCTGCACAAAATTTAGGCAATTCAACGAAAGCTCCCCGTTATGGCGCCGCTCCGGCCCATCCAGATCGGCAATATCACCATCGCGGATCCCGTGATCCTCGCGCCGATGACAGGCGTCACTGATCTGCCGTTCCGCAAGATCGTCCGCTATTACGGCTCGGGGCTCAACGTCACGGAGATGATCGCGAGCCAGGCCGCGATCCGTGAGACGCGGCAATCGATCCAGAAAGCTGCCTGGGATCCGGTCGAGGAACCCGTTTCGATGCAGCTTGTCGGGTGCACGCCTTATGAAATGGGCGAGGCCGCGAAGCTCAATGAAGAGCGCGGCGCGGCGATCATCGACATCAACATGGGCTGTCCGGTGCGCAAGGTCACCAACGGCGATGCCGGATCGGCGCTGATGCGCGATCTCAAGCTGGCTGCGGCGCTGATCGAAGCCTGCGTCAAGGCGGTCAGCGTGCCGGTGACGGTCAAGATGCGCATGGGCTGGGACCATGACAGCCTCAACGCCCCCGAACTCGCGCATATCGCAGAGGATTTAGGCGCGAAACTGGTGACCGTCCACGGCCGCACGCGCAATCAGATGTATCGCGGCAGCGCCGACTGGGCCTTCGTGCGCCGGGTCAAGGATGCAGTATCGATCCCGGTGATCGTCAATGGCGACATCTGTTCGGTCGACGATGCGCGCTCCGCGCTCGATCAGAGCGGCGCCGATGGCGTGATGATCGGCCGCGGCGCCTATGGCCGGCCGTGGTTGCTGGGGCAGGTGATGGCGGCGCTGCGCGGCGAGGGCGAGCGCCCCGACCCTGGCATCGACGAACAATATGACGTTATTACATCGCATTATCGGGCGATGATCGACCATTATGGCGAAATGACCGGCGTCAATATGGCGCGCAAGCATCTCGGCTGGTATGTAAAGGGGCTCCACGGTTCGGCGGAATTCCGCAACCGCGTCAACCAGATCCCCGACAGCAAGGGCGTACTCGATGCGCTCGAGGAATTTTACGCGCCCTATCTGAGCAAGGCGGCTGCGTGAGCGCGTTGACGTCGAGCATCCCGACGTTCGACCATGACGAAATCATCCAGTCGCATCCGGTCGCGACGCTGCTGATCGACCGCGGGGCCGTCGTCCTGTTTGTCAACGCGGCCGCCGAACAGCTTTGCAATATCAGCCGCTCGGCGATGGTCGGGCGCGTCGTCTATGACGTCATCGGCATGGACCGCGGCTATCGTCAGCGCATGAACGATCCCGACACCTCGGCATTGTTCGCCCATCGCGCCGAAATCCGCATCGGCGGCGGCAAGTCGATCTTCGTCGATATGCAGATGGTGCCCTATGGCAGCAACGGGCACCGCATCCTCGCGCTCGTTCCGTCGCAAAGCGAAGCCGAACTGATGGGCGGCGCGATCGGACGGTCGGGCCGTGCGGCGGGGGCCGCCGCTTCGATGCTGGCACACGAAATCAAGAATCCGCTCGCCGGGATCAAGGGCGCCGCGCAGCTTCTCGCGCGCAAGACCGATGCAAGCGGCGAACGCTTCACGACGCTGATCTGCGCCGAGGTCGACCGGATCACGACGCTGATCGACCAGATGGAGCATTTTTCGCGCGGGCAGCCGATCGCCTGCACGCCGATCAACCTCTATCAGCCGATCCATCAAGCGCTGGAGGCGGTGCGCGCGCGGCAATTGCCCGGGGTCCGCTTTTCAGAGGATTTCGACCCTTCGCTGCCGATGGTGCAGGGCAACCATGACGCCATGGTCCAAATATTGCTGAACCTCGTCACCAATGCCGGCGAGGCGCTCAGCGGGCGTGACGATGGCGTCATCCGCATCGCCACCGCCTATCGCCACGGCCTGTCGATCGACAATGGCGACGGTCGCGGCCGCATTGCGCTGCCGATCGAGGTCAGCGTCAGCGATAATGGCCCCGGCGTGCCCGCCGACATCCGCGACGACCTGTTCGACCCGTTCGTGACGACGAAGCGCGAGGGCAGGGGACTCGGTCTCGCGCTCGTCGCGAAGCTCGCGCGCGACATGGGCGGCACCGTCCAGCATGTCCGCGATGGCGAGTGGACGCGCTTTCGCGTTAATCTGCCCGCCGCACAGTCATCGGCGCGCAAGGAGCCGCGGCCATGACCACCGACAAGACGATCCTGCTGGTCGAGGACGATCCCGCGATCTCGCTCATCATCCGCGAGACGCTGGATGACGAATGCGCCCTGTTCGCCGCGGTCGGCAGCATCGCCGAGCGTAATGCCTGGCTCGCCGATCATCGCCCCGACCTCATCATCACCGACGTCGTCCTGCCCGACGGCGACGGCATCGATTCGCTGCCCGGCGCGGGCGTGGCGCCCGAAACACCGGTGATCGTTCTCTCGGCGCAGAACACGCTCGACACCGCGGTCCGCGCGCAGGGGATCGGCAGCTACGACTATCTGCCCAAGCCCTTCGATCTCGAGGAGTTGACCGCCAGCGTCCGCGCCGCCCTGGCACGGGGCCGGCAACCGCTCGGCAAGGTCGACGCGGCCGAAACCGACAGCCACGGGCTGATCGGCCGCGCCCCGGCGATGCAGGCGGTATATCGCACCATCGCGCGGCTCGCCTCGAACGACCTTGCTGTCCTGATCCTCGGCGAATCGGGGACGGGCAAGGAGGTCGTCGCGCGCGCGATCCATGCGACGGGCCTGCGCCGCAATGGCCCCTTCGTCGCGATCAACATGGCCGCGATCCCGCGCGAACTGATCGAGGCCGAATTGTTCGGTCACGAAAAGGGCGCCTTCACCGGCGCACACAGCCGCAGCGCCGGGCGGTTCGAACAGGCGTCGGGCGGCACCCTGTTCCTCGACGAAATCGGCGACATGCCGCTCGAGGCACAGACGCGGCTGCTGCGCGTCCTGCAAACCAACGAATATTCGACCGTCGGCGGCAGTCAGGCGCTGAAAGCCGATGTCCGCGTCGTCGCCGCGACCCACCGCGAGATGCGCAGCCTCGTCGCCGAGGGGCGCTTCCGCGAAGATCTTTTCTATCGCCTCAACGTCATTCCGGTCAGCCTGCCGCCACTCCGCGACCGGCGCAGCGACATCGCCGCGCTCGTCCGCCATTTTGTCGAGACAGGGCGCCAGTCGGGGCTGCCCGACCGCGAATTCGCGCCCGAGGCGATGCAGTTGCTCGAACGCCACGACTGGCCAGGCAATGTTCGCGAACTCGGCAATGTGGTCCAGCGTCTCGCCATTCTGGCGCGCGACACCGTCGTCACCGCCCGCGATGTCGAGACAGTGCTGCGCGAAAGCGGCGGCATGGCGCCCGCCTTCACCGCGCCGGCGGACCTGATCGCGCACGCGGTCGACGATTGGGTGCGCGAACGGCTGGCGGGCACCGACGGCGACGGCGCCATCCACAGCGACCTAGAAGCCATCGTCGAGGCGGCGTTGTTCCGCCGCGTGCTGCGCGAAGTACGCGGCAACCAGCTCGAGGCAGCCCGACGGCTCGGGATCAACCGCAACACGCTGCGCAAGCGATTGGGGCAACTCGACATCGATCCGGCGCATCCCTAGGCGCCGCATCGCACGTGCTCCCGTTGACCGGAAAAGCACACTTATCGGCGCGCCGGCGCATATTGTGTGTTTTCTATGCAACAGGATTGTCGTATCGCAGCCACAATGACGCAGCCTTTCCCCTCGGCTCTTGACGGCGAACCCGGTGATACGGACGCGCGGAGCGGCTGGTGGCGGTTCGGCGCGCCCGAATATTATACGCTCGCCCTGATCGCGAGTGTTGCGATCGGCACCTATATCTTCGTCACCGGCGACGCGCAGAGCGAGCGGTTGCTGACCCCGGCGCTCGTCGCGGCAATCATGGTCGCCAACCTCGTTCCCGCGATGGCGCTCATCGTCCTGATCGGCAGCCGCGTGGCCCGTGCGCGCGCCGAACGGACGATGAGCGGCGGCAACGGGCGGCTGCACGTACGCCTCGTCGCGCTCTTTTCGCTGATCGCGGCAACGCCGACATTGCTGGTGGTGATATTCGCTTCGCTGCTGTTCCAGTTCGGGGTCGATTTCTGGTTCTCGGACCGCTCGCGCGGCATGTTCGAAAACGCGGCCAATCTTGCCGAAGGCTATTATCAGGAGAACCAACGACAGGTCGGGGCCAACACATATGCCATGGCGACCGACCTCGGTAAGCAACTGACCCAGTTTCCCGTCGATAGTCCCGGCTTCTATAATTACTATCTGCAACAGGTCGTGGTGCGCAGCCTCAATGAGTCGGCGATTATCGAAGTCGGAAAGGACGGGGTCGTCCGGACCGCCGCAGCCATCGATCCCGACAAGCGCGCGGCCGAGAGTCGCCTGACGCCGACCATGGTGAACCGCCTCAAGGCGGGTGAGGATGTCGTCGTTGTCCGTCAGGCCGACCGCGTCGAGGCAGCCGCCCGCTTGCCGGGAACGGAGAGTGCCTACGTCTATGCGTCTCGCGACGCCAATGTGCCGGGCTTTCAGCAATCCGCGCGGGCGGGGGCCGTGCTTGCCGACTATAACGACCTGTTCCAGCGATCGCAGCAGCTCCAGTTGCAGTTCAACGGCGCGCTCTATCTCGGTTCGCTTCTGTTGCTGGCGCTGGCGGTGGTGGCCGCGATCGTCGTCGCGGACCGCATCACGCGGCCGCTCGGCACCCTGATCGGCGCGACGCGCACCGCGGCGGGCGGGGATCTGTCGGTGCGCGTCACGCCGCCGGCCCGCGACGACGAGATTGCCGTGCTGACGCGCGCCTTCAACCGCATGACCGAGCAGCTCGAGGGGCAGACGAGCGCGCTCGTCAACGTCAATGAGCAGCTCGAAACGCGGCGCAGCTTCATCGAAGCAGTGCTGAGCGGCGTCTCATCGGCGGTCGTCTCGGTCGATGCGCAGCATCGCATTCTTCTCGCCAACGCCGCCGCCGAAAGCCTGATCGGGCAAAGCGCCGAAACCTTGACCGGGCAACCGCTCGGCGATGTCGCGCCCGAACTGGCCGCGCTCCTGAGCGGCGGGGAGCAGGAAGGGATCGTTCAGCTGGCCCGCCGCGATGCCGAACCCGCGACGCTCGCGGCGAAGGCGGTCGCGCAAGGCGACGGCTTCGTGCTGAGCTTCGAGGATATAACCCAGCAATTGCTCGATCAGCGCCGCGCCGCCTGGTCTGACGTCGCGCGCCGCATTGCGCATGAAATCAAGAATCCACTGACCCCGATTCAGCTCGCCGCCGAACGATTGCAGCGCCGCTTCGGCGAAAAGATCGAGGGCGATGCCGCCACTTTCCGCAAATTGACCGACACGATCGTACGGCAGGTTCACGATATGCGCCGCATGGTCGACGAATTTTCCAGCTTTGCACGGATGCCGAAGCCGACCTTCGGGGTCGAGGATATCCGCGACATCCTGCGCCAGGCGGTGTTCCTGTTCGAGGTAGCGAAGCCCGACATCATATTCAGCGTCAAGACGCCGAACGAGATCGAGCCGCTCGTCTGCGACCGCCGCCTGCTATCGCAAGCGCTGACGAACATCGTCAAAAATGCTGTTGAAGCCATCGAGGAAAATACGAAAAAATCGGATGGCCCGGTTTCGGGCCATATCCGCGCCGAACTCGACATCGGCCCGCAGGATGCGGTGGTCATCCGCGTCACCGATGATGGCATCGGGCTGCCCGAGGCGCGCGACGCGATCGCCGAACCCTATATGACCACGCGGCAGGGCGGGACGGGGCTCGGCCTTGCGATCGTCAAGAAGATCGTCGAGCAACATTATGGCGAGCTTGAATTTTCGGACAATCCGGAAGGGCGGGGGACGCAGGTCACGTTGACGCTGCACGCCGATCGCCTGCGGCCATTGGCTGGCAAGGGCGGGGGAGTTCCAACAGGGCAGATCGAATCGGTGCCGGGGCGCATCAGAAACCGGCAGGACAGAGAAGAACATGGCGCTTGATATTTTGATCGTCGACGACGAACGCGACATTTGCGAACTGGTCGCCGGCGTCATGGAAGACGAAGGCTATGAAGCGCGGACCGCCTCCGACAGCGATGCCGCACTCGAAGCGATCCGCCAGCGGCGCCCGTCGCTCGCGCTGGTCGACGTGTGGCTGCAGGGGTCGCGGCTCGACGGATTGGGGCTGGTCGAGGCGATCAAGGAATTCGACCCGACGCTGCCGATCATCGTCATTTCGGGCCATGGCGGTCTCGACACCGCCGTCGCGGCGATCCGCCGCGGCGCCTACGACTTCATCGAAAAGCCGTTCGAGGCCGAGCGTCTGTTGCACCTCGTCGCGCGCGCGACCGAAAGCGAGCGGCTGAAGTTCGAATATGAACAGCTTCGCGAAAAGGCCGGTCCCGCCGACGAACTCACGGGCAGCAGCACCGCGATCAACAATGTCCGCGCGACGCTGAAACGCGTGGCGGGAACCGGCAGCCGGGTGCTCGTCACCGGCGCTCCCGGCGTCGGCAAGGAGGTTGCGGCGCGCGTCCTCCATGGCTGGAGCGGGCGACAGAATGCGCCGTTCCGCGTCATCTCGTCGGCCCGGATGGACCCCGAAACGGTCGAGATCGAATTGTTCGGGTCGGAAAGCGACGACGGGGCGATCCGCGTCGGTCTGCTCGAACAGGCGCATGGCGGGACGCTCTTCCTCGACGAAGTCGCCGACATGCCGCTGACGACGCAGGGCAAGATCTTGCGCGTCCTGACCGACCAGAGCTTCACGCGTGTCGGTGGGCGAACGATGATCCGCGTCGATGTGCGCATCATTTCGGGCACCGCGCGCGACTTGATGAGCGAAATCGCCGAAGGGCGCTTTCGCGAAGATCTCTATTACCGGCTCAATGTCGTGCCCGTGCATATTCCGCCGCTGCGCGAGCGGCGCGACGATATTGCAAGCCTCTGCGACCATTTCGTCGGCCGTTATGCCGCCGAACGGCGCGTGCCGCCGCCCGAGATCAGCTCGGAGGCGATGGCGGCGCTCCAGGCGCATGAATGGCCCGGCAATGTGCGCGAATTGCGCAACGTGATCGAGCGGGTGATGATCCTCGCGCCGAGCGATCGGCTCGGCCGGATCGATGCCGATATGCTGCCTTCGGAGCTGGTCCGCGGCGGCACCGACATCCTGCCCAACAGCGAATCGATCACCGCGATTCCGCTCAAGGAGGCGCGCGAGAATTTCGAACGCGAATATCTGCGCATCCAGATCAACCGTTTCTCGGGAAATATCTCGCGCACCGCAGCCTTTATCGGGATGGAGCGTTCGGCTCTCCATAGAAAGCTGAAGCTGTTGGGATTGACCGAGAATCAGGACGGCGAAGGGTAGTGGCTTTACCCTAGACCTGATCCGCTCTTTGCCGCATATTGCGGCTGCGAAGACGACAAGGGGCTCATCGTCGGCGCATCGAACCCGCGGCTCGGCCGCCAAAAACAGGAGGCAAATGTGTCCGATAAAAACCAGAATCTTCAGGATCTTTTTCTCAACGCTCTGCGTCGCAGCAAGACCCCGGTGACGATGTTTCTCGTCAAGGGCGTGAAGCTGCAGGGAATAATCACCTGGTTCGACAATTTCTCGCTCTTGCTCCGCCGCGACGGCCAGTCGCAGCTCGTGTACAAGCACGCGATCTCGACGATCATGCCGTCGCATGATTTCGACCTGGCCTCGCTCGGCGCCGATGTGCGCGAAGTTCCCACCGCCAAGGGCAAGGCGCTTCAGGACGTTTTCCTGAATGCGGTGCGCCGTTCCGAAGAGTCGGTGACGATGTTCCTTGTCAACGGCGTCATGCTGCAGGGCGATATCGTCGCCTTCGATCTGTTCTGCATGCTGCTCGAACGCGAACGCCAGGTGCAGCTTGTCTACAAGCACGCCATTTCGACGGTTCAGCCCAACGGCCCGATCAATCTGACCGACAATGGCGAAGCCGACGGCGACGCCTGATCGACCCGATGTCCGATAGCGCCGAAGAGGTAACGCGCGGTGCGCCCGCGCTGCTTGTCGTGCCCGAATGGCACGGCCAGCGCCTGTCGCGCGATCTCGACGCGCGCGTTGAGGAAGCAAAGGGGCTCGCGGTCGCGATCGGGCTCAAGGTGGTGGCAGCGCATCCGCTGCGCCTCCGCCAGACGCGCGCGGCAACGCTGATCGGCGTCGGTCAGATCGAGGCTATCAAGCCCGCGATTGCGGCGCACGACGTGCAACTTGTCATCGTCGACGCCGCGCTGACCGCGATCCAGCAGCGCAATCTGGAAACCGCCTTCGGAACGAAGGTGATCGATCGCACCGGCCTGATCCTCGAGATATTCGGCGAGCGCGCCGCGACCGCCGAGGGGCGGTTGCAGGTCGAACTAGCGCATCTCGACTATCAGGCGGGACGGCTGGTGCGAAGCTGGACCCACCTCGAGCGCCAGCGCGGCGGCTTCGGCTTCCTCGGCGGCCCCGGCGAGACGCAGATCGAGGCCGACCGCCGGATGATCCGCAATCGTATGGCGCGCATCCGCCGCCAGCTCGACGATGCGCGGCGCACGCGCCAACTCCAACGCGCCAAGCGGCAGCGGGCACCTTGGCCCGTCGTCGCGCTCGTCGGCTATACCAACGCCGGAAAATCGACGCTTTTCAATCGCCTGACGGGAAGCGACGTCATGGCGGAAGATATGCTGTTCGCGACGCTCGATCCGACGATGCGCGAAATCCGCCTGCCGGGGATTGACAAGGCAATCCTCTCCGACACGGTCGGCTTCGTCTCCGACCTTCCGACCGAACTCGTCGCCGCCTTCCGCGCAACGCTAGAGGAAGTGACGACGGCCGATCTGATCGTCCATGTCCGCGACATCGTCCATCCCGACAGCGACGCGCAATATGACGACGTCAAGGCGATCCTCGACTCGCTCGGGGTCAATGGGCCGCAGGACGGGGAAGGGGAGGACGCCGCCGACCCGATTCCGCAGATCGAAATCTGGAACAAGATCGACACTGCGGGGCCCGAGCGGCGCGCCGAGATCGTCGAGATTGCCGCACGGCGCAGCGACGTCGCGGTCATTTCGGCCTTCACGGGTGAGGGCGTCGAGGCGGCGCGGACGCTGATGGCGGCGCGGCTAACCGAAGGCCACGAAATACAGCAGATTTTTCTTGGCTTTGACGAAGGGGAGGCGCTTGCCTGGCTCCACGCCCGCGGCGAAGTCCTTGATAACAGGGCAGAGGGTGAGGGGCATGTGCTCACCGTTCGGCTCGATCCCGCCGATCAGGCCCGCTTCCGCCGCCTCTGGCCGGCTAAGGGGCTTCCGAAGCCTTGACCGCCTGCCAATGCGCTTCGAGCGCATCGAGCGGCATATGCGCCATGTCGGCGCCAGCGCGTGCTTCGACGGCCATGAAGCGGCGCGCGAACTTGGCGTTGGCGTCACGGAGTGCGCTTTCGGCATCGACGCCGAGGTGCCGCGCATAGTTCACCACCGCGAAGAGCAGGTCGCCGACTTCCTCCGCCCGCGCTGCGTCGTCAGGGGCCGTTTCGACTTCTTCCAGTTCTTCGGCGATCTTGGCGCGCGGTCCGTCGGCATCGGGCCAGTCAAATCCCGCCCGCGCAGCGCGGCCTTGCAGCTTTTGCGCGCGCAGGAGCGCCGGCAGTGACAACGCCACGCCGTCGAGCACGCTTTTGGCGCCGTCGGCGCTGCGCTCGGCCGCCTTGATCTGTTCCCATTGCTGGCGAACGTCATGCGTCGTTGCATCGCCGAAGATATGCGGGTGGCGCCGTTCCATCTTGTCGCTGATCGCATTGGCGACGTCGTCGAACCCGAACAGGCCTTTGTCGGTAGCGATCTGGGCATGAAAAACGACCTGGAGCAGCAAATCTCCAAGCTCGTCGCAAATCGCATCGGGCGATCCGGAGGCTATGGCGTCGGCAACCTCATAGGCTTCCTCGATCGTGTAAGGTGAGATCGTTGTGAAGTCCTGCGCCAAATCCCACTCACACCCACCATCGGGATTGCGCAACTGACGCATGATCGCGAGCAGTCGATCGATGGGGGACAGCGAAGGCGTATTCGACATAAGATTATCCGATAATATATATTATGTTAACTTCAATATAACAGGGAGACCCGTTTGCCCCCCTCTCGTTGAATCGTCAGGCAAAAAGCTGCCACGTCCGAACGACGAGAAATACGAGCGCAAAGATCGCCACCCACGTGAGCGCCATCTTCAGGCCGTCGGCCAGATTGAGCCGTCTGGCCGCGAGCGAGCTCAAGACCAGCGCAAAGGCCCCGACGAACCAGATCATCGGCACCGTGGTATCGCCGTTCACAATTCCACCTCCAGCCCGTCGTACCCAGGCTCGACGCCGTCAGGCAGCTCGCCGGCCAGATCGTCATAATCCATCGTATTGTCCATATGCGTGATAATGGCCCGCGGCTGGCCGACCTTGGCGAGCCCTTCGAGCGTCATCGCGAGATGCGGATGCGTGGGGTGCGGATAGCGGCGGAGCGCGTCGATCACGAACAAGTCGACCCCCTGGAAGAAATCGACCATTTCCTCCGTAAATCGTGAAAAATCCGTCGCGTATCCGATCTTGTGCGCACCGTCGCTGAAGATCAGGCCGCTGGCCTTTATCGGGCCGTGCGGCATTTCGAGTGCCGATACTTCGATCGGTCCGATCCACTGATGATCGGCCAGTTCGATCGGATCGACCGATGCCGGATAGCCTGCGTTGCCGGCAAAGGCATAGGTGAAGCGCCATTTCAGAATATCCAGAACATGCGCGCGGGCGTAGGCCGGCACGGCCGAACCGCGCAGATGCATGATCTGACGCAAATCGTCGAGGCCGTGCGTATGATCGGCATGTTCGTGGGTCCATATCACCCCATCGACCTCGCCGATCCCGGCGTCGAGCAGTTGCAGGCGCATGTCGGGGCTGGTATCGACGATCAGCCGGTATCCGCCGAGCGAAATCATGATCGAGGCCCGGCTGCGCAGGTTCCGCGGATTGTCGGGGTCGCATTGCCCCCAGTCGTTACCGATCCGCGGTACCCCGGAAGAGGTACCGCACCCTAGAATGCGAACCTTCATGGCGCGTGTGACGTCATGGCGCCGCCTTGTTGAAAAGCGCGTAGAAATTCGCGCTTGTCGCCGCTGCCAGCGCTTCGCGATCATCGCCGCGCAGGTCGGCCAGAAAAGCCAGCGTATCGGCCACAAAGGCCGGCTCGCCGGTCTTGCCGCGATGCGGGACGGGGGCAAGGAAGGGGGAATCGGTTTCGATCAGCAGCCTGTCCTGCGGCAGCCATTTTGCCGTGGCCTGAAGATCGGCGGCATTTTTGAACGTCACGATCCCCGAGATCGAGATGAACAGCCCAAGGTCGAGCGCCGCTTTGGCGAAGTCGTCGCTCGCGGTGAAGCAATGAATCACACCGGTGTAAGACGCCCTTTCCATCTCTTCGCCGAGCAGCGCCAGCGTGTCGGCTTCGGCATCGCGGGTGTGGACTATGATCGGCAGGCCGGTCTGCTGCGATGCGTGGATATGGCGGCGAAAACTTTCCTGTTGCCGCACGCGATCGCTCTTGTCGTAATAATAGTCGAGCCCCGTCTCGCCGATCCCGATCACGCGCGGATGCGCGGCGCGCTCGACCAGCTTGGCGGTGTCGACATCGGGATGATGATCGGCATCGTGCGGATGGATGCCGACGCTAGCCCATACATCGGTATTGGCTTCGGCAGCAGCCAGGACGTCGTCCCACTCGCTCTCGCGCGTTGCGATGTTGAGCATCGCGGTGACGCCGCGCGCCCGCGCGCGCTCCAGCACTTCACCCTGCTGCTCGGCAAGCCCCTTGTAATTGAGGTGGCAGTGCGAATCGACGAGCATCAGGCCTCCCCTTCCCCTTCGGGCAGTTCAAGGCGTGGAAAGATAGGAACCGGCTGGCCGACCGCAAAACCGCTGGCAGCAAGCTTCGCAAACCATTCGGTGTCGGCAAGCGCGGCGAAGTCGCGCGCATCGTCGGCGATTCCCATCTGGTTGAGCAGCGCGTCAGCCGCGGACGGCACCACCGGACGGATCGCAATCGCGAGTGTGCGAATAGCCCGAAAGAGAGTCATCAGCACAGCACGCATCCGTTCTGGATTGGTCTTGCGCAGCGCCCACGGGGCCTGCGTATCAACATACTGGTTGCAAGCAAAAACTGCGCGGAGCCATTCCTCAATGCCGACGGAAAATGACAGCTCTTCAAACTCACGAGGAAGCAAATTTACTGCGGCGTCGCGAACGGCGCTCCTAAGAGCCAAATCCTCCTCACTCGGAGAGTAATCGTTCGAAATCTCGCCGTCCAAATTCTTGAAAATCATCGACAAGCTGCGCTGCGCAAGATTGCCGAAGCTGTTGGCGAGGTCGGCATTCGCGGTGCGCACGATCGCTTCGGCCGAATAGCTGCCGTCCTGCCCAAAGCTGACTTCGCGGAGCAGATAATAGCGCAGCGCATCGACGCCGAACTGTTCGGCGAGCGTCATCGGATCGACAACGTTGCCGAGCGATTTCGACATCTTCTCGCCGCGGTTGAGCAGAAAGCCGTGACCGAACACCTGGCGCGGAAGCGGCAGACCGGCACTCATCAGGAAGGCCGGCCAGTAAACAGTATGAAAACGAACGATATCCTTGCCGATCATATGAATGTTCGCCGGCCAGAATCGTGCAAAATCGCCGTCCATGTCAGGATAGCCAATGCCCGACAAATAGGTCGTGAGCGCGTCGACCCAGACATACATCACATGCCCGGGGCTGCCCGGCACCGGGACGCCCCAATCGAAACTCGTGCGCGATACCGACAGATCCTTTAATCCGCCCTCGACGAAGCGCAGCACCTCGTTGCGGCGGCTTTCGGGGCGGATGAAGTCGGGATTGTCGTTATAGAGCGCGAGCAAACGGTCCTGATAGGCCGACAGGCGGAAGAACCAGCTTTCCTCGACGGTCCATTCGACCGGCGTCCCCTGCGGCGACAGGCGAACGCCCCCCTCCCCGTCGGTCAGTTCGCTTTCATCATAGAAAGCTTCGTCGCGAACCGAATACCAGCCTTCATAGCGGTCGAGGTAGAGGTCGCCATTGGCTTCCATCGCCCGCCAGATCGCCTGCGATGCGCGATGGTGCGCCGGGTCCGACGTGCGCATGAAATTGTCATAGCTGATATTCAGTTTTCTATACATCTCACGGAAATATCCCGACATTTCGTCGGCAAGATCGATCGTCGCACGGCCTTGGTCGCGCGCGGTCTGATACATTTTCAGCCCATGTTCGTCGGTACCGGTGATCAGGCGCACGTCGCGGCCGCGCATCCGCTGGAAGCGCGCCATCACGTCGGTCGCGATGGCCTCGTAGGCGTGACCGATATGCGGACGGCCGTTGGGATAGCTGATGGCGGTGGTGATATAAAATGGTTCGGACATGCGCGCGCCTTAGCCGCTGGCGCGGCCAAGGGAAAGCGTCAGCGTGCCGCCTGCCCGCCGCGCGGCGCGAGTTCGGCGAGGCAGTTGCCGATCTCGAACCCCACCATCGCCCCGTCATATGACCCGCGCACCGCATCGCGCACCGTCCGCTGGATGCGGTCCCATTGACCGAGCACCGGTGCGATCTCTCCCAGCGGGCGTTCGCGCGCCAGCCGTGCCAGCAGGCCCGGCACGATGTCGATCACCAATTCGAGCCGCGCCCGGTTGCTGGTGCCGCCGACTTCGCGCGCCAACGCTTCGCGTAGCCGGTTGTCGCGATCACCGCCGGTCGCGATCGCCAGCAGTTTCTTTTCCATGACCGCGACGTCGCTGTCGATGAGCGCCAGCGCCTTGCCGGGAACCCCGCCCGACGCCACGACGATCGCGCGCACCTCGGCCATGTCGAGCATCGGGCGCAGCTCGTGCAGCCACGCCGTCATGACGTCACGCTCAACTGGTTGAAAACGCAGGATTCGGCAGCGTGACCGGATCGTGGGCAGCAGGCGTCCCGGCGAATGACTGACGAGCAGGAACAAGGTTTGCGCCGGCGGCTCTTCGAGCGTCTTGAGCAGCGCATTGGCGCCGTCGGTTTCCAGATCGTCCACCGCATCGATGACGACGACGCGCCACGCGCCGAGCGACAGCGACAGATGCAGGCGGCGGATCATGCCGCGCACTTGATCGATCGTGATGTTGCGCGCGAGATCCTTGCTCTTGTCCTTCACCTGCCGCGTCAGATGGATGATCTCGGGGTGATTCCCCGCCGAAACGAGCCTGCCCGCCTGCTCATCACCGGGATCGTCGAGCGACAGCGGCGCCCCTCCCTCGCCCGCCCGGTCGTGCGTGACCAGAAAGCGGGCGACCCGTGCGGCAAAGGCGCCCTTCCCCATTCCCTGCGGGCCGGCGAGCAGCCAGGCGTGGTGGAGACGGCCGCTTGTCCAAGGCTCAAGAAAGGCCTTCTCGGCGTCGTGATGTCCGATCATGGCAGCCATTCGGCAAGCTCCGACAACAGGGCCGCGGTAACGGCGGTTGCCGGCGCATCGGCTTCGACCAGACGCCAGCGTAGCGGCTCCGCCGCTGCGATCTCCGCAAAGCGCGCGGCGAGCCGGGCCTGATAATCGGCGGGCTTGCTGCCCATGCGATCGGCGCCGGCGGCATCGCGCGCCGCCAGTCGCCGGCGCGCCTCTGCCGCGGAAACGGTCAGGAGGAAGGTCCGGTCGGGCAACAGTCCAAGCGAGCCGAAGCCGTGCAGCATCATGATATCGGCGTCGGTGATCCCGCCTCCGGCCCCCTGATAGGCGCGGGTTGAATCGACAAAGCGATCGCAAAGCACCCAGGCGCCACGTTCGAGCGCGGGCCGGATCGTGCGCGCGACATGATCGGCGCGCGCGGCGGCGAAGAGCAGCGCTTCGCTACGCGCGTCCCACCGATCGTCGTCTCCCTCCATCAGCAGCGCGCGGATCGCCTCGGCGCCGGCGCTGCCGCCTGGTTCGCGTGTCGCGACGACGTCGATCCCGCGTTCGGCAAGCGCCGCGGCCAGCGCGCGAATCTGCGTCGATTTGCCAACCCCTTCGCCGCCCTCGAGCGTGATGAAACGCCCCCTCATCGCCCGGCGAGCCGATAAAAACCGCTGCGCAGCCGTGTCCAGACGCCATCGACCGGCGCCACGTCTTTCGCCGCCAGCAATGGCGTGGTTTGCGGCGGCAGGCCGTCGGGCGTCACGATCAGACGCGCGATCGGAGTGCCGCGTTCGATCGGGGCGTTTTGCGGGCTGCGGCTCTGCATCGCGGCGCGATAGCCGCCGGCATAGCCCTTGGGAACCGTCATTCGGACCGCAATACCAGCTTCGGCCATCACGCTCGGCCGTGCGCCGCGTTGCACCTCGACCGCCCCGACCTTGGTGCCCGCGGGCACCAGTTCGCGGCCTTCCCAAGCGTCGAAGCCCCAGCGCATCAGCCGTTCGGCCTCGTCGCGCCGCGCCTTTTCACTCTTCATGCCCGCGACCACCATAATCAGGCGCCGGCCATCGCGCTTTGCCGAACCGAGAAAGCAATAGCCCGCTTCAGCGGTGTGGCCGGTCTTGAGGCCGTCGGCCCCGGCAAAGCGCCCCAGAATGGGGTTGCGGTTCGGCTGGACGATCGGCTTGCCTTCTGGCGACACGCCATGCTGCAAGCGCGGGATCGAAAAATAGCGTGCATAACCATCGGGATGGTCGCGGATCAGCCGGTCCGCCAGCGTGATAAGATCGGCAGCGCTTACCTTGGTCACGCCGCCATCGGGCCAGCCGTTCGGCGTTCCGAACTTGCTCGACGTCATGCCGATTTTGGCCGCCATCGCATTCATTCGCTTGACGAAATCGGCTTCGCTGCCATCGATCCCGACCGCCAGCGCCGCGGCTGCGTCGTTCCCCGACACGGTGATCAGGCCCTTGAGCAATTCATCGACCGAAATCTTCTCGCCGGCGCGCAGGAACATCGTCGACCCGCCGTTGCTGCCGTTCCATTTGCGCCAGGTCGCTTCGCTGATCGTGAAGACCTTGTCGCGCGACAACTCGCCGCGCTTGATCAGGTCGAGCACGACATAGGCGGTCATAACCTTGGCCATCGAGGCCGGCGCGAAGCGTTTGCCCGCGCCGCGGGAAAAAAGGATCGCGCCCGAATCGAGATCCTTCAACATCACGATCGGCGCTTCGGTTACGTAGAGCGGCCTGCTCACTGCGCCCGGCTTCGGCTTGTCATTCCCCGCCGAAGCCGCCGGAAAGGTGCTTGCAAGCGCCGTTACCGCCAGTCCGGCGCCTATAGCACGCGCGATTCCGTTGCGACGCTGCACGGCTTAGCGGTCGCGCAGGACGGTCGCGTCGCGGAAGCCTTTGGCTTTCGCCTTGTCCTGTGCGGCTTTTGCTTCGCCGTCACTGGCAAAGGGCCCCATGCGGACGCGCCACAATTTGCCGGCTTTGTCGACATGGCCGCCGACCGATTTCGCTGCGACATTGGCCCGCGCTTCGCTGCTAAACGCGCCGACCTGAACGACGAAGCTTCCCGCAACCGCTTTGGGTGCCGGTTCCGCCTTCTTTTCGGGTGTAGCCGGCTTGGCCGCCGGGGCCGGCTTGGAAGGTTCGGGCTTTTTGCTGCTGGTTACCGCCATCCGGTCGTCGCCGGGTTTGGCCTGAGCCGATGCCGTCGGCGGCGCCGGTTGATCGGGAACCGTGGCGGCCGCCGCTTTGGGCACGGGCACCTGCTTGATCTTGGTCCGCAGGATCGACAGCAGCGATTCGGGCGTTGCCAGCCGCTCGGGTACCGGCCTGCCAGCGCGAAGCTGCGCGCGCTCGGCGGCGGGCGGATTGGTCCGGCGCACGCGAACCGCGCTCACCGCATCGGTCAGCCCGAGCTGTGCGGCGGCGCCGCGCGAAAGGTCGATCAGCCGGTCGTTGCTCGTGGGTCCGCGATCGTTGACACGAACCAATATCGTGCGCCCGGTATCGAGCGCCGTTACCTCGACATAGCTGGGCAACGGCAGCGTCTTGTGCGCCGCGCTGATACCGTCGGGGTTGTATATCTCGCCATTGGCGGTCGGCTTGCCCGCCGCTTCATCACCATACCAGCTTGCATAGCCGACATCGTCATAATCGGCGACATCCGCGGGCGTGTAGGTCGTGCCCGCGATGGTATAGGGATCGCCGAGTTTCACCGGCACGTCCGATACGCCATTGTCGGCAGGTGCCGTCGCGGGCGCAGCGGCGACCGCCGTATTGCTCTTGCCGTCAAAGCTGCCGCATGCCGCCAGCGCCAATGCCGTTCCTGCGACCAGCGTGGCCGCGCCCCCGCCCCTAACGATCGATTTCATCCGCCAGCAACCCCACAGAAAGTGCGTAAAAGTTCGAACAATTATAGTCGAGTATCGCACGATAATTACCGGTCAGCAAATAGGCGGTCTTTCCCGGGCCGTCGGGTTCGAGCAAGGTCGCCTGAATATGGTCCGCCGGCCAGCGTCCGCTCACTGGCTGGAACCCGGCGGCGCGCCATTCAGCCATCGACCGCCAGCGGCTGTAGCGGGCGAAAACGCGCGGGCAGCGTGTCGGCTCGAGCCGGGTTTCCATTGCCGAACGGTCGAAGCCGTCGGGAACGCGTACGGCAACGCCCCATGGTTCGCCCGCATGCCAGCCTGCCCGGCGCAGGTAGGAACCGATCGACTCGACCGCGTCGGCCTCGCTCGACCAGATGCGGGCAACGCCGTCGCCGTCGCCGTCCTCGGCAATCTTGAGATAGACCGAGGGGAGGAATTGGGGATAGCCGAACGCGCCCGCCCAACTGCCCCTCAGGACGTCGCGCGGAACGCCCTTTTCGACCATTTCGAGCGTCGCAATGAATTCGGGTTCGAACAGGCTGCGGCGGCGTCCCTCATAGGCAAGCGTCGCCAGCGCTTCGGGCAGGTCGAAATTGCCGGTTACCGCCCCATAAGCGGTTTCATGTCCGAAGATCGCGATCATGATGCTCGTCGGGACGCCCGTTCGCTCCTCGATCCGCGACAGCAGCGGCAACAGGCGATCATGCACGCGGCGTCCGCCATTGATGCGCGCGGCATCGACATGCTTCGCCTTGTACGGCGCAAAAGCCGGGATCGGCGTATCGGGACGCGGCGGCGCCCCCAGATTGTCGCGATCGAGCGCCACGACGCGCGCATTGAAGCGCAGCCCGCCCGTCACCCGATCGAAGGTCGCACGCGAAACACCGCGCGCCTGTGCCTTGGGCCATAGCGACTGGACATAGGTATCGAAGCCGGGATCGGCCGCCTGTGCGTGCAGCGGTGCCGACGCGGCCATGGTCCAGGCGGAGAGGAGGACACCGATCCGGGCGAGGAGGCGTCCGATTCTGAATGGTTTAGCGTGCATATGTCCCACCCTATAGGGCGTGTCTGCCACGGATACAGCCCCCTTGGCCAGCCGCCGGCGGGACAGGACGAGTCATTCGCGCGCCGGACCGTTCGCACCGCGCGCGCCAAAGGTTTCGCTTGCCGCGCGCCGCCGCCGCGCTATGTCGGCGCCGCAAGGACAGGTGGCCGAGTGGTTTAAGGCAGCGGTCTTGAAAACCGCCGTGGGTGCAAGCTCACCGTGGGTTCGAATCCCACCCTGTCCGCCATCGCCGCACGCGCCTAACGCGCGTCGTGAAATATGATGCCGAGCGTTAAGCGCTCGCCTCTGCGAATTTCGCTGACGCCGTGGCGCATTTTGACGCGGTAGGTGCCGCGTGTTCCGGCTCGCGGTGCTTCGTTGACCGCGAACACGACCGCGTCACCCATCCGCAGCGGCACGACATGTGCGCGCGACTGCATTCTCGGGCGCTGTTCGGTCAGGACGAATTCGCCGCCGTCGAAATCGACTTCCGGCTCGGACAGCAGGACCGCCACCTGAAACGGAAAATGGAGGTCGCCGTAAAGATCCTGATGGAGGCAATTATAGTCGCCGGCGCGGTACCGTAGCAGCAGCGGCGTCGGCCGAACCTGACCCGACGCGTGGCAAAGGCGTGTGAAGGCCGACAGATCGGCGGGAAAGGAAGCGCTCGCTCCCAAACGCGCCGCCCATCGGTTCGCAAGCGGCGCCAGGCTTTCATACAGGCGCTGCCGCAACCGTTCGAGGACAGCGGGAAAGGGATAAGCAAAGTAGCGATATTCGCCGCGGCCGAAACCATGACGCTGCATCGTCACCGTGCTGCGAAAGCGCTCGTCGGCGTCGAACATCGCGCAAAGATCGGCGCAATCGGACGGGGTGAGCAGCTTCGGAAGCCGGTGCCACCCCTGCCCTTCCAGATCAGATTCAGGCTGCGGCGTCCGTATTTCCGGTTCGGCGGTCATTGGCATTCTTCCCCTTCGTCGTGCGGTGAGAGGCGGCGAATAGCGGGACCGTGCATCCGATCCGTTCCGTTTCTTGCGGCCAAAAGCCGGCGCGCGACTTTTTTCCAAGGTCGCGCGCGGCGCGCTCCGTCTTGTGTTCGGTTCCGGGCCATCGACCCGGGGGGACATCAAAAGAGGAACTCCATGCGCAAGACCCTGCTGGCATCGACCTGCCTGGCGACGATCATCGCCATGCCTGCATACGCCGAAACGAGCATCACCACCGCGACGACAACGCCGGTCAGCACCTCGACCGTCAAATCGGGCGCAGCCGACGATATCAAGATCGGCTCTGCAGGCTCGATCAAGCCGACGAGCGGCACGGCGGTCACGATCGACAGCAACAACAAGGTCACCAACGACGGCACGATCCAGATCACCAATTCGGACGGCGCGCGCGGCATTTTTGCCAATGCGGGCGTGACCGGCACGATCACCAATTCGGCGACCGGCAAGATCATCATCGACGAAAGCTATACCCCCACCGACATCGACAATGACGGCGATCTCGACGGGCCCTTTGCGGTCGGATCGAACCGCGTCGGCATCGCAACCGGCGGCGCCTTTACCGGCAATATCGTCAACAGCGGCGAAGTGACGGTCGAGGGCAATGATTCGGCGGGCATCCGGCTTGGCGGACCGCTCACCGGCAATTTCACGACCGACGGCAAGGTATCGGTCATCGGCGACCGCGCACTCGGCGTCGGACTGCAGGATGTCACCGGCAATGTCCGCCTCGCCGGCACGATTACCGCGCAGGGCGTGGATGCAGTCGCCGCGCGGCTTTCGGGCAACATCAACGGCGCGCTTGTCGTGCAGGGCACGCTCACCGCCACCGGCTATCGCTACACGGCGGCGCCATCCGACCCGGCGAAGCTCGACGCCGACGATCTGCTGATCGGCGGCCCGGCGCTGTCGATCGAAGGCGATGTCAGCGGCGGCATCGTCCTGGCTGTCCCGCCCAAGGACACGAACGCTGCCGACAAGGATGAGGACAAGGACGGCATCGACGACGACAAGGAAGGATCGGCGGTCGTCCGCTCCTTCGGTTCGGCCCCCGCGATGCGGATCGGCTCGGCGGACCGCGACATCGCGATCGGTGCCGTTGCCGGAACGGGAACCGGCTTCGGCCTGATCATCGACGGTTCGGTGCAGGGAAACGGCCTTTATGCGGGCAAGGACGCGACGGCGATCCAACTCGGCGGCATGGGGCATAATGTTACCATCGCCGGCGGCGTGGGTATCAGCGGCAGCGTTCAAGCCACGTCGAAGGATGCGTCGGCAACCGCGATCCGCGCCGGTGCGGGAACGATCACGCCGGAAATCCGCAACGCGGGCAAGATCGAGGCGACGGGCGGCAGCAGCGCGACCTCGTCGATCACCGGCATCCTGGTGGAAGCGGGCGCCGACGTGGCGCTGATCCGTAACAGCGGGTCGATCTCGGCCAAGGCCGGCGGCGATGCCGCGACCGCGCGCGCGATCGTCGATCTGTCGGGCAATGTCGACATGGTCGAGAACAGCGGCGCGATCAGCGCCAGCGGCGCGCTCGCGTCGTCGGATCGCAATGTCGCGATCGACCTGTCGGCCAACGGCGGCGGTGCGACCGTCAAGCAGACGGCGGTTGCATCGGGTGTCACCGCGCCGTCGATTACGGGCGACGTCCGCTTCGGTACCGGCAACGATATCTTCGACATCGCCGACGGTTCGGTGAAGGGGAACAGCTATTTCGGCGCCGGCGACAACCGCCTCGCGCTGTCTGGCGACGCCACCTATGCCGGCAATGCGCGCTTCGGCAGCGGCAATGACACGATGGCGCTGACGGGAACGTCGGTGTTTACCGGCAATGCCGACTTCGGCGGCGGCACGGACATCTTGTCGATCGGCGGCACCGCCCGCTTTGCGGGGCAACTCGCCAATGCGCAGGGTCTTGCGGTGTCGGTCGACGGCGGCACCTTCGACATTGCCGGCGCGGCCACCATCTCGTCGCTCGCGGTGACCAACAAGGGCATCGTCGCGGTCACGCTCGACAGCGGCAGCACCGGCACGGCGTTGCAGGTGACCGGCACGGCCAGCTTTGCCGCCGATTCCAAGTTGGCGCTGAAGCTGTCGAGCATCGAGGATGCCGAGGGTGACCACGTCGTCCTGACGGCAGGAACGCTGACCGGCGCGGACAATCTGACGGCCACATCGACGCTCGTGCCCTTCCTCTACAAGGGCACGCTGACCTCGACGGCGAACGAGCTGCGCGTCAACATCGCGCGAAAGAGCACGAGCGAGCTTGGCCTCAACCGGTCGCAGGCGTCGGCGTTCAACGCGGTCGTCGATGCGCTTTCGGCCGACCAGGTGGTCGAAGGCGTCTTCCTCGACATCGTCGATGGCGACCAGTTCCGCAATCAGCTCAACCAGATGCTGCCCGAACATGAAGGCGGCGTCTTCGAAACCGTCACCTCGGGCTCGCGCGCGCTCGCACGCTATCTGCAAGACCCCAACGCGCCGTTCCAGGACGAGGGCAAATGGGGCTATTGGGTCAACCAGGCCGTATGGGGCACGTCGAAGAGCATCGGCGATACCGCGGGTTATGATGTCAGCGGCTGGGGCATTTCGCTCGGCGCCGAGATCAAGAGCGGCATCGGCAATTTCGGTGCGTCAGCGGCCTTCCTCAGCGGTAAGGACGGCAACAGCAGCAACGACAGCGAGGTCAGCTCGACCCAGTGGGAAGGCGCGCTCTACTGGCGCCTGAATTCGAACGACTGGCTGGCCCATGCGCGCGTTTCCGGCGCTCCGATCCGGCTCAAGGGCACACGCGTGTTCAGCGCCGAAGCCGGTGCCGAGGATATTCGCGAAACGATGCGCGGCAAATGGGATGCGACGCTGTGGTCGGCATCGGGCTCGATCGCGCGCGACGCGCAGCTTGGCGGGATCAGCTTCCGGCCCACGCTCGCGGTGGATTATTTCAAGCTCAAGGAAGACGGCTATGCCGAAACCGGCGGCGGTGACGCGCTCGATCTGACCGTCGCCGGCCGCAGCAGCGACGAATTGTCGGTCAGCGGCACCGTCGCGCTTGGGCTCGAGTTCGGGGGCGCCGACGAATATGACGGCTGGACACGCTTCGAAATCGAAGGTGGCCGCCGCCAGATCGTCAGCGGGTCGCTGGGTGCGACGGTCGCGTCGTTCAAGGACGGCACGCCGTTTACCCTGGTCCCCGATGATCGCACGAGCGGCTGGGTCGGCCGCATCCGCGGCATCGTCGGCAATTCGGCCTTTCAGGCCGGCGCCGAAGTGTCCGCGGAAGAACAGCAAAGCCATATCGGCTGGGCGTTCCGTGCAAGCCTGCGCGTCGGCCTCTAAGCCCCCCATCGGGGCCGGTCGCAGCCGCAAGGGGGAGGCACTCCCTACCCCCGCCTCCCCCTTGCAAAGGCCGACAGAATGACAACCCCCGGAACCATGCCGATGCGCGCGTTCGCACTGGTACCGGTGCGTGGCCGCGCTCGACCGCGGTTGCAAGCCTCCTCGCTGCCGCTATATGGCGGCATCAGCGGGGGGGCGTATGGTGCCGGTCGGGCGGGCCGGGATCGAAAAGGAATGGCGTTCCGAAACAAGTTCAGAATGACCGAGGCAAATGACCGATCCGACGCGGCCCACGGCATCGAGGGCGTCCTGCTCGCCAACCGCGACCGGATCATCCGGTTTCTGACGGTTCGCGGCGCGGGCGATGCTGCCGAAGATCTGTTTCAGGATTTGTGGATGCGCCTGACCGAACGCCACAGCGGCCCTGTAGCCGACCCGCTCTCTTATGTCATGCGCGCGGCCAATAATTTGATGCTTGACCGCTATCGTTCGGTGCGTCAGAGCCAGTTGCGTGACAAGGCGTGGGGCGAAGCGAGCGCAGCGCAGAAACCCGGCGCCGAGGCGGTGCTTATCTCGCGCGAGCAATTGGCAATGACCGAGCGCGCCATCGCTGCGACCGGCGATCGCCCGGCACAGGTCTTTCGTCGATTCCGCTTCGACGGGGTATTGCAACGCGATATCGCCGCCGAAATGGGCATCAGCATAAGTACGGTGGAGGCCGATCTCCGCAAGGTCTACGCCGCGCTCGCTGCCGTCAGGAGGCAATTCGATGCCGGCTGACCATGTGACCGCGAGCGAAGCCCAGGCGATCGACTGGATCGTCCGCCAACGCGCGCCCGACTTTGCCGATTGGGACGGCTTTGCCGACTGGCTTGCCGAGGACCCAGGACATGCCGAAATCTACGACGCGTTGGCGAGCCTCGACCTCGATCTCGATGCGTTGCCCCCCGCTGCGCCGTCGGTATCCCCGGCGAATGATCCGGCTGAACTCGATCGGGGCATGCCGCGTCGCTGGTGGCTTGGCGGAGCGGTCGCCGCGGCGATCGTCGGGGTCGTCGCCCTCCCCTCGCTCGACCTGTCGGGCGGCCGGAACGTGATCCAGACCGCCGCGGGTGAGCATCGCACGATCACCCTTGCCGACGGCTCGCGGATCGAGATCAACGGCGGCTCGACCCTGCGGCTCGACAAGGACCATCCGCGCTTTGCCCGGCTGGAAAGCGGCGAAGCGATGTTCCATGTCGTGCACCGCACCGACAGCCCTTTCGTCGTCGAAACGGGCGGAACGCAGATCATCGATCTCGGGACGGCCTTCAATGTGGTGCGCGCCGGCAATCGGACCGCGGTCGCGGTTTCGGAGGGCGTCGTGCTCTATTCCCCCGATCGCAGCAAGCTGCGCCTGGTGGCTGGGCAAGCGATCGACGCGCGCGACGGCGATACGCAGCCGCCACGCATACGGCGCGTCGGTACGGTCACGGTCGGTGGATGGCGGAGCGGCCTGCTGGTCTATGACGGCGCGGCGCTTCAGACCGTCGCCGACGATCTGAAGCGGACGGCTGGGATATCCGTGCAGATCGATCCCTCGGCGTCGCGCTTGTCGTTCCGCGGTACCCTCGTCGTCGACAAGGCGAGCGATCGCACCGTGGCCGACCTTGCGGCGCTGTCGGGCGCCAAAGCCGAGCGGCGCGGCGATGGCTGGGTGGTCAGCCGCTGACGATGCACGCGCGCCTGTCTCTTGCGCTGGGACTCGCGACTATCATCCTGCCCGCGCAGGCGATGGCGGCTGAAGAACGCGCGTTCGACGTGCCCCGCGCCAGTCTTTCGACCTCGCTTCCGTTGCTCAGCCGTCAGGGCGGTGTCAGCATCAGCGTCAGCGACCCGGCGCTGTGGCGGACGCGGATGCGCCCGGTGCGCGGGCGGATGTCGGTCGACGAAGCGATCCGGCAGATGCTCGACGGCACGGGCGTGCGCGCAGTGCGGGTCAGCGCCACAAGCTGGCGAATCGAGAAGCAGGTCGCCCCGCGCTCCGTACGTCGCCCGCCCCCGCCTGCGGTGCCTGCGGCAGCGCCGCCGCCCGAAGCGCCGCCGTATGAATTCATCGTGACCGCGACAAAGGCCGACCTGCCCTATTCCAGTTTTGCGGGCGTCGTCACCCGGATGGATGGCGACGATCTGGCATTCGGCGGCGAGCGCGGTACGGAATCCATCCTGTCGCGAATGGCCACCGTGTCGTCGACCCATCTGGGCTCGGGCCGCAACAAGCTGTTCATCCGCGGAATCGCCGATTCCAGCTTCACGGGGCCGACACAGGCAACCGTCGGGCAATATTTCGGCGACATTCGGCTGAGCTACAACGCCCCCGACCCCGACCTGCGCCTCTATGACATCGACAGCGTCGAGGTGCTCGAAGGGCCGCAAGGCACCCTCTACGGCGCGGGATCGCTTGGCGGCATCATCCGCGTCGTGCCGCGCGCACCCGACGCGCGAGAGGCGAGCGTACAGGCGATCGCCGGTCTGACCGCAACCCAGCATGGCGAACCGGGCGGCGACATCGGCTCCATCGCCAATGTCCCGATCGGCGACAGCGGCAGCGCACTGCGCCTTGTCGGCTATATGATCACCGATGGCGGCTATATCGACAATTCGCTGCTCGGCCAGAATGACGTCAATCGCGTCACGGTGCGCGGCGGCCGCGGGACATTGCGCCTTGTCCCGGCGGCCGACTGGACCGTCGATATCGGCGGCGTCTATCAATCGACGACCGCCGACGATGCCCAGTATGCCGACAAGGATGCACCGCCGCTGACGCGCAATTCGCTCGTCGAGCAGAATGCGCGCGGCCGTTACGGGATGGGCACGCTCGTCGTTACACGCGACTGGGACAATCTGCGCCTGCAATCCTCGAACGCCTATATCGATCACCGGCTTTACGAGCGCTTCGACGCCACCCCCGCGGGCGGCGACCCGCGCGTTCTGGACCAGTTCAACGATACGCGCATGTGGGCGAGCGAGACGCGATTGTCGCGCCCCTATAGCGACGGTTGGGGTTGGGTGGTCGGCGCGAGCATCGTCGACAATGAAACGCAGCAGCGCCGCGAATTCGGCGGCATCCAGATGCGGTCGGCACTGACCGGCGTCACCAACCGCGTTACCGAATATACCGGCTATGGCGAGCTGACGGCCGAACTTTTGCCCGATGTGATTGCTATGGCGGGGCTGCGTTACTCGCACGCACGCTTGGGCGGAAGCGGCGAAGACGTCGCCCTCGCTCTGGCGCTCGCAGCGTCGGGCAAGGCGATCACCGCGCATCGCAACGAAAGCGACCTTCTTCCTTCCTTCGCCATTCTCGCGCGGCCGCTATCGAACCTGACGCTTTATGCGCGGTATCAGGAGGGGTTTCGGCCCGGCGGCCTTGCCGTCGACGGCAATTTCGTCCGCCGTTATCGCAACGACCGGGTTCATACGTGGGAAGGCGGCATAAGGCTCGGCGAGCGCGGCCGCACCCCGTTCGATGCCAATATTTCGGTATCGCACACGCGCTGGTTCAACATTCAGGCCGACTTCATCGACGGCAACGGCTTTCCGACGACCGCCAACATCGGCGATGGGCGTATCACCAGCATCTCGGGTTCGCTCGCCGTCCGCGTGACGCCCACTCTCTCCTTCGATCTGGGCGCGGTCTATAACCATAGCCGCGTCGATGATCTGGCTCCCCAAATCGCGCTGGTTGCCGATTTTGCGCCGGGCCGGCTGGGGCGGATCCCCAATGTCGCAAGCCATGCGGTGCGCGGAGCGATCACCTATGCGGCGCCCGTCGGCGACGACGAGGAAATCCGGATCAACGGCTGGGCCAACTATATCGGACCGTCGCGGCTCGGGATCGGGCCGGTGCTTGGCGAGGGCCAGGGCGATTATGTCGATACCGGCCTTGCGATGCGGCTCGGCAACGGGCGGCGCGGCCTGTCGGTGACGCTGACCAATCTGCTCGATTTAAAAGGGAATCGGTTCGCGCTCGGAACGCCCTTCGTCGAGGGGAGCCCCGGCTATCTGACGCCGCTGCGGCCGCGGACGCTGCGGGTCGCCGTCGACATCGCTTATTGAGCGCGATGCCGACGGCACACCCTCATTCGGCGAGGGTCAGTTGCTCGAACCTGTCGAGGTGATAGTCAGCGCTGCCGAACTGCCCCTCGATCATCGTCGCACGCTTGAAATAATGGCCGATCGCCAGTTCCTGCGTGATGCCGATGCCGCCGTGCGTCTGGATCGCATTCTGGCCGACGAATTTCGCGCCGCGGCTCACCTTCGACTTGCACGCAGAAACAGCCGCCTTGCGCGCATCGGCCGCGAGGTCGAGCTTCAGCGTGCCCATGATCGTCATCGACCGCGCCTGTTCGACTTCCATGAACATGTCTACCATGCGGTGCTGCAGCACCTGGAACTTGGCGATCGGAACGCCGAACTGCTTGCGTTGCTGGGTATATTCCAGCGTGCCTTCGTGCAGCTTCTGCATCACGCCGGTCGCCTCGGCACAGACCGCGACGGTCGCTTCATCGACGATCTGTTCGATCAGCGGCAGCGCGGCGCCTTCGCCGCCGAGCAGCGCATCGCCCGGGACCGCGACATTTTCGAAATAGATTTCCGATGCGCGGTTGCCATCGACGGTGGGATAATCGCGGCGCACGATGCCGGGAAGATTGGCGTCGATCAGGAACAGCGACACGCCATCCTGGTCGCGCTGGCCGCCGCCGGTCCGCGCCGTGACGAGCAGATGGGTCGCCCAAGGTGCGGCATAGACGACGCCCTTGTGACCGTTCAGGACATAGCCCGCTCCATCCTTCTTCGCAGTCGTGCGTAGATTGGCGAGATCATAGCGCCCCTGCGGTTCGGCGTATGCAAAGGCAACGATGGCGTTGCCGCCGATGATTTCGGGGATCATCGCATCGGCCTGCGCGCCGCCAACGGCCTTCAACGCGCCGCCCGCGATCACGACGGTCGGCAGATAGGGCTCGATCCCGATGACCTTGCCCAGTTCCTCCATGACGATCGCATTTTCCAGCGCCCCGCCGCCAAGGCCGCCCTGTTCTTCCGAAAAGGCAGCGCCAAGCATTCCGAGTTCCTGCGCCAGCGCCGTCCAGATCGCCGGATCGCGCCCGCTGTCCGAATTGATGAACTTCTGACGCGTCTCGAAATCATAGGTGTCCGAGAGGAAGCGCGACAGCGTGTCGCGGATCATGTCCTGCGTTTCGGTATAGGTGAAATCCATTGTCGTTATCCTCGATTTCATCGTCATCCCGGCGAAAGCCGGAATCTCACTGCCGCATCATGGCAACAGGTCGAGATCCCGGCCTCCACCGGGATGACGTTGATTATGTGATCAGAGTCCCAGAACCATCTTCGCGATGATGTTGCGCTGGATCTCGTTCGACCCGCCATAGATCGTGGTCTTGCGCATGTTGAAATAGGTCGGCGCGGCGCGGTGTGCATAGTCGGGACCGATCGGGTGCTCGTTATCGCCTTCCCCGAAGCCGCGGAAATAGGGCGCCCCGTAATGGCCGACCGCTTCCAGCGTCAGTTCGGTGAGCCGCTGCTGGATTTCGGACCCCTTGATCTTGAGCAGGCTCGATTCCGGTCCCGGTCCCTTGCCGGCATTGGCGCCGGCCAGACTGCGCAGTTCGGTGAATTCAAGCGCGGTCAGGTCGATCTCCAGTTCCGCGACCTTGCGCTTGAAGAAGGGGTTCTGAAGCAGCGCCTTGTCGCCGTCGAGTTCGGTGCGCGCGATCGCCTTGACGCGTTCGACGCCGCGCTTCGACGAGGCGACACCGGCGATGCCCGTGCGTTCGTGCGCGAGGAGGAATTTGGCGCAGGTCCAGCCTTTGTTCTCCTCATAGACGCGCTGCTCGACCGGCACGCGCACGTCTTCGAGGAAGACTTCGTTGACCTCATGCTCGCCGCCGAGCGTGATGATCGGACGCACGGTGATGCCGGGCGACTTCATGTCGATCAGCAGGAAGGAAATGCCCTCCTGCTGCTTGGCGTCCTTGTCGGTGCGAACTAGGAAAAAGCCCCAGTCGGCATGCTGCGCCATCGTCGTCCAGGTCTTCTGGCCGTTGACGACATATTCATCGCCGTCCCGCACCGCGACGGTACGCAGCGAGGCAAGGTCCGATCCCGAACCGGGCTCCGAATAGCCCTGGCACCACCAATCCTCGCCCGACAGGATGCGCGGCAGGAAGCGCGCTTTCTGTTCGGGGGTTCCGAAGGTGTAGATGACCGGGCCGACCATCGACAGGCCGAATGGCATCAGGCGGATACAATCGGCGCGCGCGGTTTCTTCCGAAAAGATGAAACGCTGCGTCGGGGTCCAGCCGGTGCCGCCATATTCGACCGGCCAGGCCGGCGCGACCCAGCCCTTTTTGTAGAGAATCTTGTGCCACGCAAGGAAGTCTTCCTTGGTCAGTTCATCCCCTTCGTCCTGCTTGCCGCGCAGCTCGGCGGGGTAATTTTCGGCGATGAAGTCGCGCACTTCCTTCTGGAAAGCGAGATCTTCGGGGCTGAACTCCATGTCCATTTTCTGATTCTCCCTTGGGCTATGGCGCCCTTATAGAAAGCGCTCACGTTTACGTAAAGGTAAGTTGCGCGACGAAACGCAGTCGTCCGGAGACTGCGCCGAACATCGGCCCTTGTCCAGACGCCCGCGTCGTCGCATGAAAGGAGCGGACCAAGGGGCGGGAGAGGAAAATGCGGAAATCTTTGCGGCTGCTCGTCGCGCTTGCGGTGCTGATCGCGCTGTGCGGCGGCGCGGCAATGCTGTTCCAGCAACAGATCGGCATGTGGGTGTTCAAGCGCGGCGTCGAGCGCGGCGTCGGCCGCGACCATCTCGCCGGTCTGCCCGACGGTCTGCATGTGGCGCTGTGCGGCACCGGATCGCCGCTCCCCAACCGCGATCGTGCTGGCGCCTGTACGGTGGTGATTGCCGGCAAGGCGATGTTCGTTGTCGATGCCGGCGAAGGCGGCGCGCGCAACATCTCGCTGATGGGGCTGCCCAATGGCCAGATCAAGGCGCTGTTCCTGACCCATTATCATTCGGATCATATCGACGGCATGGGTCCGATGATGCTGCTGCGCTGGACGGGCAGCGGCAACAAGGCGCCCCTGCCCGTCTACGGCCCGACGGGACTCGATCAGGTGATCGGCGGCTTCGACGCGGCCTATGCGCTCGACAATGGCTATCGCACAGCG
The DNA here is from genome assembly GCF_021401285.1 of Sphingopyxis sp. NFH-91. Lineage (NCBI taxonomy): Bacteria > Pseudomonadati > Pseudomonadota > Alphaproteobacteria > Sphingomonadales > Sphingopyxidaceae > Sphingopyxis > Sphingopyxis sp. NFH-91. The sequence goes on along the minus strand of NZ_JACBGA010000002.1, from coordinate 451,198 downwards.
CACCACGGGCCGGTCGTGACCCCGCCCGCCGCGGCGGGTGCGACGGCCCTCCCCTTCGCGACGCCCACCGAACCGGTCGTCGTCTATGAAGCGGACGGCCTCCGCGTGACCGCCTTCCCGGTCGATCATCGCCCGGTGCAACCCGCGGTCGGCTATCGCTTCGATTACAAGGGGCGCAGCGTCGTGCTGAGCGGCGATACGGCGCCATCGAAAATGGTAGAACGGGTTGCCAAGGGCGCCGATCTTCTGGTGCACGAAGCGCTGCAACCCGAAATGGTCAAACTGATCGCTGCGCAGCTCAAGGCGTCGGGCCGACCGCAGACCGGGCAGATCATGGACGACATCCTCGATTATCACGCCAGCCCCGCGCAAGCGGCGGACAGTGCGAAGGTCGCCGGGGTGCGAATGCTCGTCCTCAGCCACATCGTCCCGCCCTATCCGTCGCGCTACCTTGACGCCGCGTTTCTAGGTGATGCGAAGCGGCGCTATCCGGGGCCGATCGTCGTCGGCGAAGATGGCGACTTTTACTCGCTTCCCGCGGGCAGCACCGCGATCACGCGGGGGAACTGGTTCTAGCAAATCGGGGACGGGAGTCGGAATGGCGGAGAGCGACCGGTTGCGGACGATGCGAGATGGCCGCGCCTATCGCCTCCGCTGGTGATACATCACGATAACCGATTGTAGCTTGCCGTCATCTGTCCAGCCGTATCGATCTACCATGTTCTGCGGCTGCGGGAGCTCGTTAAGAAAGTGGGCCACAACTTCAAAAGAGCATTCCGGCGCGGCGATGTAATAGTCGCACCGCACATTATTCACAGACACTAAAACGGGCTTCTGCGACGGGCGAGACGCAAATCGAGCAAATCGTGGGCCGTAGTCCGTTTCCCACTGCAAGCGGATATAGGCGGCAACCTCGTCAGACGTTGGAAGCCTCTCTTCTGCACGAGCCTGCTCCATCGAGATTGCATAATTTGCACACCCGGAAAAGCAAAGCAGGGCGAGGACCATTGGGACACTCTTCATTCGCCTAGATGTAGCAGGCATAGGCCGACTTTCCACCCAGTAACCGCCGTTCGCCGCCGATTTGGAGGGAATGACCGGAATCGATCGTTATCGACCGCTCACCCCGCCCGCGGCGACCTTGGTACCGCCACGACCACCGCGCCATCGCTGGCATAGGCGCCGCGCCGTTCGGCGATCGACAAGGTTACGGGCACCGCCTCGCCTTCGCGGCTGATCAGCTCGGCCTCGACGCGCGCGGGTTCGCCGGTGCGGAATACGGTTTCGAGCGCTTCGGCAAAGCAGCGCCGCGTCGCGATCGACAACAGCGCCGAAAAGCGCACGCGCCGGATCGCCAGCGCGTCGACGCCTACCATCGAAATCAGCGCAGAATTGGCGTCCTCGATCGCCTCGCGCACCGAAAGGCGGGCGTGGCCGATCATTCCCTGCGCCTCGATCGCCGCAATCGTCGCGGCGCGCGTGTCGCCTTCGACCGCCCCCTCGAAGGTCGCGCTTGTGTCGCGAAGGATCATCGCGCCGCCCGCGGGAACCGGCACCAGGTCGACGCGCAGCCACTGGCGCGGATGCAAAAGACCAGGCACCTCGCCCGCAAAGCGTTCGCGGCATTCGATCAGCCGGGCGACATGGCTCGCCGCCAGACTTGCCCCGAAACCCGGAAATATATCGACCAATTGGCGCCCGAGCAGATCGTCATCACCGGCGACCAAATCGCGCGCGGCGGGGTTGAGCGCCACGATACGCCGGTCGCGATCGAACAGCAGCACCGCATCGCGGATCGCCTCGACGAGGTTCGCAAGCGAGGCCTGCAGCGCGTCGACCGCTTCGCCGCTCGCGGGCTTGCGCAGCCGCCGGTAATCATCGTGCGAGATCAGAACGTGCGCGTCCTTTCCATGGTGTGTCACTACAACCGGACGCCGCGCCGACCGGAGCCGCCAGCTTGCAAATCCCCGGATGAAGTCCGCCGCCGATACCCGTTCGGGTTCCTGTGCCGTCGCCAAATTCGCCTCCCCTTCGAAGCCATGGACATATTATGGGAGGAACGCGGGGCGGCTGGCGGCGCGGCGTACCGGCAATGGCGCTGAAACGGAGCGATCAGACCAATCGCGCCTTGCCGCACCGCAGCGCGTTGACCCGCGCATCCGCCTCGCCCAGATGCAGCCCCAGCGTCGCGGTGACGCTCTCAAGCACGCCGTCGAGCACGGGCGCGGCCAGCCCGACCGTGTCGCCGACAAGGCTGGTCAGCGCCTTGGCGTTCAATCCGATCCCGAGGATGTTGACCGACAAATCCATCCGATCGGCGAGTGATTTGGCGGCGCCCGATACCAATCCGCCGCTTTCGACCGTCTTGACGCGGCCAACGTCGATGTCGTCGCGCGTGAAGCGTGCGGGCTTTTCGGAAAGATCGGACAGCACCAGTTCGGCCTTTGCGTTTACGCTCGCGAGCGGCAGGCTGAGCAGCTTGACCGGCTGCGGGTTCAGTGGGCGCTGTATATTCTGAAAATCGATCGCATTGACCTTGCCGATCGACAAGGTTGCGGGGGCCGTCTTGATCCCCAGTGTTACCGCGTCGCTGCCGTGGTGGCAGTCGATGTCCGAAATGCGCGCTTCGGCCGATCCCAATTCGGTATAGACCGGGATATCGATTGCGGCGAGCGGCGTGTTGACGCTCGCCGCCAGCTTGAGCCTGACCTGCGCAGTGCGCACGATGACGTCCTGCTTTTCGGTCACCGCGATCAGCGGCGAGTTGGCCGGCGGCTCGCCGATCATCAACGCCACATCGACCCCCGAACCCCCGGGAATGGTGACGCCGGTCGCAAGATCGAGCTGGCGATTGGCGTTGGCGAGCAACAGCATCGTTCGCACCATGCTGAGCGCGTTGACCTTCACCGGATTGGCTGGGTCGATCCGGATGCTCGATGCGCGCGGGCCGAGGTCGATTGCGCGCGACGGCAGGAGGCTACGCGGCAGTGCCGCATCGGCGAGCGTGCCGATCGCTTTTGCCGCCTGCCCGTCGCTTGCCTTGGCGAGCGCGCCCAGCACTTGTGGTAAGGTCGCCTGGGTATCGAGCGTCTGGCCAAAGGTCAGCACGTCGGCATCGAGTTCGGTGCGCAGCGCGTCGGAAAAAGCGAGCAGATCGATGTCGGCATCGGCCAACGCCTTATAGTCCATTAGGTTCAGATTGACCTGACTCCCGGTGAGCGCCGACAGCAGCGCATTGCGCAGACCGCCGTGCACCGCGGCGACGCGCGAGCCGAGCGAGAACGCGGCATAGCCCTGCCGCGCGGCGGTGGCGCTGGCATATATGACGCTATGGTCGCGTCCGGTCAGAAAGCGCCCGAAGAACAGCGGACGCTCGCGGGTGAGCACGACATGGATTGCGTTGGGAGTGTAACCGCCGCGGGCGAAGCGCTGTTCGGCGGCTATGCCGGGATCGGCGGTATAGGTTCCGGCTTGGAAGGCCGATATGGTGATCGCGCAATTGCAGTTGGCGGCGATGATCCGGTCGGCCGCCGCCCGTTCGTTGCCGGGGCGTCCCGCCGCCGCCAGCGCGGCGGCATCGGCGATGCCCTGAAGCTTGCGGCGGTCGAGATAGAGCGATCCGAAGTCGACCGCCAGCGCCGCCGAGCCGATCAGCATCGTCATCGCCAGCGCCGATGCGATGCTGATCCCGCCGCGCGTATCGCGCGCCAGCTTTGCGAGGATGCGCCGGCGCATCGTCAATCCGCCGGCAGTTCGAAGGTCGCGCGGGCGCTGATCACATGGCCGGGCGCCGGAACGAAGGAGGAGCGGAGGAAATGGTCGGCGGGAACGGTGTAGGTCAACGCGACGGTCACCGCTTCGCTTGTCTCACTGACCGCTATCGTGCGGTTGGCGGGGCTGTAATCGCCGATGCTCGCCATGCTGCGATCAACCGCGCGGATCGCCACCGCCCGGCGATCGGCGGCGTCGAGGCCGACAATCGCGGCGCGCGCGCCATCGTTCGCAGCTTGCTGCACATTATGTGCGAGGAGGAAATATTGCCCGTAGATCAGGATGCCGATGAGCAGCGTCAGAAACAGCGGCAGCACCAGCGCCATTTCGACGACCGCCGCCGCCCGCTCGTTGCGGGCCAGACGCAGAACCTCGCGAATGACCGTCGGGCGGCGGGCGATGTTTTGGGGGGTATGGACCTGTCATGCGGCCAACATGACCGCTGCGCGTCAAGCATCGCTCAAAGGCGGCGTGTGGGAATTTTGCGCAATTTACCGAATATGGGCGCAGCGGTCGGCGGCGAAATGCACGGCACGCGGGCAGAAGTTAACGATCGCCCGCGCGCCCCGCATGCAAAATGCGCAAAATTATCCGTTCGCTGCCTGCAGCTTGTCCTCAGTGCGGAGGTCGAAATCCGACGCATCGTGGCGTTCGCGCAGCTGGGACGCGGGGTCGCCCATCACCCGATTGACCATGCGCCCGCGCTTGACGGCAGGGCGCGCCGCAAGCTGATCGGTCCAGCGCTGGACATTCTTGTAGTCCTGCACCTGCAGGAACTCGCCGGCGTCATAGATCAACCCCTTGGCAAGCGCGCCGTACCAGGGCCAGATCGCCATATCGGCAATGCTGTAATCGCTGCCGGCGATATATTCATTGTCGGCCAGACGGCGGTCGAGCACATCCATCTGGCGCTTCACTTCCATCGCATAGCGGTTGATCGGATATTCCTGCTTGAAGGGCGCATAGGCATAGAAGTGGCCGAAGCCGCCGCCGAGAAAGGGCGCGCTTCCCATCTGCCACATCAGCCAGGACAGCGTTTCGGCGCGCTGCGCGGGATCGGTCGGCAGGAAAGCTCCGAACTTTTCGGCGAGATGGATCAGGATCGCGCCCGATTCGAACACCCGGATCGGCGTGTCGCCGCTGCGATCGACGAGCGCCGGGATCTTGCTGTTCGGATTGGCGTCGACGAAACCGCTCGAAAACTGGTCGCCCTCGCCGATGTTGATCAGCCACGCATCATATTCGGCGCCCGAATGACCCGCCGCGAGCAATTCCTCCAGCATGACGGTCACCTTCACCCCATTGGGCGTACCCAGCGAATAGAGCTGGAGCGGATGCTTGCCGACTGGCAAATCCTTGTCGTGGGTTGGGCCAGCGATCGGGCGGTTGATGTTGGCGAAACGTCCGCCGCTTTCCTTGTCCCAGCTCCACACTTTCGGCGGCACATAGTCATTCTGGTCGGCCATCGGACACTCCTGCGCTAGATTTCGGTTGTGGTTCGCAACTTAGGAAGGCGATGTTACCCCGTCCACCGCAAGGCGGATCAAATAATCCTTTGCGCGCGCAAAGCGGAAATGCTGGCTTCATCATAACCAAGCTCCGCAAGGATCGCGTCGCTATGTTCGCCCGCCTGCGGTGCGCGCTGCGCTGTGACCTTTGCCGCATCCGACATCCCGATCGGCGCGCGAATTACCGGCGCCGGCGCGGGAGAGCCGGGATAGGCAAGCGGCTCGATCAGGCCCATCGCGGCCACCTGCGGGTGCGCCAGCGCTTCGCCGGGCTTCAGGATCGGCGCGGCAGGAACGCGCGCGGCGCCAAGCTCGGCAATCGCCGCGTCGGTGCTGCGTTCGATGCACCAGCTCTGCATGATCGCGCTTAGTTCGGCACCATTATCGCCGCGGTCGATGTCGCTTGCGTATCGCGGATCGTCGACCAGTTCGGGGCGCCCGACCAGCGCCGCCCAGCGCGCGAAGATCGCGCCGCCGACGATCTGGGTAACAATCCAGCCGTCGCGGGTGCGAAACAGATCGGTGGGCGCCGAGCTGAAATTGCGATTTCCCATCGGCTGACGTTCGATCCCGTTGATCGCATGATCGATCGTCAACGCGTTCGAAAAGGCCAGCGCGGTGCCGAGAAGCGAACCCGAAACGCACTGCCCCCGCCCCGTCCGCTCGCGTTCACGCAGCGCCACCATGACCCCGAAGGCGCAGTGGAGCGCAGTGCCGAAATCGACGTAATTGACCTGCGCGCGATAGGGCTGGTCGGGCGTGCCGGTCAGGTGAATCGTCCCCGACATTGCCTGACCCACCGCGTCGAAGCCCACGCTCCCCGAAAGCGGCCCCTCGCTGCCGAAGGCCGACGCGGTTGCAAGAATGATGCGGGGATTGATCGCCGACAGGCTTTCATAATCCAGTCCAAGCTTGCTCAGCACATCGTGCGGCAGGTTGGCGATCACGACATCGGCGCCGGCGACCAATTTGCGTACGATCTCGCGGCCCTCGGGCGTTCCGGGCTTCAGGCTCAGGCTCCGCTTGCCGCGCGCCATCTGCATGAACATCGCGCCCGATCCATCCTCGGCGACGGGCACGGTAAAACGGTCATCATTGCCGCCGGGCGCCTCGATCCGGATGACATCGGCGCCATAATCGGCGAGCAAGGCGGCACAATAGGGGCCCGCAATATAGCGCCCGAAATCGAGCACGCGTATTCCCGTCAGCGGCACAAATCTCTCCCAGTCCTTTATTGCTACCTATCGCGCTAGCAGCCGTCCGTCGACGCCGCCAGCGGCTTCGTCGAAAGCGGCGGCTTGCGCTTTGCGGGGAGCGCCATATGCTCACAGCATAATTACAACAGGGGATAATTTCATGGCGCGCATTGCACTCGCCCTGGCCGCGACTCTGGCCTGTTCGACATCGGTTTTCGCTCAACAAGCAGCCACGCCTGCGGCCGACGCAAAGCCCGAAAAATGGGACGTCAACGCGCCGCCCGGAATGGTAACGCACAAAGTGCCGATCGCGGTCGACGAAGGCAGCTGGATGAACATCGATGTCGCGCCGGATGGCAAGACGATCGCCTTTGACCTCCTCGGCGATATCTACACCATGCCCATCGCGGGCGGCACGCCCACCCGTATCGCCGAAGGGCTCGCTTATGAGCATCAGCCGCGGTTCTCGCCCGATGGCAAGCGCATCGCCTTCGTCTCCGACCGCGGCGGCGGCGACAATATCTGGATCATGAACCGTGACGGCAGCGACAAGCGCCAGCTGTCGAAGGAAGAATTCCGCCTGCTCAACCAGCCGAGCTGGAGTCCCGACGGTGAGTTCATCGTCGCCAAGAAGCATTTCACCACCGGGCGCTCGCTCGGCACCGGCGAAGTCTGGCTCTATCATGTGTCGGGCGGGGCAGGCGTTCCGCTGGTCAAGCGCCCGAACGAGCGGCATCAGAAAGAGCTGGGCGAACCGATTTTTGCGCCCGACGGCAAGCATGTCTATTACACGCGCAACGTCACGCCGGGGCCGATCTTCGAATATGCGCAGGACAGCAACACCGACCTGTTCCATATCGAACGCTATAATCTCGACACGGGAGAGGTCGACACCGCCGCATCGGGCGATGGCGGCGCGGTGCGCCCCACCCCCTCGCCCGACGGAAAGAAGCTCGCCTTCGTCCGCCGCGAGGGCGCGCAGTCGAAACTCTACGTCAAGGATCTGACCTCGGGCGCCGAGAAGAAGGTCTATGACGCGCTCGATCAGGATGTGCAGGAAACCTGGGCGGTCACCGGCGTCTACCCGAATATGGCGTGGACGCCCGATAGCGGAGAAATCCTGTTCTGGGCCGGCGGAAAGCTGCGCCGCGTGGCCCCCGGAGGTGGCGATGCGCGGATCATTCCCTTCCAGATCGACGATGATCGCGTGATCATCGATGCGACGCATCCCGTGGTCAAGGTCGCACCCGACAGCTTCCAGACCCAGATGCCGCGCTGGGCCGAAGTCTCGCCCGACGGCAAGCAGGTGGTTTTCGAGACGCTCGGCAAGCTTTGGGTCAAGCCCGCGACGGGCGGCACCGCGCGCCGGTTGACCGCGGACAAAAGCGCCGCGTTCGAACTCTGGCCGAGTTGGTCGTCCGACGGCAAGCAGATCGTCTTCGTGCGCTGGACCGACGCCGGTCTTGGCGAAATCCATACCATCGCTGGAGGCGGCGGCGCGTCGCGCAAGGTGACGAGCGTCCCCGGCCACTATGCCGAACCGCGCTATTCCCCGGATGGTAAGCTGATCGCATTCGAGCGCCGTTCGGGCGGCGGCTTGACGTCACAGCGCTGGGGCGACGACCCCGGCATCTACAGCGTCGCAGCGACCGGGGGCGCCCCCGTCCGGATCACCGACAATGGCGCCAAGCCGCAGTTCGGCACCGATAGCGACCGGATCTTCATGGTCGCGTCGGGCGACGGCAAGAACCAGCTGGTCAGCACTGACCTCAACGGTCAGGACAAGCGCGTTCATGCCAGCGGCGACCTGGTCAGCGATTATGAAATTTCGCCCGACGGCCGCACCCTCGCCTTCCGCGAGAATCATGATGCCTATGTCACCCCGCTGATGCCCGGCGGTCAGGACGTATCGCTTTCGACCAAGAGCGGCGCCCTGCCCGTCACGCGGATCAGCGGCAGCGGCGCCGACTATATGCATTGGTCGGACGGCGGCCGGCGTCTCCACTGGACGCGCGGCGCAACGCTGTTTAGCGCCGACCTGGGCGCAATGTTCGCTGACGCTCCCGGCGACGACCGCGCGGTGAAATTCACGCCGCCCACCGAAGGCGTTTCGCTTTCGATGACCCAGGCTGCAGCGAAGCACAAAGGCGTCGTGGTGATCACCGGCGCCAAAATCGTGACGATGGCGACCAAGGACGGCGGCATCATCGACAATGGCGCGATCGTCATCGACGGCGACCGCATCGTTTCCGTAGGGCCCGCGGGCGCCGTGACCGTTCCGGCAGGCGCGGTGACGGTCGATGCGACGAGCAAAACGATCGTTCCGGGCTTTGTCGATGCCCATGCCCACGGCCCGCATGGCGATGACGAGCTGGTGCCGCAGCAGAATTGGTCGGAGATGGTCAACCTCGCGATGGGAACGACGACCAGTCACAACCCGTCGTCGCGCGCGTCCGAAATCTTCGTGTCGTCGGAAATGCAGCGTGCCGGCCTGATCCTCGCGCCGCGCATCTTCTCGACCGGCGAGATCATCTACGGCGCCAAGGCGGCAGGCATCTATGCCGAAATCGACGGCTATGAAGACGCTCTGGCGCATGTCCGCCGCCTGAAGGCCCAGGGCGCGCATAGCGTCAAAAACTATAACCAGCCCCGCCGCGAACAGCGACAGATGGTGGTCAAGGCCGCGCAGGCCGAAAATATGGCGGTCGTGCCCGAGGGCGGCTCGCTCTACACGATGGACCTGACGCTCATCCAGGACGGCAACACGACCGTCGAGCATAATATTCCGCTGCACACCTTCTACAAGGATCTGGTGCAGCTGTGGGGCCAGACGAAGACCGACTATACCCCGACGCTGGTGGTGACGTACGGCGGCCCTGCTGGCGATCCCTATTGGCGCGCGCATACCAATGTGTGGGAACAGCCGATCCTCGCGCGCCACATCCCGCCTGCCATTCTGGCGGCGGACAACAAGCGCCGCGTGATTGCGCCCGAAAGCGACTATGTCGACGATGATTCGGCGCGCGAGGCGGGCAAGATCGCCGCGGTCGGCCGCAACGTGTCGATCGGCGCGCACGGCCAGCAGGCCGGCGTCGGCGCGCATTGGGAGATATGGTCCTTCGTACGCGGCGGTTGGAGCAATATCGATGCATTGCGCGCCGCAACGATCATGCCGGCCACGGCGCTCGGCTATGCAAAGGACGTCGGCTCGCTCGAGGCCGGCAAGCTCGCCGACCTGCTGATTCTCGATGCCGATCCGACCGAAAATATCCGCAACACCGAACAGATCCACCGCGTGATGCTCGGCGGACGGCTCTACGACCCGATGACGCTCAACGAAGCCGAAACCGGCAATCGCAAGCGCGATCCCTATTGGTGGGAGGCCGACCGGCCCTGATGCACCGGTGAAAAATGGCGGCGGGACGCAATTTTGTGACGAAGGGGTTGCAACATATGCGGACCGCCGCTAGGGGCAACCGCCTCAGCGAGGAGAGTTGGCTGAGTGGTCGAAAGCGTCGCACTCGAAATGCGAAGTGCCGGCAACGGTACCGAGGGTTCGAATCCCTCACTCTCCTCCATTTTTCCCCATGTTTCGACCCGTGGCGCGGGCCGTCGCGGGACTGGGGAATGGACTTGAATCCCCCGCGGATCGTCATAAGTTAACGACATGACGATCAAGAATACTTCCCTGCCCGATACGCCCGCCGCCGCTATATCCGCGCCGCTGATCGAACGCGCGCGCTTTGCGCCGGGCGATATCGTGCGGCACCGGATGTTCGATTTTCGCGGCGTCGTGTTCGACGTCGATCCGGTCTTCGCGAACAGTGAGGAATGGTATCAGGCGATCCCCGAGGCGATCCGCCCGGCCAAGGAACAGCCCTATTACCACCTACTCGCCGAAAGCGAGGACAGCGCCTATATCGCCTATGTCAGCCAGCAGAATCTGGTGGCCGACGGCGACGAAGGGCCGGTCGATCACCCGCAGGTCGAGGCGATGTTCGACGGGCTCGATCGCGGTCGCTACCGCGTCCGCTCGATCCACCGCCACTGACCTGACCGGCCCTCGCGGGTCGGTGCGGACTCTTCAGGCCTTGAGCTTCCAGCCTGACGCCAGAAGACGATAGGTGATGACGCCCAGCAGCGCATTTACGCCGATAAGGAACAGCGCTGCGGTCGCGACCGGATTGGCAATCGTCGAATCGACCGTGCCGATGAAGCCGTACCGGAACCCCATGATCGCATAATAGACGGGGTTGCCGTGCGCGACCGACTGGAACCAGGGGGCGAGCTTGTCGACCGAGTAGAACGTCCCGGACAGCAGCGCGAGGGGCGTGACGACGAAGTTGGTGACCGCGGCGGCATGATCGAATTTTTCGGCCCACACCGAGGTCAGCAGCCCGAGGAAGCCCAGCATCATCGCCCCGAGGACGCCGAACAGCGCGACCGCCCATGGATGCTGCGGGGCGACGTGGACGCCGGGCCAGAACAGCATGGCGGCCCACAGCGCGATACCGACGAGGATCGCGCGCGTCACCGCGGCGCCGACAAGCGCGATAATCAGCTCGCCCACGGCGAGCGGCGGCATCAGATAATCGACGATGGTGCCCTGAATCTTCCCGACGAGGAGCGAGAAGCTCGAGTTGGCGAAGCTGTTCTGCAGCATCGCCATCATGATCAGGCCGGGGGCAATGAAGTCGGCAAAGGGAACGCCGATGACGCGGCGACCCGCACCGCCCAGCGCGACGGTAAAAATGACGAGGAAAAGTAGCGTCGTGACCGCCGGAGCCCAGATAGTTTGGAGCTGGACCTTGAAAAAGCGCCGCACCTCCTTGACATATAGCGCCTGCATCCCCGGAACATTGAGCGTCCGGATATGCGGGACACCGGGTTCCGCGAAATGCGGCGCGGCACGGAAATCGCCTGAGCCTGTGCCCGACTCCGGGCGCGAAATTTGGGGCTGGTCGTTCATGGCGTTCTCGCCTATCGCCTCCCCGATCTTACCGCAAGCTGGGCTGTGACTGCGCGCGTCCTTTCGGGAATGCGATCCGCCCGCGGCGTGGAATGATGAGGAATAAAGATGTCATGGACTGATGAGCGCATCGAACAGTTGCGCAACATGTGGGAAAAGGGCCTGACCGCCAGCCAGATCGCCGACGAGCTCGGCGGGGTCAGCCGCAATGCCGTCATCGGCAAGGCGCACCGTCTGGGGCTGAAATCGCGCCCGTCGCCGGTCAAGGCCACCGACAAGCCGGTAAAGGCGCCCGCGCCCAAGGCGGCGGCGCCCGCTGCACCCAAGCCGGCGGCCGCGCCTGCTGCACCCCGTGCTGCCGCACCGGCGGCTCCGCGTCCGGCAGCTGCACCGCCCAAGGCCGAACCGAAGCCGGTTGCCTCCGATGCCTCGGCCCCGGAAACCGACGCGCCATCCAAGCCTGATGCGCCGCGCATCGTCTCGATCGGCCCGGGAGGCTTCATTCGTCAGGGACCCGGCGACCAGCAGGCTCCGATTCCGCCGGCGCCGCCGCGCCGCCTGGTGCCCGCGAAGCCGAGTCCCGAGATCGCCGACAAGACCAGCCTGCTCGATCTCAACGATCGTATCTGCCGCTGGCCGATGGGCCATCCGGGCGAGCCCGATTTCCATTTCTGCGGTGAGGCGGTGAACCCCGGCTTCCCCTATTGCGTCGAACATTGCGGACGCGCCTATCAGGCGCAACTGCCGCGCGGGACGCGCCGCCCGCCGCCGCCGCCGCCCTTCGGGGGGCCGCGCGTCCGGTGAGGCCGTTCGGACAGGATTTCGAATTCGCGCGCTTCATGGGGTTCGAAATGGTCGAGCGCGGCGATGGTCGATGCCGGATGGCGATCGACATCGACCGCGCGCGGCACTTCAATCCGCAGGGCGTTGCGCATGGCGGCGTCGCCTATTCGCTCGCCGATACGGCCATGGGCGGCGCGCTGACCAGCCAGATGCCCGACAGCAAATGGTGCGCGACGCTCGAAATCAAGTTTAACTATCATGTCGGCGTACGCGAGGGCCGGCTGATCTGCGATGCGACCGTGCTGCATCAGGGCAAGCGCATCGCCAATATCGACGCGCGTCTTTATCAGGAAGATCGGTTGGTCGCGAGCGCGAACGGCAATTTCGCCATCTTCGACGCGCCGCTCGGCCAGTAGGATGACTTAGGAAAAGGCGCCGGATCGCTCCGGCGCCTTTCCTTTCCTTACCTCCTATTAGAAGCGGAAGCTCAATGTTCCGCGAACGCTGTGCGTCCGGAAATGCGGATCGCTGCGCTGGATATTGGTGCCGCCGCCGTTGAGGAGGAACGGGTTGGTTGCGGGGGCGCTGCCCGCGCCGACGTTCACCACATAATCATCGTCCTTTACGTCGGTGTAGAGATATTCGAGCCCGACCGCGATGTTGTTCGTGACCATCACCTCGGCCCCGCCGCCGGCGGCATAGCCCCAGGCGTTGGTCTTACCATTGTCGGCAAAGCTGTTGGCGGTGTTGGTCGTCGTAAAGCGGTTGTCGAGCCGCGCATAGGCGGGGCCGCCGGTGACATAGAAGAGCGCGCCACCGCCGGGCGTGTAACCGGCGCGCAGGCGGGCGCTGGCCTGCCAATCGGCTTCGCGGCTCATCGTATAGCTCGCGGGGGTGGTCGAAAAGCCGCTGACGCTATCGCGGGCGACGCTGTGACCACCCTCGATCAAAGCCCCGACGACGAAATTGCCCATACGCTTGTCGAGGCCGACGCGACCGAAGAATTCGGGTCCGTCCTTGTCGTTGCGGCAGCCGCCGTTCGCGGTGCCTGTCGCGGCGCCGTTGCAGAAACCAGGCGAGAAGGCGTCGGCGCCGGTCGAGGTCGTGACCTGATCGCCGTAGGTGCCGTCGCGATCGGTATCGAAGACGAGCGTTTCGCCGCGATCGCTGCCCTGCAGCGTCGCGCCGCCGCCGACCGAGACATAGGGGCCGTTGAAATCCTGCGACCTGTCGCGCGCGGTGGATCCGCTGTCTTGGGCCATGGCCGGGACAGCCAGCATCGTCGCCGCCGAAGCGACGAGGAGAGAGGCGAGTTTCATATATTTTCTCCACTTTTTGAGTGACTTTGCAGTCACCCGATCAACCCGCCGGCTATCGGCGAAGTTCCTGCCTGTGCTGAAAACGGGATGAGCCGAGCGGCAGGAAATCGGTCCGCGCCGCGCCCTGGATCGCCCGAAAACCGCGCTTGCCAGCGCCCTTCCCGGCCCCCTATAGCAAGGCCATGAGTCACGATTTGTTCGACAGCTCCGCCCCCGCTACCGAAAGCTACAACGCCTCCCAGATCGAGGTGCTGGAAGGGCTCGAACCCGTCCGTCGCCGTCCCGGCATGTACATTGGCGGCACCGACGAGCGGGCGCTGCATCATCTTGCAGCCGAAGTCATCGACAACAGTATGGACGAAGCCGTCGCGGGCCACGCGACGCGGATCGAGATCACGCTCGACGTCGGCAACCGGCTGACCGTAGTCGACAACGGCCGCGGTATGCCGGTCGATCCGCACCCGAAGTTTCCGGGGAAATCGGCGCTCGAAGTCATATTGACCATGCTCCATTCGGGCGGGAAGTTCGAGGGCAAGGCCTATGCGACGTCGGGCGGCCTGCACGGCGTCGGGGTCAGCGTCGTCAACGCGCTATCGATCGAAACCATCATCGAAGTTGCACGCTCCAAGAAATTGTATCGACAGTCTTTTTCTCAAGGCCTGCCCTTGGGCGCGCTCGAGGAACTGGGGCCGACGCCGAACCGCCGCGGTACCAGCGTGACCTTCGTGCCCGATCCCGCGATCTTCGGCGAACATGGCCGGTTCAAGCCGCAGCGGCTCTATCGCATGGCGCGGTCGAAGGCCTATCTTTTCGCCGGGGTCGAAATCCGCTGGAAATGCGCGCCCGAACTGATTGGCGACGACACGCCCGCAGAGGCGGTGTTCCAGTTTCCGGGCGGACTCGCCGACCATCTGAAGGAACAGATCGGCACACGCGAGTGCGCCACTGCCGAACCTTTCGTGGGGCGGCAGGAGTTCCCCGACGAACAGGGACGCGCCGAATGGGCAATCGCCTGGCCGCTGTGGTCGGACGGCAGCTATAGCTGGTATTGCAACACCATTCCCACCCCCGCAGGCGGCACGCACGAAGCCGGGCTGCGCGCTGCACTGACCAAGGGGCTGCGCGCTTTTGGCGAGTTGATCGGGCAGAAAAAGGCGGCGCAGATAACCGCGGAAGATGTCTTCAACGGCGGCGAGATGATGCTGTCGGTCTTCATCCGCGACCCCCAGTTCCAGAGCCAGACCAAGGATCGGCTGTCGAGCCCGGAGGCCGCGCGCCTCACCGAAAATGCCGTGCGCGACCATTTCGACCATTTCCTCTCGGACAATATGGATCGTGGCCGCGCCCTCCTCGGGCTGATCCTCGAACGGATGGACGAGCGGCTCAAGCGCAAGGCGGAACGCGAAGTCAAGCGCAAGACGGCGACCAGCGCGCGCAAGCTGCGCCTGCCCGGCAAGCTGACAGATTGTTCAAACAACGGCCCGGAAGGCACGGAATTATTTATCGTTGAGGGCGACAGCGCCGGCGGCAGTGCCAAACAGGCGCGCGATCGCAAGACGCAGGCGATCCTGCCCATTCGCGGCAAGATATTGAATGTCGCCAGCGCCAGCGCGGACAAGATCCGCGCCAATCAGGAAATCGCCGATCTTGCGCTCGCGCTCGGCTGCGGGATGCGCAAGGATTGCGATGCCGACCGCCTGCGCTACGACAAGATCATCATCATGACCGATGCCGACGTCGACGGCGCGCATATCGCGACGCTGCTGATGACCTTTTTCTTCCAGGAAATGCCCGACATCGTCCGCACCGGCCATGTCTATCTGGCGCAGCCCCCGCTTTATCGCATCACCGCCGGGGCAACGTCGGCCTATGCGCGCGACGACGCCCATCGTGCCGAACTCGAAGCGACTCTGTTCAAGGGCAAGCGCGTCGAGGTCGGACGCTTCAAGGGGCTGGGCGAGATGAATCCCAACCAGCTCAAGGAAACGACGATGGACCCGGCGACGCGGTCGTTGCTCAAGGTCACGCTGCCGCAGGAATATGAGGAGCGGCAGATCGTCAAGGATCTGGTCGACCGGCTGATGGGCAAGCATCCCGAGCATCGATTCCAGTTCATTCAGGCCAATGCCGCAACACTGGACGAGGCGGCGATCGACGCCTGAAGCGAATTTTTCGCCTCCCCTGTCAGAAACACGCGCCGCCGGCGACTAACCGGATATTGGCACGGGATTTTGGGAGATCGGGGTGACCGGAAAGGCGCAAGACAGGCTGTTCGAAGAGGCGATCGACCGCTTCGGCGGCGCTATCGCCCGCATGGCGCGCGGCTATGAAGCCGATCCCGAACTGCAACGCGACCTTCTCCAGGAGTTGCAGGTCGCGCTTTGGCAGAGCTTCGCCCGCTTCGATGCCCGCTGCGCGATGAGCACCTGGGTCTGGCGCGTGGTGCATAATCGCGCCGCCTCGCACGTCGCCGCCCAAGCCCGCAAGCGTCGGCGGCCGTGGGTCGATATCGAGGATCTGGCGCTTGCCGATGACGCCCCCTCGCCCGCCGAGCGCGCCGAGACCGACCAGGCGCTGGCGCTGATGCTGGCGATCATCGACCGGCTCGGGCCGCCCGACCGGCAGATATTGCTCCTTTATCTCGAGGGGCTGGCGGCGACCGAAATCGCCGAGGTCACCGGCGTATCGTCCGAGACCGTCGCAACCAAGGTCCATCGCTTCAAATCCATGCTCACGCGCCGTTTCGCGAGCCCCGGAGACGCATCATGACCGATTATTCCGACGACATGACCCTTCACACCCTGTGGCAAAGCGATACGGCCGCGTTCGACCCGATGCCGGTCGAGGAAGTCAGGCGCCGCGCGTCGCGGCTCGGCGACATCGTCGCCCGGCGAAATCGCCGCGAATATATGGCCGCCACCATCGTGATTGCGGGTTTTGCCGTCTATGCCGTGGTCCTTCCCGGCCTGCTGTTCAAGCTGGGCAGTCTGCTCGTGATTGCCGGGACACTGTTCGTCAGCTGGCAGCTAACCCGCCGAACCTCGCGTCCCGATCCGGCGGCCGAAGCCGCGGACATCCGGTCCTATTACCGCGCGCGCCTCGTTCGTGAAGAGCATATGCTGTCGCGCGTCGGGCGCTGGTATCTTGCACCTTTGCTGCCCGGTCTGCTGCTGTTCATGACCGCACAGGCGCTGGATGACCGTTATGGCATGGTTGGTAGCACGCTGCTGATCGGCGGGCCGTTGCTGCTTTTCGGGGCCATCTGGCTCCTCAACCGGCGCGGCGCCGCGATGCTGCGGCGCCAGATAGCGCGCATCGATCGCGATCCGCCTGCCCCTGCCCCCGAACAAGGAGAATGATATGAACCGCCTGCACCGCCTTGCTGCAGCTGCCCTGCTCGCCGTCCCCTTGGCCGCGCTGCCTGTCGGGACCGTCCACGCTCAGCCGGGCACAACCGCACGCGCCGAACAGAGCGCCTTCGACCGCCGCGCCGGTCAGCTCGTCGCCCTGTTCGAAGGGCGGGTGCCCTATGCAGACTATTTTGCGCCTTCCTTCCGCGCGGCGATCCCGGAAGCGCGGTTTGGGGAGATCAGAGAAAATCTGGTCGGCCAATATGGCAAGCCGGTCGCGGTCAAGCGAGCGACATCAGACGACGGTCAATCGAGCACGATACTGCTCCGCTTCGAACGCGGGACCGCGACGATCCGCCTGGATGTCGGCCCGGCCCCCGAAGCGCTGGTGCTGGGACTTCGAGTAACCGGATTTGTGGCTGCCAACGATAGCATCGCCGCAGTTGCAGCGGAAATCGCTGCTTTACCGGGCGATACCGGGTTTCTTGTCGCCGAAGTTGACGGCGACAACATTCGTCATATTGCGGGTTCGGGCACCGATCGGCAGTTTGCTGTCGGATCGATATTCAAACTCTATGTTCTCGATGAGCTCGCTGCGCAGGTCGCGGCGGGGAAGCGGCATTGGGACGATGTCGCCCCGCTTGCCCATCCCAGCTTCTCGTCGGCGGCGACCGCCAACTGGCCGCTGAATACGCCGGTGACGCTACAAACGCTGGCGAACTGGATGATTTCGGTCAGCGATAATGGCGCCGCCGACACGCTGATCCATCTGCTCGGCCGCGAGACGATCGAAGCGCGGATGCGGGCGGCTGGCAATAGCGCACCCGCACGCAACACGCCCTTTTTGACGACGGTCGAGGCCTTCGCGCTCAAGGGCAACAATTTCGCTGATCTCCGTTCAGCCTTTCTCTCCGGCAGCGAAGCGGAGCAACGCAAGATCGTCGATGACAATGCCGATCGCTTAACCCTCGCCAATGTTGACGGCGTCAGCTTCGAAGGAAAACCGCGCTTTATCGACAGCCTCGAATGGTTCGCCTCGCCGATGGATGTGGCGCGGGCCTTTGCCGATCTGCGCGCGCGCGGTTCGGCGCCGACGATGGCGGCGCTGGCGATCAACAATGGCGTCGGCCCCGCAGCGGCGGCGGACTGGTCCTACCTTGGCTACAAGGGCGGGTCGGAGCTTGGCGTGGTGTCGATGAGCCTGCTCGGCCAGCGCAAGGCCGACGGCAAATGGTTCGTCGTCACGGCAAGCTGGAACAATGCGGCCTTGGACCTCGACGGCAACAAGTTCGCCGGTCTCGTCACCCGGCTGCTCGCGCTCGCAGCCAAGGAGGGCGTTACGCCGTCAGCGCCGCCACCAGCGCCTTGACCTTCGCCTGCCGCCATTGCGGGGTCGGCGCGACGAGCCAATAGCCGCGTTTCGTATCCATCGCCTCACCCACTTGGCGCACCCGCCCGGCGGCAATATCGGCCTCGGCGAGCATGGCCGGGACGCAGGCTTGCCCCAGCCCGTTGGCCGCGGCGTCGATCGCCAGCCCGGCATCGCCAAGCCGCAACGCGGGCTCTCCCTCGGCGACGGGGCATCCCGGCCACGCAATCCGCGTGTCGCTGCCGCCGCCAGGCCCCGCCACGGTGACCATCGATGCCGCCGACAGAGCGACCCCTTCATGGTCGCCGGCCCCGTCGGTCCAGAAAATCGCGAGATCGAGATTGGCCTCGGTAAAATCAATGCCGCTATCGGCCGACACAAGCGTGAACCGCACGTCGGGCGCCTGTTGGCTGTACCGGGCGAGACGCGGCGCCAGCCATTTGGCGGTCAGGTCGCGCGGCGCGGCGATGGTCAGCGATTGCGACGACTGCCCCGCCTGCATTGCGCGGACCGATTCCTCGAACTGCAAAAAGCCCTGCCGCAGCGCGTCGAGCCCGGCATGTGCTTCCCCCGTCAGTTCAAGACCCTTAGGGGTGCGGCGGAACAGGACGACGCCTAGCATGTCCTCCAGCGCGCGGATCTGTTGACCGACCGCCGCCGGGGTCACCGCCAGCTCGTCGGCGGCACGGGTAAAGCTGAGATGGCGGGCAGCGGCGTCGAAGACGCGCAGCGCGTTGAGAGGCAGATGGGTGCGCTTCATGACGCGGTCGCGGGGGCCACGAGCGGAAAGGCCGGAATTGCCGCCAGCATCTGCGACCCGTCGGTCATTTCCATCACATAGGTGCCGACCATCCCGCCTTCGGGCGTCGGCAGCGGGCATCCCGAAACATAGTCGAACGACCCGCCGGGCGCGATGAGCGGCTGTTCGCCGACAACGCCTTCGCCCTCAACCTCGCTCACCTGCTCGCGGCCGTCGGTGATCCGCCAATGCCGCGTCAACAGCTGCACCGCGGCCTCACCGTGATTTTCGATGCGGACATGATAGGCCCAGAACCAGCGCCCCAGCGCCGGATGCGACTGTTCGGGCAGGTAGCTGACCGACACGCGCACCGTGATCGGCCCGGTTGTCGCGGCAAAGGGGAAGAGGGAGTCGATCATCGCGCCGCCAGCGTCGCTCAAAGCCCGACCTTGGTCAATGCCTGGTCCAGATCGGCGATCAGATCGCGCGGATCCTCCAGCCCGATATTGATGCGCAGCATCCCCTCTTCGATGCCCATGTCGGCGCGCGCCTCGGCGCTGACGCCGTAATGGGTGGTCGACGCAGGATGGCAGCACAGGCTGCGCGCATCGCCGATATTGTTCGAAATATCGACGAGTTCGAGCGCGTTCAGAAACGCCATCGCCTGCACCCGGTCGTCGAGGAAGAAGGAAAAGATAGGACCACAGCCATCCATCTGGCGCATCGCCAGATTATGCTGGGGGTGGCTGGCCAGGCCGGGATGCAGGATACGCCGCACGCGCCCCTCGATCGCCTTGCCGACCGCCAGCGCATTCTCCGACTGGCGGCGGGCACGCAGGTCGAGCGTTTCCAGCCCCTTCAGAACAACCCATGCGTTGAACGGCGACAGGTTCGGCCCGGTATTGCGCTGGAACGGCAGCAGCACCTCGTTGATGAATTTTTCCGTTCCGCACACCGCTCCGGCGAGGACGCGGCCCTGCCCCTCCATCAGCTTGGTCGCTGAATAGGCTACGACGTCGGCGCCGAATTCCAGCGGGCGCTGAAGCGCGGCGGTCGCGAAGGCATTGTCGACGACGGTCGTGATGCCATGCGCCTTGGCGAGATCGCACACCGCCTGCAGGTCGACGATATCCATCGTCGGATTGGCGGGGGTTTCGAAAAAGAAAAGCTTGGTGTTCGGCTTGATCGCTGCCTTCCACGCGTCAAGATCACGGCCATCGACGACGCTCGTCTCGATCGCGAAGCGCGGCAGCAACGTATCGACGAGCCAGCGGCACGACCCGAAGGCCGCTTTCGCAGCAACAACATGGTCTCCAGCGGACAATTGGCAGAGCAGCGCCGTCGTCATCGCCGCCATGCCAGTGGCCTGCGTCCGGCACGCCTCGGCCCCCTCCATCAACGCGATGCGTTCCTCCAGCATCGCGACGGTGGGGTTTTGCAGGCGCGAATAGGTCATGCCCTGCGCCTCGCCGGCAAAGCGGGCCGCGACTTCCTCGGCGCTGTCATAGGTATAGCCGGAGGTCAGGAACAGGGCCTCGGACGTTTCGCCATGTTCGCTGCGCCACGTCCCGCCGCGCACCGCCTGCGTCGCCGGACGCCAGTTCCTCGTCTTGCTGCGATCGAATCCCGTCGTCTTTTTCATCTCGCTCTATCCGTTCAAAGCCGCGACAACCGCATCGCCAAGCGCTGCGGTGCCCATCGATCCGCCCAAATCGGCGCCGCGGCATCCGTCGGCAAGGATTTTCGCTACCGCACTCTCGATGCGCGCCGCGCTCGCCGCGTCGCCGCCCGAATGGCGGAGCAGCATGGCGAGCGACAGGATCATCGCGAGCGGGTTGGCGATCCCTTTACCCGCAATATCGGGAGCGCTGCCGTGAATGGGCTCGTACAGCCCCTCGCGGCCTTCGCTCAGCGAGGCCGATGCGAGAAGACCGATCGAGCCGACGCACATCGATGCCTGATCGGACAAAATGTCGCCGAACAGATTGCCCGTGACGACCACGTCGAACTGCCCCGGATTGCGCACCAACTGCATCGCGGCATTGTCGACATACATATGACTGAGCTCGACGTCGGGATAGTCGGCCGCAACCTCGATCACGACGTCCCGCCAGAGCTGCGAGGTTTCAAGGACGTTCGCCTTGTCGACGGAGCACAGCCGCTTCCGGCGCCCTTGCGCGGCGCGAAAGGCGACATGCGCGATGCGCCGCACCTCGCTCTCGCTATACGCCATGACGTCATAGCCTTCGCGCTCGCCGGTCGCGGTCGTGCGCATGCCCTTTTCGCCGAAATAGACGTCGCCGTTGAGTTCGCGCACGATCAGCAGGTCAATCGCCGAGGCCACTTCGGGGCGCAGCGCAGAGCTGTCTTCGAGTCCCGCGAACAGCTTGGCCGGACGAAGATTGGCGAACAGGCCGAGTTCCGACCGGAGGCCGAGAATAGCCTGCTCGGGCCGCAAATGACGCTCGACAGCATCGAAGCGCGGATCGCCGACCGCACCGAACAGGATCGCATCGGCCGCCTTGGCCTTTGCGAGCGTCTCAGGCGGCAGCGGGTGGCCGGTGGCGGCATAGGCCGCGCCGCCGACAAGCGCGCGGTCGATCGTGATGGGCAGCGCCAGCGCGGCGAGGACCTTTTCGGCCTCGACCATAATCTCCGGTCCGATACCGTCGCCAGCCAGCAGCAGGATTTGCACGTGCGTCGCCCTTTCCTATCTTCGCGAGCCGCTTAGACAGCGGCGGCCCCTCACGCAACCGCCCTGCCCAGCCTGCCGAGCAATCTTTCCCTCACCGCCAGCAAGTCGCGGTTTCGGCCATCGAGAATGTCGCGGTCGAGGAAATGTCCGGTGATGGCAAGTCCGGCGATGACGTCGGCAATCGACGGATCGGCATCGCGGCCGCGCAAAAAAGGCGGCAGTGGCATCAGCCGCGCTTCATATCCAGCCGCGGCGGCGCGGCCGACCGCCCCGCCTGACTTGGGGCTGACAAAGGCCAGATCGTCGGCGGTGCCGGTCGCCACGCATTCGTCGAGGCTGAGCCCGAAACCGAGCTCGGCAAGCAACAGCAACTCATAGCGCGCGAGCGCCGCTGCCCATAGCCGCGCCGCCGGCGCCACCGCAATCGCCTCCAGAAGCGCCGACAGCGCGGCGTAGAGCGACGGATAGGGCTGGCTTTCGGGAAGCGCCGCCGCGGTCAG
This sequence comes from Sphingopyxis sp. NFH-91, assembly GCF_021401285.1. Taxonomy (NCBI): domain Bacteria; kingdom Pseudomonadati; phylum Pseudomonadota; class Alphaproteobacteria; order Sphingomonadales; family Sphingopyxidaceae; genus Sphingopyxis; species Sphingopyxis sp. NFH-91. Next base: position 428,999 of record NZ_JACBGA010000002.1, on the reverse strand, counting down.
GCTGGTCGCCCAGTCGATCGCGGCGGCCGCCAGCGGTTCGAAGAGCAGCGGCGCGCGGCTGGCGATCATTTCAACCGTGGCGCCGCCAAGCTGATCCTCGGTCCGCGCCCGCAGGTCGAGCGCGACGAGGTTTCCCGGCATAAGTATCGGGCGCAGGCGCCGCGATCGCCCCCCGCGCACATAGCCGGCGACAAGGCCGGCACGCTCGGTCAGGGCGCGCAGGATCGCGCCATGTTCGCCATGCGCCCGAACCGCGCAGACGATGGCATCGGCGGTCAGGCCGGCCAAAGCACCATCTGCGTCTGGGTGACGAGCGCGACCTCTTCGCCCGCTTCGGTGCGGATACGCGTCTGCCAGACCGACAGGCGCTTCCCGATCTTGACCGGCGTCGCTTCGCCGACGAGCACCGACCCGACGGGGCCGGCGCCAAGGAAATTGGTCTTGCTTTCGATCGTCGTCGTGCCGCTTGCGCCGTCGGGCAAGGTCAGGAAGGCGCCGACCGCGCCCAGACAGTCGGCAAACGCCATGATGGCGCCGCCGTGGACGATATTGCCCGCGGTGCAGATGTCGGGCCGCACGGGCAACCGCCCGGTAACGCGCTCTTTCGTCCCTTCCTGTATCGTCACGCCCAGCGTTCCGGCGAGCGGCATGGCGGCTGCGAAATCCACGTTCTTCTCCTCAGCTTCCCGGATTGTAGAAATCATAAACGGCCTGCGCGACCGCCGCGCTGACGCCCGGCGCCTTTTTCAGATCGTCGAGGCTGGCGCTGCGGATCGCCCGCGCCGTGCCGAAATGCATCAACAGCGCCTTCTTGCGCGCCGGTCCGATGCCCGGAACCTCGTCAAGCGGCGAGCTGCCCATCGCCTTCGCGCGCTTCTGCCGATGCGCGCCAATGGCGAAGCGATGTGCCTCGTCGCGCAATCGCTGAATGTAGAAAAGCACGGCATTGTTCGGGGGCAGCGTGAATTCGCGGCCGTCGGGCAAAAAGAATGTCTCGCGCCCGGCATTGCGATCCGGTCCCTTGGCGACGCCCACATAAGGAAGATCGTCGATACCGAGTTCCGCGAGCACGGCGCCCGCTGCGGACACCTGCCCTTTGCCGCCGTCGATCAGCACCAGATCGGGCCATTCGCCCTTGTTGCGTTCGGGATCCTCCTCGAGGGCACGCGCGAAGCGGCGCTGGAACACTTCGCGCATCATCGCGAAATCGTCGCCCGGCTGCGTTTCCGGGCGCTTGATGTTGAACTTGCGATAGGCGCCCTTGATCCAGCCTTCCGGCCCCGCGACGACCATCGCGCCGAGCGCATTGGTGCCCTGAATATGGCTGTTGTCGTAGATTTCGATCCGCTGCGGCGGTTCGTCGAGATCGAACAGATCGGCAAGTTCACGCCCCAGTTTCGCCTGACTGCTGCTTTCGGCAAGGCGGCGGTCGAGTTCTTCGCCGGCGTTACGCACCGCCTGTTCGAGCAGTCGCTTGCGATTGCCGCGCTGCGGGACGCTGATCTCGACCTTGCGGCCCGCCGTTTCGCCGAGCGCTTCGGCAAGGACCGCGGCGTCCTCGGGCTCGCGATCGACGAGGATCAGCTTGGGGGGCGGCACGCCCTCGTAAAATTGCATGAGGAAGCTCGCCATCACCTCAGGTTCGGGCACCCCCGCGACATGCGCGGGAAAGAAGCTGCGATGCCCCCAATTCTGCCCGCCGCGAATGAAGAAACCGGCAATGCAGAGCTGCCCGCCCTTCGCGGCCAGCGCAAAGACATCGGCATCGCCCAGCCCGTCGGCATGCACCGACTGGCTACCCTGGATGAAGGTCAGCGCCTTCAACCGGTCGCGGAGCACCGCGGCGAGCTCGAAATCCATGGCTTCGGCCGCGCGCGTCATCGCGTCGCCCAGTCGCTTCTGCACCGCAGTCGAGCGACCCTCCAGAAAGTCCTGCGCATCGCCGACGAGTTCGGCATAATCGGCCTTGTCGATGCGATCGACGCACGGCGCCGAACAGCGGCGGATCTGATAGAGCAGGCACGGCCGCGAACGATTGGCGAAGAAGCTGTCGGTGCAACTGCGCAACAGAAAGGTCTTCTGGAGCGCGTTGAGGGTGCGGTTCACCGACCCCGCGCTGGCGAACGGGCCATAATAGCGTCCCTTGGCACGGCGGGCGCCGCGATGCTTTTGTACCCGCGGGAAGTCATGATCCATGCGGAGCAGGATGAAGGGGAAGCTTTTGTCGTCGCGCAGCAGGACATTGTAGGGTGGACGATAGCGTTTGATGAGCTGTGCCTCGAGCAGCAGCGCCTCGGCCTCGCTTGTCGTCGTCACGATCTCCATAGCGCGCGTCTGCGCGACCATGCGCTGCAACCGCTGCGGCAGCCGCGCGACCTGGGTGTAGTTGGTGACGCGGTTCTTCAGCGCGCGGGCCTTGCCGACGTACAGAACGTCGCCGCGCGCATCGAGCATCCGATAGACACCGGGGCGCACCGGCAGCTTGCGCACGACGCCGCGAATGACCTCGGCACCGCGCTCCAGATCGGGCTTGTCGGCCCCCTCCCCCTCGCCGCGGACGACATAGGTGGCCTTCTCTTCGTTGAATCGTTCGGGAGCGTTGGGACGGACCATCATTTCCATGTAGGCGATGGCCGCGCGGCCCGCCATAGTGTGGCAGGTAAAAGCATGGAGGGGGCGATGGAATTACACGGCAAACTGGCGCTGGTGACGGGCGGAAGCGACGGAATCGGGCGCGAAATCGCACTGCAATTGCAGGCGGCGGGCGCCGAGGTGGTCGTGACGGGCCGCTCACCCGAAAAACTGGCGGGGATGCGGGCGCTGGGTTTTGAAACGATCGCCGGCGATCTGTCCGAGCCGGCGGGAATCGATGCCGTCGTCGCGGGGGTCGCAGGGCGACCGCTGGCGCTTCTGGTCAACAATGCCGGGGTCGGCAGCGATTATGAGCTGGACGAGCCGGCAACTCTCGACAGCGCGGCGCAGTGCATCCGTACCAACCTCGACGCGCCGATCGCACTCTGCACGCGGCTGCTGCCGATCCTGCGCGCCCAGCCTGCCGCCGCGATCGTCAATGTGACCTCGGGGCTCGCGATCGCACCGCGCGCCGGCGGTTCGATCTATTGCGCCACCAAGGCCGGGCTGCGCGCCTATACGCAGGCGATCCGCCACCTGCTGCGCGACAGCAATGTGGCGGTGATCGAGGCGCTGCCGCCGGTGGTGGAAACCAATATGACCGCGGGTCGCGCCGGGAAGAAGATGAGCGCGCACGATTGCGCCGCCGAAATCGTGCGCGGCATCCGCACCGGCAAGCGCGAGGTGAATGCGGGGGCGGTGAAGCTGTTACAACTCGTCAACAGCGTCTCGCCCGCCCTCGCCCGCCGGATCATGATCAAATATTGAGGCCGCCAATTTCGGCTTTGCGCGCCCGAACGGCTGTGGCAGGCCGTGCACGGGGCGCACCATAAGGGGGGATATTATGCGCATGATTTTTGTGGCGGCCACGCTGTTGCCGCTCGCCACGCCGGCTGCCGCCGCCGAATGGTATCTGGTGGGCGGCAATGATTCGACCCGCACCTATGTCGACCTTGCGAGCCTGCGCGCGCTGAGCGGCAAGATCGTCGGCGACGTGCTGAGCGTCTATGCCAAACCGCTCAACGGCGGACCGATCGTGGGTGCAAAAATTCGCGAGGAGCTCGATTGCGGTGGCAATTATTTCCGCACGCTCGAATATAGCTATTATCGCGCCGACGGCAGCTTCATCGAGAGCGAACCGTCCGAGACGATCACCGAGCACAAGACGCCCGCCGCCAACAGCATCAACGAGGCGATCATGGATTTCGCCTGCTATCGCAAAGGCGGCACCGCGGTCAGCGATCCGTTCAGCGATGCGGCCGACAATTTCGACGAGTATTGACGCGAAAAAGCGGCCGTCTCGCTTAGACGAGACGGCCGCTTTTCATGGCCCGATCGGGAAAGATCAGCTCTTGGCAACGGCCGCGATCGCCTGATCGATCAGCGCCTTGTCGGCGCCCGCGTCATGCTTGGCCGCGATCAGCGCTGCGGCGGCATCGGTCGCCGCCTTGGCCGCCGCGGCACGAACCTCGGCAACCGCGTTGGCTTCGGCCGCTGCGATGCGGTCTTCGGCCATCTGCTTGCGGCGAGCGATCAGCGCGGTCGCATCGCCCTTCGCCTTGGCGACGAGCGCTTCGGCCTCGGATTCGGCGCGGGCGCGAAGCTCGTCGGCTTCCTTCGCCGCATCGGCAAGCTTGGCCTCATATTCGGCCTTGAGCGATTCGGCATCGAGGCGAAGCTGTTCGGCTTCGCCGAGCTGCTTCGAAATCTCTGCGATCTTCTTGTCGAGCGACGCGCCGATCATCGCAGGCACCTTCTTCCAGACAAGAATGCCGAGGAAGGCGAGCATCGCGATCGACACCCACACGGTGGCGTTAAGCCCGAAAGCCGTCGGATCGGCATGCGCCTCCCCGGCAGCGCCGGCAGCTTCGGACAGGATCATCAGGAAATCAGCCATGCAGCACCGCCTTCACCGCAGCCTTTGCGTCGGTTGCGGCAACTTTCACGCCCGACAGCTTGGCCACTAGGTCGGTCGCCGCTTCGGCAGCGACCGATTCGATTTCCGCCATTGCCGAGGTACGCGCAGCGCCCACATCGGCTTCGGCCGCTGCCAGCTTTTCCGAAAGCTCGGCATCGACCTTTGCCAGACGCTTTTCGGCGTCGCGAGCGGCCTTGTCCTTGGCGTCCGAAACCGCCTTCTGCGCCGCAGCGCGGCTCGCCTCGCTCTGCTGGCGATAGCTTTCCTCGAGGCCGTCGGCGGCCGCGTGTGCGGCCTTGGCCGCCGCCAGATCGTCGGCGACCTTGCGATCGCGCGCGTCAACCGTCGCCTCGATCTTGGGCAGCATGCCGCGGCCGATGACGATGTAGATGCCGGCAAACACGACCAGCAGCCAGAAAAGCTGCGAGGCGAGGTACCAGTTATCAGCGGTTAGCTGGGCTATCTGGGGCATGAAAGGCGAACCTTAAACTTATGAAAAACCTGCAAATCGGTGCAGCCGGTCCCCATCCGAGGACCGGCCACGCCGGATCGTCCGAAATCAGACGACGAAAAGCAGGATCATCGCGACGACGAACGCGAGCAGGCCGAGAAGTTCGGCAGCCGCGAAGCCGATGAACAGGCGACCCTGCTGGCCGTCGGCGGCCGCGGGGTTGCGCAGCGCGCTTTCGAGGAAGCTGCCGAAGACGTTACCCACGCCGATGGCGGCCATGCCGGCACCGATAGCGGCGAGACCAGCACCGATCAGCTTTGCTGCTTCTGCGTCCATTGTAATACTCCTTGGGTGTAAGCGTTTGATATAAACGGGATTAGTGAAGGTTGACCGCGTCGTTGATGTAAAGCGAGGTCAACAGGGCGAAAACATAGGCCTGGATACCGGCAACGAGCAGTTCGAGCGCGCTGATACCGATCATCAGGATGAAGCTGAGGACCGAGACGATCGAGCCGAGCCAGACGGTTTCGGCGTTGAAGCCGTTGATGACGAAGCCCGACAGCACCTTGAGCAGAACGTGACCCGCCGTCATCGCGACGAAGAGACGCAGGCCGAGGCTGAAGGGACGGACCATGAAGGACACGAACTCGATGGGCGCGATGATCGGAATCATCGGCAGCGGCGTGCCATGCGGCACGAAGAGCGAGAAGAAGTGCAGGCCGTGGCGCCAGAAACCGACGACGAGCACGATCGCGAAACTGACAAGCGCGAGAACGCCGGTGATCGCAATATGGCTGGTCACGGTGAAGGGATGGATGCCGAAGACGCCGAGCGGCAGCATGCCGAGCAGGTTGCAGAACAGGATGAACATGAACAGCGAGAAGACATAGGGCGTGAACTTGCGCCCTTCGCTGCCGATATTCTGGGTCATCATGCTCGAGATGAAGCCCGTGAAGCCCTCGACGGCAGCTTGCCAGCGACCGGGAACGAGCTGACGGCGCATGCCGCCCCACATGAAGATGCCGAGCGTGATGGCCGCGACGACCATCCACAGCGCGCTGTTGGTGAACAGGATTTCGTGCCCGCCCAGATGGAAACCGCCGCCGAGCGGGGTCACCTCGAACTGGTGCATCGGGTCGATCTTGCCGGATTCCGCCGCCACTCTTCACTCCACGCGCATTGCGGGGCGGCTCATCGGGCCGTCCCGCCAGAAATTCCCTTTGATCCGCGCTACTTGCGTGGACCCGAAGCGATGCGAATGATGTTCCGGAACGCCACGACGATCCCCATGAACAACATTCCCAACAACCCCCAGGGCGACGTGCCCGCGATGCGGTCGATCAGCCAGCCGAACAAGGCGCCACCGATCAATCCACCCAGCAGTTCCGCCAGCACCCGGTTCCCGAGCCGGTAATTGGCATCGGATTCCGGACTGGCGGTGCCTGCGGTCCGTTTCGCTTCTGCGGCTTCGGCCCGGTCCAATCGCTCTTCGAGCGAGACCAGGCGCGAATCCTCCGAAGTTTGATCCGGATCGCTGCCCTTCCCCGTCATCTTCCGCCATCCTCCTGAAACAGAACCGAAAAGAATCGGTGCCGCCCGCGAAAAAGGCCCGGAAAAAGCCGGGGGACCCCTAAGGCGCGGCCCGTTTAGGAACGCCGCCCGATTAAGTCAATGCCCGTGCGCAGGCGCACAAAAATGCCGCCGCGTTTAGGGGCGCGGCGGCATAATGAGGCACGAAGGCCTGCTGCTAATTTGTCAGTTGGCGGCGCACCGCGGATCGCGCACCGGCGGGCTGCTGTCGCGCGTCAGCCACTTGCCGTCGGGCGTGCGGTATTTCTCGCCCGGCGCGGTTTTCAGGATCAGGTTGCAGCCCGTCACAAAGGCGAACTGTTCGATCGTGCTGCCCGCCGGCGCGTTGCGCGTATAAGCATCCTTGCGCTTGATATTGAGGTCGCTGACCAGCTTGCGCACCGCATCGGTCGGCGTGGTCACAAAGCCGAGGTAGCCGTCGGGTTGTTCGCCGATCAGGCCCGCAGCGCGCGCATTTTCATAGGCGGGGTCGCGCTGCGCCAGCGCCGGCGTGACCAGCGCGGCGACCGCTCCGGCGGCGGCCAGTGCGGCGATTGCGGGTTTGAACATCTGCTTCATCATCTTGTTTCGTCCCTGTCAGAAGATAGAGCCATTTTGTTCGATCAGCTTTTTCGCGTCGCCGTCGATCCTGTACACCACTTCCTGCTGGATGCGGATGTTCAGGTTGATCTCGATCGGCTTGTCGGGCGCCGACACCTGAACGCAGCCGCCAAGGCCCATCGTTCCGATCGTCAGCAACAGACACCGACCGCCTATGGCCGCTCTCCTCATCTTTCCTGTCTTCCTTACCGTCATTGCACGGGCTCGCTTGCTGGAGGCTGAACGGGCGCCGCCTTCGCCGCTGCGGCGGCTTCGGCGTCGCGCTGCGCTTGCAAGAGCTGCGACAAATTCTGCTCCACCAGGACCGATGGATCGTAAAAGCTCTTTGCAGAGAATATCAGGCCGCGGAAAGGCCCTTCGACACGAATGTTGAAGATCAGCGGGATTTTGGCGACCTGATCGACCAGGAAATTGCGCTTCGCGCCGACGCCCTGCCCAATCCCGCCAAAGCGGATTTCCGTCACCATTTCGCCGTCGAGGTTGCCGTTGAGGACAATCGTCAGATCGTCATATTTCAGCGACCGCAGCGCGCCGAACGCAAAATTGGCCATCGTGCCGAGGTTGTGATTGGAAAGCTCGCCAACATAGGCGAGCGTCCCGCCGCCGTCGCGCGCATCGATCCGCCCATTGACTACGCGCCCGCCAAGCCCGTCGAATTCGACCGGCAGCGTCCCGTCGAACTTGCCCGTCGCGTTGATATTCTCGAACCCGAACTGCTGAAGGAAAACCGCGGCATCGACGCCGACCACATCGAACATCAGGCGGCGCGGCTGGGTGGCGCTGAAATCGAGCGTGGCGGGGTGAAGCAGAAGCTCGCCGCCCGCGAAGGGCCAGCGCCCGCCCTCGATCCGCACCCGATTGCCGCCGAGCAGCTGATAGTCGATCTTGCCGTCCACGACGGGAATGCCCGGATTGACCTCATTCAGCGCGACGGTCTGCCCCGGCGCCGAATGGAGCCCCAGCAGATCGTCGAACGTCAGCGTCGACGTCAGCCCGGTCACCGGGCCAAACGCAGCGGCGAGGTCGGTATTGGCGGTCGCAAAAGTGCCCCGGCTCGTCACGCCGTCGGCGTTCCATTCGATCCGCCCGTCGCCGACGACCGAGCCCTGGACATTGGCAACGACGCCTTGCGCAAGCGTCGTGAGCTGTTCGGGCTGGAAATTATCGTCGAACCGCAATTCCTTGACGATCAGATCGGCGGCGCCGCTACTGTCGGCAAAGCGATGGCGGATCACCGTATCGAGTATCTTCCGGCCGCTCTCGCGCTCGTCGAAACCGGCCCTTGCGTCGATCACGCCGTCGGCGAAACGGAGATGCGCGTCGCGGCTGATCAGCGGCGCAAAGCGCTTGTCCGCCGCCGCATCGGTCAGCACCAGCCCGCCGTCGAGCGTCAGCGCGCCGTCGGCCCAGCGCCAGTTGCCGGCAATCTCGCTCATGTCGAGCGGGACGGCGCCGATCTTGCCCTGCGCATCGGCAAGCGTTCCGGCCATCCCCTGTCCCCCCGCCACGCCCGAAAGGCGTCCGGCGGCGAAATGCGTCACGCTGTCCCCGGCCCCGATCCGGACATCGGCGTTGGCAAGCGACCAGCGCCACCGCGCCAGATCGATCTCGCCGGGACCGCTGTCGAGCGCAAAGGGCGATGCCCCGCTGGTGCCGCGCAGCTTGAGGCCCGGAAGCCGCACGGCGCCGCGCACCCCCGCCGGTCCCACGCTGAACAGCGGCGCGCCGGGGGCGCTGCACAGATCGACACCGTTGTTGACAAGACGCAGCCCCGATACGTCGACCTTATTCGCGGTGACGCGGTGGCAGCCGCCGTTGAACGCCATCCCGCCAGTTGCCGCGAGCCCACCGGCGATCGGCACGCGAAGCCCCTCGACCCGCCCACCCGCGAGCGGTCCGGACAAGGTGGCGCTGGTCGAAAAGCGCATCGCGGTGCCTGGCGCGCTCGAAAAGCGCACGGAATCGAGCACCAGACGCGCGCCCCCCGCCTGATAGGCGTCGATTTGCGCCAGCCCGGTCATGCGGCCGTCGGCACGGCGGTCGAGTTCCATCGCGCCGACCGGAAGGCCGCCGCCGCCGAAGGTCCAGCGCCCCGTCGCAATGACTTCGGGGCGCGGTGCCGCGAAGAGGTAACCGATGCGGCTGTCGGCGCTGCCCGCGAAGCGTGCGCCGCTACGGCTCGACAGGCTGGGCGCGGCAAGCTCGAAACGGAGCGCCTCGCCCTGTCCGGTCAGCGCGACCGCCGCTTCGCCGCTCGCACCCGCCAGCGCCGCGGCAAAGGCGCGCGCCGCCCGGTCGCCGAGCGGGCCTAGCGGGGTGCCGTCCAGCGCCGCGGCGCTGTCCGCGACCGACCGGCGCAGACGCGCGCTCGCGCTTGCATCGGCGAAGCGCAGCCGGCCTTCGAAATTGGGCGTGACGCTGCCGACCGCGCCCTTGCCTTCGAGATGGACGCCGCTCGCTGCGAAGTCGCGCCCGGCCAGCTTGGCAACATCCGCTGCCAGCGTCAGCGCGGTGCGATCGGCCGTGCCGGTGAAGCGGCCCTTCACGCCGACCCGCTCGGCGGCGAGCGCGGGCATCGTCAGGCGCTGGACCAGTGCGTCGGCGGTGCCGTCCCATTGCTGCAGATTTTCGGCAAGCGAGACGTCCAGCGCGATCTGCGGCGCGGCGACCGCGACCGGCTGCGCGCCGCCGCAAGTCACGGCCGCGCCGCGCAACGGCCCCGTCAGCCGCGGGCGCACATCGCGCACCGCGAGTTTGCCGTAGAAAGTGATTCCCGTGCCGCGGCAATCGCCAGCGGCGATATGCGGGGCCACGAGCGCGAGGGTTCCCGCAAAATCGCGGCGCAAATTGCCGCCGCCGTTCAGCGCCGCGCCGACATTGCCCCACGGCGTTTCGATGCGCGCCCGCGCATCGCTTAGTCTGACCGCCATATCGGGCAAGGCGAACGGACTCTTGTCGGTCGGGTCACGAAATTTGTCGAGCGCGCCGAGCGACAATTGTCCATCGACGAAGCGGCCGTAGAGCCGCAGGCCGTCGGCGCGCACCGATGCGACGTAGGGACCGGACAAGCCGAGCCCGACCGACACCTCAAGCACCCGCGCGGTCAGGTCGGGATGCGCCGGATTACCGATAACGACGTTGCTGAGCCGCTGGGTCGACAGGCCGATGCATTCGATCGCGTAGTGCGCCGGCACGCCCTTTTTCGCAAGCTGGTCCTGAATGAAACGGTCGGCGATCGGGGCGCGGACAACCCAAAGCCCGAGCGCCAGCGCACCGAGCGCGCCGCCGACGATCCACGGCGCCTTGCGCCGCCGCCGCACGCGGGCTGCCTCCGCCTCGCTCACCCGCGACCGAACCCGTCGGCCGCCTGTGACGTCACGCCGTCATCATAGGTCCGGCCAAAGCTCACTGCGCATACCATTGCTGTTCCATGCCCATCGGCAACGCAGGGCAAGACCATTCGATGCAGGAAAAAGCGCCGCGACATAGGCGCTTGTGTCTATGAGCGTTGAGTGGTGCCCACAAGGCGGTTATTGCCTTGACGATGGCCGACGCGCCCGCCCCCCTTCCCGATCATGCGGGCCACCGGTCGCGGCTTCGCGCGCGCCTGCTCGGCGGCGATGCCGACGGTATGGCCGATTACGAACTGGTCGAATATCTCCTCGCGCTTGCGATCCCGCGGCGCGATACCAAGCCGCTCGCCAAGACATTGCTGCGCGAATTCGGTTCGTTCCCACAGCTCGTCAGCGCCGATCCCGAATCGCTGCGCCGGGTCGACGGCATGGGCGACGGCGCGATCGCCGCGCTCAAGATCGTCCAGCAGGCCAGCCTCCGGATGCTGAAAGGGGAATTCCGCGAAAAGCCCCTATTGTCGAGTTGGGATGCGCTGCTCGACTGGCTGCGCGCCGACATGGGACCGATCGAGGTCGAGCGGGTGCGGGTGCTGTACCTCAACTCGCGCAACATGCTGATCCGCGACGAGGTCGCGAGCGAGGGGTCGATCGACCAATCGGCGATCTATGTGCGCGAAGTCGTGAAGCGCGCACTCGAACTCGGCGCCGCGGCGATCATCATCGTCCACAATCACCCCAGCGGAAACCCCGAACCGAGCCGCCAGGATATCGCGATAACGCGCGACCTCGCCGATGCCGCAGGGCGGCTGGGCATCGCGCTGCACGATCATATCATCATCGGCGGCAGCGGCCACCGCAGCCTCCGCGCGCTCGGGCTGCTCTGAATCAGGAGGCCCAAAAGGCCGGGCTTTACTTGCCCGGCCTCAGGCGACATCATCGCGTCATGCAGATTCGGCAGCGCCATCTTCGCTTCCGCCTTCACGCGGGTCAGCTTCTCGCGGGCTTCTAGCCCCGGGCTGTGGCGTGCCATGCCCCGGACCGGGGCTAGATTTCCGAACCATCCCGACAGGAGCGCGGCCGCGCCCTGCCCTTTCCATGCGGAAAGCAAAAAGAATGACAGTAGCCAAGACCACCTCGACCAAGGCAAGCAAACGCCCGCCCATTCACATGATCGACTCGGAGGCCGATGCGCTGACCGATCTCGCCCTCGGCATCGAAAAACGCATGCCGCAGGTCAGCGAACTGCTGATGCGCGAGATCGGCCGTGCGACCGTCCACAAGGAGCGCCACGTCCCGCGCGACGTCGTGACGATGAACAGCGAGGTCGATTTCGTCGACGAAGCGAGCGGCGCGGTGCGCAGCGTCCGGCTGGTCTATCCGTCGGATGCCGACATCGCGTCGGGGCGGATTTCGATCCTGACGCCCATTGGTGCCGGGTTGATAGGGATGCGCGCCGGCAGCGCGATCCTGTGGCCCGATCGCGACGGCCACGAACGGGCGTTGACGATCCGGGCAGTCATGCAGCCGCCGCGCGCGGCATGACGGTCATGGCAATGCAGCCGCCGGATCGCTCCGACGGCTGCATCGCCCCAAGCGGGGAGGACTGCGAAATCAGGCGCCGCGCGAAAGGAACGCGACCAGTTCTTCCTTGGTAACGCTGCCCGACTTGTCGGCGTCGGCCGTGCCATAAGCCTGATCGATCCAGCTCTTCACATCGGCCGATTCGGGATCGACGGCGGGATCCTGCGCGGTGCGCAGCTTCTTCATCCATGCGCCGAATTCAGCGGAGCTAAGGTCGCCCGACTTGTCGCCGTCATAGGTCGGAAATTCGGTTTCGACGATCTGGGCGATTTGCGCGGGGGTCGCGGCTGCGCTGCTCGACGGGGCGGGCGCGGTCTGCGCAGGCGCCTCGCTGGCCGGCGCCATCGTATCGGTGGCCGGCTCGGTGGGGGCCGGCGGAGCCGTCGTGTCGGTCGGTGCCGGCGCGCTATCGGGCATCGGCGCAGCCTCGGGCTGCTCGGTCGGCGGCGTGGTGCCCGGCGACGGCGGTGCTTCCTGGGCCAGCGCGGGGAAACTGATCGCGGCGGCGCCGATCAAAAGAACTTGCTTCAACATTATCTATCTCCTGTACCGGCGGCGGACCTGCATCTGTTTGCGATCCGCCGCCTTTTCTGAAGGGGCATGGGGGCAACCGTCCGCGTTCGCTGGAAGTTGCGGAGCGCGGGTGATTGGCGAAGCGGTCGACCCCTGCTAGGGGGCGCCCCATCGTGATTCCGTCGCGGTTTTGCGACAAGGCGCCGAACAGCGGCGCACAAAAGGAAGGTACATCAATGGTTCCGCGCTACGCCCGCCCGGACATGACCGCCATCTGGTCGCCCGAGAATCGCTTTCGCATCTGGTTCGAGATCGAGGCGCATGCGACCGAGGCGCTCGCGGAACTGGGCACGGTTCCCCAGTCCGCCGCGAAGGCGCTGTGGGACTGGTGGGCGACGAAACCCGTCATCGACGTCGACGCGATCGACGCCATCGAGGCGGTCACCAAGCATGACGTCATCGCCTTCCTGACCTGGGTCGCCGAAAATGTCGGCGAAGAAGCGCGCTTCATGCATCAGGGCATGACGTCGAGCGACGTGCTCGACACCTGCCTCGCGGTGCAACTCGCGCAGGCTGCCGACATCCTGCTCGCAGACCTCGACGCGCTGCTCGAGGCGATCAAACGCCGCGCATACGAACATAAGCTGACCCCGACGATCGGGCGCAGCCACGGCATCCATGCCGAGCCCGTCACCTTCGGACTCAAAATGGCCGAAGCCTATGCCGAGTTCGCCCGCTGCAAGGCGCGGCTGGTCGCAGCGCGCGCGGAAATTGCGACCTGCGCGATTTCGGGCGCGGTTGGCACCTTTGCCAATATCGACCCGCGCATCGAAGCGCATGTCGCGGCGAAGCTGGGCCTCGCGATCGAACCCGTGTCGACGCAGGTCATTCCGCGCGACCGCCATGCCATGTTCTTCGCAACGCTCGGCGTGATCGCCTCGTCGATCGAACGCCTGTCGGTCGAGGTCCGCCACCTTCAGCGCACCGAAGTGCTCGAAGCGGAGGAATATTTTTCGCCGGGGCAGAAGGGCTCGTCGGCCATGCCGCACAAGCGCAACCCGGTGCTCACCGAAAATCTGACCGGGCTTGCGCGCATGGTGCGCAGCGCCGCCATCCCTGCGATGGAGAATGTCGCGCTGTGGCACGAGCGCGATATCAGCCATTCGTCGGTCGAACGCTTCATCGGTCCCGACGCGACGATCACGCTCGACTTCGCGCTCGCGCGACTGACCGGCGTGGTCGACAAGCTGCTCGTTTACCCCGAGCGTATGCAGAAAAATCTCGATCGCATGGGCGGCCTCGTCCATTCGCAGCGCGTCCTGCTCGCGCTGACCCAGGCAGGGGCGAGCCGCGAGGACAGCTATGCGCTCGTCCAGCGCAATGCGATGAAGGTTTGGGAAAGCGACGGCGAGCTTTCGTTGCTCGAACTGCTGAAGGGCGATACCGACGTGACCGCGCGACTGTCGGCGGAGCAACTGACCGCGCTGTTCGACCTCGACTATCATATGAAGCATGTCGACACGATCTTTGCGCGGGTGTTCGGCGGCTGAACGCGCCGGGCCTCGCCCAGAGACTCGCATCGTGCGCCAAAGTCGCTTAGGGTTCGATGCAGAGGCCGGTAAAGGAGCGCAATAACGTGGGAATCGTGCGAACCGTCATCTGGGTGTTGCTGACCATCATTCTCGTCGTCTTTTCGATGGCCAACTGGAATCCGGTCACCGTGACCATATGGCCGGGACAGGTGCTCGACACCAAATTGCCGGTGCTGATCTTTGCCGCCTTTCTGATCGGCAGCCTGCCGCTGTGGATCGCGCTGCGTACCTCGCGCTGGTCACTGAAGCGCCGTATCGAAACGAGCGAACGGCAACTTGCCGACTTGCGCGCCATGGCCAACCGCCCCGCCGAGACGCCGCTCACGCCCGAACCGGCGCCGCAGTCGAAGCCCGTCAACGACATCCCACCCTCGCCGCTGGATCCGCAATGAGCTCGCCTGTCTATCTTGCCATCGACACCCCCCACCTCGATGCCGCGCTGACGCTGGCGCAGCGGGTGCGCCACCATGTCGGCGGGCTGAAGCTCGGCCTCGAATTCTTCTGCGCCAACGGTCATCACGGGGTGCACGAAATGGCGAAGCTCGGCCTGCCGATCTTCCTCGACCTCAAGCTGCACGACATCCCGAACACCGTTGCCAAGGCGATCCAGGCGCTGCGTCCGCTCGAACCCGCGATCCTGACCGTCCACGCCGCGGGCGGCCGCGCGATGATGGAAGAGGCCAAGGCAGTCGCGGGAAGCGCGACCAAGGTGGTCGGCGTTACCGTGCTCACCAGCCTCGACGCGCCCGATCTCGATGATATCGGCGTCGGCGGCACCCCGCACGACCAGGTCGTCCGCCTCGCCGCGCTGGCCCGCGAATCGGGTCTCGACGGCATCGTCTGCTCGGGCGAGGAAGTGAAGGCCGCGCGCAAGGCATGGCCCGGCGGCTTCTTCGTCGTACCGGGGGTGCGCCCTGCTGACGGCCGTGCCGGCGATCAGAAGCGTATCGTTACCCCGGCGCAGGCGATGGCTGACGGCGCCTCGATCCTCGTCGTCGGCCGACCGATCAGCCAGTCGCAGGACCCCGACCTCGCGGCGCGCGCGATCGAAGCGACGCTGTAAACACACTTTCATTCAACCATCGTAATTGCGAGGAGCCGAAGGCGACGAAGCAATCTCCAGCTATCGGGATTGTGTTACGCCGATGGCTGGAGATTGCTTCACTTCGCTCGCAATGACCTAAATGATCGAACCCTGATATATGCCCCCACTTGTCAAAATCTGCGGCCTCTCTACGCCCGAAACGGTTGACGCCGCTATCCGGCTCGGCGCGACGCACATCGGCCTCGTTCACTATGAACCGAGTCCGCGCCACGTCGATCTGAAGACCGCTGCCGCGCTTCGCCAGCGCGCCGGGGGGAAAGTGAAGGTTGCGCTCCTTCTCGTGAATGCCTCGCGACAGGTGACCGGCGAGGCGCTCAGCGCGGTGCGCCCCGACATCGTCCAGTTTCATGGCAATGAAACACCCCAATGGCTCGCCGCGGTCAAACGGCTCGTTCCCGCCGAAGTCTGGAAGGCGGTCGGCCTGAAGGATGCCGGAACGCTGGAACGCGTCCGGCAGTTTGAAGGTGCGGCCGACCGCATCTTGTTCGATGCGCCGGCAGCGGCGTTGCCCGGCGGCACCGGCGCCCGCTTCGACTGGTCGCTGCTCAAGGGCCATCGCCACTCGATCGATTGGGGCGTCGCAGGCGGACTGACCCCGGCCAATGTCGCACAGGCGATCGCCGAAACCGGCGCGCCGCTCGTCGATGTGTCGTCGGGGGTCGAAAGCGCACCGGGCGTCAAGGATATGGACAAGATCGCCGCTTTCCTTAAAGCGGTCGGCAGATGCTGACACCGCAGTTCCTCATGATGCGCATCGGAAAACGATGGCGCTGACCGCTTGAGACCCGATCTTCAAGTGCGCGCCCACCCGTAACCGATGGAAATGACCATGACCGAAGCACCGACCCTGCCCAACAGCCTCCGCACCCAGCCCGACGCGCGCGGCCATTTCGGCGCCTTCGGCGGCCGCTATGTCGCCGAAACGCTGATGCCGCTCATCCTCGACCTCGAACGCCATTATCGCGCTGCGCAGGCCGACCCTGCCTTCAAGGCCGAGTTCGACTATCTGCTCAAAAATTATGTCGGCCGCCCGAGCCCGCTGTGGTTTGCCGAGCGGCTGACGAACGATCTGGGTGGCGCGAAGATCTATTTGAAGCGCGAGGATCTGAACCACACCGGCGCGCACAAGATCAACAATTGCATCGGTCAGATCCTGCTCGCCAAGCAGATGGGCAAGACCAAGATCATCGCCGAAACCGGCGCCGGCCAGCACGGCGTCGCGACCGCGACCGTGGCAGCGCTCTTTGGCCTGCCCTGCACCATTTTCATGGGCGCGGTCGACGTCGCGCGGCAGCAGCCGAACGTCTTCCGCATGAAGCTGCTCGGCGCCGAAGTCGTCGCGGTCGAAAGCGGCGCGAAGACGCTGAAAGATGCGATGAACGAGGCGCTCCGCCACTGGGTCGCGAACGTCGAGGACACCTTCTACATCATCGGCACCGTCGCGGGGCCGCATCCCTATCCCGAACTGGTGCGTGATTTCCAGTCGGTGATCGGCGAGGAAGCGAAGGCGCAAATTCTCGAAGCCGAAGGGCGCCTGCCCGACATGCTGATCGCCCCCGTCGGCGGCGGGTCGAACGCCATCGGGCTGTTCCATCCCTTCCTCGATGACACAGACGTCGAGATCGTCGGCGTCGAAGCCGCGGGCGAAGGATTGGGCGGCAAGCACGCCGCCAGCCTCGCCGGCGGCAAACCCGGCATCCTCCACGGCAACAAGACCTATCTGCTGCAGGATGAGGACGGCCAGATCACCGAGGCGCACAGCATCTCGGCGGGGCTCGACTATCCGGGCATCGGCCCCGAGCATAGTTGGCTGCATGACATCGGCCGCGCGCGTTACGAACCGGTCACCGACGAAGAGGCGCTCGCAAGTTTCCAGAAACTGACCAAGCTCGAAGGCATCATCCCCGCGCTCGAAAGCGCGCACGCGATCGCCGCTGCCGAACGCATCGCGCCGACGCTGGGCAAGGACAAGATCATCATCGTCAATTGCTCGGGTCGCGGCGACAAGGACATCTTCACCGTGGCGGAAGCATTGGGGGTAAAGCTGTGACCCGCTTCGCCGCCGCCTTCGCCAAGCCGCGCCCTGCGCTCGTCGCCTTCATCACCGGCGGCGATGGCGACACCGCCGCGAACCTTGACGCGCTCGTCGCGGGGGGTGCCGATGTGATCGAACTGGGCATGCCCTTCACCGATCCGATGGCCGACGGCCCCGCGATCCAGGCCGCAAACCTGCGAAGCCTCGCCAAGGGGACGACCACCGCCGACCTGTTCGGTATCGCCGCCGCCTTCCGCCAGCGCCATCCCGACACGCCGCTCGTGCTGATGGGCTATGCCAATCCGATGACGATCCGTGGCGCCGACTGGTTCGCCGCAGAGTGCGCGAAAGCAGGGGTCGACGGCGTCATCTGCGTCGATATTCCCTCGGAGGAAGATCCCGAACTCGGCCCCGCGCTCCGCGCTGCCGGGGTCGACCTGATCCGCCTCGCAACGCCGACGACCGACGCGGCGCGCCTGCCAGACGTGCTGAACGGCGCGGGCGGCTTTCTCTATTATGTTTCGGTTGCCGGGATCACCGGGATGCAGCAGGCCGCTCAGGCGAGCATCGAGGATGCGGTTGCGCGCCTGAAAGCCGCGACCGACCTGCCGGTCGCGGTCGGATTCGGCGTTCGCACCCCCGCGCAGGCGGCCGACATCGCCAAGGTTGCCGACGGCGTCGTCGTCGGATCGGCCTTCATCGACATCATTGCCGAGCATGGCGACGCCGCGGCGGCGCATGTCGAGGCCTTCACCCGTTCGCTCGCCGATGCTATCCACAGCGCAAAGGAGATCGCCGCATGAGCTGGCTCGACCGCGTTCGCAACGCCCTGCCCTTCACCGCCAAGCGCGACACCGCCGACAACCTCTGGCACAAATGCCGCCAGTGTCAGCAGATGGTGTTCGTCAAGGAGTGGGAAGACAATCTGAACGTCTGCCCGCGCTGCGACCATCACGACCGCATCGGCGCCAAAGAGCGCTTCGCGCAGCTTTTCGACGGCGGCCTGCACGAGTTGATCGCCGCCCCCGCGGCACCCGAAGATCCGCTGAAGTTCCGCGACACCAAGAAATATGTCGACCGCATCAAGGCCGCACGCGCGCAGACCGGCGACCGCGACGCTTACCAGAACGCCTTCGGCCGCATTTCGGGCCAGGGCGCCGTGATCGGGGTGCAGGATTTCGCCTTCATGGGCGGATCGATGGGCGTCGCGGTCGGCGAAGCCTTCGTCGCCGGGGTCGAGGCCGCGATCAAGCGCGGCGTCCCCTACATCGCGATCACCGCCGCGGGCGGCGCGCGGATGCAGGAAGGCACGCTGTCGCTGATGCAGATGCCGCGCGCTACGGTTGCGCTCCAGCGGCTGCGCCGCGCGGGCCTGCCTTATGTGGTGCTGCTCACCGACCCGACGACGGGCGGCGTGACCGCGAGCTATGCGATGCTGGGCGATGTGCAGATCAGCGAGCCCAATGCGCTGATCGGCTTTGCGGGCCAGCGCGTGATCGAAAATACGATCCGCGAAAAGCTGCCCGAAGGATTCCAGCGCGCCGAATATCTGCTCGATCACGGGATGATCGACATGGTGGTGCATCGCAAGGAGCTGCCCGCGACGCTCGGCCGCCTGATCGGCTATCTCGCGCCCGAAAAGGCGGCTTGATCCCTCCTCCTGACGGACGGAGGGAGAATCCATGCCCGACCACGCGCACAGTTCCGATCCCGCCGTTCAGGCGCAGCTCGACCGCCTCGCGGCGCTGTCGCCGGGTCGCGACATATTGGGGCTGGAACGCATCGGCGAACTGTGCGCGCGCCTCGGCGATCCCCAAGACCGGCTGCCGCGGACCTTCCATGTCGCAGGGACCAACGGCAAGGGATCGACCTGCGCCTATCTGCGCGCAATACTGGAGGCGCAGGGGCGCAGGGTCCACGCTTATACCAGCCCGCACCTCGTCCGGTTTAACGAGCGCATCCGACTGGCGGGCACCCTGATCGATGATGCGGCGCTCGCGGCCTTGCTTGGCGAAGCCCTCGACGTCGCGGAAGGGCTGCACGCAAGCTTTTTCGAGGTGACGACTGCGGCGGCTTTCCTTGCCTTTTCGCGCATCCCCGCCGACGATTGCATCATCGAGGTCGGGCTGGGCGGACGACTCGATGCGACCAATATCATCCCGGCGCCGGCGGTGTGCGGCATCGCCTCGCTCGGCATCGACCATGAGGCCTTTCTGCTCGCGCCCGAAGACGGCACCCCGACGCGCCCTGCCGAACGGATCGCGTGGGAAAAGGCCGGCATAATCAAGCGCGGCGCCGCGCTGGCGACGCTCGCCTATCCGCCGCCGCTGGCGCGGGTAATCGCGGACCGGGCCGAGGCGGCGGGCGTGGTCCCGTTCGTCGAGGGCGAAACCTGGTCGGTCGAAGCCGTCGGCGACGCCTTTCGCTGGCGGTCGATGGACGGGGAACTCCCCGCCTTGCTGCGCCCGCGCATGGCGGGCGGGCATCAGATGCGCAACGCGGGCCTTGCGATTGCGATGCTCCATCTCGCGCCGGGACCGAAACCCGATGCGGGCGCGATCGAGCGCGGCATCGCCGCGGCTTACTGGCCGGCGCGGTTGCAACGACTGGAGAGCGGACCGCTCGCAAAGCTGCTCCCGCCCGCCACGACGGTGTGGCTCGACGGCGCCCACAATGCCGATGCAGGGCATCAACTCGCGCAGCATTTTGCGGGCGATGCGCGCCGCATCCA
This sequence comes from Sphingopyxis sp. NFH-91, assembly GCF_021401285.1. Lineage (NCBI taxonomy): Bacteria > Pseudomonadati > Pseudomonadota > Alphaproteobacteria > Sphingomonadales > Sphingopyxidaceae > Sphingopyxis > Sphingopyxis sp. NFH-91. Next base: position 408,899 of record NZ_JACBGA010000002.1, on the reverse strand, counting down.
TCTGGTCACCGGGATGCTCGCCAACAAGCATCCCTCGGCGTTGATCGATCCCCTCGCCGGCAAGCTCGCCTCGATCACCGTCGTGCCGGTGCCCGGGCACGAGCATCATGGCGCCTCAGCCTTCGGGCCGGAAGCGCTCGCGGCCGATACCGTCGAGGCTGCGCTGGCCGGATTGGCCGTAGACCCTGTGACCGAGATCGTCCTGATCGCCGGCTCGCTTTACCTTGCGGGCGAGGTGCTGCGCGCGAACGGCGAATTGCCCGATTAGGCCGACGCCTCGCGCGCATGCCGGGTACCCGCCGTGCCGACCGATTGGTCAACGAGCCCGCTGCGCATCATCAGCCAGAATAGGACAATACCCGGCAGGGCTGCGGCGACGGTGAACAGATAGAAGTTCACATTGCCCATATTGTCCATCATCGCGCCCGCCGTGGTGCCGGTCAGGAAACGACCGACAATGCTCGCTGCGGAGGAGATCAGCGCATAATGCGCCGCAGTGAAGCGCAAGTCGCAGAGTGCCGAGAAATAGGCGACGACAACGACGCCGCCGATGCCGCTCGCAATATTTTCGAACCCGATCGCGCCGGCGAGGCCCCAATTGCTGTGGCCCGCCGCCGCGAGCAGCGCGAAGCTGAAATTGCTCACCGCCATCAGGATCAGGCTGAGCAGTACCGACTTTTTCATGCCCATCCGCGCGTAGAGAATCCCGCCGATGAAAATGCCGATCAGATAGGCCCAGAAGCCGATACCGACGTCGTAGATCGCAATCTCGTCATTGCTGAAGCCAAGATCGTTGAGCAGCAGGCGCAGCGTCAGATTCGCGAGCGTATCGCCGATCTTGTGGAGCAGGATGAACAGCAGCACCAGCCAGGCGCCATGGCGACTGAAAAACTCGCGGAAGGGACCGATGATACCCGCGACAAGTCCTGGTTTGCCTTCGCGCGAGAGTGCCGCGCGGTGCCGCTCGGGCTCGCCGACCCAAAAGCCCGCAATGACCGCCGGCAATGCAAAAAGCGCACATGCCAGATAGGCCGCCTCCCATCCTTGCCGCGCGGCAAGATAGAGCGCGAGCGCACCGGCGCCCGCCGATCCGATCCGCCAGCCATATTGCGACATGCCCGATCCGACACCGAGTTGTTCGGGCTTCAATATCTCGATCCGGTAGGCGTCGATCACAATGTCGAACGTCGCGCCCGCTGCACCCACGAGAACCGCACCGACCGCCATTTCGAACAGCGCGGCGAATTCGCCTTCATGGCCAAGCCCGAACCGCTGCATGAGGTGCCCCACGGGGGACTGGCCGACCTGCTGCGGATCGACCAGCGCGAGATTGCCGACCGCCAGCATGACGAGCATGGCCGTCAGGATCAGCCAACTGATCCGTTGGCCGACCACCCCGGCCCCCGGAAGGCGGATCGTATCGACGATCCAGGCCCACAGCGGTTTGAAATTATAGACGAGAAAGGCGAGCGAAAAGGCGGTGATCGATGATTTTTCGAAACCGTCCTGCGACAGTCGCGTCGTCAAGGTGGCACCGATCATCGCATAGGGAAATCCCGACGAAATGCCGAGCAGCAGCGCCGCCAGCGGCGCGCGTTCCAGATAGGGCCGGAGGCTGTCCCACCAGCTTTGCGGTGGCGGCGGCGCCATATCTGCCTGCATAGATCCTCCCTGTCGCGCTCGGCTGACCGGCGACGCATCGAACCGTTCGGCCTAAAGCAACAGGACCAAATTGGAAGCATCTATTTGGCGGGGCGCCCGATCCAGCGGACGGCGTGCACGCGCCCGCCGGCGCGGTCCTGCAACAGCACCGCCCAGCGGTCGGCGCCGCGCTGGCCCGCGATCGCTGCGGGTATTGCAGCCGCGCAGGCGCCGCTTGCGGGGCAAGGAACCGCCGCCTCGGCCAGCACCACATTGGTATAGCCCAGCGTCCGGTTGCCATTCTCGCCGCGGGCGACGTCGACCGAGGCGCGGTGCGCGATCGCCACGAAGCGCAATTCGGCACCCGCTGCGGACCGCGAAGCGACCACACGGCCGCCGTCGAGGCGAAGCGCCGCGTCGCTTGGCGCGGCGCCGAGCATCCGGCGCAGCGCCCGCTCGTCCGATCCGACGGCGGCCGCGCTCCCCTGCACGACGGTTTCGGGGGTATAAACGCCCGCCCCCGGCAGCCCGCGCCGCGCATAGCGGTCCTGAAGCGCATCGTTCGCGGCGCGCGCGAGCGTATCCTTCCATCCCAGCCGGTCCCAATAGGTAACGGGGCGGCTGACCGCGACCACGGAGCCTTCGGCATCCAGTCTTTCGAGCAACCGGTCGGCGGGCGGACAGGAGGAACAACCCTGGCTGGTGAACAACTCGACCAGCACGGGCGCCGCGGGCGGCGTCGAAGCCGCGATGGCGGCGGACGGTCGATCGGATGGCCCGAACAGGAGCGCGGCGGCCGCCCCCAAAGCCAAGCTGAACAGCGGAAGCAATATCTTCAACGGGATCCTCCTCGCGCATCGGCACTCAACCGCCGGTTCGGTGGAGGCAGCGGGCCGGTTACGCGGCCTCGGGACGCCAATAGGTTTGCATCCCGCTCACCTTGCGCGGCATCTTGTGCTTGCACACCATCGTCTCGACGGCGCGAACCGCGTGGAGAAGCGCCGCCGCCCCGTGCGGCTTGGTCAGGCAGGCGAGCGCGATGTCGCCCGCATCTTCGGGACATTGCCCCGTTACCAGCAGTACGGCAACGCCGCGGTCGCGCGCGAGCCGCGCAACCTCGCGTCCCGTCATGTGCCCCGCGAGCTTGAGGTCGAGGATCAGCGCATCGATCGTCTTGTCTGCCAGCATCGCGACAGCCGCTTCGCCCGAATCGACCGTCGCAACGACGTCATAGCCACCATGCTTCAGGGTCCGCTCATTGTCGAAAGCGACCAGCGGATCATCCTCGACGATCAGCAGCCGTTTGAAGCAGGACGGGCGGGACGCGAAGAGCATTTTACCTACCTTCCGTCCGCCGCATGACTCTGCGTGCGCGTCCTCGCAAGATTGCTTTTGCTTGCCATCGACGAAGCGACACTTTTCCGGCTATGAGCGTGGCCATATTACAACATCCCTTTTCCCGAATAACGATATGAAAGCCGCATCCGTTCCGATGACGACACGCCGCCCACCCCGTTCGCCGTCCCGCCCGCCCGCTTCCCCGCAGGGCGACGCTCCGCGTGGCCGCCGCAGCGCGCGCGCTGCACAACCGCCGCGTAAGGCTCCGCCGAAGGAAGAGGAGCGCGAGGACGGGCCGCAGCGCATCACCAAGCTCCTGGCGCGCGCTGGCGTCGGGTCACGGCGCGATGTCGAACGAATGATCGAGGAAGGCCGCATTGCACTGAACGGCGCGGTGATCGTGCAACCGGCGCCGCTGCTCTCATCGCTCGAGGGCTTGACCGTCGACGGCAATCCGGTCGCAAAGCCCGTATCGACGCGCCTCTATCGCTTCTACAAGCCGGTCGGCTGCCTGACCGCGGCGCGCGACCCCAAGGGACGCAAGACGATTTATGACGTGCTGCCCAAGGGGCTGCCGCGGCTGATGCCCGTCGGGCGGCTCGACTATAATACCGAGGGCTTGCTGTTGCTGACCAATGACGGCGAATTCAAGCGCCAGCTCGAACTGCCCGCCAGCGGGGTCGAGCGCACCTATCGCGCCCGCGCGTTTGGCGACATCAGCCAAGCGCAGCTCGAGGAACTGGTCGAGGGGGTCGAGATCGACGGGGTCCGCTATGGCAAGATCGACGCCAATCTCGAACGGCGGACGGGGCGCAACCAGTGGATCGAGCTGACGCTGACCGAGGGCAAGAATCGCGAGGTTCGCCGCGTGCTCGAACATCTGGGGCTGCAGGTGAGCCGCCTGATCCGGACGCGATATGGCGCTTTCGAGCTCGACGGCCTCGATGTCGGCGCGGTCGAGGTCGTACCACGCGATGCCTTGTTCCAGTTCCGGCGGCGGATGAGCTGATGCGCGTCATTTCCGGCAAATGGCGCGGTCGCAAGTTGATCGCGCCCAAGAATGATGCCACTCGCCCGACCGCCGACCGCACGCGCGAGACACTCTTCTCCATGCTTGCAAGCCGGCTCGGTAGTTTCGAGGGCTTGTATGTCGCCGACCTGTTCGCGGGGTCGGGCGCGCTGGGGATCGAGGCCTTGTCGCGCGGCGCCGTGCAGTGCCTGTTCGGTGAGCAGGATCGCGAGGCGATCGACGCCCTGCGCAAGAATCTGGCGGCGCTCGGTGCGGCCGGACGCGCCGAGGTGCGGGCCGGTTCGGTCCTCGCACTTGGGCCAGCGCCACGCAGTTTCGATCTGCTGCTGCTCGATGCGCCCTATGCAACCGGCGCGGGCAGTGTCGCACTCGACAAGCTGGCGCGGCTCGGCTGGGTCGATACCGATAGCTGGATCTCGATCGAAACAGGCGAGAAAGAAAGCGTCGACGTCGCGGGCTTCGCGATCGAAGCGGAGCGAAAGGTCGGAAAAGCTAAGCTGACGCTGCTCCGTGCCGACTAAAGATAGGGCTTCAGATTGAACTGCGCGTGACCGCGCTTCCCGTCGCGTTCATAATCGAACGCGACTTGATCCCCGGGCTTGCCGCCCAGCCGGCGCAACATCGCGTTCCATTCGACCCCCACAAGCGTATCGCCCGGTTGCAGCCCGGCGTCCTTGGCCGGGCTGCCGTTGCCAACATCCTCGATCACGATACGCGTACCTTTGCGGTCAAGCCAAAGCCCCGACATCGGATAGCGCTCGGTTCCTGCAAAATCGAGTCCGTTGGGCGCCATCCATAGCTGTTTGCGCTTGGGATCCGTCGACAGGTGGAAATGGCGGATCATGTCCAACCCGACCAACCCCTCGACATTATCGAAATTGCCGTTCCGCGGGCCGGGCTCAGCAAGTGTGACCAGCGCGCGCGGAAAGGCGAATTTGTGAAGAAGGACCTTGTCCGCCCGGAACATACGGGTCCGCAGACTTCCTTTGCCGAAGCCGCTTGCACGCACGGGAACATAGGGTCGTTCGCTATCCCACCAACCGATGTCGCGCGCCGCCTTGCCATCGAGCAGGATGTTGCGGGGTGCGCCTGTGTCGATCAGGAAGCGCCCGGAAAAATCGCCGATCTGCACGGGCGTGGTCAAACCGTAGCTCGCCCGGCGGGGCATATAGCTTTCGGGTATCAGATACATGCCAGGCCGCTCGCTACGGCCATCGGGATAGATGCGCCACTGGTTCGCCACGAAATCAAGATCGCTGTCCATATCGGTAAACAGCGGCGCGCCGATCAATCCCCGGGTGCTCGAGTCGACGACTGACTTGGTGCCGTGAAATTCCATATAGGGGATGCGAAAGGTGCCGCCGATCACCACATCCTCGACGCGCAGGACCGACGTCCGCTCTACCCCGCCCAGGCCGCCGATAATGCTCGCGCCGCGTTCGCGCAGCTTGACGGAGTTCGCCCAGCTATCCGAAATCAGGCTTTCGGTGGTACCGGTGTCGAGAATGAACGGTTCGGGAGGCAAGCCTTCCACCGACACATCAAGCCAGACGCGATTGCCCTGCAGCCTGATCGGTGCGGCGAAGACCATTGGCGCCAAAGCGGCCGCGGAACCCGGCAGCATGAGGCTGGCGATGACCGGCCATGAGGCGATGAAAGAACGGCGTGCGATCAAGGACATGGGCAGATCTCGCGGTGGTGGGAGACTATCCGTTTGTTAGAGATTCAATGATGACGCCGCAATGACATTGCGCCTCACGCGTCACCGCGTTCAATTTTTGTCACCAAGGCCAGGCCGCAAAAGCTGACCAGTCCGGCGAGCGCCAGATAGAGGCCGACGACCTCGGTTCCGCGCCAGTCACCGAGCGCCTGCGCCGCGATCGGCGCGGCTGCGCCGCCTAATATGCCGCCGACATTGAAGGCGACCGACGCGCCGGTGTAGCGGACGCGCACGGGGAACAGGCCGGTCAGCCAGCTCCCGAGCGGGCCGTAGACGAGGCCCATGACGAACAGCGATGTGGCGAGACCTGCGAAGATCGTCAGCCAGCTCCCCGAGGCCAGCGCCGGACCGAACAGCAAGCCGACGAGCATCGTCGCGCCGCAGCCCCAGCGCAGCACGCGCTGCGCACTCGACGCATCGCTGGCATAGCCCGCAAAGATAATGCCGCCCGCCATGAACAATATCGCACCGAGCTGGATGAGCAGAAACTCCTCCTTCGGATAGCCGAGCGTGGTGGTGCCGTGCGCAAGGGCGAAGCTGGTCGCGAGATAGAAGATCGCGAAACAGGCGACGACCGCGAAGGTGCCGGCAAGCGTCGCGACGAAGTGGCCGCGCAGCAACTCGCCGATCGGCACGCCGACAGGCGCGTCGCGCTCCAACGCCTCCGAAAAGGCCGGCGTCTCACCGATCTTGAGCCGCACCCACAGGCCAAGGCCGACGAGCACGGCGGAAACAAGAAAGGGGATACGCCAGCCCCACGCCGCAAAATCGGCATCGCTCAGCCAAAGGCCGAGGAGCAGGAACAGTCCGTTGGCGGCGATGAACCCGACCGGCGCGCCAAGCTGCGGGAACATGCCGAAGCGCGACTGCCATCCCGGCGGCGCATTTTCGACCGCGAGCAGCGCCGCACCGCCCCATTCCCCGCCCAGCCCGAAGCCCTGCCCGAACCGCAAGATGCACAGCAGCAACGGTGCGACCCAGCCGACCATCGCATAGGTCGGCAGAAAGGCGATAAGCAGCGTCGAGGCCCCCATCAGCATCAGCGAGGCAACGAGCGTCGACTTCCGCCCGATCCGGTCGCCGAAATGGCCGAACACGACGGCGCCGACCGGCCGCGCGAAAAAAGCGAGCCCGAAGCTCATGAAGCTGAGCATCAGCTGCGCCGACGGCGATTCCGAAGGAAAGAAAAGCGGCCCGAAGACCAGCGCAGCCGCGGTGCCGTAGATATAAAAATCATAAAATTCGACTGCGGTGCCGACCAGACTTGCGGTCAAAATTCGGCGATGTCTGCGATATGGCTCCAGATTCACAGTCGCCCTCCCCCCCGGTCAAATCACCCCAGTTATCATCTGTTCCGGTGTGCGATTGCCGACGCGATGTCAAACCGGCGCGGGGCATCGGGGCCCGAGCGCACTGTCGCTACCGTGCAACGCCCCTTGCACTCATCCTCCGAATCGGTCACACCTTTACGTGAACGTAAAGGTAAAGACCGCGAGAGGATTCTTCCCCATGACCGACATACCGACCTTCGACACGATCAAGCTCGCGTGCAGCGACAATGTCGCGAAGATCACGCTCAACCGTCCCGAACGGCTCAATTCGATGCCGCCCGCGATGGCCGACGATATCCGCGCCGCGCTCGACTGGATGGGCGTCCTTGGCGCGCGTGCGCTGCTGATTACCGGTGAGGGTCGCGGTTTCTGTTCGGGCGCGGATCTGGCGGGCGATCGCAGCGCAACCGCTGTCGGCGGCGGCGCGAACAGTCGCAAGGCGCTGCGCAACCATTATAACCCGATGCTGCTCGCGCTCGCCAATCTCGACATTCCGGTCGTGACCGCGGTCAACGGCCCCGCCGCAGGGGTCGGATGCAGCTTTGCGCTGTCGGGCGATTTCGCGATTGCTGGCAAAAGCGCCTATTTCCTCCAGGCTTTCGTCAATATCGGCCTCGTCCCCGACGGGGGATCGTCGTGGCTGCTGCCACGGCTCGTCGGCCTGCCGCGCGCGACGCAGATGATGATGCTCGGCGAGAAAATCTCGGCCGAACAGGCCGCCGATTGGGGACTGATTTACAAGGCGGTCGAGGATGACGCGCTGATGGCTGAAGCCGAAGCGCTCGCAAAGCGGCTGGCCAGCGGACCGACGGTTGCGCTCGGCACGATGCGCAAGGTGCTGCGCGGCGGGTTGACGCAAAGCTATGCCGACACGCTCGACGCCGAGGCGATGGGCCAGTATCTGGCCGGCAACAGCGCCGATGCCGCCGAGGGCATCGCGGCCTTCCTTCAGAAGCGCAAGACCGAGTTCAAGGGCAAGTGAACTACTAGTGCTCCCCGGCGAAAGCCGGGGTCCTTTTGCGCGCCTTCTGACCCCGGCTTTCGCCGGGTATTACCCATGAACGCTGGGGCTTACTCCGCCGCTTCTTCGACCATAATCTTCTTGTAGATGCTCGTGCGCGGATAGGAGCAGAGACGCATCACCATCGGCTCGAAGAATTCCAGCGGCTCGCTTTCATAGTCGGGGTCGAACGCTGGCGCGTCATATTTTTCGCAGAATTCGGCGCACGCCGCGTAATAGGGATGGTCCTTGAACTGGTCGCGCATGTCGCGGTCGAGCCCGAGATAGTGGAAGAAATAATGGCCCTGGAAGATGCCGTGGTGCTGGACGATCCAAAGATTTTCTTCCGACAGGAAGGGCTTGAGGATCGCCGCCGCGACATCGGGATGGTTGAATGCGCCCAGCGTGTCGCCGATGTCGTGGAGCAGCGCCATCACCACATATTCCTCGTCGCGCCCATCGCGATGCGCGCGCGTCGCGGTCTGCAAGCAATGCTCGAGCCGATCAACGGGAAAGCCGCCATAATCGCCGCCAAGCAGTTTCAGATGATCGAGGATGCGCTTGCCGTTCTGCGGCGCGAATTCCTTCTGCTCGCGCGCGATGATATCCCAATCTTCCTGTGTGCCGTCGATCATCGAACGGAAGGACGCGTGATCGTGCGTCATGTCGGTCATGGCTGGCTCTCCCATATATCGGCGGCCAGTCTATGCGTTTCGTTGCGATATGCAACGCTGTTCAGCCGTCGCTATTCTACCGCGTAGGTCACGCCATATTTCAGCGCTTCGTCGAGCGTCAGGCAGCGGCGCGTCGATTTGTCCGGGCCGCTGCCCTTCACCGCCTTCTGCCGATACATGATGTCGGTCAGCAATTTGCGCGACACGCCCATCTTGATCAGGAAATCATTGTCCTCGCTCGCCAGCAGCGCGCTGTCCTGTTCGACGTCGCCGATCAGCTCGGTCGTCGCATCGGTGCCCATCGCCACGCTTTCGTCGATCAGCGAGCGGTCGCCGGTGCTGGTGAACATATGGACGATGAACTCGCCGCCCGGCTCGATCAGCCGCGGCGCACCGCCCATGAAGACGAAATTGCAGGCGCTGAAACAGGCCCAGCCGCTCGGTATGCGCGTCGCAAGGCCGGGGTTCGACCGGATGATGCGCCCCGCGGCGTTGCCGGCGCGCGCATCGCCGCCGGGCGAACGCAGCCATATCTCGGATACGTCCGGATTGGCCTTCAGCGCGGCGCTCAGCCGGTCGGGCAGTCCCGAATCAACGCGGCCTTCGGCGAGCATCACCTTCATCGCGCCGCGCTTTTCGACCGTCAGCTTCATCGTCGGATTGGCCGACCAATTGGGGTTGAGCGGACAGGTCGGATTGATCGGGTCCATCTCGGTCGCCGCGGTCAGGCTGACGACCGCAAGCGCCGTGAGGGCGAGCTTCGGCAATTCAGGCCGCAAGAACATAGCGCGTATCACCCGGCCCCTTGCACATGCGTTTCGACACACGGGTTTCCTCGCCATCGACGATCACGAAGTCGTTGACGGTCATGCACTTCCTGCCGCCGTCCTCTGTGTTGATCGAAGCCACGGTCGACGACCCGCTGACATTGTCGCGCGTTTCGCTGGTCCAGTTCGACGTCGTGCCGACCGCTTCGCCGCGTGTCACCTCTTCGGTGGCCTTGGCGGCCTGCACCTGTTCGGCGGGGTCGAGGCGGCAAGCGATGGCGTCGGTCAGCGTTCCGCTGACCTCGGCGATCGGGACATAGGAATAGACGCCCGCCTTGCTGGCCGCGTCGCCCACCGCATCGCGGATCACACCGCCCAATATGCCGCGGCCGACGCTGCTGCCCTTCTTGCCCTTGGGACAACCGCCGTTGTCGCTTTCGCTCGACGTCGGGGCGGGGGTCGGCGTCGTGACCTTGCGCAGCAGCCCGCCGAACTGTGCCTGCGCGGGCGCCACCGCCAGCAGGGTGACGGCGGCCCAGGCGGGGACCAACATGATTCGCTTCATATGCGGCTCCAAAAAACCCGTGCCAAAACCTGTGATCGCGACCCCGCTTATCGCCGCGAAACTACGCCGCGCTGTGATTTCAATCAATGGGGCTGGCGCTGAGGCGATAATTGTCATGTCGGGAGGTTGAAATTATCGGCAAAGTGGATCAGACAGCGCGCCATGCTCTCGCAGAAGACCCGCTACACGATACGTGCCTTTCAGCATCTTGCCGATCATTGGGGCAAGGGTCAGGTCCAACTCGCGGACATTGCCGAGGCGCAGAATATCCCGCCCAAATTCCTGACCGTCATCCTGTCGGAAATGGCGCGCGAAGGGTTGCTCATCTCGCAGCGCGGACGCGATGGCGGCTATCAGCTTGCGCTGCCGCCGGTCGACATCAGCTATGGCGATCTTGTCCGGCTGACGCGCGGGTCGCTCGCGCTGGTCCCGTGTGCCAGCCGCAATGCCCACGAAACCTGCAAGAATTGCCTGCCCGAAGCCGAATGCCGGATGCGCACGCTGATGCTGAAGGTGCGCGACGATACCGCCGCGATCCTCGACCGGATCAGCCTGGCCGACCCGATCGGCTTCGAACCCTTGTTCGAAAAGGAAGAAATGGCGCTCTGACGCGCCACGCCAACCGGCACGGCAAAGAAAAAGGCCCGAACGCCGGTGCGTCGGACCTCTTGTTTTCGAGGAAATGGTGGAGCCTAGCGGGATCGAACCGCTGACCTCTACAATGCCATTGTAGCGCTCTCCCAGCTGAGCTAAGGCCCCGTGCCATTTCGTCTGGCCGCCCTGGGTGGTGCGACCGGGACGCCGCCTTTAGCAGCGCCTGCGTTCGATGCAAGGGGCCAAATGCATCTCCGCGATGCTTTTTTGGCCCCTCGCCGAAAAATCAGCTTTCGTCGTCTTCGTCGTCGCCGGTGGCGACGCCCAGATCGTCATCGCCGCCCAGATCGACATCGTTATCCGGCGAATCGCTGTCTTCATCGACATCGACGTCCAGATCCAGATCCTCGTCGATGGCCTCTTCCTTGACCTTGGTCGGCTTCTCGACTTCCTCGAAGGGCATCGGCTGCTTCGATTTCAGCACCGATTCCGGAATCCAGGAATAGCCGCAATTGATGCAGCTGACCGGATCATCCTTGGTCAAATCGTAGAATCGGGTGGCACATTTCGGGCAGCTACGCTTCGTGCCCCATTCAGCCTTTACCATATAAGCCTCGTAACCTTTTGGAAATCGGTTGATATTTCGGAAAAAGATGGGCGCCGGGCCGGCGATCCGTCAAATCGGCGTGCGCCTTGCCAGATTGTCGGGCCGCTGTCAAAAGCCGCACGCCATGACTGACCAGAATGCCCGCCCCCACAGCTTCGCCGCGTCCGCTCCGCTTAAAGGTAGGATCGCGATTCCCGGCGACAAGAGCATTTCGCATCGCGCCCTGATGTTGTCGGCGCTCGCGGTCGGCACCAGCCACGTGAGCGGGCTGCTTGAGGGGCATGATGTCCTCGCCACCGCCGCGGCCATGCGCGCGATGGGCGCGAATATCGACTGCACCGGCGACGGCGAATGGGTCATTGAAGGCGTCGGTGTCGGTGGCCTGCTCCAGCCGCGCGAAGCGCTCGACATGGGCAACAGCGGCACCTCGACGCGCCTGCTGATGGGCCTTGTTTCCAGCCATCCGATCACGACCACTTTCGTCGGCGATGCCAGCCTGTCGGGACGCCCGATGGGGCGCGTCATCGATCCGTTGTCGCAGTTGGGCGCTGACATCTCGGCCTCGCCGGGTGGCCGCCTTCCCTTGATGGTGCGCGGCCTCGCGCCCGCGGTGCCGATCGAATATCGGCTTCCGGTCGCCTCGGCGCAGGTCAAGTCGGCGATCCTGCTCGCCGGCCTCAATACGCCGGGAATCACCACCGTGATCGAACCCGTGCCGACGCGCGACCATAGCGAACGGATGCTCAAGGGCTTCGGCGCCACGCTGGACGTCGAAGTAGAATCCGACGGCACCCGCTGGATTTCGGTGATGGGCGAAGCCGAATTGCGGCCGCAAACGATCGTCGTTCCGGGCGACCCCTCGTCGGCCGCTTTCTTCATCGTTGCGGCGCTGCTCGTCCCCGGATCGGACGTCACTATTGCCAATGTCGGCCTCAACCCGACCCGCGCCGGCCTGGTCGAGGTATTGAAGGCGATGGGCGGGGATATCGAACTGCTCGATGCGCGCGAAGTCGGCGGCGAGCCCGTCGCCGACCTGCGCGTCCGCCACAGCCTGCTCCGCGGCATCGCGGTCGATCCGGCAGTCGCGCCGAGCATGATCGACGAATATCCGATTCTCTTCGTCGCCGCCGCGCTTGCCGAGGGGACGACCGTGACGACCGGCCTCGACGAGCTGCGCGTCAAGGAAAGCGACCGGCTGTCGGTCATGGCCGCGGGCCTCGCGGCGATCGGCGTGCGGGTCGAGGAGAGCGAGGACGGCCTCGTCATCCACGGCACCGGCGGCGACCCGCTGCCCGGCGGCGCGACCATCGCCGGCCACCTCGACCACCGCATCTGCATGAGCTTCGCCATCGCGGGCCTCGTCAGCAAGGCCCCCGTGACGATCGACGATATGGCACCGGTCGCAACGAGCTTTCCCAATTTCGAGGCGTTGCTGGAGGGCCTGCAGCGATGAACCGTCGTCCCATCCTGTCCATCGCGGCCCCGATCGCGCTCCTCGGCCTAAGTGCCGGCGCGGCCGGCGCGCAACAGGGCGCCACCCTTCCGACAACCGCCGACACGGCGGGCGCCTTTGCCGATACAGCGCGCGCGCCGGACCCGACGGCATCGGTCACCAGCGCGACGTGCGACGGCGACGTCGAATATTGTCCGAGCGGTGCGCAGCTTCGGGTCGACCGGAGCTTTTCCGATTATCCGATCGATAGCCGTGCGGCAGACGCCGGCAGCGGACTTCGGCCGATCGACGACGAGCCCTGCATCCCCGACGAGGGCTGCGAACGGCGCGACGCCGCCGGTGTGCGTCATTTTCTGTACGGAGACGGCGCCGACGACCTCCGTGTCATGATCAAGACGGTGGAGGCAAGCGAGTTCGAAGGGCGACCGATCGGCGCGCTCGATATCGGGGCGGCGCGCGACCAGTCCGAGGTGAGGGCCCGGGTTCGCCGCTTTCTGCCCGATGTGGCGTTCGACTGCGACCCGTCGCTCGTGTCGGGAAACGTCGGCCCCGTCGAATGCGGCGCGACGCTCAACCCCGGCTGGGTCGAAATCGGCTTCGACCACGATGGCCGGCTGCTCCGCGTGCGATTTGACGGCTATCAATTCGTATGAGCGCCTATATCTCCTCCTTTGCCGCGAACGCGATCGGCATCATCGGCAGCATCCTGTTCATCGCTGCGTTCGCCTATGCAAACATGGCCAAGACGCTGGATCAGTTGCTGTTCAATGCGGTGAACCTTGTCGGCGCGATTTTGCTGCTGATCTCGCTGTCGGTTCATTTCAACTTGGCGGCGTTTCTGCTCGAAGCGGCTTGGGCGCTGATCGCTTCCTGGGGCTTGCTGCGCGCCCTTCGCGCGCGCCGTACCCGCGGTGATTCGGCATGATTATCGCGGTCGACGGCCCTACTGCGTCGGGCAAGGGCACTATCGCCAAGGCGCTTGCCGAGCATTTCGGCCTCCCCGTGCTCGATACCGGGCTGCTCTATCGCGCTGTGGGCTATCAGACGCAGCTCAATCATGGCGATCCGGACAAGGCGGCCGACGCCCTCGTCGCCTGCGATTTTCCGGACGCCTTGCTCGACGATCCCGCGCTTCGCTACGAAAGCACGGGCAGCCTCGCCAGCCGCGCGTCGGTGCATCCTGCGGTGCGCAAGGCGCTGTTCCAGCGGCAGGTCGATTTCGCCAACCAGCCTGGCGGCGCCGTGCTCGACGGGCGCGATATCGGCACCGTGATCGCGCCGCACGCCGACGCCAAACTGTTCGTGACGGCAAGTGCCGAAGAACGCGCCCGCCGCCGCCATGCCGAGATGCTGGGGCGCGGGGTCGAAATCGGCTATGACGCCGTGCTCGCCGACATCCACGCCCGCGACGCCCGCGATATGGGCCGTGCCGACGCCCCCCTGCTCCGCGCCGACGATGCGATGCTGCTCGACACCTCGGCGATGGACCGCGATGCCGCGATCGCCGCCGCCATCGCCTTCGTCACCGAACGGACAAAGGCGCGCGGCTGACGGGAGTCCGCGGCCGACAGGGCTTTTCGCCTTGCCGAAAGCCGCGTTCGCGACTATACGCGCGCCGTCCGACGGGCCTTGTGGCCGGTCGAGGCACGGACGAACCGTCGCTCTCTATCGAGCGTCGGGCGTGATGGGCTATCCCCGTCGCGCCCTTTTTGCTTTGCCCGTGCTTCTGCCGCCAACCGGTCTTGAGGATGTTCTGCTTCGCATTCGGCGGGCAGGACGGATCGGCCACAAGACCAGCGGAACCAACCGCTTGGCCGGAACAAATGAAGTAAGGAAGAACCCATATGGCCTCTACGGCTTTTCCGTCGCGCGACGATTTCGCCGCGATGCTCGACGAATCGCTGGGTGGTGCTGATGGCGGCTTTGAAGGCCGCGTCGTCAAGGGCACCGTGACCGCGATCGAAAATGACCTGGCAGTGATCGACATCGGCCTGAAGAGCGAAGGCCGCGTGCCGCTTCGCGAATTCGCGATGCCCGGCCAGAAGGCCGACCTCAACGTCGGCGACGAAGTCGAAGTCTATGTCGACCGCGTCGAAAACGCCAATGGCGAAACCATGCTGTCGCGCGACCGCGCTCGCCGCGAAGCCGCCTGGGACCGCCTGGAAGAAGAATTCAACAAGGAAGCCCGCGTCGAAGGCGTTATCTTCGGCCGCGTCAAGGGCGGCTTCACCGTCGACCTTGGCGGCGCCGTGGCGTTCCTTCCCGGCAGCCAGGTCGACATCCGCCCCGTGCGCGACGTCGGCCCGCTCATGGATCTGCCGCAGCCGTTCCAGATCCTCAAGATGGATCGCCGCCGCGGCAATATCGTCGTGTCGCGCCGCGCCATCCTTGAAGAAACGCGCGCCGAACAGCGTTCGGGCCTGATCCAGAACCTGGAAGAAGGTCAGATCATCGAAGGCGCGGTCAAGAACATCACCGATTATGGTGCGTTCGTTGACCTCGGCGGCATCGACGGCCTGCTCCATGTCACCGACATGAGCTACAAGCGCGTCAACCACCCGAGCGAAGTCATCAACATCGGTGACACGGTTAAGGTGCAGATCATCCGCATCAATCGCGATACGCAGCGCATCAGCCTCGGCATGAAGCAGCTCGAAAGCGATCCGTGGGAAGGCGTCGCCGCCAAGTATCCGGTCGGTGCGAAGCTCACCGGCACGGTCACGAACATCACCGACTATGGTGCGTTCGTCGAACTCGAACCCGGCATCGAAGGCCTGGTCCACGTCAGCGAAATGTCGTGGGTCAAGAAGAACGTCCACCCCGGCAAGATCGTTTCGACGAGCCAGGAAGTCGACGTCATCGTCCTCGAAGTCGACAGCGACAAGCGCCGCATCTCGCTTGGCCTCAAGCAGGCCCAGTCGAACCCCTGGGGTGCCTTCGCAGAAGCGCATCCGGTTGGCTCGGTTGTCGAAGGCGAAGTCAAGAACGCGACCGAATTCGGTCTGTTCGTCGGCCTTCCGGGCGACGTCGACGGCATGGTTCACATGTCGGACATCGCGTGGGGCATCTCGGGCGAAGAAGCGCTGCACCTCCACCGCAAGGGCGAGAATGTGCAGGTCGTCGTTCTCGACGTCGACGTCGAGAAGGAACGCATCAGCCTCGGCATCAAGCAGCTTGAAAAGGGTGCTCCGGCCGTCGGCGGCGGTGTCGCCGCTTCGGGCTCGCTGAAGAAGAACGATGTCGTCACCGTCTCGGTCCTCGAAGTCCGCGACAACGGCCTCGAAGTCCAGGCCGGCGAAGATGGCGCCACCGGCTTCATCAAGCGCGCCGACCTCGGCCGCGACCGCGACGAACAGCGTCCCGAACGCTATCAGGTCGGTCAGAAGTTCGACGCGATGGTCACCGGCTTCGACCGTTCGAAGAAGCCCAGCTTCTCTGTCAAGGCGATGCAGATCGCCGAAGAAAAGGAAGCCGTCGCACAATATGGTTCGTCGGATTCGGGTGCGTCGCTCGGCGACATCCTCGGCGAAGCGCTGAAGGCCGGCAAGAAGGATTAATCCTTCCCCGCTTTTGCGGTGAAACAAAAGGCCCGCAGAGTGTCCCTCTGCGGGCCTTTTTCTTTCAGCGATATGTTTTGAAAGAACCCTGAATCATGATAGGTTCGATGCCGCGTTGGGAGGGGTCCTCACGCTGTGGAACCGGCAAAGACCGGATGGCCTGCGCCCGTGGGGCGCGCGTGATAACTAGGGGAAGCTGATGATCCGGTCGGAACTGGTTCAAATGATCGCGAGTGAAAACAGCGATTTGCGCCTCGAAGAGGTGGAACGCATCATCGATGAATTCTTCGACGCCATCGTCGAGCAGCTTGCGGCGGGGGGCCGCGTCGAGCTGCGCGGCTTCGGCGCCTTCTCAACCCGCGAACGCGAGTCGCGCACCGGGCGCAATCCGCGCACCGGCGCGCCGGTCGCGGTAAGCGCCAAGAGCGTGCCCTATTTCAAGCCGGGCAAGGAAATGCGCGAGCGGCTGAACGGCTGAACGGCCAAGCCAAAGCCAGCCGCAGAAAAGACCGGTTTCGCGGGATTTTTCTGCGGCCTTCCTGTCAATCAACGGAGCGCGGGGGCTCAATGCTTGCGCCGCGCTTCCTGCTTGCCGACATCCCGACAATGCGCACTCCCATATGCTTCCTGATATGGTTGCCCAATGCAGGCGATCAATCCATCGACCACATCGAGATTCTGCGGCCAAGACGGCGGGACACTGACCTGCGATCGATCAAGTGTATCGAAACCCGGCGGCATGGGCGAGTTGGCAAGACGGTCCCGCGCCTCCTTCAGCGCATCCATGTCTCCCTCCAGAAAGGCGATCGTTGCCAAGACATATTGGTTCCAAGGCAGCGCGTAGTCGGTCCAGCCTTCAAAGCCCTCGGGGCCCTTCTCCGGCTTGATCGACTGGCGCATCAGGCGAGTGGCCTGCGAAACCTGTCCCGCCATAGCGCGGAGCTGCGCCTCGTGCCATTTGAAGGAAGGCAGCTGCCACTGTCGCACCAATGTTTCTCGGTGACTTTCGATATATAATGCGATCGCATCAGCGGCGGCAGCTTGGCATCCGTCTCGATTGGCGAGCTCTCGCCAACCGGCCTTGTCATCCTGATCGAACATATTCGGATCAAGTTGCAGTATGGCGTTTCGGTCATAGGCACACGCCGCGCGTTCTTCGGCCTCTACGTCGGCTGTTGTAGGAACGAGGAAGAACGCCAAACCTGCCAACAGAATCTTTGGAGTTTTCATCTCCGCTTACTCCTTAGCGATCTTGACGCTCGCCATGCACGCCCTCAGTTCTTGAGCCGGTAGCCCGTGCGGAACATCCAGAAGATCAGGCCGAGGCACAGCGCCAGAAAGAGCGCCACCGCGCCCATGCTGACCTCGATCGCCACGTCGCCCTGTCCGAAAAAGGTCCAGCGAAAGCCGCTGATCAGATAGACGACGGGATTGAACAGCGTCACCGCGCGCCACGCGGCGGGCAGCATGTCGAGCGAATAGAAGGCGCCGCCCAGGAAGGTCAGCGGATAGACGACGAGCAACGGGATCACCTGCAGCTGTTCAAAGCTCTGCGCCCAGATGCCAATGATGAAGCCGAAGAGGCAGAAGGTCACCGCCATCAGCACCATGAAGCCGACCATCAGCAACGGATGCGCGACCTGAATGTCGACGAACAGATGCGCGGTCGCGAAAATGATCGCGCCGATGATTACCGATTTGGTTGCCGCCGCGCCGACATAGGCGATCAGCAATTCGAGCGGCGACATCGGCGAGGACAGCATCTCGTAGATCGTCCCTGTCCATTTGGGCATGTAGATGCCGAAGCTCGCGTTGCTGATGCTTTCGGTGAACATTGTCAGCATCATCAGCCCCGGCACGATGAACGCGCCATAGGGCACCGAGCTGACGTCGCTCATCCGGCTACCGATCGCCGATCCGAAGACGACGAAATAGAGCGTCGTGGTGATGACGGGCAACATCAGGCTGGTCCACACCGTGCGCCCGAAGCGCGCCATCTCGAACATGTAGATCGCGCGGATACCGCGGACGTTGCCGATCATGTCGCCGCTCCTTCGCCATCCCTGGGTTCGTGTACCAGCCCGACGAAAATATCCTCGAGCGAGCTTTGCCGTGTGTGCAGATCCTTGAAGGCGATGCCGATATCGGTCATCCGACGTAGCAGTGACGGCACGCCGGTCGCCTCGGCCTGGCTGTCGAATTCATAGACAAGCTCATGCCCCTCCTCCGCCAGTTCGAGCGTCCAGTCGCCGAGTTCGGCCGGAATGGCATCGAGCGGTTCGGCAAGATTGAGCGTCAGCGTCTTGCGCCCCAGCTTCTTGATCAGCGCGTTCTTCTCTTCGACGAGGATCAGCTTGCCGCGCGTGATGACGCCAACGCGGTCGGCCATTTCTTCGGCCTCTTCGATATAATGGGTGGTCAGAATGATCGTCACCCCGCGCTCGCGCAGGCCCCGCACCATATTCCACATGTCGCGGCGCAGTTCGACGTCGACCCCCGCGGTCGGTTCGTCTAGGAAGAGGATTTCGGGTTCGTGGCTCAGCGCCTTGGCGATCATCACGCGGCGTTTCATTCCACCCGACAATTCCATGATCTTGCTGCCGCGCTTGTCCCACAGCGACAGATCCTTCAGCAATTGCTCGATGAACGCCGGATCGCGCGGTTTGCCGAACAGACCGCGCGAAAAAGTCACGGTGGCCATCACCGTTTCGAACGAATCCGTATGCAGTTCCTGCGGCACCAGCCCGATCATCGATCGCGCCGCGCGATAGTCGCGGGCATGATCGTGACCACCGACCGTCACCCTGCCCTCGCTCGGCGTCACGATACCGCAGACGATGCTGATAAGCGTCGTCTTGCCTGCCCCATTGGGGCCGAGCAACGCAAATATCTCGCCCTTCTCGATGCTGAGGTCGACACCCGCCAAAGCGCGATGCCCGCTCTTGTAAGTCTTTCCCAGACCGGAAATTTCCAGAACCGCTGTCATGCGCGTCGGTCTAGCCGAGGAGCGCGCCGGGACAAAGCGGCAAAGATGACTTGACCTCCCCTCACCCATCGGCATGACAGGCCGCGGTGCGCGGACGTGGCGGAATCGGTAGACGCAGCAGACTTAAAATCTGCTATCCGAACGGGTGTGCGGGTTCGAGTCCCGCCGTCCGCACCAACCGCTGGCACAGGGGAGGCACAGGGATATGACGCGCCGCAGCCTCCGTTCGCGCCGCGGCGCGCGGTTCGCGGGCACCGCGCTGCTGGTCGCCGCGCTCGCCGGATGCGGCCTTTTCGGCGGTGGCGGGGGTCCGGTGCGGATCGCCGCGATGGGGCCGCTCAACGCCGCGGCGAGCCCGCTCAACGGCGAACTGTCCTCGCCCAATGCAGCGCTGCTCGAAATGACGGCGCAGGGGCTTGTCGGCTATGACGCCGACGGCCAGATCGACACCGGTCTTGCCGAACGCTGGACGGTGACCGGCGACGGGCGCAGCTATATTTTCCGGCTGCGCGAGGCAAAATGGTCGAACGGTCGCGAAGTCACGGCCGACGACGTGGTTTCGGTGCTGCGCGGCTATCTTGGCACGAACAGCCGCAACCTGCTGAAGGACGATTTCCCGGAGATCGAGACGATCCGTGCGATGACCGATCAGGTCATCGAAATCCGGCTCGCAGTGCCGCAGCCCAATATGCTCGAACTGCTCGCGCAGCCTTCGTTGACGATCGTCTACAAGGGCATGGGCTGGGGGCCGATGCGATCGCGCAAGGCCGGACGCGCGCTGCTGCTGACGCCCGCGCCCGACCCGCTCGCCGACGATCCCGAGGCCGCCGAAGCCGCCGCAAACGATCCCGCCGCGTCGGTCGAACTCGTCGGCACGACGCCCGCCGGGGCGCTGGCCCGCTACAATAATGGCTATGCCGACGGGGTGATCGGCGGCCGCTTTTCGACCCTCCCCTATTTCCTCGTGTCCAGCATCGGCCGCTCGCGCCTCATCGTCGATCCGGTGCCGGGGCTTTTCGGCCTTTCTTTCACCAGCGCCGAAGGGTTCCTCGCCTCCGACATCAACCGCGATGCCCTGTCGCGCGTCGTGCGGCGGCAGCGCCTGATCGACGCCTTCGGCCTTGCCGAATGGCAGCCGCAGCGCGCGCTTCGGCCGGCAGTCTACCGCCGCGACGGCGGCCCTGAACCCTTGCAACCCGCCTGGGCCGACTTCGACAATGATTCGCGCTTCGCCCAGTCGAAGCGCGTGGTCGACAGTTGGCGCGCCGCCGGGCGAGAGATTGCGCCGCTCCGCATCGCGGTCCCCCAGACGCCGGGCGGCCGCATCCTCTTTGCCTATGTCGCCGCCGACTTTGCCCGCATCGGTATCGAAAGCCGCCGCGTCGCTATGGATGCGGCATCGGACCTGCGCCTGATCGACGAGGTGGCGCCGAATGACGACGCCCTCTGGGCGCTCCGCCGGCTGTCGTGCCAGCGCGACACGCTTTGCAACCGCGAGGCACAGGCGAAGATCGATCAGGCCGTGCTCAATATCGACAGTGGCCAGCGCGCGCGCCAGATCGGCGAGATCGAAACGATGCTGGGGCGCTACACCCCGTTCATTCCGATCGCCACGCCGCTGCGCTGGTCGGTCGCGTCGCAGCGGCTTACAGGGTTCAAGCCGAATGCGCGGGCGGCCCACCCATTGAATCGCTTGCTCGCCAAACCCAACTAATAATAAGCGCACATCGTCGTGCGCGGTTGGAAAGGACGCCGATGCCCCCCTCGACGCCCAATACGGACGCGATTTTCGAAGCCTTGGTTGCCGATCGCAACAATCCTGCGGCGCTGCGCAAGCGCATCGAAACGCTGGAGCTTCTCCTCGAACGCAGCTTCACCATTCCCGGCATCAACCGGCCGGTCGGGCTCGACGCGATCGTCGGGCTGGTGCCCGTCGTCGGCGATGTCGTGACCGCCGTCATGGGGGCCTATATCATCTGGGAAGCGCGCAATCTGGGCATGCCCAAATGGAAGCTGTGGCGGATGATGGGCAATCTCGGCGTCGACACTGCGCTTGGGGCCATCCCGCTCGTCGGCGATGCCTTCGACTTTCTGTTCCGGTCGAACACGCGCAATCTGCGCATCATCCGGAAACATCTCGACAAGCATCACCCCGGAACGATCGTCATCGACCAGTAGGCGGTTCCCATCGGGTGTCTGATAGTGCTAGCACAGCAGCTTCAGACCCTGCTCATGGAGACCGAGATGATCCGCGCCCGCCTTGCCGCGCTCGCCCTTGCCTGTTCGCTGTCCGCGGCGGCCTTCGCCGCGACCGAGACCGACCCTTGGTTGTGGCTGGAGGATATCGACGGGGCAAAGGCGCTGGCGTGGGTGAAGGCGGAAAATGCCGCGGCCGACAAGCTGATCCTAAATCGCCCCGGTTTCGAACAGGATCGGGCGCGCGCGAAAGCGATCCTCGACGACGACCGCCAGATTGCCGACCCCGGTCAGGTGATGGGCGATACCATCACCAACTTCTGGCGCGATGCGGACCATCCGCGCGGCATCTGGCGGCAAAGTCCGCTGAGTGCCTATCTCGCCGGAACGCCCGAATGGACAACGCTGATCGACGTCGACGCGCTCGGCAAGGCGGAGGGGCAAAGCTGGGTCTGGCACGGCGCCGACTGTCTTGCCCCCACCTACACGCGCTGCCTCGTCTCGCTCAGTCCCGGCGGCACCGATTCGGACATCGTGCGCGAATGGGACCGCACCACCGGCCGCTTCGTGACCGACGGCTTTGCGCTGCCGCAGGCGAAGAGCGCGGTCGTTTGGGAGGACGCAAACACGCTGCTCGTGGCCACCGACTATGGCGAAGGCAGCATGACCGCGTCGGGCTATCCGCGCATCGTCAAACGCTGGAGGCGTGGCACGCTGCTTGCCAGCGCAGCGGTCGTCGCCGAAGGCGAAGCGAGCGATGTCGGGATCAACCCGATCGCGATCGACGACGGCAAGACGCGCTGGATCCTCATCGCCCGCAACAAGAGCTTCTATACCAGCGACTACAGCATCCGAGCCGCCCACGGCGCGGACTTCGTCCCGGCGCCGATTCCCGACACCGCCGACCTACGCGATGTCATCGGCGGTCAGGCAATCATCTTCCTCAACAAGCCCGCCGACGGCTTCGGCGAAGGCTCGCTCGTCGCGCTGTCGCTCGCCGACGCGGCGGCCGGACGCCCCGCGAAAATGGCGGCGGTGATGGCGCCGACCAAGGCGCAGGCGATTGAGGAGGTCAGCGCGACCGACAATATTCTCTGGGTCAAGGCGCTCGACGATGTCGAAGGCAAGCTGTTCGCGCTGCGCCGCGATCCCGCGAGCGGCACCTGGACCCAGCGCGAGGTGCCGCTGGCGGCCAACGCTATGGTGCATCTGGCCGGCGCGATCGCCAAGCGCGACACGATCTTCGCGACTGCCGAAACGATGCTCGACCCGCCGACGCTTTATGCCGTCACCGACAACGCCGCGCCGCGTGTCGTGCAAAGCCTGCCCGCAGCCTTCGACGCCAAGGGCATGACGGTGGAAAAGCGCTTCGCGACGTCGAAGGACGGCACCAAGATCCCCTATTTCCTCGTCCGCAAAGCCGGCGCTAAAGGCCCCGTGCCCGCGCTGATCCACGCCTATGGCGGCTTCCGCGCCGCGCAGACGCCGGGCTATCTGACCGGTCAGCCCTATCGCGCCGGTCCGCTCGGCCTGTTCTGGGTCGAGGACGGCAACGCTTATGTCCTCGCCAATATTCGCGGCGGCGGCGAATATGGCCCCGCCTGGCACCAGGCGGCGCTGCGCGAAAAACGCCAGAACAGTTTCGACGACCTCCACGCCGTCGCGGAGGATCTGGTCAAGACCGGCATCAGCAGCAAGGGCAGGATTGCCATTTCGGGTCGCTCGAATGGCGGCGTGCTGGTCGGCGCCGCGATGACGCAGCGCCCGGATCTCTATGGCGCGGTCATTGCGGGCTCGCCGCTCGAGGATATGAAGCGCTATAACAAGCTGCTCGCGGGCGCCTCGTGGGTCGCTGAATATGGCAATCCCGACGATCCCGCCGACTGGGCCTTCCTGTCGAAATATTCGCCCTATCAGAATGTCCGCAAGGGCGTGAAATATCCGCCGATCTTCCTGTACCTTTCGACGAAGGATGACCGCGTCCATCCCGGCCACGCCCGCAAATTGGCCGCAAAGCTGCAGGATTATGGCAACCGCGTCTATTATCACGAATATCTGGAAGGCGGCCACTCGGTCGGCGCCGACCATGCCGAGGACGCCGTGCGCGCGGCCATGCTCCACGCCTTCTTGCTGCGCGAACTGGTCGAGCGGAAATAGCCGGTCGCTCAGCCGCCGCGATCGTCATGCGCCGCGGCGGCGCGCTGCGGCAGCGCGAGGATCAGCGTGACGATCGCGATGGCAAGCACCGCCGATGCACCGGCGCGGCTCAGCGCCAGCCCGCCATGATCGACCGGCTTGTCCAGAAAATCGCCGACCACGGCGCCGAGCGGACGGGTCAGGATGAAGGCCGCCCAGAACAGTGCGACATGGCTGATCGCGGTGCGATAATAAGCGATGGCGAGCAGCGCGAGCAGCGCACCGAAGATGATCGCCGACCCGAGGTAGCCGAGCGGGCCGTCGGCAATCCAGTCGCCGAGCGCGGTGCCCAGCGTCTGCGAAAAGGTGATCGTCAGCCAGTAATAGAGCTCGGCCCGCGGTTCGTGCACCGACTGGATCGAGATGCTGCCCAGCGCGCGGTGCCAGACCGCGAGCGAGGCCAGTACCGCACCGAGCAACAGCAGCGAACCGCCGGGGTAACCGATGCCGAGCGAGCGCGTCGCAAAGTCGGCCATCGTCGTTCCCGCCGTCGTCGAGGCGATGATCGTCGCCCAATAGAGGAAGGGATGAAAGGCGCGGGCGCGAATCTGCCAGACGATCAGGATCGCCAGCACCGCCGCAAAAATCGCGGTGCCGACCAGATAGCCCAGATTCATCGACATGCTCACCGTGTCGCCCGCGGTCTCGCCAAAGGTGGTCGCCAATATCTTGATGATCCAGAAACCCAGCGTCACCGCCGGCACCTTGGTCAGCACCTGCTTTTCCCTATCGGTCATTTGCATCTCCTTGTGTGGCGCACGATTAGCGCGGCGGAGCGTTTCGCCCTATAAGCAGGCGCTTATTCCCGTCCCGATAAGCGGAAGTGCCATGCCATCTATCCAGTCTGCGCCCGGTAAAAGCCGCTTTTCGTCCCGTCTGATCGGCCCGATCGCCGTGGTGGCGCTTCAAGCCGTCGCCGCGAGCTATTTCGTCGTCGACGGGATCGACGATCTGATCGAACAGGCCGGACGCGGCTTCAGCGTCGAGGTGATGATGGAATGCCTCGTCGCCCTCGCACTGCTCGCCGGCGTCGTACTCGGCGCGCGCCACCTGCGCCGGATCGCAGCCGATCTCGCACGCGCCGACGATGCGCTCGCCCGCGCTCGCGGCGCACTCGCCGACCATATTGCCCATCGCTTCGATGCCTGGTCACTGACGCGCGGAGAGAGCGACGTCGCGCTGTTCGCGCTCAAGGGCTGCGACGTCGCCGAAATCGCTCGACTCCGCGGCGCTGCGTCAGGCACCGTGCGCGCGCAGCTCAGCCAAGTCTATGCCAAGGCAGGCGTCGGCAGCCAGGCCATGCTGATGTCGCTGTTTCTGGAAGACTTGCTCGACACTGATCCCGCCGCGGGGCCGCGACGCGGCAAGTGAGGATCGTCGTCAAAAGCGGTGGTGGCAGGGCTTGTATCGAACCGCACGCTTAGCCATTGATATTTAATTCTTTATTCTTCGATGTCCGCGTCCTACCCCCACATATTTCCCCACATGCTTGGGGCCATAACTGTAGTTCGACTAACAAAATGGTCCAATTTGATATCGATGGAGAGGGCATTTTGACCGCGTTTCGATCGCACAGTTTGGGCCAGGTCATCAAGAGCTACACCCCGTTTCTGGACCACCCTGCTGGCGGCTTTCCAGCGTGCGGGCATCAGGGCGGGCCATGTGCCGCTGACGCCAACATAAGCGATATCGGTGGTTTGTTGCCGATCGCGCTGTGCGGTCGTATCTCGTTGTAGTCTCTACGCCAAGCCTCGCATTTTTGGACCGCATTATCCAGGCTCATGAACCAGTGGGCGTTCAGGCATTCCGCCCGGAACTTCCTGTTGAACGCGTTGTCGGTGGGCTTGCCAAGCCGCAAGAAGCCGAGCGTCACGCCTTTCATGTAGGCCCACAGATCGAGCTCGCAGGAGATAAATTCGATGCCACTGTCAGCCCATATCGAGGCGGGATAACCCACCTGCCCGCAGACCCGTTCCAGCATTTCGACCACGTCCGGTGCCCGGAACCGGAACCGCGGAACCACTGCCGGCGAGAACCGGCGGAAGGTGTCGACCACTGTGAGGATCCGCAGCTTCGGTCCTGTCGCCAACTGGTCCTGGACGAAGCCCTTGGCCCATACATCATTAACGCGGGAGGCCGCACAGCGGCCTTCCCTCAGCTTCGCCTTCACCCGCCGTTTGGACGGCTTATTGCGCAGCCCAAGGCCCATCTCCTTGTAAAGCCGATAAACCTGCTTGCCGTTGATCGCCCAGCCTTCGCGTTGAAGCAGCATATGAATACGGCGATAGCCGTACCGAACCCGCGTCTCCGCGAGCTCCTTGATCCGCTGCTTGAGGTCGGCCTGATCGGCACCCTTGCCACGATAGTGGTAGCTGGATCGTTCTGACCGGAGCACGCTGCAGGCCCGCCGGATGCTGACCTGCCAAGTGCTGCGAATATCATCGACGAGTTGGCGCCGCGCCCGGCGCGCTTGTGCCCATTTCTCCCAAATGCTACAAGGTTCGAGCATCACGCGGGGGCGGGGGGCGGTATCATGGCACGATCTGCGACGCGGGAAGATTCCATACCGAAACCGATCGTCGGATCGGCAGCGCCA
Source organism: Sphingopyxis sp. NFH-91 (assembly GCF_021401285.1). Lineage (NCBI taxonomy): Bacteria > Pseudomonadati > Pseudomonadota > Alphaproteobacteria > Sphingomonadales > Sphingopyxidaceae > Sphingopyxis > Sphingopyxis sp. NFH-91. The sequence continues at coordinate 382,648 of NZ_JACBGA010000002.1, read as the reverse complement.
TGGTTCAAGACGCATGTACTGGACGTAAACCCGCAATATACGTTCCATACGGTTGCCGGACGTGCAGTCTTGCTGTTTTTCATGGGCTCAGCGACCGTCGATCGGGTCCGCGCCGCCCATGCCAGGCTGATGGCCGATCCCGATCGTTTCGACGACAGTCGCTGTTCGTTTTTCGGAGTCATTCTGGATGTCGCGGACCATGCGGCCGGGCGGATCACTACGCGGATTCCCGGGATCCGCTACATCCTCGACAGTGATCGTGCGGTCAGCAACGCATATGGCGCCTCTTCGGCAGACAGCAACCATTACGAACCCTATATCATCGTGCTGGATCGCCAGTTACGCGTTGCCGGTCGCTATCATCTGGCCGACGCCGACAAGGCGCTGGCGCTGACCGATCGCCTGACCCAAGAGGGCAAGCCCGAAGACTGGGCGCCGGTACTGTCCGTGCCGCGTGTCTTCGACCGCGCGACCTGTCGGCGGCTGATTGAGCTTTATGACGCCGAAGGCGGGCAGGATTCCGGCTTCATGCGAGAGGTTGACGGCAAGACGATATCGGTCATCGATCATGGCCACAAACGCCGGTCGGACGTCACAATCAAGGATCCGGCCTTTTGCCGCGCGCTCAGTGCCCGGGTGAACCATTGCCTTCGTCCGGTGATCCAGCGCGCCTTCAACTTCGACGCGACCCGCATGGAGCGGTACATTGTCGCGTGCTACGACGCATCGGTCGCCGGTCACTTTCGGGCCCATCGCGACAATACGACAATGGGCACCGCGCACCGCCGCTTTGCGGTGACGATCAACCTCAATGATGATTTCGAGGGCGGCGAACTGCGTTTTCCCGAGTTCGGTGCGCGCACATACCGCCCCGCCCCCGGCGGCGCGATCGTGTTTGGCTGCGGCCTGCTGCACGAGGCCACGCCGGTCACGCAAGGGCGGCGCTACGCGTTTCTACCCTTTCTATACGATGACGAGGCGGCCGCGCAGCGTGAGGCGAACAATCAGTACCTCGGCGAAGGGGTAGGCTCTTACCGGCAATAGCCGTGGCGGCGCATTTCAGAGCTCGATCGAAATTTTCACATTCTGCGCCTTGATCCCGGCAAGCGCCGCAATGCTGAGCTTGGCGGCATAGATCATGATGCTGAGCCGCTGCGGATTGGCGATCCCTGCGGGCATGTCGCCATGTTCCCACCCCGTCGCCAACATCGCCTCGACTTCGTTGTCAGGAACCGCTGCCTCGAGCCCGCCGACAAGCTCGAGCTGCGAGATACCGAGGACGTTCGCCAAAACGCGCAGGTTTCTAAGCCGCGGCCGGGTCTTGCCCGATTCCCACGCCCATATCGTCGGCCGGCTGAGACCCGTCCGCAGCGCGAGCTCCGAGCGGCTGATGCCGCACAGTTCGCGAAAACGACGAAGCCGCGTCGGAAGAGGTTCGGTCGTGCCATAATAGACGGGGCCGGCCGAGGCACTCATGAACGGCGCAGCTTCCAACCGGTGCGGCCGAGAACGCGGAGCCGCGCGCATCGGCCAAGAGCCGGTTCGATGCGGATCGACAGACGGTCGTTCGTGCCGGTGACGTTGCAATTCATTATCGCCCCCAAAGTCCGCCATCATAATCGACCTCACTTGCCAGAAGCGCCGGTTTTCCATCATTCCCAGATGGGGACATCCGAAAATCCGCCGGTCCCGCGATTGTACAGATATGGAGGCTGCGCGCCTTGCGCTCGACCGCTAGAAGGCCGTTCCCAAGGAGATGGAGAATTTCCTTGAACGATCGCCTTCCTGGCGCACGACAGGCTGGGCGAGACTGAACCGCAATTGCCCTGGCCCAGCGTTGAATGCCAGCCCCAAGCCGACCGCCACGCGTGGCTTCGCTGAGTTTCCGATCAGTCGCTCGCCGGTAATCAGCTCGTTCTTCGACGCGCCGAACACGGACCCGGCATCAACGAAAACGCTGGGGATGACACCGAATTTTTGCATCGCGCCTTCCACCCGAAATGCCACTTCCAACCGCCCGGCATAATAGGCACGGCCGCCGATCGCCGTCGGCGGGGCAACGGGCGCCTTCAGCGGAACGACCTTGGGTCCGATCCCGCGCAGGTCGAAACCGCGCATGCTGTTGCCGCCAATATAGAAACGGTCGAACAGCGGGATTGTCCGCCCCCCGATCGGTTCCATTATCCCCCCCTCCAGTCCCAAGGACACATCAAGCATGTCGCCGATACGGCGGTGGAAGTTACCGGCTGCGCGAAACCGGAAAAAGCGCGACGTGCCCCCCGGTCCGGCAATTTCCGGCGTAAGCCGAAGCTGAAATCCGCGCGTCGGACCGACCGCGCGGTCGCGCCGGTCGAGCGTGAGTCCAACGCTCAATACCGAACTGGTCGACCGGCCCAGCGCATTGCAGAACGGGCTGCCATGCAGGCCGACGTCACATCGCGCATTCTGCTGGCGAATCAGGAAATCCTCGTCCGAATAGCGGTAATTTGCGGCGACCCGCAGGCCCCGGCCGAAGGATTTCGCGGCATAGAAATTAACGCCGCGTGCGGTCTGCCGAAACACAGACGATTTGCTTTGAGCGTCGAAGCCTACCGCGGTGGATCGGGAATAGAAAAATGTCGGCGCCAGCAACAATTTTCTGCCCATGAAATTAGCATCAGCGAGACCAAATTCGAACAGGCGCTGAATTTTCGAGTAGCGCACCGATGCGTTGATGTCGCGGCCCGGCGCGCCGATGTTGGTGCGCGCGATCTTGACGGTACCGATCGGCCCTTCGAGCGACGAATAGCCACCCGAAAAAGCGATCCCTCCCCGCGGCAGCGTCTTGATCGCCAAAAGATCGGTCTCGCTGGCTTGGCCGTCAGCGCCATCAATGCCGGTGACGGCCTCGGACGGCAGGACAGCGCCATCGTCCTCGACGTTGCCGGTCGGCTGCGACGCCATACCCAGCTTCGAAGCTTCGGGCCGCGCGAGGAGCGCGGCCCGGCGCCGCCCCCCGTCGCCGAGCCAGGGGGCGGCAGAGACATCGGCCTCGAAGGCGGGGAATCGGCCCATGCTTGCCGTCGCATCACGGCCAACGCGATTGGCGCTGCCGACGGAAAAGCACGGCGGCCCGGCCCGGTTCTGGGCAGCCACCACGCACGCCAGATTTATCATGTCTGAAGGCAGCGCTGGCGGATCGAAAGTGGTGACGGGAGCGGACGGACCGAAGCGAATAGCAATGCCCGGCCTCAAGCTGTTCGGAATTGCGTTCACCGCGCCGCGTGGAGCCCGGCCGCGCTCCGCCCCTGTCGGGCCGCGCGCGATAGCGGCCGTCTGCCGCACCGCGCGCCCCCGCATATCCGCGAACTTGCCGTCCCGATGATCGAGGCAGTCGCCACAAATGGCCCCATCCGTGACAGACGTCTCTGCGCGCGCGATCACCGCCCGTCGGCGAAGCCCGGCATTACCCAGCCAATCCGCGCCGCCGACGTCAACATCGACATCGACATTGAGATTGGCCGATGTTTCGCCGATCGCCGTCTTCGAGGCGGTGTCGAAGCCGACATCGTCAGCCTTTCGCGCGCTGGCCAACGACGAAGGCGAGGCAGCGGCAGTCCTTGGTGAGATCGGCGCGTCCCAGTCGATAGCCAAGGGCGTGGCCTGTGCATTTTTCCGATGCGCATCCGGCGCTTCGGTCGGCGGTCCGGCTGCGGCCAAACCTGGCGCAATCGGCGCCGACAAGAAAAGGGTGCCCGAAGCGTCCGCCCGCGCCACGTTGGAAGAATCGGCATCCGCGGGCTCGGGCGGCCAACCTTCCTGGACCGCCAGAACACGCGCCATCGCCGTCGAGTGGCGAAAGGGGGCATAAGGTGGCGCCTGAACGATCGCGCGCTCACGCGCATAGAGCGGCGCGGATTCGCCGACGCAGAATATCGCCGCGACGCCCAGCGCGGCGCCTTGCACCGTCTGACGAAGGCTGCGGAACGATATTCCAGATTCCACCAAGCTCTTCCCCCCATTATGCTGGCCGACCCCGGCGTTCGCAGTGGACCAAGCCGCGTCGGGGTCATCCCTCGCGGAAGGACCGATTGAAACTGTCGATCATCGGCTGGAACAGATATTGCATCAGCGAACTGGACCCGAGGTCGATATAGACCTCGGCGGGCATTCCCGACATCAACTGGACATCGGGGTATTTCCTGAGCTGCGCTGCCGATACCTCGACAATCACCTTGTAGTAGATTTGCTGCGCGTCCTTGTCGTAGATCGCATCGGGACTTACTTCCTTGACAGTCCCGAGGAGGTTGGGGATCACCCGTGCCTTGTACGGCGTCAGCTTGATCTCTGCCTTCAACCCCTTGTGTACCACGTCGATGTCGATCGGACGTAACCGTGCCGACACTACGATCTTTTCAGACGTGGGCACAATGTCGAGGATCGGCTGGCCGGCTCCGATCACGCCCCCGGGCGTAATCAGCCGCAGATTGGCCACGCGCCCGGCGATCGGCGCGACCACCTGCTGACGCGCGCGAATATCGCTGCTGACCGTCAGCTTCTCGCGTACCTCGGCTATCTGCAATTGCACCTGGCGCTGCTGTCCGGCTGCTTCGAGCACGGCCTGCCCGCGCAGCGACACCATCTGGGCACGCGTCTCGCCAATTGTGTCGCGTAGCCGATCGAGGTTGTTAGCGAGCTTGCCCCGCTCACCGTCAACCAATGCCCTCTGGCGTTGCAGCGCGAGCAGCCGCGATTTTCGCTCCAACCCCTCATCGACAAGCATGTCGACGCTGATCTGTTCATCGTCGAGCAGTTTTGCCTGATCGGTCAGCGCCGCGATTTGCGCTTCTGAGCTGCGGATATCGGCATTCGACTGACCAACCCGCTGTGAGAGGATCTGCGTCTGTTCGGCAAGACCACGCCGCCGCGAGGCAAATTCCGCATTGGAGGCGGCAATGATCTCCCTCACCTGGGGATCGTCCGCCGCCTCCAGCAATTCGGCCGGGTAGCGGACCACCGACAGGCCCAACCGCTCGGCGGTGAGCCGCGCGTCTTGTGCGAGCAGGCCGTACAAGCTGGTCCGCATGGCCACGTCCGATGCCTCGCTCTGCGTCGCGTCGAACAGCACGAGCGGTTGGCCGGCGCGCACCTCCTGCCCTTCCTTCACCAGGAATTTGCGCACGATGCCGCCTTCCAGATGCTGGACCGTCCGGCGCCCTCCGCCTTCGGCCTCCAGAAATCCACTGGCGATCGCCGCGCTGTTCAGTGGCGCAGCCCAGCTCCAAGCCGTGAAAACGACCACGAACAGACCGATCGACACCAGCGCGAGACGCATCGATCCTCTCACCCGCGGACCAGCGACATCATGAGCGGGGGGCGGCAGCGCCAGGCGCACCCGATCTCCGTCCTCGCGGAAGCGAAAAGGGATGTTCATGCCTCCATTCCCCCGTGTTTGAACATCGCTGGCTTGGCGTTGCTGGGATCGGCTGGAGGCGCGGCCTCGCCGGGCGCGATGGACCGCCGCTTACCGGCCATCTCTTCGACCACGGTCCGGGCATCGCCGAATTTCGCAACCTGACCGTCCATCATCAGTAATATCTTGTCCGCCAGTTCGAGCAGATTGGCGCGATGCGAGACGATGATCGTCGTCATGTTGAGCGCCTTCAGCTTCTTGATCGTTGCCAGCAGCGCCGCGTCGCCGCGCGCATCAAGGCTGGCGTTTGGTTCGTCGAGCACGACTAGCGGCGGCAGCCCGAACAGCGCACGTGCCAGCCCGATGCGCTGACGCTGACCACCTGACAGCTGATGCCCGCCATCGGTGAGGACGCAGTCATAGCCGCCATCGAGGTGCAAGATCATATCGTGGCAATCTGCCAGCTTTGCCGCCGCGATCACGTCAGCATCACGTGCATCGGGACGAAAGCGCCCGATATTCTCGCGGATCGATCCGGGCAGCAGTTCGACGTCCTGCGGCAGATAGCCGATGTTCGGGCCAAAATCGCTGCGCATCCAGTCGAAGGTATCGGCGCCGTCGAGCCGCACATGCCCTGACAAAGGCTTGAGTACTCCGACGAGCAACCGCGACAAGGTAGTCTTGCCCGACGCTGACGGACCAACGATCGCCAGCGACGTTCCTGGCGCGATCGCAAAGCTGACGTTTTTCAGGATCGCACCCTTCATGCCGGGCGCCGAGTAGGTCAGCTTTTCAACGGCCATCGCGCCCGACGGCTTGGGCAACGCCATCTGCGACGGGCGCGGCGTGGGCAGGTCACAAAAACGTGACAGGCGTTTTAGACTTTCACGCGCCAGCACGAACTGTTTCCAATAGCTCATCGCCGCCTCGATTGGTGCGAGCAGACGCGCAATCAGGATCGATCCGGCAATCATCGCGCCCCCGGTGAGCTGCTGGTCGAGCACGAGCAACGCGCCGATGCCGAGGACGGCGATCTGAACGAGGTTGCGGACAAACTTCATCCACGCCAGGATCTTGCTAGACTGAAACTGGGTGCGGTCGACCGCGTCGGTTTCGGCGATGTAGCGCTCGCGCCAATGTGCGATGGTATCCGGGCCCATCCCCATGGCGTCAATGACTTCGCTGTTGCGGACCAGCGATTCGGCATATTGCATGTTGCTGCTGGCGAGTGACTGGGCCCTACTGATCGCCGCGCGCGTGATCCTTTCATTGTACCAGGTGAGGCCGAACAACGTTGCTGCGCCGACCGCGGACAGCAGGCCGAAGACCGGGTGCAGCAAAAAGACGACCAGCAGGTAAAGCGGCACCCACAACATGTCGACGACGCTGAATACCGTCGGGGTCGAGATGAAATTCTTGACCTGCATCATTTCGCGGAGCGCTTCGAGCCGGACGTTCGGCGCGACCAGCCTTTGTTCAAGCGAGCGCAGCAGCAGCGTCGGGCCCAATTGCTGCGCCATCCAGGTGCCAACCCGGTTCGCAACCTGTTGCCGAATGCCGTCGAGCGTCGAACCCAACGCAACGACGAGAGTGATTGCCAGTGCGAGGAAGAACAGCGTGTCTTTGCTCTGGCTGGTCAGGACGCGGTCAAAGACCTGCATCATGAATAGTGACATGGCCAGCGCCGCCATGTTGGCGATCGCAGAGAACAGGATGAGCCGAACCGCAATCGGCTTTTGCGGGATCAAAAGCTTTTTGAGCAGATTGTCCGGATTGGCAGACGCCCGCCCAGCGGCGAGAGGGTTCCAAGACATGTCTATTGTCCCAGTCGCGCAGAGCCATCCGCAGCGTTCAGCGGCAGCACCAGACCCGAGATCAATCCGGCCAACTCCATCTGGCGATGAACACCCAACTTTGCGCGCACGCGCTTCAGATACGTCCGCGCCGTCTCCTCCGACAGCCCGCACCCTTCCGCCGCAGTGCACAGGCTGCTCGATTTCAGGAAGTGTCCCAAGAACCGCTGTTCGGACGGCAGCAAGCCGAGCGCTTCGAGCAGCGATGTCGGTGCATCGACCTTGCCCGGACCCATTATGATCACCATGGCACAGCGCGTCATGTTCTCTCCGTTACGCGATTTGGCCGAGATGACGTAGGCGAGTCGCCATTCACCATCGCGGCAATCGAGCCGGAAGACATCTTCGACCGGCGCATCGGGCGATGCGGTGGCGGCGCGGCGTATGCTTTCGCGCAATTGCTTGGCTTGCCTCGGATCTGCGGCGAAAATCGCGCCGTCGGCGGCGCGGATCAGCCATTTTCGCTGTTCGACCAAACTGGTGGCCGCACTGTTTAAAAACAGGGGCTGTGCGTCGGCCGACAACAGCGCCATCGCCATCGAAACCCGGTCAAACATACCCTCCAGCATGGCAGAGCGTTGCGACTGCTGTGCCAGCTGCGCCACCCCGGTGGCCGACTCTGCAAGCAGCGGCGTGATCAGCTGCAGTGATGCCGCATCACGATCGCTGAAATGCGCCTCGCCATCCTGGCGAAAAAACAGCGCGCGAATGTCCTTGCCATCACGCTTCATCTGGATCGCAATGCCGTTGTGGAGCGGACTGTCGACGTGAGCGTCAATCGGTCCAGCTGCCGCGCGGAACAGGGCGCCGGAAAACTGGAAATGATGCACCGGCTGCGCGCCGATCCGCCCCCAGATATCCTGCATCATTACCAGCAGATGCCGAGTAGCGGTGGGGTCGCCGCGCATCTGGTCGAAGCCGATCAAAAAGGAGTGACGTTGACGCCTCGTTCCCGGCAGTGTGACGGTCAAAATCGCCGACCTCACATCAAATTGCAGCAAGTAATCGTGCCAGAGCCGCCGAGTGTTGGCGGCGGCATCGTCCGACAGGCAATTGTCCGCCATGACGTCATGATCTTCGCCCCCTGCCAACGCCTCAAACAGGTGGACATCGCCGCGGATCGCTTTGTCGCGCGTCGCCTCGTGATATTGGGTTGGAAATTCCATGGTCGCAGACATTAGGGCCCCCAAAAAACATCGTCCCCGAAGCGAGGCCGAGGCTCGCAACAGGCGTTTCACGCGCGACCATGATGTCTGGCGCAATGCTCTGGTTACGGGCCAGAACCTATGCGCCCACCGGGATTGCCCGAAGCAATTGTCACCCGGCGTTGGCTTTCGATTGACGCGAATCTCTCGATAGCGTCGCCGGCCGTGACGGATGCTGGCGACGCACTTTGTCTATTTCGATTCGGCCGATCGAGTCTATTATCCCCTCGGACATATCCGTTAGAGTAGTTTCCCGTTCCGCCGCCGCACATTACTCTTTGATAGCTACGAAAAGAGGGGGTCGGCACTCGAATCTGGAATGATTCAGGAGGGGTGACGTGCGGAAATCAAGGACGTTTTGGGCGAGCACGCTCGGCGCACCCGCTGCCGCCGCGGCGTTCGCCATAGCTCCGACTCCACTGCTCGCGCAGTCGGCGTCGTCCGCGGTCGCGCCATCGAGCACGATGGCCGCGCTCGCGCGTCAAGTCGTCATCTCCAACCCCGAAATCGCGGCACAGCGCCATCAGGTTCGCGTCGCGGCCGCACGGCTACAAGCGGCCGAGGCAAGCTATTTGCCAACGATCGAAGCGAACGGCGTGGTGCAGCGGCGTGAGATCGACATCAAAAACGGTAGCAGTACGAACGACGCGCGCTACACCGCCGGACAGGCCGGGATCGAGGCGCGGTTGCGCTTCTATGACGGCGACCGCACTTACAATGGAGTCAAAATCGCCAAGGCCGAACTGGAAGCGACCAGCGCGGGGCTGGACGCTGTCATTTCGGACGTACTGCTCGAACTGCTGACCAGCGCCGCGGACGTCCAGCTCAACCGCAAGATCCTGCGATTCACCGAGGCACAGACTGAGGCAATCGGAGAGCAGCTACGCGCGACGTCGCGTCGGCTCGAATTTGGTGAGGCCACCCGTACCGATGAAGAACTGGCGCGCGCGCGGTTCGCGACCTCGCAAGCCGGGGTCCTTTCCGCGACCGAAGAACTGGGCGTCAACGGACATCGGTTTCGCAATATCAGCGGGCAGTCTGGAACGATGGTGCCGCCTCTGCCGCCGCTCGCGGAGGTTCCCTTATCGCTTGCCGCGGCTCAAAGAATTGCCCAGGATGCGGCGCCGCGGCTCCGAGCAGCGCGGCTCAACGCCCAGGCGGGCAAGTCGGGGGTGCAATTTGCCACTGGCGCATTGCTCCCGCAACTCGATGCGGTTACCGGCTATGATTATCTGACCGGCGGCGCGACCAATACATTTACGGGCAAATATCCTGACGATCGCTCGTCGCTCTATTACGGGCTTGAACTGCGCGTGCCAATTTTCCTGCCGCGCGATCATGCCGAGGTTCGCCGCGCTCGCGCGGTCCGCGATCAACGCCTTTCGCAAGTTGATATGGCGGTACGAACGGTAGCGGAGGAGGTCGCGAACGCTTGGGCGCGCTGGCAGTCGGCAAAGAGCACGATCGTCGCAGCTGAGGCGGCGGTCGCGGCCACGCAAGAAGCGGCAGAGGGCATCAAGAAGGAAGCGGTCGGTGGCAACCGGACCCTCACCGACGTTCTGAATGCGCAGAATGAATTGCTGAACGCGCGCGTCACCCTGGAGCGCGCCCATCGCAACGAATTTGTCGCGCGCGCGAGCTTGCTGGCAGCGACAGGGCAGCTCGACACCGAGGCCATTCTCGACGGCCGCTGCTGCAGTTCCGACACGAGCGAGCGCCCGACGATGTCGGCGCTCGGCCGACCTCGCGTGGCCGACGTTAACAAGGCCGTTGCCGGTCCCGCAACAGCGCCTCGCCCGCAGACGTCAACGCTGGGTCAGACGCCCGATCGCGACCCCTCCGACACTGCTGCGCCTGCGGGAAGCTCGGGACGCCCGGCAAGCTCGACGCTCGGTCAAAAACTTAACTAGCAAGCACGTTTTCTTTTCGGATTGTGCTGTTTCGGCAAGTGCAGAAAGTGGTGAAAGCCGCGCAGCTCGGGAAAAATCGCGGCATGCGTGCGGCGCCGATCTGCCCCAAAATGAACCACCTCATAAATATATCCCCCATGTCCCCAAGCAGGAATGTCCGGTCCCCCTGCCCCGCCATATCCCATTGTCATGGCCTCGAGTTTTCGGGGTCATTTGGGGGGATGGCAAAGCCGAGTCGGCGAAACCGCATCCCTGCGACCCACCAATGAAGAGGATAGCGAAATGCCTACAGTTGGATCATCTAACGCACCGACCAATCCCAAAAATCCCACGGCTCGTGGCCAGGTATTGGGAACCAATGCGGTCGACTTCATCGATCTGAACACTCTCGTCCACACCGCGAACCTGCCTTATAACGCGCGCGGCAACGGCGGGGCGGACACCGTTTTCGGCAATAATTTCGACAACGATCTTTACGGCGATGCGGGTGACGACAATGTCATCGGCCGCAGCGGCAATGATCGCATCGACGGCGGAAACGGCAACGACACGCTGATCGGCGACCAGGCGAGCGTCTCGGTCCCCGCGCCGGGCCAAGTCCTTTACACCGGCGACGACAACGGTGTTGCGGATGGCAACGACACGCTGCTCGGCGGCGCTGGTGCCGACACCGCGTGGGGCGGCGGCGGGAACGACTTCCTCCGCGGCGATGCCGGAGACGACGTGCTTTATGGCCAATCGGGCGATGACCGCGCCGACGGCGGCGCTGGCAACGATATCGTCGATGGCGGCACCGGCAACGACAATCTCTACGGCGGGACCGAAACCGACGTGGTGACCGGCGGCGACGGCGACGACTATATCGATGGCGGCACAAACACCAATGGCGTCGACCTGCTTTCGGGCGGCGACGGCAACGATGTGATCTTCGGTGACAAGGGCGTCAATCGCAAAGCCGACGAAGATTATGCCTATAATCAGAGCAACTATAACCGTGGCATCGGCCAAGCCGACGAAATTTCCGGCGGCGCGGGCGACGACCAGGTCTTCGGCCAAGGCGGCAACGATCTGATCGACGGCGATGCCGGCGATGACCTGTTGTGGGGCGATGATGGCGACGACACCATCTTCGGCGGCAACGGTTATGACCAGCTCGACGGCGGCGAAGGCGACGACTCGCTTTCCGGCGAAAATGGCGATGACGAACTTAACGGCGATGCGGGCAACGATGTCATCCGCGGCGGCGCGGGGTTCGACTTCGTCCAGGGCGGTGCCGACGATGACGACATCGGCGGCGGCGACGACGACGATACGCTGAACGGCAACGACGGCAACGACCTTGTCCACGGCGACGACGGCAACGACGTGATCGCTGGCCAGGGCGGTAACGACACCCTCTATGGCGATGACGGCGACGACGTGATCCGCGGCAACGGGGATCCCTTCTTCGACCCGCTTGATCCGGAGAATACCGATGCCGATTTCATCTCGGGCGGCAACGGCAACGACATCGTCAACGGTGACGAAGGCGATGACGTTATCGAAGGGAATGACGGCGACGACCTGCTCGCGGGTGATGACGGCAACGACAGCATCGCCGGCGGCGATGGCAACGACAACATCACCGGCAACGACGGCAACGACGTTGTTTCAGGCGGCGACGGCGACGACGTCATTCAGGGCAACAACGGCAACGACAACCTCGCCGGCAACGAGGGTGACGACCTGATCTATGGCGGAGCCGGCAACGACCTGGTCGATGGCGGAGACGGCAATGACCAACTCGCCGGCGACATGGGCGCCGATACCATGTTCGGTGGCGACGGCGATGACGTCATGTATGGTGACACGCTGTACGAAAACCTGGGCAACACCCCGGGCGGCAACGACACCATGTCGGGCGGTGACGGCAACGACTATATGTCGGGCGGCATGGGCAACGACAAGATGAACGGCGATGACGGTGACGACACCATTCGGGGCGACACCGGCAACGACACCATCGACGGTGGTCTTGGCGATGACAATCTGGAAGGCGAAAGCGGCAACGACAAGATCACTGGCGGCGAAGGCGATGATCATATGTCGGGTGGCGCGGGCAAGGATCTGTTCCTGTTCGACGCGACCGATTCATCGCCCGGCTTTGGCGACGACGTCATCGGCGCACCGTTCAGCCTCGGATCGGGCCGCGACTTCAACCTCGCGAACCGTGACACGCTGGTATTCGATGTCGATGCCGGCTTCGATCCCGCTGCCGACATGTTCGTCATCACCGGCGACTGGGACGGCCAGGGTGACGCGCTCGACGTGTACATCTTTACCGCGGTCGGCTCGGTGCTGATCGAGGACTTCTGGGAAGGCGCCTCGGCCCCGATCGCGGCGATCGCTGCGCTCGGTGGTTATGACACGGTTGATGCGCTCAACGCGTACAGCCAGGGCAATGCGTCCTACGACATGATCACGTTCGTCTGAGGACAAGGCTTCGTACGGGGAGCCACTCCTCGACGGACCTCTGCAAACTGGAGGGCAGGCCGCGGCCTGCCCTCCTTTTTATGTTCTTAAAAATCCGCATATCGCCAATGCCACAATGAATTCGGATGGTCACCGAGCGGCAATTTTTTGCAATGTCCCCATCAGGGAATGGCAAGAAACCGCGCCTTCCGCCAATTTTGACGCAAGGATGACAAGCAAGAATCATCCGGACGACGCCTGCTTCGATCGAGCAGGTCTGCAGAGATTGGGTATAAGAAGAATAGGTTTCTGTCGATATTCGGGCGGCAGTTTCGTCCCTCGGCATTCGGCGGAATTTAGTTCGGTCAGCTCCCGCTGGCTAGCCGTGTCCGCCGCCATGCCCCCTGGCGGCGGCCGGCATCGATTTTCCACCCATTGTCACGTTTGCGCCGCGAACGGCCTGCCCGAAACCTGAGCCCAACCATGATGCACATGTTCATCCTGCCTTTGTCGATGGCGTTCGCGGCATTGCAGCCGCTGCCGCCTGACGGCGCCCCTGCACTCAACCTTCCCGTTGACTGCATTGTCGGCCGTTCCTGCCTTATCCAGAAACTGTTTGATCACGACCCGGGGCCGGGCCGCCGCGACTATCGTTGCGGCCAGTTGACGACGAACGGGCATGACGGAATCGACATTCGCCTGCGCACCATGGCCGACATGCGGGCTGGATTTGCAGTCCTGGCCGCGGCACCCGGCACGGTGCTCCGCACGCGCAACGGCGAACCGGACGTCAGCGTCAACAACCGAGGGGCACTCGATGGCAGGGACGCCGGAAATGCGGTCGTGATCGACCATGGCGGCGGCTGGCAGACCCAATATAGCCATCTTCGCCAAGCCAGCATCGCTGTGCGCCCGGGCCAGCACGTCAGCGGCGGGGAGCGGATCGGGTTGATCGGTTTGTCGGGAAATAGCGAGTTTCCGCATCTGCATTTCACCGTCCGGCATCTCGGTAGGGCCGTCGATCCGTTTGTCGGCACCGCCCCCCTTCCGCCCTGCAATTCCGAAGTCCGCACGACGGGGCTGTGGACAGCGGTGACGGCGCATTTGCTGGGGTACGAGCCCAGCGCCGTGATCACGGGCGGCCTCGCCTCGGCAGTACCGCCCAAGGCAGTCACCGATCGCGACCCGCCCCCTATGCCGAACGGACGACACGCGCCGCTGATCCTGTGGGTCGATGCGATCGGCGCGCGCGCCGGTGACTATCAGGCATTTTCGATCGCCGGGCCCGACGGACAGATCGTGCATGAACAGCAATCGGTTGTCGAAGGCGGCGGGCTCAGCTGGTTCGCCTATAGCGGCAAACGCGCACCGGCGGCGGGCTGGCCCGCGGGCCGGTACACCGGCCGATATGTGCTAAAGCGCGAAAATGCAATTGTTGCCAGGATCGAAACGACCGCCATGATAAAATGAGATTTTCCATTTAGAAAAAGTATCCAATTCTAGAACTAAACAATATAATCATATTTGCAATTACATATTCAATCATCAAATATTGTTACTAGAAGAGATTGAATTAAAACATCTTTCCAGATAATATTCAACATGAGACAACTCATAGGGACATATTTGATATTTTTAGTAATATAAATGGAAAATTAATCCATAAGATATTGTTTTAATACAAAAGTATATGTGCCCATACCGGAAATTGCCATTGCAGAATCGCCCCCCGGGGTTTGTATTTCCCGGTGAGTGACAAGACGTGGGCACAGGTCGCCAAAGAGAACCCAGCACGATCACAAGAGCTTGCATTGTGGCTCCGCCCTATATCCGGCGCGGAAATGCGGTGCAGTTCGCCGGTGTGCGCAGCGGCCCCGTACTGGCTGCTGACCCGTGACCGGCGAACAAAGGTGCAGGGGGCTTTAGGCGATGGGGTTGAAGCGGAACGAACAGGCCGGCGAAATCGCCACCCCCGCGCGCGTCACCCCGCCCGGCGCGGCCTCGATCCTGCCTGTCGATGGCGTGATCCAGCTTCCACCCGAAACACGCCTCGATGCAATCAAGCTTTCGGGAAACGACCTCGTCGTCACGCTGCCCGACGGGCAAGTCCTGGTCATCGTCGACGGCGCGCTGCGTATCCCGCACATCAAGGTCGGCCCGATCAACATCCCGGCGCCCACCGTTGCCGCCCTGATCGCAGATCAGGAGCCCGAACCCGCCGCCGGGCGGCCGCAAAGCTCGGGCGGCAATTTCGCTCAAACCCCAGGCGACATTGGCGATCCGTTCGCGCTCGGCAACCTGCTGCCGCCGACCGAGTTCGGCTTTCCGAAAATTCCTGCTCTCGAAGTCATTCCCGACGCGCTCGACGACAAACCCCGGGTTGTTATCACGACCCCGGACCAGACGGTCGGGGTCACCGCCGCGACCGCCGTGGTTTCTGAAGCGGCGCTGCCCGCGCGCGACGCCGAACCGGCCGGCAGCAATCCAGACTCGCCGGGCGAAACGACCAGCGGGACAATCCAGATAGCCGCACTTGACCAGCCGGTCGTCGTCACGGTCAATGGCACGGCCGTCACCGCGGTCGGCCAGCTTATCCCGACCCCGCTGGGTCAGTTGACCATCACCAGCATCGCCCCGGGGCTGATCGGGTACACCTACACGTTGACCGACAACAGCACCGACCCCGCCGCGACCGATACCGTAACGATCACCGTTACTGACAACGACGGCGACGTCGGGAGCGCGACGCTGACCCTGACGCTCGAGGACGATGCTCCCATCGCTCGCGCTGACATCGACGATACCGAAGCCGGAAGCCGCCTGCCCGAGTCGGGCAATGTCATCACCGGCGCGGGAACCGCAAGCGGTGCGGACGGCGCCGATACGCCCGGCGCCGACGGGGCAATCGTCACGGGTGTCCGGGGAGGATCGGCGACCGAGTTCGGCCCGACAGGAACGCCGGTGCAGGGCCAATATGGCCGTCTGGCAATCGCGGCCGACGGCACCTACGCCTATGTCCGGTCCGCCGGTACGCCCGGCGGAGTCAGTGATGTCTTTACCTACCAGCTCACCGACGGCGACGGCGATGTATCGACGGCGACACTGACAATCCGCATCGGCGACAGCGCGCCCGCGCTGATCCTGCCCGCAGCGGGCGACGACGGCACCCTCGTCGACGAAGCCGGCCTGCCTGAACGCGATGGCGAAAGCCCCGGTTCGCGTTCGGGCGACGATTCCAACTTCACGTCCGGAACGATCCAATTTTCTGCCGGCGACGGTCCCGCCGCGCTGACGATCAACGGGGTCGCGATCACCGAAGAGGGCCAGGAAATCGCGCTCACCACCGGGACTTTCTATATCGTCTCGATCAACCCCGATTCGATCGAATATTTATTTGCGCTTACCGACAACACGCTCGGCGCCGCGACGTCGCAGCCGATCACCGTCGGCATCACCGACCTGGACGGCGACACCATCTCCGCCAGCTTCGACATCGATATCCTCGACGACGCGCCCGAAGCGGTCGCCGATTACGACAGCGTCGCTGCGGGCAGTTTTGCCCCGGCCACCGGCAACGTAATCACCGATGCCGAGAATGACGGCGGGCGGGACATCCCCGGGGCCGATGGCGCCAGCGTCTCGTCGGTGTCGGGCGGCGGCGCCGCCGTGGCGGCGGGTGACCCGGTTGCCGGCCTGTATGGCGTGCTGACGCTGAACAGCAATGGCAGCTACAGCTATGTCCGAAATCCCGACACGCCGGGCGGCGTGTCCGAAACCTTCACCTATACGCTGACCGACAGCGACGGCTCCGTCGCCACGGCCACCCTCAACATCGCGATCGCCGACGACAGGCCAGACGCCGTGGCCGACGAAGGAGAGGTCGGCGAAGGCCAGACGCTCGAGGTCGATGCCGCGGGCGGGTTGCTCGCCAACGATGACCTGGGCGCGGACGGCACCAAAATCCTGGGCGTGCGCGCCGCTGGCGCAGACCCGTCGGCGGCGGCAACAGGCGGCGTCGGCGCGGTCATCTTCGGCCTGTACGGTGAGCTGACAGTCGCCGCCGACGGGAGCTATATCTATGTCGCCAATCCGAATATTGTCCCACCCGGCACCGCCGAAGATGTTTTCGTCTATACGCTTGTCGATGGAGACGGCGATCAGTCGACAACCACCCTGACGATCCGTCTGAGCGACTCGGGATTGTATGCGGACGTCGTTCAGTTGCAGGTCGACGAGGCAGCACTCGCCGCCGGCAGCGATCCCGAGAGTGACGCGGAAACAGCGTCGGGCGACCTCAATGACAATGTCGTCGGCGGCACGGGGCCATTCGAATTTGGCTTGGTCGGCAACGGCGTAGGCACCCATGGTGTATTCACGCTCAATTCCGATGGAAGCTATTCCTACACGCTGACCGGCGCGATCGACGGGCCGAAGGATGACGATGGCACCAACCTTGTGCCCACGGTCGAAAGCTTCACCTACACTATAACCGACGCGTTCGGGAATGTGACGCAGAGCGAAATCGTCATCGACGTGCTGGACGATGTGCCGGTCGCACGGCCGGCACCGTCGATCACCGTCGCTGAAGACGCCGCTGCAATTTCGGGCGATTTGCTGGCGAACGATACGCTGGGCACGGACGGGGCCATGGTCACTTCGGTCACGATCGGCAGCGCGATCGTAGCGGTCGCCGCAACCGGCATCACCAGTTACAACACCGCCAACGGCACTTACACATTTCAGGCAAACGGCGCTTGGAGCTTTGATCCGGCGCCGCAGGTCAGCGTGTTCCCGATCCACGCCGACTTCACTTACACGATCACCGACGGTGACGGCGACCAGTCATCGGCAGTACAGCAAATCCGTCTCGCCGACGGAAGCCTGCCGACCGCAAGCGGTCCGATCCAGCTGACCATCGATGACCAGCATCTCGAAACCGGATCGAGGCCGTCGCCAGCGCAACCCGTCTCGGCCAGCGGCAACATCCTTTTCACACCCGGTTCCGATGCGATCGCGTCGATCGGCTTTGGCGACATTTCGGCGCTGGACGGCGGGCTCAGCTGGACTCTGGGATCGGATAACCAGATCATCGGCTGGGACGCCGACGAAAACCCCGTCGTCGTGATCGACCTCAGCGTTTCGGGCAATGTGGCGACGGTGACCGCCACCCTGCAATATAACTACGCGCTGCACCCCGATACGACGATCGACGATCTGGTCGATCTGGGGTCGATCGAGGTTGTCGCGATCGACGCCGATGGCGATATAGTCGCAGGAACGGTCAGTATCTCAGTTTCCGACGACGTTCCGTCGATCACTGCCCTGTCGCCCACGACGGGTTTGCTCACGGTTGACGAAACCGACCTTGGCTTCGATGCAACCGCCGATTTCACCAAGCTTTTCAAAATCGTGATGGGCGCGGACGAAGGCACTGTCGGCTATAGTTTCGAAGTGACCACCGCGAGCGGGCTGGTCGATGTCGCGACGGGGTCGAAGATCATTCTGCAGGCGTTCGGCAATGTCGTCGAGGGACGATTGCAGGATTCGCCAACGACCGTCGCGTTCCGCTTGACCGTAGCCTCCGATGGGCAGGCGACGCTCAACCAGATCCGCGCCGTCCGGCATCCCGATGATATGAATCCGGACGATGCGATCACGCTCTCGCCGACGATCATCCGGCTGACCGCGACGGTCACCGACGCCGACGGCGACCATGCATCGGCGCTGGTCGCGATCGGCAACGCGCTGGTGTTCAAGGACGATGGGCCGTCGATCGACGCCACCAACGTCGACACGAATGCGATCACGCTCACCACGCAGGACGCCAACACACGCGGCGACGCGTTCGACGTGGCGACCGCCAATTTTTCGGCGGCCTTTTCGACGTCTCTGGTTAATTTTGGCGCCGATGGCTCCGCGGATGCGGGCACGGTGACCTGGACCTATTCCCTCGCGCTGGGCTCGGCGGCCGCGACCTCCGCCCTGACCAGCCACGGCGTGCCGGTCACGCTGGCCATTATCTCCGGCGAGATCGTCGGCAGCGCGGCCGGTACGCCCATTTTTTCCATCGCCGTGAACGCAGCGACCGGCGTCGTCACGCTGACCCAATTTGCCGAGATCGACCATCCGTTACCGGGTTCGCCCGGCGATTATGCCGCGCAGCTCGTCGAACTGGCGGCCAATCTGGTCGAACTGCGCGGCACCGCGGCGATCGTCGATCGAGACGGCGACAGCATTTCGGATACGGTGGCGGTGGATCTGGGCGGCAATATCCGCTTTGCCGACGATGGCCCGTCGATCGCCGCCGGCGGGACCGCGTCGCCCTTGACGGTCGATGAAAGCAATTTTGCCGCCGATGCGACCGTCGATCTGTCGGGCCTTTTTGCCGGAACGACCGACTCCGGCGCCGATGGCCCGGGCGCTGTGACCTATGAACTTGGCGTTGCCGCCGGGGCCAGCGGCCTCATCGATTCGCTGACGGGCGAAGCGGTGATCCTGTCGATCGAGGGCGGCGTCGTTTTCGGGCGCACCTCGACGCACGAAGTCTTCCGCATTTCAGTGGTGCCCGGCGGCCTCGTCACTTTCGACCAGTTGCGCGCGATCCTCCACACGCCCGACAGCGGCCCCGACCAGGCGCTTTTCCTGGCGGGTAGCAATCTGATCACGCTGACCGCGATCGCAACGGACGGCGATGGCGACACCGCGCGAACGACGACCGACATCACCGGGCAATTTGCGATCCGCGACGATGCTCCGAATGCGGTGGATGACCAGGACAATGTATCGCGCGACGGAGAGGTTTTTGCCGACGGCAATGTGCTGACCGGACTTGGCGGGACCGACGCCAATGGCATGGACGGATCGTCCGACAATGCAGGCGCTGATGGCGGGCTGATGGTTGTCGGCGTGGCATTCGGAGCATCCACGGGAACGCCGGGGGCCGTCCTTTCGGGCAACTATGGCTCGATCGTCATCGCCGCGGACGGCAGCTACCGCTACGACCTCGATCCCAGCGATCCAGCGGTTGTCGCGCTCAATCCCGACACGACGCTGACCGAAAGCTTTGAATATACGGTGCGCGACGCCGACGGCGACACGTCGGTCGCGACGCTCACCATCTCTATCACTGGGATCAATGATTTCCCTGTTGCGCGCGGCGATACCAACTGGGTGCTTGACGGCGTCAGCGGTTCGGACCCAATCGCTGCCGGTAATGTGTTGCAGGACATCGCGCATTCCGGTGCGCCCTTTGGCAGCTTTGCCGATGTCGCGGATAATGATCCCGACCTGGAGGTGATCACCGTCACGTCGGCAGGAACATATGTGGGCCTCTACGGCACGCTCGTGATCGATGCTGGCGGCAGCTACACATACACGCTCGACGAGGACAAGCCCGTCGTCAACGCGCTCGACAGCGGACAGACACTGACCGAAAGCTTCGCCTATACGATCAGCGACGGATCGCTGTCGGTCGGCTCCACCCTGACCATCACGGTGTTCGGAAACAACGATGTACCAACGATCGGCACCGCGATCGCGCGGGTGTCGGAAGAAGGCCTGCCGAGCGGGCTGCCAGACACGGCACCGAATGCGACGCTCGACACCACCAACAGCGCCGTAATCAGCGGTACGCTCGCCATAGCCGACGCCGACGCCGGTGAAACACTGACCGCAACCCTCGGCGATCCCGGTGCGGTCCTGACTGCGGGTGGCAGCGCGGTCGCCTGGACCGGCGTCGGCACCGGAACCTTGATCGGTTCGGTCGGCGGATCGGAGGTTATTCGCGTCACGCTGGCATCGAACGGCGCCTATACGGTCACCCTGTTGCGCGCCGTCGACCATCCCAATGTCACGCTCGAGGACCTTAAGGGTTTCTCCGTGCCCGTGTCGGTGTTCGACGGCACGACGACGACGACCAGCGCATCGGCAATCCAGATTGTGATCGAGGATGACGCCCCGACCGCCACCGGCGAAACCGGATCGTCGTCGCAGCCGATGCAGGATGTGAACACGCTCTTCATCCTCGATTTCAGCGCCAGCATCGACGATGGCGAACTCAACACGATGCTCGATGCCGTTCAGGGCGCGCTGACGCAGCTTGATAGCGCCGCGTCGGGCGCATTAGCGATCAAATTCGTGATCTTCTCCTCGGGCTCGTTCGCATCGGAATCCTTTTCGACCGCGGCCGACGCGAATGCGTATCTCGACTCGCTCAATCCGGCAGCGGGCGGCGAGCGGCCGTCGGAGGACGATATCGGGCTCAATACCAATTACTCTGGCGCCATCCAGACGGCGCTGGCCAATTTCGCCGCGATCCCCGGCGCCAGTAACCAGGTCTTTTTCCTTAGCGACGGCAACCCGAACCAGCAGATCCAGTTCGGCGGCATTCCGCCATCGGTTATCAATTCGCTGACGGCAGCCACGGCGACAGCCTGGAACGACTTTGTCGACGGCAATGGCGTTAATGTTACCGCGATCGGTATCGACAACAATCCATTGCAACCGCTCAACATACAGCGGTTGCAAGACATCGACCTGAACGCGGCACCGGGCAATGCCCCTATCCTGGTCGACGATTTCGAAGATCTGGTCCCGACCTTGCTGTCGGTCATCGTCCCGTCGGCGGTGTCGGGCGATCTCGACGCGAACGATTTCTTGGGTGCCGACGGCGGCCGCCTGCTTTCGATCACCGTCGGCTCGACCACCTATAACTGGGACGGCGCTTCGAGCATCGCCGTATCGAGCGGCGGCAGCATTGCTGGGACGACCCTGAACGCGATAGCGACCCCGATGGGCGGCACACTCACCCTGAACTTCGCGACGGGCCAGTATAACTACCAGCCGCCCAGCCCGATCACGGTGACCGCGACCGAAGTGTTCACCTATGTGCTCACCGACCGCGACGGCGACACCGCAACCGCTAACCTGTCGGTCACCATCACCGCACTCGCGCCGCCGATCGCCGTCGACCTCGACGGTGACGGGGTGGAATTTGTTTCGAACGCGACCGGGGCCAGCTTTGACTATGATGGCGACGGCATCGCCGAAACCACTGCATGGGTCGGCGCCGATGACGGGCTGTTGGCGATTGACAAAAATGGCGACGGCAAAGTCAACAACGGATCCGAGCTGGTCTTCGGCAGCGGCGTGCTGTCCGACTTGCAGGGGCTAGCCGCCGCCTATGACAGCAACGGAGACGGCAAGCTGGACGCCGCCGATGCCGAGTTTTCGAAATTCGGGATCTGGCAGGATGCCAACGGCAACGGCATGACCGACGCGGGCGAATTCCGCTCGTTGGTCAGCGAAGGCATCATCGCTATATCGCTGACGCCAGATGGACGCGCCTATGTCGCCGCTAACGGACAGGTCGAGGTCCGGGGCGAAGCGCTTTATACGCGCGCCGACGGCAGCACCGGCAAGCTGGCGGATGCAGCTTTCGCGACCAACTTCGCCGATCAGCAGCGGATTGCCGCAATCAATGGTACGGCGGGGGTTTCGACTGCAATGCTGGTCGCAGGGCTTGCCGCAACGGCCCCGCTGGCCGCTTACCCACCGGGAGCACCCGACGGCGAAATCTCGGTTTCCGGCCCGCAGGTCCAGGTGCCGAGCGAAGCGGCGGAACAATCACTGACCCTGCCCGAAGCAAAAGCCGACGGCTTGGTCCACGAATTCTATTCTGGCCCCGAGATCGCCCGGATCGAGCGCGAGGATACCTCGTGTCGGATGAGCGACGACGACCGCGATGCGGTGCATGACGACACAGCCGATACGGCGCCGCCCGATCCGGACTACGTCGGGTTGCTAGCGGCAACCGAAATCGACCTTCCACCCGAACCGGCGAGTTCTTCCGCATCGGGCGATCAGATACAGTTGACGACGACGCCGCAACCAGTGACCGCTCCCGATGCGGCGCAGATCGGCACAATCGTCGCCGCTGCCCTGGAGGGGCCGGCGGTCGAACTCGACGCCTTGCTGGGACCCGTGGAGCCTGCCGAACCAGTACTCGCCCGCATCATGCTGGGCGTCGGCGGGATCGGCGACGGGATCGGCGGCGGCGCATCGGGCCACTCGTTCATCGCCGATCTCACACAGCAACATGTCGTGGTTCAGCTCGAGCAGATAGCGTCGGCCGGGCACGCCTGAACCACAGGCGGCGATGTCGGTCAGGACGAAACACGGGCGCAGACCAGAGATCACGCAGAAGGATATTCGACTTCGACCGGACAATGCAGGGGAATGATGATGTCGAAATTTCGCACCGCAGCCTTGTCGCTCACCGCCGTGGCGCTTGCCACGACGCACGACGTGGGCTGGGCCCAGCGGATCGAGCTGAAGACTGCAGTCGAGACTGCGGTCCAGACCAATCCCGAAATCAACCAGGCGATCGAGAACAAGACCGCGATTGAATTTGAACGCGAGCAGGCGCAGCGCCTGTTTGCCCCGCGCATCTCGGTCGAGGGATCGGTCGGCATCCGCCGCCTTGAAAATGGCACGCGCCGCGCGCTCGGCATCGCCGATGACGTGCTTTATCCGATGGAAGGCAGCCTCAACGTCGAACAAACCTTGTTCGACGGCGGCGTGCGCCGCAACGAGGTGCGGCGCCAAGCCGCGCGTACCGACGGCGCCGCGTTCCGTGTCGAGGAACGCTCGCAGTTCATTGCGCTCCAAGTTACGCGCCAGTATCTCGACTATCTGTTGCAGCAACGGATTGTCGCGGCATCCGAAGACAATATTGATTTCCACAGCAAGCTGGTGACCGACCTGCGCGAAGGCGTCGCGAAAGGCTCGCTCAGCATCGCCGACCAGCAACAGGCCGAGGAACGCCAGCAGGCCGCCCGCGCGCGGGTGACCGAAGCAAATCTTGACCTTGTCAATACCTCGGCCTCATTCCGCACCCTGACCGGCCTCGACCTTGTTGACGGTGCGGCCTTGCCGCCGTCTCTGGCAGACAGCATTCCAGCCACGCTCGAAGACGCGCTTGCCCGTGCCCGCGAACGCAACCCGCGCGTGCTTGAAGCGCAGGCGGACCTTGATGCCGCGCATTTGCTGCTGCGCAAGGCAAAGGCCGAATTATCGCCGACACTGGCGCTTGAAGGCAATGCGCGGATCGGCGACGACATCGACGGTTTCCGCGGCGAAACCAACGACCTGCGCGCCGGGGTGGTGGTGCGTTGGGATATCTTCAACGGCGGCCTCAAGCGATCGAAGGTGCAGGAAATGCATCGGCGCGAAAAGGAAGCGCGCTATCGGGTGGATCAGATGATCCGCGAAGCCGAAGAGGATGTGCGCGTCGCGTGGAACACCTGGGATGCACAAGGCAAGCTGGTTAAAGAGCTGGAAGAGCAGAGCCGGGTTTCGGACGAATTGCTGCGCTCGTACCGCGCACAGTTCAATGTCGGTCGCCGCTCGTTGCTCGATGTTCTCGACGCGCAGAATACGCGCTACAACGTCCAGGTTCGTGCCGAGACCGCGAAGTTCGCGCAATTCTATTCGGAGTTCAAACTGCTTGCGGCGCTCAACGACCTGCTTGCGGCGATGGATGTCCAGCCGCCCGCGGCGGCCGCCGCGACCGCACGCGAGCGCTTCAAGGTTCAGCCAACCCCGGAAATGAACCCCGAAGCGATGCGGGATCCCACATGAACTATCCGGCCGACGCCCGTGGGGCGCGACAGTCGCGCCGAACGTCCCCCGCAACGGGTTTCGAAGCGTGGCGCAGTACCCCGGCGCAAGGCGACGAAATGCTTGCGTCGGTGGCGGCGATTGCCGCGCTGTTCGAGCGCCCTTTTTCTGACCTGAGGGCAAAGAAAGGACTGGCGCTCGACGACGACGGTCTGCTTCCGCTCGATCAGATCGATCATGCGCTCGACGCCGTCGGCCTCCGCTGCCACTTGGTACGGCGACCGCTGTCTGCATGGAATTCGCACGACGTCCCGGCCATTCTGTTGCTAGCCGACGACCGCCCGGTGGTCCTGACCGCGATGGAGGGCAATGACTGTTGGATCCGCCTGCCAGGCGACCCAAGCGACCTTCAGATCGAATGCAGGCTGCTTAAGGCCGACTATTCGGGACGAGGGGTCATTGTGCGCCACAATCCCGCCAGCGAAGCCGTGCGCGAACGCCCGTGGGACGAGGTTACGAGACAGCACTGGTTCTGGAGCGAGGTGTGGAAAGAGCGGAGCCAATTTGGCTATGTGATGTTCGCGTCGCTGCTGATCAATCTGCTCGCTTTCGCGATGCCATTGTTCACAATGAACGTGTACGATCGCATTATTCCCAACAAGGCGGCGGCCAGCCTGTGGACGCTGGCACTCGGCGCGTTGTTTGCCATCGCGGTCGAATATGGGCTGCGGC
This sequence comes from Sphingopyxis sp. NFH-91, assembly GCF_021401285.1. Taxonomy (NCBI): domain Bacteria; kingdom Pseudomonadati; phylum Pseudomonadota; class Alphaproteobacteria; order Sphingomonadales; family Sphingopyxidaceae; genus Sphingopyxis; species Sphingopyxis sp. NFH-91. The sequence continues at coordinate 357,486 of NZ_JACBGA010000002.1, read as the reverse complement.
TGGCGCGCACCGGACTGATCGACGAGGTCGGGCGCGGGATCGATGCGCGGCTGTCGCAGCGCCTGCTCGACAAAGTTCTCAACCTGCCGATGGCGACCCAGCGCGGCAGCACCGGCGCGCTCGCGCGGCGGGTGACCGATTACGAACAGGTCCGCGATTTCTTTGCCTCGACGACCATTGTGCTGGTGACCGACATCCTGTTCCTGGTCGTGTTCGTTGCGCTCATCGCGGTGCTCGGCGGCTGGCTGGCAGTCATTCCGATGGTGGCGATGGTCGTCATGCTCGCGATGGGCTGGGTGTTGCAGCGTCGGATGAGCGCCGCCGTTGCGGACGCACAGGTCGATTCCAGCATGCTGCAGACAACGCTGGTCGAAACGATTGGAAGCCTGGAAACCGTCAAAGCCTGCCGCGCCGAGGGCCGGATGCTCGGCAAATGGCGGCGCTTGTCGGCATCGAACGCCTATACGCAGGAGGAAATGCGCAAGCTGACTGCAACCGCGGTCAACTTGGCGACACTGTGCCAGCAGGCGACTAGCGTCGCCCTGATCATTGGCGGTTTCTATCTATTCAACGCGGGAATCATTTCGATGGGCGCGATCATCGCGATCGTAATGCTAGCCAGCCGCTCGCTCGCCCCGGTCGGCCAGCTCGCCTTCCTTATGACCCGCGGACGGCAGGCGTTTGTTACGCTGAAAAGCCTGCAACAGTTGATGGATCAAGAGGACGAGCGGGACAAGGGCAGCCGATCGATCACCCCCGAAGTACGCGAGGGACGGTTGCAGCTCGACCATGTCAGCTTTCGCTATCCCGACACCGAACGGGAATCGCTGGCCGACATCAACCTGGTCATCGAGCCCGGCGAACGCGTCGGGCTGATCGGCCGCGTCGCCTCGGGTAAATCCACGCTCGGGCGCGTGCTGTGCGGCCTCTATGATCCCACCAGCGGTAGTTACCGCATCGACGGGCTGGAAAGCCGCCAATATGATCCGCACGACCTGCGTTCGACTTTGCGCTTCGTCGGCCAGGATGCCGAGCTGTTCAGCGGCACTGTGCGCGAAAACCTCTTGGTCGGCGCCAGCGAGGCCGACGACGCCAGCATCATCGATGCCGTTCGCCGGTCGGGCGCCGATGAATTTCTAGGCCGAGACACGGCGGGTTTTGATTTTCATATCGGCGAACGCGGAGCGCGCCTGTCAGGCGGTCAACGCAGCTTTCTCGTCCTTGCGCGCGCGCTGATGGGCCCGGCAAATTTGATGTTCCTCGACGAGCCGACCGGCGCGATGGACAGCCAGACCGAAAAGCATTTCGTCGACCGGCTGAAGGCGGCTATACCTGCCGACCAGACGATGATCATCGCGACCCACCGGATGACCGTGCTGGGTCTGGTCGACCGTCTCATCGTCATGGATCACGGCCGCATCGTCGCGGATGGACCGCGCGACGTAATCCTGGCGCAGCGAGCGGTATCATGACAGCTGCAACTGCCCGGCGATATGGGACCGTTGCCCGCGACGACAGCCGGCGCACCATATTGTGGCTCGTGGTCATGGCGGTGGTGGTGACCCTGCTGACCTCGCGGACGATGTGGAACCAGCTTTTCGACTTCGCAGGCAGCGATACGCCCGAGGCCGAGTACGACAGCGCCGACACCCCCGTGATCACCGACCGGGAAATAGCGCGGCTCATCAAGCTGACCGAAGAACCCGCGACGACACCGATTCTGGCACCCGATACGGCGATGACGCGCAATCAGGCAATCCCCTTTTACACCGGGCCGGTTGCATCGGCGCGACCCTTTCATCCGATAACAGTCGATCGACAGGCGGCGTTGACCGCGCTGCGCTGTCTGACCCAGGCCGTCTATTTCGAGGCGGCGTATGAGCCTATCGCGGGACGACGCGCGGTCGCGCAGGTCGTGATCAATCGTGCTCGGCACCCCGCTTTCCCCAAATCGATCTGCGGTGTGGTCTATCAGGGGGTCAACCGCCCCGTGTGCCAGTTCAGCTTCACCTGCGACGGCTCGCTGAGCCGGCGGCCCGATCCAGCCAAGTGGCGAGAGGCTGAAGATGTGGCACGCGCCGCGCTGGCGGGCTATGTCGAGCGTTCGGTCGGTCATGCGACCCATTATCATGCCAATTACGTGTCGCCCTATTGGGCACCGAAGCTGGTCAAGATCGCGCAGCTGGGCGCGCATATCTTTTATCGATGGCCCGGAAAATGGGGTGCCCCTGGGGCGTTTTCGGGCCGCTACAGCGGCGTCGAAGCCATCCCGACGATATTGGCGCGCAGCGCGGTCAAACGACCGCCCGAAGCCGGCGAAGGCGGCGGGAAGATCGAGGGATCAACGGCCAGCGCGCGCGAAGCCATGCAGGACCGCCGCGCAGACAACGACGCCGGCGGCCGGCTCGACCCCGCGCTGGGCTGGCAACTAGCGATTCCCGAAGCCGAGCAGACCAGCCGCGCTTCGCGGATGATGGCGCGGCAACAGGCCGGCGAATTCGATGTCGCCATTAAGGAGAGCGGACCATGATCAGATCACGGCCCTATGTGGGCACGCGCCGGGTCATTCTGGCGTCAGGCGTCGGCATGTTCGTCTTCGTCAGCTGGGCCAGCTTTGCGCAGGTCGATGAAGTCACTCGCGGCCAAGGCCGTGTCATACCGTCGAGCAAGGCGCAGATCGTCCAGTCAGCCGAGCCGGCGACGATATTGGACATCGTGGTGCGGTCGGGGCAGCCGGTTCGCAAAGGCCAGTTGCTGGTGCGGCTCGACGATACTGAATCTTCATCACAGCGGGGCCAGATCGAGGCTGAAAATCGCTCGCTCGCCGCGCGCGCTGCACGGCTGGACCGGGAGGGCAATGGTGGCGCGGCAGCCGATTGCGCCCCGGACCGCCGCGGCATCCGCCCTGCCGAGTGCAGTCAGGAAGCCGATCTGCAATCGGTGCGCGCCGCGACCCAGCGTAGCCGCCGGATGGCATTGTCCGCAGCGGTCGAGCAGCGTCGCCGGGACTATGGCGAGGCGCAGGCGACGATTGCCTCGCTGCGGTCGAGCCTGTCGCTGGCACAAGACCAGGTCGATCTGCTCGCGCCCCTCGCAGCCAAATCGATCGTGCCGCAAACCGAATTGCTCAACGCCCAGCGCGAGGTGACCGAGGTACGCGGCAAGCTTGCTGCCGCAGAGCAAGCGGCTTCGCGCGCCGCCGCCGCGATCAGTGAGGCACAGGCACAGGTTGCCGCGGCTGGGCTGGAGTTTCGTCAGGAGGCGCTCGACGAACGCAGCCAGATCGTCGCCAAGTTGGCAGTCAATTCGGAGTCGCTTCGCGGCGCCGCGGGACGCCAGCAACGCAGCGAAATCCGCTCACCCGCCAATGGCATCGTCAACGACGTCCAGGTAACAACGGTAGGCGGGTTCGTGCAAGCCGGGCAAAAAATCATGCAGGTCGTGCCGGTCGGCGATAAACTTCTCGTCGAGGCACGCGTCGCGCCGCGCGACATCGCCTTCATCAAGGTCAACGACCGCGCCAACGTCAAGGTCACCGCCTATGATTTTGCGATCTATGGTGGTCTGTCGGGACGCGTCGTCCAGATTTCGCCCGACAGCTTGTATGACGAGACAATGAAGGAAGCCTATTTCACAGTCGTCGTCGAAACCGACGTTGCCTATCTGAAGAGTGGCCGTCGCAAGTTACCGATCACGCCAGGGATGGTTTGCGATGTCGAGGTGCTGACGGGCAAGAAGAGTGTGCTCAGCTATTTGTTCAAGCCGTTCCTGCGTGCGCGCTCGGAGGCGTTTACCGAACGCTGACGAATGCCCGAGACAATTGCGAATGGCGGAGACAGTTGCGGCAAGGGAGCTGCGATAGCTGGCGCAATCCCCTTTTTGATATCGCCGCCGAGCTCGATCGCCTCAGGCGGCGCGTCCGGGCAGCGGCGGTGGCCTAAACGGCGCGCGAACGGGTCTTACCTCGCGGAGGTTTAACTGAACCGGCTCCCCCAGGCCATTCTTGACCCCCCAGGTTGCCGCTTGAGTACGATTCTCCACCCCCAGCTTGCGCAGGATCGCCTTGACATGAACCTTGACCGTGGCCTCGCAAATGCCGAGCTGCCGAGCGATGACCTTGTTCGCCATCCCGGCCATGATGCTTTCGAGGATCTCGATCTCGCGGCCGGACAGCCCCACCGAGGCAGCGCTGCTTTTCCAGTCTCCGCCGAGCGCTGCCGGAACCCAGCTGGTCAAATTGTTGACCAGCTGTGATGGGAAAACCTTCTCGCCCAGCGCCGCCAGCTTGATCGATTCGACCAGCGGCGCGCACAGGATTTCCTTGATGATGACGGCATCGACACCAATCTGAAACGCCTCGACTACGTCCTCAAAGACATAATGGTCGAACAGTAACGCCAGGCGCGCATGGTCTTTTTTCGTGGCCAGCCGCCGACAGGCGTCGAGGCCAAAGCCGGTATCGCCGCCATCGACGACGATCACGTGAATATCGACATCATCCGCTACTCGCCCCAACGGGTCGAACAGCGCCGAAGCATCGGACACCGATGCCTGGATCTGAAAGCTTTCGCCGGAAAGGATGTTGCGTAACCCCTCCCTCGCGATCTCATATCTCGCCAATAAAGAAATCTTGATCAACTGCGACATTTCCGCCTCCGCTGAATTACCAGTCAAGGCGACCCCACCGGTCTGGGCCTCGGTCTAAACTCCAGATCCGCTTCGATATTCGTCGCGGTGGATTCCCCGCGTTAAAAAGTTAACTTTTCCATTCTGTTGCCCAAAGATTAACCGAAAGGTTATACAACTAAATGACAGAATCTACGACAATTTTGACAACTACCCACAAAGAGTGATGGTTGATTTCGCGGCAAGGTTGCTCGCGACTGAACCAGATGGCCCGAAGCGACAGTAAGTGCAGGAAACACAAAGGTTTAGGGTTCACTCGCAATGCGGCCATGTCACTAGCCTTTCGAGTGATCGGGATGGCATCACACGGCCGGGTCGCGACTACAAACCCTAACGATTCTGGTTAATGCAAAGCCCTCGGACGATCAATGTTTGGATTCTAACCCATCATAGGCGCGAATCGGCTTTGTTGCGGACTGATTGGGGCGTTTATCTTCTGGCACCCGGCGATCAAGGCGCGAACATTCTTGGGTCAAGACCATTAATTCCCGATCGAAGCGTCGAAATTGCGAAGATATCGGGGTTGGGAAGGTGGCGCGGGTTGCATCGCAACCCGCAAGGCCGCGAGGGAGAAGGCCTTCGCCGACGCCTTTGGCGCCGCTGCGGCGGTCCTCACTACGCCCGCCCCCGTGTCCCGGTAGCCGTGAACCCAGCGCCGATCGCCGCTGAACGACATCATGGGGCGCATAGCGATGGCCTGTCGCCCATCCAAGATGCGGTCAGTCATGTTATCGAGCACCACCCAGCCCGCCGCCGATCGCACGAGTAATAATGCATGGTCGGAGCTGACCGCCATGTCGCGCAGCAGGACAAGCTTCATCCGGTCATCGTCGATACCGGCTGCCCGTAACATCTGCATTTTCAAGATCGCGAAATCTTCGCAATCGCCTCTGCCCCGCGCCACCGTCTCTTCAGCGGTCGCCCAAAAGTCTCGTTGCCGATAGTTGCTCTCGTCGTCGGCATAGGCGATCTGGCGATTCACCCATTGATTGACACGCTCGAGCGTCGCCTCCTCGCTCAATTCTTGTGTTACCGCAGCGCGATCGAGTTGCGCCCGCATCACGCGCACGGAAGGCGCCCGGCGAACACGCAACCAGCGATCGTCAAAACGCGTTGTTTCAACAGGGATTGCGATGGTCCCAAGCTCGCTGCTGTCGTCCGCCAGCCCCCTTTCCATCGCTGCTAGCGGCGTTGTGCACTCGACGCGAATAGATACAGCAACCGCTCGATCCGCCCCGAACACAGGGTCGGCGCCCCGCGTGAGCGCGCGATCGGCGATCGAATTGCCGGGGGCAGGAACAGCGCCGAGCGTCGCCGCGGGTCGCTCCTGACTCATCCGAACGCGGCTGAGCGCGCTGGGAGCGCCGGCCTCCGACGCACGCTCGCCACCGAAATCCGGACCCGCCGGTGCCAGCAGGGCGCTCCTGCGGCAAGTGTCGGCGATCGCAAAAGCTTTGGCATTGCCAATCTTTGTCGCGGACGATTCAATTGCGGCATGCGCCGTGTCCGGCGCCATCGCCGCACCTGCGGTCAACGCCAGTGCGGTTACGCTGGCGATGGTGGAAGAGCGAGACCATCCGAACATGCCGACAGCAATGCCGCAACACCGTGAGAATTCGCTTCATCATCATGGTTAACGTGGCACTTCTTTCCCAACCGGTTCCAGCGATGCACGGCTGGGAAACCGCCGGAATTAACTTGGCGCACTCCTCAACGCATTCCCGTCCCCCAAATGGAAATCCGCAAAATGTTTGTCGAGGGACCAAGGGGCCCCGTCATTGCCGTCATCCCCTCCACCTCAAAAGATGAGAAAAATTTAAGCCGCCATCAACCTATGGGTCTTGTACCACCGTGCGGCCGTGCGGATGGAGAACCTGGCCTGGCATGCAGCTGCTGTCATCGCAGGCGAGAAAGAGGAAGCTTGGCGCCACTGCATTCGGCTCGCCGGGCCGCTTCATCGGTGTGGACTCGCCAAAGCTCGCCATCTTGTCGGCTGGCGGACCGCCGCGCGGGTTGAGCGGAGTCCAGATCTGGACGGGGGCGATCGCATTTATCCTAATGCCGTTTCGGACAGATTTTCGTTCCGACGCTGCAGCACGGCTTGGTCGGCCGAGTGACCCTGCTGGTGGTCGACGGCGACTATCGCCGCCGGTGGATTGGAACGGCGCTTCTTGCCGCGGCCGAGACGGCGCTCGCCAAGGCCGGATGCGCCCTGATCGAGGTCATGAGAGACATAATGATCGACAACGCCACCAATTTCTTTCGCGCGTTGAAGTTCGAGCAGAAGAGTTTCCGGCTCGTGCGCGCGGCAGGATCGCCGCAAAAGCCCCGGCGCGGCTGAGCGCGCGCCAGCCGCCAAGTCTCAAGGCTTTCTGGGACCTTCAATCGCTCAATTCTTGCCTTACGACATCACGACACGGCATCATCGCGGGAACGAAGCGCCGAGCGCCACGTCCTTTTTCCATGCGGCCTACCGGGTCTTCGCATGATCGACCAATGGATGAGATATGTTCGAGCGCCTGAGAATCCTTACCCAGCACGCGATACCGAAGCGGCGCCTTACCGAATTGGCCGGCCGCGTCGCCGCCTCGTCCGGCCGCCACACTCCCAGGCTTATCCGGTGGTTCGTTGCGAGATATGGCGTCGACATGAGCGAGGCCGAAAATCCGGATCTTCGCAGCTATGCAAGCTTCAACGACTTCTTCACGCGCCCGCTGAAGGCCGGCGCCCGGCCGCTCGCCGACGCCGATTTCATCTGCCCGGTCGATGGCGCCATCAGCCAGTTCGGGTCGATCGACGATCATCACATCGTCCAGGCCAAGGGCCACCGCTTCACTACCGCTGACCTGTTGGGCGGCGACAGCGCGCTCGCCGCGACCTTTCGCGACGGCAGTTTCGCAAACCTCTATCTCTCGCCGAAGGATTATCACCGACTGCACATGCCCTGCGATGGCGAGCTTACACGCATGGTCTACGTCCCCGGGGCGTTATTCTCGGTCAACCCGACCACGGCGCGCGGGGTGCCCGGTCTCTACGCGCGCAACGAGCGCGTCATATGCCTGTTCAAGTCCCCCTCCCACGGGCGCTTCGCGATGATCCTCGTGGGAGCGACCATCGTCGGCAGCATCGCGACGGTTTGGCACGGCGCGGTAAATGCGAAGCGATCCGGCGAGATATCCGAGTGGTCCTACGCCAGCTCTGAAGTCGTCCTGCGCAGAGGCGAAGAGATGGGACGCTTCCTCCTCGGCTCCACGATCGTGATGCTGTTCGAGAAGGACGCCATCGCTTTTAACCCCGAGTGGTATCCCGAGCGACCGGTGCGGCTCGGCGAACCCATGGGCAGCGCTTCTCCGGGCAACCGTAGCCTATAGCCGGCTCTTTGTCGCAAACGGCCTGCATGTGAGCAAACGGCGGCGTGCCTCTTCGATGCCGGACGAGACCGGACGAGACCCGAAGATCGCCGACGATCCGTTCCCGGCACCGAAGCGTTTCGAACCCGCCGACACGACAGGTCGGAACCTCGCCGCCGTCCCGATCATTTCGCCTCGGGGGCCCGAGGAGATGTCATGCCCGATCCGCTCACTGCCACCGCCATCAATTGCACCTTGTCGGCGAAAGGCCGCAAAAGCTCGACCGACGCCATGATCGCGGTGCTCGCCGAGCATTTCGCGAAGCAGGATGTCGTCGTGGGAAAGCCGATCCGTATCGCGGCGCATGACGTCAAATGGGGTGTCTCCTCCGACGAAGGGGACGGCGATGCGTGGCCGCAAATTCGTGAGCAGATCCTCTCGGCCGATATTCTCATCTTCGGGACGCCGATCTGGATGGGCCAGCCTTCCAGTGTTGCGAAGCTCGTCCTCGAACGTATGGACGCGTTCTTCGACGAGACGGACGAGGCGGGCCGCATGCCAAGCTATTCCAAGGTAGCGGTTGCCGCGGTCGTCGGAAATGAAGACGGCGCGCACCATGTGTGCGCAGAGCTTTTCCAGTCGCTCAACGACACCGGCTGGACAATCCCCGCGATAGCCGGCTGCTATTGGGTCGGTGAGGCGATGGGTTCCACCGACTTCAAGGACCTCGAACATCGCCCACGGATGATCACCAAGACAGCGAGCATGGTCGCGAGCAACGCCGCCCATCTCGCCCGGCTGCTGAGGCGCTCGCCCTATCCCGGCTGAACGATCAGGAAAACACCTATGGGCCGACGCGTGCGCCGCGCCTGATGCAATCGACCGATCGCACGGCCAGCTCGGCCGCCCGGACCCGCAACAGCTCCAATCCCGCGTTAGTCGACCCAAAGGCCTCGCGCCCGGTGCCATTCCTCCAGTGCCTCGTCCGGATAGTCTTCGAAGCACTGGTCTTGCGGGCGGATCAGGGGCTCGACCCACGGGGCTTTCGACCCCAGCATCATGTGCACGCTCGACGGAGCCTTAGGGAGGTCGCTGTCGATCGCCGAGGCGAAGGGATGAAAAAGGTCCGGGTACTCGGGGCTGAACACCCATAGCGCGCTGGCGCAGAGGGCGCAGAAATGGCGTTCGGCCGAACTCAGCTCGCAGCCGCCGCGCCCGTCGCCGAGACCGGCATGAAAAACCGCCGTCTCGCCATCGACGGTCAGCGTATTCCTGTCGGCGTGGAGATTGATCGCATATCCCCCGCCGCCGGCGGTTTTCCTGCAGATCGAGCAATAGCAGAGCATGAACGGGACCGGCGCATGACTGTCGGTGGAAAAACGAACCGCTCCACAGCGGCACGAGCCTTCGATCCTCAGGGGCATATCGATATCCTCTCGCGTCGAGAACTTGCGAAACGGGACGGGGTTGCGTTCGATTCGCGCCAACACCAGCGACCGGCGGGTTCAAGTCTATCGCGGTCCGGGTCGCGCGCGAGGGAAGTAGCGGCCCAATGTCGTTGCCCTCAGGCAAATTACCATGGGCGGCGCAACTGGGCCTCGTTCCGTTCGTTTACATCGAATGACCAGACTGACGCCAATTGCAGTCGAGAAGCCTTGGGGCCGAACAAGCCTGCCGGCACCATTCGACAGGATGCGAGGCCGCCGCATCGGGGAGATATGGTTTCCGGGTCCCGAGGGGCAGCGGCTGCCGCTGCTAATCAAATATCTGTTCACGTCGGAGAAGCTCTCGGTTCAGGTGCATCCCTCGGATGCACAGGCCATCGCCCTCGGCCTCCCTGCCGGCAAGGAGGAATGTTGGTACATCCTCGACGCGAAACCCGGGGCGCGGCTCGGCATCGGCGTTCGGACGCGGCTATCGAAGGCGCGCTTGCGCGAGGCCGCGCTTTCGGGTGAGATCGAGACGCTGATGCAATGGCACCTCGCGGAGCCCGGGATGTTGTTCCATATTCCGCCGGGTACTATCCATGCCATCGGGGCGGATATCTCACTCATCGAGATCCAGCAGAACATCGACGTTACCTATCGCCTCTACGACTACGGCCGCCCGCGCGAGCTCCATCTCGCCGAAGGCGTCGATGTCGCCGACCCTTCACCCTACCCGCCGTCGCGTCAAACCTCTGTAGATCCGTCGCGCAGCGCTATCCTGCTCCACGCCGAGCACTTCACGCTCGCCCACATTACCGGTGACGACATGTCCTTCATACCGCGTGATGCTTGTCTATACATCGCTCCGATCGAGGGTCGCATTCGCATTGGCGGAAAGGCAATCAGTGCGGGCGAATGCGCGCTGGCTGCTTCAAACGCAGAAATTGACTTGCGCGATTGCGCGCGCGCACTCGTAGCGTGGTCATGACACCCAAAGCCGGTGGTCGTTCGCTTCCGCCGGTCAACTTTCAGCCCAGGAAGCAGTCCTGCTAATTGCCAGTGCGCCAAGCAGGCCAGAGTCGTTTCCGAGCATGGGGGGAACAATGACCTTTTGCGCATCGCCAGCGAAATAGCCGTTTGATCCGGCGGACGCCTCGTCGCGAATACGCTCGATCAATCCTGGGGTCTCCATCACGCCTCCCCCAAATATGATGCGTGCAGGCTCAAGGATCGCTTGAAAAGTTGTCACCGCTTGCGCGAGGTACCAGGCGATCATCTCGTGACCGACATGATCGGACGGCAAGTGGGACAGAGAGCTCCCCCAACGCGCCTTGATCGATGGACCCGCAGCCAGTCCCTCAAGACAGTCGCCGTGAAATGGGCAGTGTCCGGTAAAATCCCTGTCGGCCGGGTGGCGCGGCATGCGAATGTGCCCCATTTCGGGGTGGCTGACGCCGCGGATTAATTGCCCGCCGACTATCGCTCCGCCGCCGATACCGGTTCCGACCGTAAGGTAGAGCGAGGATTGTGTCCCTGCGCCGGCGCCCCACATCCATTCGCTGAGCGCGGCGCCGTTGACGTCCGTATCGATCGCGACGGGACAGCCAAGCGCGCGGCCGAACGGTCCTGCCATATCGGTATTGCTCCAGCCGGACTTGGTGGTCCCGGTGATATGTCCCCATTTCGGCGATGCGGGATCGAGATCAAGCGGGCCGAAGCTCGCAATCCCCGCCGCGCGATAATTGCCGCTCTGCTGCCGAAGCCACTCAATCGCCGCCGGGATCACTTCCTGCGGACAGGTGGTTTCGATGCGCGTCCGCGCCAAGATCCGACGTGAGCCATCCGCGACCCCGACGACAAATTTGGTACCTCCCGCCTCGATGAGTGCGAATTTGCCGTCCATGACCTCGGTAATCCCTGTCCCATTCTCTCGTGACCGAAACCGCGACATCGGCCCCGCCCCTCGCCAGCGCCCCGGCCGCTATCGCGGTGGCCCCTTCGGGGTAAACTACGCAGTAGCGCACGTCGCCGGCGCGCAGCACGTCCAGCATATCGCATTTTGCGTCGATCGGATAAGGCGTAAAGCAGCGTTCGAAGCGCGGACTCGGCGCGACCTCCGCGGCGCCAAGCGCCGCCAGCTGTCCGACGGTGCAGCGTTCGGCCCTGACGGAGCGTTGCGAGCGACATCTGTTCCGACAGCACCGTGACCTGGGCTTCGGAAAACGCGTCGTCGGGCCCGGAGGCAAGGATATCGTTGATGAGCTGTTTCGCGCCGTCATGCTCGACATAGGCCTCCTTCAAGAGATCGTCGTCGATCTTGCCCTTGAGCGCCGATAAAAGACCTCCTCCTCGATCTGGGCGTGGATCATGAGCTCGGTGCAGATTGTGTCGGCGATTTTTGCCTTGCGGTCGGTCCCTTGCGCCTTCTCGAATTCCTCGAACAACGCTTCGACCGCGAGATGATCTGCTGCGAGGATATGAGTGGCGTGGTCGCCCCCTGCACCACGGAGCCAAGTCCAAGGCGTCGGCGCGCAAAAATGTGAAACACTGCCAACACCTCGGGGCGCATCCCGGTTTTGTGGCCGACGCGAAACTCTGCCTGCCCCGGGGCATTGGGATAAAGGGGGAATTGAGAGGTTTATCATGATCTTTGACACATGGGACGAGGTGTTGCGCGTCTTATTCCTGGGCGCCTCGGCTTATATCGCGCTGATTGCGATATTGCGGTTCAGCGGCAAGCGCACCTTGGCGAAGATGAGCGCGTTCGATCTTGTGGTGACCGTTGCGCTCGGTTCGACCCTCGCCACCATATTGCTAAGCCGCGACGTTGCTCTGGTGGAAGGCGTAACCGCCTTGATGACGCTGGTCGTACTGCAATATGCGATAGCGGCTCTTGCGGTCCGCTGGCGCTTTGCCGAGCGATTGGCAAAATCGGATCCTCGGACGCTGCTCAAGGACGGCGTGATCGACACCGAAGCCTTAAAGCGCGAACGGGTCACCCGGGATGAAGTCCTTTGCGCTATACGAAGCCAAGGTTTTGGTGACATCGCGGACATTGCGTCCGTGGTACTCGAGACGGATGGTAGCTTCAGCGTCGTGTCCCGCGTGCGCGCTGGCACGCGATCCGCGCTACCAACGGCCGGAAGCCGTTCGACATGAGCGCGCAAGAGCGAACCGACCTTGCCCAAAATCGCACCGAGCTGGCGGAAGACCGCACGGTGTTGGCGCATGAGCGAAGCTTCGCGGGATGGGTACGCACCGGGATGGCAGCGGTGGGACTTGGACTCGGCTTCAACGCGCTCTTCAGGACGATGGAGCCCAGCTGGATGCCGAAGGCGATCGCCACGAGCTTTCTACTGACAGCCATTTATGTTTTCGTTTCGGCCGAGCGGCGCGCGCGCACGATCATTGCCAAGCTGGAGCCGCATAATGTGACTGTCTTGAGGCCCATGCGCATCCGGCTACTCGCTTGGGCCTTGGCAGCGGCCAGCGCAGCTCTCGTCGCTGCGCTCTGGCTTGCCGCTCTAAAATAAAGCTCGTCGTCCCTTAGCGGATGCTCGAAATGCCCGCTCGCCAGGCCACATCTATACACTTCGCGGTTTGGCCACCGGTCGCAACCACTCTCGCGCAGACCGGCGTATTGCGACGTCGCGCTTTCTTCTACGAAGATCGTCGATCAAGCTTGTCGGCGGCGCACGATATAGTCGACGACGGGACCCGCGGTGAAGCCGTGGACGACGGTCGATAGCAGGATCGTGAGCGCGATTGTCGCCCAGATTTGCCCCTCGTTCACCAGCTCCAAGTGGCTGGCCGCAAAGGCAAGATAGTAGATCGAGCCGATGCCCCGCACTCCATAGAAAGCGATCACGAGCCGATCTGACCATGGGAGTCCGGTTCGCAGCAGGCTAATCCAGCCGGCCCCGGGGCGCACGATGAACAGCAGCGCAACCGCAATGGCCGCATGCGCCCAGTCGAGTTCGCCGAACAAGCGCGGAAAGGTAGCGCCGATGAGAATGAGGAGCATCGCGGTCAGCGCAAGTTCGATGGCTTCGTTGAAGCCGTGAAGCTCGGCGTGGAATGCGTGTTCCACTTCGACCCGGCGAAGAACGACGCCCGCGACGAAACAGGCGATGAAGCCATAGCCTTCAGCAAGCTCGGTAGCGCCGTAGCAGAGGAGCACTGCAGCGATGGCCAAAACGCCGGACGCTGTGTCGGCGAGAACATTGTCGCGCGGGATAACGAACAGCACGCGCGCCAGACCCCACCCGACCAAGGCACCGCCCGCAACGCCGACGCCGATCCGATACACAACGTCGAGCAGGAGCCATTCGCCGAGCATGGCGGCCGAGAGGCCCGACGTGCCGGCGAGCAACGCAAGATAGACGAACGGGAAGGCAAGCCCGTCGTTCAGGCCCGCTTCAGTCGTGAGAGCAAAGCGCACCGGATGCTCTCCGCCCTCGGTCGGCGGCCCGACCTGAACCTCGCCCGCGAGCACAGGGTCGGTCGGCGCGAGCACCGCGCCTAGGACAAGCGCTCCCGCGAGGGTCATTCCGGCAAAGGCGAATCCCATAACGGTCACCGCGCCAATTGTTAGCGGCATCGCGATCACCAGAAGCCAGATCGTCGGCAGCCACCGCCGATAGTCGGTCACATTGTCGATTCGGATGCCGGTACCGAACAGGGCAACGACGACCGCCATCTCGCTGACCAACTCCCAAAACAGCGGCGCTTCGCGCGGATCGAGGGTCCGCGATAAATCGGGGAGTATCCAGTGGATCGCGATGCCGAACAGAATCATCAGCGCCGACGCCGCCGGCTCGCGCCCGGAGAAGAAGCGGGGAAGCCAGAATGCGGCGATAATACCCGCCCCGACAAGCGCCATCGCGAGATGATAGCCGTTAGCACCAAAAAAAGGTTGCTCGTTCATTTATCCCGCGCTGGCATTGAAAGAGAACTGGAAACGATGTGCCGACCAAGACTGTTCCCCAAGATGGGGCAATTTTTGGTCCTTGCGACCGGTTCGGCCAACCGTCGAAAGCGTCCAGGGGGCCGTGCATGCGAGGGAAAGAATGATGTCGATCGGGGCAAGGGCCGGCGACACGCCGGTCGACAGGACAGGATGGCAGCGCAGTTCATCGGCTTGGATGCGACCAGCGGAGCAAGGCACGACGCGGCGCGCGTGTCGATCTTGACGCCGAGGCTTTTCCGATAAGCCTCGCATCTACTGCGCGCGGGAGCTAGGCTGGCTCAGCCCCGCCCGCGGGAAGTGCCTCTCTTGGCGCCCCTCTCTCAACACCCTTGGCTGTCCGCGTCCCTATCGCTCGTTGCCCGTGCGAGCGCGCGGCGCGACGCTCCTTCGCCCTCACCACCTTGGCGGCGCCAGATAAAGCGTGCTTTCAGCCTGCTGCCGTCGGCGGATGAAATGATGGCGGCGCGTTCGCACTATCTGGCGCGGCGCCGTGGAGCTTCCAGAGATTGGCTTCGGTCTTGCTCATCCGGACCAGGAGCTTCTCGCCATCCCACAGTTCGACTTCGCTGCTCCCACGTTCGTTGAGCGCAGCCTGAAACGCCTGATAGGGATCGTCGGCCCGCAATTCGATGCGGCGCGGGTCCGCTTCGCCGCCTTCGAGCAGTACGAGTTGGTAGTGGCGCATATCAGTTCCTTCCCGCCGTGAGCGAGCGCGACCCTGCTCCCGGCACAACGCACCGGCAAAGGAACGCGAAAATATGGAGCGCGGCAATCTGCCGAAATCAAGGGATGCGGACCATAATGGCTCCGACGTCGAGCCTCACTAGCAGATTTGGGCGGTGCTAACGAGAAATTCGTGTTGATCGAGATCAACCGGCGCAGCTTTCAGCGCTGATCTGCCATGGCATGGCCTTCGCCTTCCCGCAGCCAGTTGTGAAGCCGCGTGGCCGCAGCAGCGCCCTGGCCCGTCGCGGTGCTGATCTGGTCGAGCCCAGCGAGCACGTCGCCGGCGCCATAAACGCCGGGCATCAGCGGCTCGGCAAAAGCGTCGGCGGGAAGGCAGCGATTGGCATCGCCGTCGAGCCCCAGCCCTGCGAGCAACTCGCTGCGCGGCTCGGACCCAAGCGCGGGGTAGAGGGTGTCGAAGATCAGCGGCTCGGCCACACCAGCCAGCACGACCTCGATGCGTCCGCCGCGGTGGGCGAGACGCAGCAACTGGCGCTCCTCGATCCGGACGTCGCTTGCCGCAAGCTCGGCGCGCTGTCCGGAGGTCAGCGCAACGCGCCATTTGGGAATCAGCGTCACATCGTCGCTATATTGCTTGAGGAACATGGCCTCGGCGGCGCCGTGAAGGTCTGAGCCGAGCACCGCGATCCTGCGGCCGCGATGTTCGAACCCGTCGCAGATCGGGCAATAGCGCAGCGCGCCGGTGCGAACGGCTTCGTCATGCTCGCCCTCCGCAAGCATGGCCTCATTAGTGACGACCCCGGTCGCGAGGATCAGCCCACGCACCCTATAGCGGCCGCCGTCCGCCAATACCGCCTCGAAGAGATTGCTCTCCGGAATCCGGGCGAGCCTCTCGACCCGGGCGCGTTCGATGATCGCACCATAACGCTCCCCCTGTTCGGCGAGGCGCGCGACGAGCTCGGCCCCCGATATCCCTTCCGGAAAGCCGGGCACGTTCCAGGCCATCGGCGCGCCGAGCGCACGCGAGCGACCGTCGTGAAGCATGCGCACGCGGCGGCGGTAGCGCGCGAGATAAAGCGCCGCCGTAAGTCCCGCCGGCCCAGCGCCGATGACGAGCGCGTCGCAATCGGGTGCCGGGCGCGCGCCGCCCCCGGGCCTGGTGCCGCCCGCCGGCGTCATCCCTGCTGCGGCCTGATGCCGAAGGAGACGATGCGATCATCCTCAGTGAGCGCCGCCGCCAGCGCGTCGGCGCGCGTCTCGCGGTAGCCTGAGGCGACCGCGGTAAAACCGGGCGCGCCGCAAGCGCGGCGCTGATCGACGGTGATCGCCTTCAGCCCATGGTCGTCGAGAAGGGCTCTGACCTCGTCCGAAGCAATGCTCGTCCCCGCCCGATAGTCGAGGGTAACATGGGCGATCCGGCGCTGCGGCGCGTGGCGCTCGGTAAAACTGACCGCCGCGAGCACAAGGAAAGTCGCGGTGCCACCGAAGATCGCCAGCTCGTGGAAGCCGACCCCGAACAAAATACCGAGCGTTGCGGTCATCCAAAGCGATGCCGCGGTTGTGAGGCCGCGGACGTTGAAGCCCTCGCGAAAGATCACCCCGCCGCAAAGAAACCCGATGCCGGTGAGCACGCCATGCGCCATGCGTACCGGATCGATGCGCACGACATCGGTCGGGGTGTCGGTCAGCCATTCCATCTGGTGGACGGCGGAGAGCATCAGCAGGCAGCAGGACAGCGCAACGAGGATATGGGTACGCAGGCCCGCGGGGCTTGCGCGATATTCGCGCTCGCCGCCGATGATCGCGCCGGCGAGCACCGCGCCCACGATCGGCCAGAGCAGGTCGGGGTCGAGCAGGTCGAGTTCAGACACCGCGCATGAGTCCCGGAACCAGCGGCGGAAGTTCACGGGCGAGATAGCCGAGCGCCCCCATGGTTTCGGAGAGGCGCCGGCCCGCTTCGCCATGCAGCCAAATGCCCCATGCCGAGGCCTGCAGGGGCGAGAGACCCTGCGCGCCGAGCCCGGCGACGAGCCCCGCCAATATGTCGCCCGACCCGCTTGCCGCGAGGCCGAGCCCGCCGCCGGCATAAGCGAGGCGGCGCCCCTCCGCGATGAGATGGCTCACCGCGCCTTTCGCCATGACTGCGGCGCCGAAGCGCTCGGCGGCCGCGTTCAGCGCGGCAAGCGGGTCGGCGGCGACCACCTCCTTGTCGATGCCCAGCATAGCGGCGAGTTCTCCCTCGTGCGGCGTGAGCACCGTGTGCGCAGCGCGCGCGCGGATCGCATGGCGATGCTCGGCAGCTGCGCGCAGCGCGAGCGCGTCGAGCAGCACGAACATGTCCTCGGGCAGTGACGACAGCAGGGCTCCCAATAGCGTCCGCACACTCTCGGCATCGCTCATTGCGGGACCGAAGACGATGGCGTCATGAAGTGCCATCTCGGGGAGCAGCAGCTCGGTCGCTCCGGGGGCGATCTCGCCCGCGTCGGTCTCCGGCAGCGCCACCACGGCGCAAGAGGGACAGGCAATGCCGATCGGAACCACCGCCGAGGCTATCGTGCCGATCGTCACCTTGCCCGCACCAGCGCGGAAGGCGGCCTCGGCGGTGAGCAGCATGCCGCCAGGAACGCGGCGCCCGCCGCCGATGACGAGCACCCGGCCTCGGCCATTCTTGTCGACATTGTCTTGATGATCGGGGAGCGGGTTCGCCTTCAGCCAGGCGGTGTCGAGCGGGACCACCTCAGCCACGCGCCGCCACCATCGCATCGGGTTCGCGGGTGATCGGGACGTCATCCGGCGCGGTGACATTGTAACGCGAGAGAACGAGATTGCCGTCGCGGCCCGCATCGGGGTCGAACCGGTATTCGGTGATCGCGCAGTTGGCGACATCGCCCTCGCGGTCGATGGCGAGGATTTCCTCCTCACCGAGATTCTCGATAATGGTACGCAGACAAAGCACGACCACCTGGTGGGCGACGATCATCACCCGTCGCCCGCCATAATGAAGCGAGACCGTGTCGAGCAGGGAGCGCAGCCGCAGGATGACGTCGCACCAGCTCTCGCCGCCCGGCGGGCGGTGATAGAATTTACCCAGCGCCAAGCGGAATTCGGCCTGCTCGGGGTGAACATCCTCGATCCCGAGCCGCGTGAGACCGTCGAGGATACCGAACTCTTTCTCGCGCAGCCGCTCGTCGATGCAAATTTTCTCGTCCCGCGAGCAGCCGCCAACGTTGCGGAAAATCTCGGCAGTCTGCACTGCGCGAACATATGGCGAGGCGAGCATGATTTCGGGGCGGTGATCCCTATCGCCCGCGGCGAACCAGGCGCCGAGTGCGCGCGCCTGTTCCTCGCCGAGCGGCGACAGCGGGACGTCGACGTCGCGGTGGTCAAGCGCAATGCGAAGATCCCCCGCCGCGTCGGCGGCATCGCGCGCGACGTTGCCGGCGCTCTGGCCGTGGCGTACCACCCAGAGGAGAGACGGCCAGCGCGGTGTCATCGAATAGTCTCGTTCGTCATCGAGACGCTAACGCCTCTGGCGGCGGACTCGTTGCGTGGCTCCTTCCCCTCGCCGCCCCCGGCGATCGGCCCTCATGCGAAGGAGCCCGCACGGCCCGATCGCCGGGTCCGGTCCGGATTGGCCCGGCCCAAGCGTCTCGTCCCGGGCGACGCGAGTCCCGGCCGGGGGCTGCGCGCCGACCGCGGAACACAGCGCCCTCGGAAAAGGCCGCCGGAACCACGAGCGCCGCCGAGCGATTGTGTGGCTTTGCCCGCTGCGGGCCGGCGGCAGCTTTGAGAGGAGATCATCATGAAGAAACTCGTCGCCTTCGATCTTGACGGCACCCTCGCCGAGAGCAAGCAACCGCTCTCCCACGAGATGGGCGCCGCGCTCGCGCGGCTGCTCGGCGTGGCCGATGTCGCGGTGATCTCGGGCGGCGACTGGCCGCAATTCGACAAGCAGGTCGCGAGCCGACTACCCGCCGAAGCCGATCGCGCAAGGCTCTGGCTGATGCCGACGACGGGAACGAAACTCTATGTTTACCGTGCGGACGGCTGGACGCCCCTTTACGCCGAGCTTTTCGGCGAGGAGGAGAAAGCGCGCATCCTCGCGGCCTTCGATGCGTCGCTCGAAGCGACGGGCTTCGTGCCGCAGGACGTCTGGGGCGAGCGGATCGAGGACCGCGGCAGCCAGATCACCTTCTCCGCGCTAGGCCAGCAGGCCCCGATCGAAGCCAAGGAAGTCTGGGATCCGGATTTCGCCAAGCGCCGCGTCATCCAGGCCGATCTGCGTACCCGGCTTCCCGGCCTGTCGATCAACATGGGCGGCGCGACCTCGATCGACATCACGCGCGAGGGGGTCGACAAGGGCTATGGGCTGAAGAAGCTCAGCGCTGCGAGCGGCACTGCGCTCGGAGAAATGATCTTCATCGGTGATGCGATCTTCCCCGGCGGCAACGACTATCCGGCAAAACAGCTCGGACTCGACACGGTGCGCGTGCGCGATCCGCAGGAGACAATCGCGGTGATCGAGGGCATCATCGCCTGCCTCGCGTGACTGCACGCTGGAGGATGCCGCAAACGCCCGGCCTGCCCTGCAACTTTTGGCACGGCCGTCCGCCCGTTCTGCTTCCCCCGCCCGGGCGGCGCGCCGAGCCGCAGCTGAAACGAGGGGCCGATCCTCAAAAGCGTATAATCTCGATCAATCGGCGGCGTCGCCGCGCAACAAGCGCAGTGAGCGCGGGGTTTCCGCAGTGGTCCGATCGGGGCCGAGAGGAAAGGATGCGTCATGGCACAGAATGGCAAGAAAGACGGCACGCAGCAGGGCGGTTCGTCGGGCAAGGGCGGCCAGCAGCAGCAGGACGGCAACAAGAGCGAACCGGGCTCGGGAAAGCAGTCCGGCAGCAAGGATCAGGGCAAGCAAAGCCGCTGAGGTGTGCCCCCTCCCGCATGCAAGACCGGACCGCGCCAGTCGCGGTCCGGTCTTACGCGCCCGCGATTGGGGAAACGCGTAAACATTCGCGGCGCAACCCCGAGAAGATCGAGGAAAGACGAGATGAAAATTTGGATCGGAGCCGCTGCGACTGCCGCGCTCTTTGCCGCGAGCGGCGCATCCTGAAAAACACCAAGCCGGCACGTTCCGTCCCACCGGGCGGGCATCCGCCCGGTCGCCTTTTCGGCATCCCCGCCCATATTTCGCCTATCCCTTCCCATATGAGGACCAGAATGACCGAACGGATTCCCCCCCGCAGCGGCGCCGCTTTCCAGCTCGCGAAAGGGGCGACGCTGTGCGTTATCGACCCCGAGGGCGGCCAAGTGAGCGATCTCCTTGCATTCAGCGCCGACGATCCGCGCGAGGTCGTTTCCAACGGTCGCACCTTCGATTATGAAGAGACGATCCGCCTCACTGCCGGAAATCGCCTCTGGTCGAATCGCTCGAACGCGCTGCTCGAGATCGTCGAGGACAGCTGCGGCGTTCATGACTTCCTGCTGACCCCGTGCAGCGAGGCTACCTTCCGTCATTTCTACGCCGACAAGCCCGTTCATCGCGGCTGCTTCGGCAATCTCGCCGAGGCGCTCGCACCCTATGGCATCGATGCCGACGCCATACCGGTCGCGTTCAACCTCTTCATGAATGTGCCGGTCGACGGCGAAGGTAAAATCCGCGTTCTTTCGCCGACGACAAGGGCCGGCGACTTCATCCGCCTGCGCGCGCTCACCGACCTTATCATCGGGCTGACGGCCTGCTCAGCGTATGACAGCTGCGGCGGCAGCTTCAAGCCGATCGACTTTCGGATCGAATGAGAAGACAAGGGCCAGCGAAACGCGGCACTACCGCACTCGCCGCCCCCTCTTCGCCAAACGGCCTAGCGGCTGCCCCCAACAGGGGCGTCTGCGCCCTTTCCGGGCGGCGGCGTGTCAGTATCGGCCGCCCGTCCGCCCCCGCCCTGCGGGTCACTGTCATAATCCTCGGCATTGCCCTTGCCGCCCGCGCCGGCGCCGCTGCCGCTCACCGGACCGCTGCCCGTACTGCGACGATGGCCGCGGTTGGCGGCGCCTGAGACGTCGCCCGCCTGCCGCTCAGCGGCGGGGTAGCGATCGGGGGTGGTCGTCCCGACATTTTCGCGCCGCTCGACGGGCTCCTGGGGGAGCGAGCCGGCGCCGGCGGACACGCTGCTTTTGCTTTCCTTCGCATCGGTCATGATTATTTCCTCCTCATGGTCAGGTGCGGGACCGGCGTGTGAGCCCTTTTCCCCGATCCCGGTTTGGCGAGCTTGCGATGATGCATATCGCCGGTGGTCGTCTCGCCGGTGACGGTGGCTAGTTTGTGATCAGGCATGTGCCATCTCCAGCCGGGCCTCGATCGCGCCCTTCTTCCATCCTGGTTTGAGGACGATTTTGGTGTAGAGGTCCTGCTCGTCGTGCCAATGCCGGTACATGTCGGCGGCATCCTCGAGCGGGGCATGGTGCGAGATCAGCGAGACCGTATCGAACTTGCCGTCGCGGATCTTGCTGAGAAGGTCCCCGGTATACCGCTGGACATGCGTCTGCCCGCTCTTGACGGTCAGCCCCTTTTCCATGAGCTGGCCGAGCGGGAATTTGTCGGCGAAACCGCCATAGACCCCGGGGATCGAGAGGCGCCCGCCCTTGCGGCAGGCGAGGATCGCCTGGCGCAACGCGTGGATGCGCTCGGTCGACGAGAGCATCTTCACCTTCACCTGGTCCAGAATATTGTCGGCGGTAAAGCCCTGGCTCTCCATGCCGACGCAATCGATGCATGCGTCGGGCCCGACCCCGCCCGTCATCTCGTCGAGCGCCTCGCGGACATCGACCTGCGTGTAATCAAGGATTTCGGCGCCATATTTGCGCGCGAGCGCAAGCCGCGTGGGGAAATGGTCGATCGCGATTACGCGCCCGGCGCCGAGCAGCAGCGCCGACTGGATCGTGAACAGACCGACCGGACCGCAGCCCCATACAGCAACCGTATCCCCCGGCTCGATGTCGGCATTGACCGCCGCCTGCCAGCCAGTCGGCAAGATATCGGAGAGAAAGAGGACATCATCGTCGGCGAGATCGTCCGGGATGACGACCGGACCCACGTCCGAATAGGGGATGCGCACAAATTCGGCCTGCCCGCCGGCATAGCCGCCGGTCAGATGCGCATAGCCGAAGGCGGAGCCCATCGCATGCCCCATCAGCAGTTCAGAGGCATCGCGCGTCTCGACGGGATTGGCATTGTCGCAGGCGCTATATTGCTGCTTCTCGCAGAAAAAACATTGGCCGCAGCTGATCGTGAAAGGCACGACAACGCGTTGGCCGCGCTTCAGCGTCGAGGAAGCGCCGGTTTCGACGACTTCGCCCATGAATTCGTGCCCGACGATGTCTCCCGCGCGCATGCCGGGGATATAGCCGTCGTAAAGATGGAGGTCCGATCCGCAGATCGCGGTCGATGTGACGCGGATGATCGCGTCCCGCGGATTGACGATTTCGGGGTCGGGCACGGTCTCGACGCTGATCTTGTGGCGTCCTTGCCAGGTGACGGCGCGCATGGCTTTCTCCTTCGAATTGGATTCCATTCAGATATGGGGTTCGGTCGCTGCTTCGGAGGGGCGCGCCGAGGGCGAAGCGTTGCTCGTCACCTCGCCGGTTTCCATGAGCTGCTTGAAGCGATGAAGGTCTCGTCGCGCCTGTACCTCGGGTTCGCGCTGAAGCAGCTTCGCTGCGAAGCGCCCAATCTTCCCTGCGGGCGGATCGTAGGCAAGGATCAGGGTCACGAAGGTGCCGCGTCCGTTGGGCACCTCGGTGAAGCGCACCTCGCCGCTGTTGACGATGTCGGACTCGGGCGTGCTCTGCCAATAGATCGACTCATTCTCGACGCGCTCGGTGATGCGGTTGACCAGCGTCACCTCGCGGCCTGCCGGCGCCTTGATCGTCCACTGCGACACATCGTCGCCAAGCTCGTCGACCGCGACGACATTCTCCATGAATTCAGGGAAGCGCTCGGGCCTCCAGGCCGCGTAAAGTTCGGCGCGCGGGCGGTTGATGAGCACCGACTTGCCGAACAGCGCGCGCGCCGATGGCTTGCCGAGAGTCCAGTGCGGCGCATCGGTTGCAATCGGCGCATCGTCCTGCACCCTGGCCTGCCTGCGGCGCTGCCAGATCGCTGCCCCGGTGGCGAGCAGCGCGATGCCGGCGCCTGCGGCGGCAAGCAAAAAGGGGGAGGACAGAGGTTTTTCGCTTCGGGACATGGTTCATCTCCCGCCCGGGCGCGGCCCGGACGTCTAGAGGGGAGCGGCGGCTGGGGACGCCGCGGGGTGAGGAAGAGCGGCCCCCGCGGGGGCGACAATCGACTGACGCCCGCTCCCCGCAATTGTTCCGGCCCAACTGATAAAATCTGCGAACTGCGCGACATTGCCGCCGAGCGGCCTCGGCCGCCGCTCATCCAGCGCCCGTCGACGCCCGCTGCAGACAGCAGCTGCCGGGCGACAGGAACTAGGTTCCCTGAGCCGCGACATGCGCCCGCTCCGTTGCCAGCACTGCATCGTGTCGCCTGGTCTGCGGCGGGCGCGCAGGCCAGGCCGCGCTGTCCAGCCTGTCGCGTTTTTCGAACTCCGCCGCGCTCATGAGGAGCACGAGCCCATCGGCATGGCACTCAAACAGCGATGCGGGTACCGCGCGCAAGCTCTCGTCGATACCGCCAATGCCGCCCGAGCTCACGACGACGTAGGAGAGACAGCCGCTCTTGCACTCTATCATCGCGTCGACCGTCTTGCCGATTTCTTCGCCGCGGATGTCGCTCACCGGCAAGCCGGCGAGCGCGCTCGCGGCGAATAGCGAAGGTGCGGCGGCGTCGCGGCTTCGTTCCGCGGCACGCCGCGCGCCGTCCTCATATCCGCGCTGGCGGCCGAGCCAGCGCCAGATTCCGACGAGATTGACCATTGTGAGAAAGAGATTGGTCAGGAGCAGATTCGTCTGGCCGGAGGCGAACCCCACCACCGACCAGGCAAGCGAGCCGAGCGTGAAGACGACGAAGCCCGAACCGGTAACGCGCGCGCCGAGGTTGGCGGCGGTCATCATGGCGGCGATCATTGTCGCGGCAGGCGCAATCAGTCCGGCGGTTTCTTCCACAGGCGGCGTCTCCCTCGCGCTACGCCACGCCGGTCGGCGCAGCTGCCAGGAAAACCCGCCGCCGCGGCGCGGCGTTCCCCTGCCGCTCGCCAAAGCAACATCGATCAATGCGATTTCGGCCGCGCGCGGGGAAGGCGAGGCGCCGTGGGACAGGGACGAAGCGTCATCGCCGCGCCGAAAAGCGCGACCGGCTGATCCCCGCGGAGAACGCGCCTAGCTTTGCTCGCCGGTGAGCTGTTCTTCGGCGAGCGCGGCGGCCGCGATGAGACTCTGACCGGTGCCGCGCGCGGCGGCGGCGGTCATCGTCGCGGCGATGCCGTCGGGTCCGTCGAGCATCACGACGCCACGCTCGGCGGTCGCAACGCCGGGCTCGGTTTCGGGACGCGGCGGAGTGGGCAGGTCAGTCGTCATCGTCGAGGCCTTTGGTCATCGGGCGGGGAAGAATCGGGATCGTCAATATAGAGATAGGAAGGATCGAACTGCCCGCGGCGCGCCAGCCTTGCCGGGTCGAGGATTTCGACTTTGCCATTGCGGAACGTGCATAGCCCCTCTTCGCGGAGATGGCGCACGACCCGGTTCACATGAACTGTGGTGAGACCGCAGATCTCGGCGACATCGGCCTGCGTCAACCCGAGCATGAACTCCCGCCCGTCGCTGAGGCCCGCCGACTGGAGCCGGACATTGGTCTCGCAGAAGAAATGCGCGACGCGCCCGATCGCGTCGAGGCGGCCGAGCCGGAAGAGCCAGGCTCGATGGATCGCTGCGTCGAGCAGCGTCGCGAACCAGAGCTTGCGCGTAAGTTCGGGCATTTCCTCGGTAATCGCGTCGAGCGAGACATGCGGGACGATCGCGATCGACACCTGGGTCATCGTCCCGACGTCGTGATCGAGCCTTTTGAGCGGGTAGGCATGGAGGTCGACGAAGTCGCCCGGAAGATGGATGGCAACGAGCTGGCGAAGGCCGTTCCGATCGTCGAGATAGCGCGACATGAT
The DNA here is from genome assembly GCF_021401285.1 of Sphingopyxis sp. NFH-91. NCBI lineage: Bacteria > Pseudomonadati > Pseudomonadota > Alphaproteobacteria > Sphingomonadales > Sphingopyxidaceae > Sphingopyxis > Sphingopyxis sp. NFH-91. The sequence continues at coordinate 332,255 of NZ_JACBGA010000002.1, read as the reverse complement.
GCCCTCGACCAGCAAGGTGCTCTGACCGAGCCAATCGCCGGCGCGCGCGATGATCTTGCGCGCGTCGACTGTTTTCGTTTCGCTGATGGATGCTTCGAGGCGCGCGCGCTCGCCGGCTTCGAGGCGTACCCCGCGACGGTCTCTCAAGAAGCGATCGGTTAACATGACTGACGTTCCCTGTGCGTCCGAAATGCATGGGCGGACCTGCCCAACTGCGATCGTCCGAAAGCCCGGCAAGCGCCCTCAAGGGAAGCGGAATCGTCATGATCGAGGTTAACTGCAAGCCCGGTGCAGCAACTTTCAAATCACGAACTCGTTCCATGCGTGGGATCGGAGGGGCCGACGCGTGCGCCCTCGAGCTCTCCTCGTGCCGCTGCAACCAGACCGAAAAGCGAGATCAGACATGGCCAAGACCCCCGCCCCCGCCCGCAATTCAGTCGGGAAAGCGAAACAGAAGGCGCGCTCCGGACAGGATGCTGCCTCGGTCGCGGGCAAGGATATGGGCGGAGAATCGCCGCGCAAGGCGGCGCTCTTTCCGGCCGATGCGCCGATCACACAAAGCTTTGCGGAGAATCGCGGGAAAGGCGGCGAGACCCACCAGCAAACCGGCGACACCCATGCGCCGCTAACCACGCAACACGGTGTCCCGGTAGCCGACGATCAGAACAGCCTGAAACAGGGCGGACGCGGTCCGACCCTTCTCGAGGATTTCCACTTTCGCGAGAAAATCTTCCATTTCGACCATGAACGCATCCCCGAGCGCGTCGTCCATGCCCGCGGTTATGGGGCGCACGGCTATTTCGAGCTGACCGACAGCCTCGCCGACGTCAGCCGCGCCGACATCTTCCAGCGGGTGGGCGAGCGAACCCCGGCCTTTGTCCGCTTCTCAACCGTCGCGGGTTCGAAGGGCTCGTTCGATCTCGCACGCGACGTGCGGGGTTTCGCCGTCAAACTCTATACGAAGGAAGGCAATTGGGATCTTGTCGGAAACAATATTCCCGTATTCTTCATCCAGGATGCGATGAAGTTCCCCGATCTTGTTCATTCTGTGAAGCCCGAGCCCGACCGCGCCTTTCCGCAGGCGCAGTCGGCGCACGACAATTTCTGGGACTTCGTCAGCCTGATGCCGGAGAGCTTCCACATGATCATGTGGACGATGTCCGACCGCGCGATCCCGCGCTCGTTCCGTACGATGGAGGGCTTCGGGGTCCACACCTTCCAGTTGATCGATGCCAAGGGCAGGTCGACCTTCGTCAAATTCCACTGGAAGCCGAAGCAGGGTTTGCAGTCGGTGTTGTGGAACGAGGCGGTCAAGATCAACGGCGCCGACCCCGATTTCCATCGCCGCGATCTTTGGGATGCCATCCAGAGCGGCGACTTGCCTGAATGGGAGCTCGGGGTGCAGCTTTTCGACGATGCCTTCGCCGACAGTTTCGAGTTCGACGTGCTCGACGCCACCAAACTCATTCCTGAGGAGCAGGTGCCGATCCGCCCGATCGGGCGCCTCGTTCTCGACCGCGTCGTCGACAATTTCTTCGCCGAGACCGAGCAGGTCGCTTTCTGCACCCAGAATATCGTGCCCGGCATCGATTTCTCGAACGATCCGCTGCTTCAGGGCCGCAACTTCTCCTATCTCGACACGCAGATCAAAAGGCTCGGCGGGCCCAATTTCACCCATATCCCGATCAATGCGCCGAAATGCCCGATGGCGCATTTCCAGCAGGACGGACATATGGCGATGCAGAACCCCGTCGGACGCGCCAATTACGAACCGAACAGCTGGGGCCCCACCGCTGGCGGACCGCGCGAGACCCCGGCGCTCGGCTTCACCAGTTTCGCCGACGAGGCCGACGGCGCGAAGCGCCGCATCCGGCCCGAGAGCTTCGCCGATCATTACAGCCAGGCCCGGCAATTCTACATCAGCCAGACGCCGATTGAGCAAAAGCATATCGGCGACGCGCTAGTCTTCGAACTCTCCAAGGTCGAACGGCCCGATATCCGCTCAAGGACCGTGTCGCATCTCATCAACATCGACCGCGGCCTTGCGGCAACCGTCGCAGACGGACTAGGATTGCCGCTTCCGGCCCCAGCCAAGGCGGCGAAGAAGCCCCTGACCGACCTTCCCCCTTCCCGGCCGCTCAGTATCCTGCTCAACGGCCCCGCCAGCATCGCCGGCCGCAAGATCGGGATCCTTGCGACCGATGGCGCCGATGCAAAACTTTTCAAGGCGCTGATAAAGGGAGTCGATGCTGCGGGTGCGGTCTGGGAGCTCGTCGCGCCGAAGATCGGCGGCATTATTTTGTCCGACGGAACGAGCATCGCCGGCCGCCACAAAATCGATGGCGGCCCGTCGGTGCTTTTCGATGCGGTAGTGCTACTTGCCAGCAACGACGGCGCGGAACTCCTTGCCGGCGATGCCGCGGCCAAGGATTTCGTCAGTGACGCTTTCGCGCATTGCAAGTTCATCGGTTACACCGCCGAGGCAGCGCCGCTCTTCGCGGCCGCCGGGATCCAAGACAAGCTTGACGAGGCCTGCATCGCACTGGCCAAGCCCGGCGATGTCACCACTTTTCTCGACGCCTGCGCTGCGCTGCGCCACTGGCCGCGCGAGGCGGAGGTTGACCTCGATGCGAAGCCGAAAGCGGCCAAGCCACCAGCAAAGACCGGCAGCGAGGCACCCGACGCGACAACGGGTTCGAAGGCCTCGCGGTAGCGCGATGCGAGAGGAAGGAGCCGGGACGGGTTTCGCGGTCGACCGGCTCGTTTTCGGTCCCGATGATGTCGACCTGTCGCGCTCGCCGCTCGCGGGGCAACTCGGACGCGAGACCTACGTGCTCGGTGCGTTCAACCCTGGGCTGTTGCGACTGGGCAATGGCAATCTGCTGATGATGGTGCGGGTCGCCGAAGCGCTCCGCCGGCCGGTCGAGAATGGTCATGTCCATTCGATCCGGTGGGAAGCGGGCCGCTACAAGCTCGACGCCTGGCCGCTTGAGCTTTGCGATACATCGGACCCCCGAAAGTTCTTGGTGAACGGCGGCAGTTGGCGCGTCGTGGCGCTGACCTCGCTGTCCTGGCTGCTTCCCGTCGAGCTCACTCCCGACGGGCTGAAGGTGGTCGCTGTACATTATGACAAGGCGGTCGAACCGGGCGTGGACTTTCAATGCTATGGAGTCGAGGACGCCCGCATCAGCCGCGTCGGGCAGCGCTGGCTTATGACGACCTGTTCGGTCAGCCCCGAGCGGCATTCGACAACGCTCTACAGCTCGTCAAACGGCCTCGATTGGACACTCGAGGGTATCGTCCTCGATCATCAGAACAAGGACATGCTGATTTTCGAGGGACTGATCGATGGCCGCTACTGGGCACAGACGCGCCCGCTCGGCGATCTCTATTTCGCCTATCCGCCGGGATCGCCGTGGCGCGCGGGACCTTCGATCAACCTCGCGACGTCGCCCGATGCGCTGCACTGGAAGCCGTATGAGGCACCGGGGATCCGTCCGCACGCCGACACGGTGGCGACCGCGCGGATCGGCGGCGGCACACCGCCCATCCGCACCGATGCGGGATGGCTCACGCTCTGGCACGGGGTCGAACCCAAGGAGCTTGTCGGCATTTACCGCACCTACTGGTCGCTCCTCGATCTCGACGATCCCTCGGTGGTGCTGCGTACCGATCATCGCCCGCTGCTCGAGGCGGCCCCCGAACTCACGCGCCCGCTCGAGGCCAAGCTCTATATTCGCGATGTCGTCTTCACGACCGGCATTACCGATGGAGGCGACCATTATGTCGTCGCCTCGGGCGAAGCCGATCTTGCCTGCCGCATCACCCATATTCCGAAGACATGTTTCGGTAACTGACCAGCGCGTGAAGACCCGCCGCGACATTCGGTCGGCGCCCGATCTTGTCCTCCGCTGAGATCGAGGCGCCCGCCGCCGGCACCGGAAAATGCGCAACATTTGTTAATCGGCGCATTGCGGCGGCAACTCTCGCGCCGTCCCCCCGTTGCCCTCACAGGCTCCCGGATATTCTCGCAACGATGGAGACAGACCATGGCACACGCATTGACGTCACGCCGGCGCTCGTCGGGGTTTGGAAAACTTCTCAGCATCGGCGTTCTCGGGGCGCTCTTCTGGTTCACGCGCAAGTCGTCCCGCGCACAGGCGAAGGATGAAGACCACTCGGCCGCTTTCGCCGATGGCGAGACGCACGCTGAAAATTTCGACCAGACCCGTTCGGCCGGGCCGGACGGCATGCGCGACGGTGTCCGGCGCGAATGGGACCGCATCGACCAGGCAGCCGACGAGTCCTTCCCGAGCAGTGACCCGCCGGCCTATTGAAGGCAGTGACAATGAGCCCCCCTCTTTCGGACGAGTCCGCGGCACCGGCACCTGGCGCCCACCCGGCGCCTCTGCAAAAGTCGACACTCGTGCTGCACTATGACGATGACGGTATCGGTCTGGAGAAGCGCCTCTTCTTCGAGGCCGCGACCCCGGCGGCAGCGCTCGAAATCGCCGCAGGCGAAGCGGCGGGCCGCCATGCGCGCTTGTTCGTCGACGGCAGGCCGCTCTGCAGCGTGGTGAAGGCCGACGAGGATCATCCCTTCTGGGTCATCGCCGTTTCGGCGGGGCGACCGATCTATGCCCCGACCCCCACATTGCTTCCCGAGGATCTGCCATGATCGATGAAGCAGACGCGCATACCGGGGCCCCCGAGATCAAGGGCCGGCGCGCGGTCGTCACGGGAGGTACCACCGGGATCGGCCGCGCTATCGCCGTTCTTCTCGCAAGCTACGGCGTGAAGGTCTTTATCTGCGGCCGTACGCCTGAACATCTGCACGATGCGCTGCAACGCATCCGCGAAGTGGGCGATGGTGACGGCATCAATGTCGATCTATCGGTGGCCGAGGACGTCGACCGGTTTTTCGAAAGCGCTAGAGACTATCTGGGCGATATCGACATCGCGGTGATCAACGCCGCGGTGCCGGCGGCAGGTCTGGCCGATGCGAGCGAGAGCGAAGCGCGGTATCAGCTCGAGACCGACTTCACCGCCTATCTTGTCTGTGCGCAGAAAGCGGCGCGCTGCATGTCGGCGGGTAGCGACATCATCGTGATCGGATCGATGACGGCGGTTTCGCGCGGCCCCGGCAGTTCGATCTATGTCGCGGCTAAAAGCGGCATACAGGGCTTCGTTCAGGCGTTTCGCAAGGAACTCGCCGAGCAGGATATCAAGGTCGGGCTTATCGAGCCGGGATTCACCGGCGCCGACTTCCAATATCCCGAATTTCCTCCCGAAAAGCAGAAAGAGCTGATCGGCAAGCATCAGATGCTACGAGCCGAGGACATAGCTGTCTCCGCCCATTTCATGCTCGTCCAGCCGCGGCGCGCCGCGGTCTCGCTGATCCGCGTCGAGACCCGGCTCGACCACCCCTGACGTCCCGAAGGAGCCTTCCCATGAACCCCAACATATTCAAGACCATGCGAGGCCCACTCGACAACACCGCGGCCCTACTGGGTGCGGCAGCGGCGGGTTTCGCCGTCGGCCTCGTCGCGAACCTCGGCCGAAAGGCCGCAGTGCAGAGTTTGACGACGCTCAAGGGCCAATGGGACGAGGGCCTGAAGGCCGAACACCGACTGACGATGAAGCTCTTCGATGCGCTCGAATCCACTGACGAGAGCGATGCGCGAAAGCGCAAGGCGCTCCTGGTTCAGCTCCAGCATGCGCTCGCGAAACATGCGTTCGAAGAAGAGAATGTCGTCTATCCGGCGATGCGCGACCATGGCCAGATCGTGGAAGCCGACCAGCTTGTCCACGATCATGGCTATGTGAAGCAATATCTGTTCGACCTTTCGGAAATGGATGCCGCCGATCCCGCCTGGATAGCGAAAGTCCGCGAATTTCGCGCCGAGATCGAAGCGCATGTCGAGGAAGAGGAGCAGCGTCTGTTCCCTCGCCTCAAGACGGCGCTGGGCGACGAGGGCAATAAACATGTTACCGCGGTGATGAACAAGGCTGGATTTGCCGCCGCCTGAGCGCCATAGGCGGGCATGAGGCTCGCCGGACCGCCATGTGTCGTGGTGCAGTGACGAAGGTGCGAGGGCCGTAACGAAACCCGAGGCAGACTTGTGAGTTGCCGAAGGTGGGAGAAGTTGGATGCCCCGTTATTATTTCCACAGCAGCAGCGGCCAGCGCGAGCTCGACGATGAAGGCGTCGAGTTATCGGATACGGCCGCGGCACGGGTCGAGGCGGCCCGCTATGCGGGCCATCTGCTTGGCGATAATCCCGAACTCATCAACGATGTGGACACGCTCCGGATAGAAGTGACCGACGAGGACGGCTGCCTTTGCTGCGCGGTCCTGATCGCGTCGGTCGACGCTCGGCGGAAGATCGAGCGTCCCGCACCTCCCAAATAGGCCCGCCTCGCCTCCTAGCTCATGCTTGCGAGGAGCCGCTCGATCGGCGTCGTGGCAAAACCGATAGCGCTGTCCGAAATACCGTAGGGTATGAACAGGTCGCCGCCAATGCGCATCGCGCCGCAGGTGTAGACGACGTTGGGCACATAGCCTTCGCGGTCACTCTCGGCGGCCGAGAGGATCGGGCATTCGGTGCGCGCCAGAAGCTTCGTCGGATCGTCGCGATCGAGAAGCGCTGCGCCCAAGCTATATTTTCGCATCGCGCCGACGCCGTGGGTGAGGAGGATCCAGCCCTCGTCGCATTCGATCGGGCTCCCGCAATTGCCCATCTGCACGAGCTCCCAGGCGAAATTCGGCCGCATGAGGATCTGACCCTCGTCATCCCAGTCGGTCAGGCTATCGGAGGCGATGATCGTGACATTCTTCCCGTCCTGCCGGGCGATCATGAGATAGCGGCCGCCGACCTTGCGCGGAAACAGCGCCATGCCCTTGTGGCGCGCGGCGCGGCCTCGAAGCGGTTCGAGCGAAAAGCGCGAGAAATCGGTAGTGCGCAGCAGTTCCGAACCGATCGCCTGTCCCGAATAGGCGGTATAGGTACCGATATATTCTCTCCGGCCGTCGTCATGGACGAAGGGTACGAGCCGCAGATCCTCGATGCCGCCGCGCTGCGCCTCGGTCATCGGGAACAGGACGCTGTTCGAGATGGCGCTATCGGGTTGGCGGTGAACTGTGACTCGGTCGGCCGCCCCCAATTGGTGCCGGTCGTCGGCGACCGCGGCCATGGCGGGGCCCGACTGCGGCCAGAGCATGAAGTCCCCGTTCTCACCGATGATCCCCTCGCGGAAGGCAACCGAGCTGATATGCCCCTCGCCGACCGCGCGCATCGACATGATGAAGCGCTGCTGATCGGGCGCAAGCCCGCTCTGGTCGGGATGCGGGACGACGCTCGGGTTCATGAGCGCGGCGGCGGCGTAGCTATATTCATGGCAGAAATAGGCGCCGATCAGCCGGCGCTTTACCGGCGAAACGCCGGCGGGATCCAGTGCGAGATCCTCGGCCACCTCGGCGAAGCGCTGGTCGAAAATGCGCCCGATCTGCCAGTGGCGTTCGGAAAAATCCTTCCAGACAAGCCCGAGGTGGGCCTCGGCCTCCTCCTCGTCCATCGCCAGGATATCACCGACGAGCTGCGCCGCGCGCGAGGGCTCGGAGACATTCGATTGCCAGGCGAGGTGGAAAGGCCTGAGCACGACCCGCGCAGGGTCGGCGGCGAGCTTCTCATGAAGAATGTGCAGCGGCGTGTGGTCGGGATTGCAGATCAACATCGCTGGCGCTGGTATCCTTCGTTGTCCCCCGCTTCCAGAATGTATCGGCCATGGCGCGGTGTGCAAGGTGAAAAGCCAGCGCGGATTCGGCGCCGACATTCGAGTTAACCCCGTGACGGGTCAGCCCGTCGCAGCAGCGTCCCGTTGCCGAGCTCGCTATCACCGCGCCCCGGTCGTTCGCGCCGAAGAACCAGCCATAGGCCCGCTCGGCGCGGTCGTGCCAGCGCAGCTTGCCGGTCAGCCGGAAAGCCGTGGCGGCGGCATCGACCGTCGCCCAGGCTTCGAGCGGCTGCTGGTCGAAGGGAAAAAGCTCGTGCTCGACACCGAAGCCCTCGCAGCCCATCGGGCGAAAATATCCATCGCTGCTCGTCTGAATGTCGCACAGCCAGTCGAGCGCCGCGATGCCGGCTTCCTCGAGCGGGACCGAGCCGAGCCGCCGGCCCGCGCGCAGGAGCGCCTCGGCGAGCCGGGCGTTGTCATAAGCTAGCACGGGTTCGAACCAATCCCAGCCGCACCGCCGCGCGCTTTTCCACAGCGCATGCAGAAAGGCGCCGCCGCGCTCGACGATCGCGCGCGCCTCGCTATGATCCGGTTCGCGCACCAGAAGTTCGTCGGCTCCCAGCAGCGCGAAAGCAATCGCCCGCGGGCTCTTGAGGTCGGCCGCGAGCGGCGCGGCGCGCGTGAATAATTCTGCGCACCACTTCCTGAGCCCCTGCGAGCGCGCGTGCTCCGCGCCATGGCCGAGCGCCCAGAGGGTGCGGCCATTGCTATCTTCGGAGCCTTCTTCCTCGAGCCAGCGCCGGTCATAGCCCATGAAATTGCGGAACCGTCCGCGATCGGGATTCCAGCCATGATGAAGGAAAGCGGCGTAGCGCGCGAAGAGCAGTCCATATTCCTCCTCGCCGAGCGACGGGCTGGCGTTGACGAGCATCAGCGCGCGCGCATTGTCATCGATGCAATAGCCGTGGTTCCGGTCGGGGATGAGTCCTGTTGCATGCTGTAAGATGCCGACATCGTCCGACAGCGCGCGGATCGCGGCGAAAGAGGGGAACATCCGCCTCGGCTCGCGCCGCGCGGGCGCGGCCGCCACATTTTCGATGAGCGTCGCGAAACGCTCCGCGATGGCCGGCCAGGCAGTCAGCCGGCCCCGCGCATAGGCGCGCTCCTGCATGGAGCGCCGCTCGCCGGGATGCGCGAGCAGCAACAGCACCGCCTCGGCGATGGCGTCGCTGTCGGTGCCACCGAGCAGGATGCCGATATCGCCTGCGAGCAGCTCGCGGGCATGAACGAAGGGAGTAGAGACGACCGCGCGGCCAAGCGCCACGGCATAAGCCAGCGTGCCCGATGTGATCTGCGCGAGATTGGGATAGGGCGCGAGATAAATGTCGCATAGCTCGATCTGCTCGAGAAGTTCGGGCAGGTCGAGGAAGCGATTCTCCCATGCGATATTGTCCGCGACGCCGAGATCCTCGGCGAGGTCTGCGAGGCTTTGCCGATAGATCTCGCCCTCGGCGGCAACCAGATTGGGATGGGTCGCGCCGACGATTCGATAGAGCATGTCCGGATATTGCGCGACAATTGCCGGCAGCGCGCGGATCGCGGCTTCGAGCCCCTTGCCAGGACCCAAGAGCCCGAAGGTCGAGACGACCGGACGGCCCGCGAGACCCAGCCGCTCACGAAGCGGCGAACATTCGGTGAAGACGCGGTCGGGGGTGCCATGCTCGATGAGCTCGATGCGATCGGCCTTCGCGCCATAGACGCGGATCAGTGTCTCGCGGCCGAACGCGCTCATCACCACAAGTTTCGCCGCCTTCGCGACGAGATGCTCCATCACGCGCCGCTGGTCGGCGCCGGGCTCGGCGAGGATGGTGTGGAACGTTACGATCAGCGGCGCAGCCAACCGGTCGACGAGCCCCAAGACTAGATCGCCTGCCGGTCCGCCGAAGATGCCGAACTCATGTTGGAGCCAGACCGCGTCGGCCCCGCTCGCATTGATCGCCTCGGCGGCGGCCCGATAGCCGTCAGCATCGTCTTCCCTGACGCCGGCAACGGCCGCAGCATCGCTCGCATCGCCCGCTCGCGCCGCCATTGCATAGACGTCTATCGCGATATCAGGGCGCGCGGCTTTGAGATGATCGTAAATGTCGGCGGTGAAGGTTGCGATCCCGCACTGGCGCGGGCGGAAGCAGCCGATAAGGGCGAGGCGGCGGGCTCGCGCGGCAATGCCCGCGACGGGACCTGCATGGCCGCTATCTTCACTGTCAAACGCGGTAAGGAAGCTGGTCTCGCTGTCGAATTTCATCGTCGTGCCTTCTGTCCGGTCCCCCCGAATGAAGATCAGGCGCGCGCATCACCCTTGCCTTTACCCCCCCGCCAAGGGCGTCGTTCCGGGGAAAGGCCAACCCCGAAGGGCGCGCCCGATGTGGCAGGAGAAGCGTGTTGCCTGAACGCCCAACGCTCCCCTCGGCGCGCAGTTGCCGACCCGCCGGCAACAATCGCCATGATCCAGGTTAATTCCGGTCACCGTGCATCAGGCGCTCGCGCTGGGAACAGCAGGACACCAGCGAATGACAAACATGCGCCGCGCCCTCTTCTCCCCTTCCCGCCCCGCCATCTCCCTTCCCACCGCCGGGTCCGCGACCGCTGTCACGGCAGTGTTATCGCTGCGACGGCCAAGGCCAGCGCATTGACCTCCGCTCCGCTGTGCGTTGTTGAACCCTCGGTATATTCGGCTCGCAACCTCTACGGCCGGCGTCCGATGAACCGAATCCGCATCGATCTCGGAATGCTGGACCGCTTTCGAGCGATTACTTGACCGGCTCTCAGATCGCTGCTTCCCGGCCTCGCCCACCATCGCTGCAGCTATGGCGAAGCTGGCGGCGACGAAACGCCGCGTCTCGGCGGCAACGAACCCGTGCCGGGGCTCGGGCCGATCCCGCCAGCATCATCGACCAGCATTTCGCCGAGTGCGGTCGTATCGGGCGGCTGTCCGCCACAGTCGCCCATCGTCCCGATCGTCTCGGAATCGGGATCGACGAAAACACGGCGCTTCGCGTCGAGGGTTGTATCGCGCGGGCTATCGGCAGCGGCGGGGTGAAGATCGCCGACGCATCACGGGCGAGCCATAGCAATGCGGCGGACGCCAACCCGGCGACATATTTTCGCTCCACGGCCCGACTCTGCACGCATCGGGGAGCGGCGACTGCTTCGACCTGGCCGCGCGCCGCCCCGCAACATGGGCTGTGCCGAAGGCTCAGCGTGCCGCGCTGCGCCCCGAGAAAGGACAACGCCAATCGGGTCCGACGGCCCGCCCTGAATATTGCCGGGCCTCCGACACATCGCCGTGACGCGCGAGCATCGGGTTCACGCTGCCGGCGAGCGCAACGTCGCGCGCGATGATCTTGCTTCGCATCGTCTCGTAGATGTTTGCATCGCGCAGCTTCTCGAACTGGTCATGGAGATTGAATACCAGCGCCGGGCGCTCGAACCGTCGCGCGGGACGGCTCGCGCGTGGATGAAGGCCAACGACGAAAAAGGCCTCGCCGCCAAAGCTCAAAGAGAAATGTGGATCATCGGGACTGTGGTTCACGCGCGGATCGGGTGGCTGCCCGGCCCAATCATCCTTCCGGCTCAGCGATTCAAGCCGGTGCCAGAGCGAGGTTTCGAACCCTGCCTCGTCGAGCCCGCCATCCTCCTCGAAGATCACGACGAGTGAGTGGAACAGGCTCGGTTCGCGGGCGTAGCTCCAGGCAAGATCGAGGAGATTGGGATAGATGCGCAGATCGTCCCAGGCCGAACGCATGTCGCGGCCGACGACGAAGCGCATCTGGTCGCGCGCCAGCGCGGACTTCGCGCCGACGCACGGGAAGTCCGCGGCGCGAATGAACGCCTGGAAGCGTTGCGCGAGCGGATGGGAACTGTCGTCGGTTGGCGGAAGCATGCCGCTGAAACAAACACATGCTGTCGCGGTTGCAGTCGATTAACTTGGGTTGGATCGATTTCCGGGGAGAGGCTTACCGTTTGCTCCTGCGGCTTTCGTCACGCAACGTGTCGGGTCGTCATCAGCAAATGCAGCACCGCGATATGGGCCTGCAGTGCATTACTTCGCTTGCGTCTCCAGCAGCGCGATGCGCTCCGAACAAACGGCATGAACCGCGCGGCCCAGCTCTTCGACGCGTTCGCCGAGCCAGCGCAGTTCTTCCTCGGTGAAGGGGCGCAGGGGGGCGGCAGGAAGGAGCCGGAAGACCCGCATGATCGGGCGGGCTGCATCCGCAGGATCGTAACGCAGTGGAGAACCCGCAGCGCGGGTTGCGGCCCGACCGGGCGGGGCTAGAGGCGAGTGACGCCCGCCTGCGTCCCTCCCGTGCCGGGACCAAATGACGCCGCCGCGAAGCGGCGACTGCTTGCCCGCCAGCGGCATCTCATATCCTGCGAATCGGACCGACTCCGCGCCGCTCGCGGCGCGTCATTTTGGGCGCGGCCGTCGCAGACGGCCTCATTGTCCCGCTTCAAAGCCGGGGGCGAGACGCTTTGAGAAAAATATGTTCGCCTACGCCACAGCACGCCACAGCCCTCCAGGATACGCCAGCGTACGCCAGCCTACGCCAGCGCACCTACGCTAAACTACGCTAAACTACGATCCAATAAATGGCGCTTTTCTGCGGTGTTGACGATGCCCCTCTCAATGCCCTTCAATGCTCTCACGCCGGAACATGATCCCCCGAAACATGGAGAAGCATCACATGGCATATCAGTCCCCCCTCCGCCTTATGCGGCTCACCGAAGTCCTCAACCTGACCGGGCTCAGTCGCGCTACCCTCTATCGGAAGATCCGCGCCGGCACCTTTCCGCCGCAGCACAAGCTCGCGACGCGCTGCTGTGGTTGGCGCGTCGGGGAAGTCGACATCTGGCTTCGCAATCCCATGTCCTTCACGCTCGCCGATCTCGAGCGCGCTCGCGACGCTGCGTGACGATTGAAGTGCCCCGGGCACGAAAGGTGTAATGCCCGAGGCACGACAGATCCCCGCGCCGCGGATTGCGGCGCGGGGCGGGTGTAGTCTCAGTCGACCGCATTCCAGATGATCGCATAGGCGTCGTCGCTCTCCTGACCGGCAGCGCGGCCGAGGTTCGCATAAAGCCGGCGCGGCCCAAACTCGGGCGCCGCGAGGCTCAGCGACACATAGCGTTCGCCTGACTGCTGGCCGACGCGGATCCAGCCGGCACCGATCTCGACGCCTTCGGAATAGACCCGGTAGTCGGGCTGGACGTCGCCGCTCTTCGAGCGGTTGGTGCGGATCTCGATCGCCGCGCGGATCGAGAGGGTCTTGAGCTGGCCCACGAAACCCTTGTCGATGGTGCCGTTCACAAAGCCGATAGCTGCCATTGGTCGTCTCCTTCACTGTGCCGCGGGACCATGCCTGCGGCATGGGCGGACCAGGGACCGGCGCTTGAGGCGCCCCCGCGAACCTGCAAGGGCCGCAGCGCAGCGGAGGAGTGCGGGCGGCGTGATTATGTGAAGCGAAGCGGCCGCGAGGAGCGTGCACAGCACGCGGGGACATAATCGCGCCGCGCGCACTTTCGCGGGGCGCCGCGCCGGTCCAGGTCACATCGCCCGCCGCCGGGGATGTCGCCGAGGTCGGAAGGAAACGGAAAGCAGATTTCCGAAGGACAGGGCCATCAGATTGCGCTTCAGGATCGCAAATACTCTCCTCGCCCGCTTCGACGGACTGAGCCCACGCCATCTGCGAAAAGCCGCCATTGACCGACTGGTCCGGCTACGAAGGCCCACCGGGCGGTCACCCGGCTTGGTACGGGTACGGTGTGCAGTGCGCGCGTGTGTTCCCGGGCGCTCAAACTGGGTAGCGCTCACGCGCGGAGAACTGCGGCCGAACGCTCGCTTGAGCTCAAAGCGGGCAAAGCGATTCGGGTTCGGCGATTCGTCCAGATCGACACGCATGAGACCTCAGGACCGGCCAAAATTATGCACCACCGCTCAGAAAAAGTGGTGGAAGAAATGGTGGGAGAGAAACAGCGTCTGTTAGATTATCTATTAAAAACAACCACTTAAGCAGAGGTTGTGGATGCCCCGTGAACAGTCGAAGCTTTGGCTACGACAGCGTCGATCGCCTGACGCGCGCGGACAGCGCGGGCGGCGCCTACCCACGTGAGGATTATGTCCATGACAAGAATGGCAAACGCACCGTGGTCGAGCGGCGCGTCAACATAGCCGACACGGTTCCGACGGAGAGCGATAGTTACACCCGCACGAGCGGAACGAACCGGATCGCGTCCGTAGCGCTGGCTGGCGGCGGAACCCGGAGCTTTACGCACGATGCGCGTGGCAACCTCACTGCCGAGACGCGTCCCGGCGGCCCGAGTATCACGATCGGTTATGATGGTTATGCAAGGCTCGCGAGCTATTCGATCGCGGGCGCCGAAACACAGGCTATGCTCTACAACGGCATCGATGAGCGCGTGGGTCTGACGATCAGCTTGGACGGCAGCACGTTTGCGGAGCGACGCTACATTTACGACATCGGCCATCGCATCACTGGCGAATATGGTGCCACTACCGCGGATCTCCGCGCCGAATATATCTGGTTCCTGCCCGAGGTCGGCGATGCGTCGGCGTTCGGCGGTGGTGATGGCCTCGGCGGATACATGCCGTTGGCGGTCGCGGTGCCCGACGCCGTCGGCAGCAAGCTGCAATGGGTCCAGGGCAACCACCTTGGCACATCGGTAGTCACGACCGACGCGACCGGCACCGTGATCGCGCCCTCCGGCTACGATCGAATTGGGTTCCCCGGGCAAACGCAGCAGCACGCCGACCTCTACTACAACTACTATCGTGATTATGATCCTACGCTCGGTCGCTATGTTCAGGCCGATCCCATCGGACTGGATGGGAATCAAAATCCCTATCTTTACGTCGGCGCCAATCCACTATCTCGGATTGATCCCTTAGGATTGGAATTCTTGAATGTGCTTCCAGGGAACGAGGCCATAGCATACTCTCCCTTCTGGGAATACGCGAGGCTGCCTCAGGCCAAAAGAAAGGAAGGCCTATACATCGCCGCGCATGGAAACCCGGATATCATTTGTGTATCTGAAAATGGCGTCGGCAAAAAGTGCATGGGGCCAGACAGATTCGCGATCTGGCTAAGAGCGCGATACGATCTGAGCAAGTTCAAATACATTGAGCTTTGGTCTTGCAGAACTGGACAAGAATCCGATGGATTTGCGCAAATACTTTCCAATAATTTGAAAATTCCAGTGGTCGCTCCCACAAAATATGGATGGTTTACTACGACGCCGGGAAGAAGTGGATTTCGGTCTATACAAGAGCGGGGTTTTTGGGGGGGCGGCACATACGGAAAGATGCCCGACAACTCGGTAAACCCGAATGATCCCGGCTTGTGGCGCCGATTCACACCTAAGGAGTAATCCGCTCATGTATAATAGACGAAAGCTTCATATGACATTCTATCCCCTGATGCTCGGATCCTCAATGTTGACGGTTTCGGGGTGTGGAGAATCCACGTCCCCGGAAAAGGTTCGAGGGGCGGTGAATGGTCCGAAAAATGCACTTCCCTCCAAAGTGATAATAGAGAGCCCAAGCACGTCAATCGCACCCAAGGTGGCTAATCTTGACGAGATTGAGCGCCGAGCCAATACGGGAAATAGGGAAGCGCTGGACCAACTTTACGTGCAAGCATCCATGTACAAGTCAGACGCTGAAGCGATGGCAGCCTTGAAGAGGGCCACCGTTGCTGGAGCCCCCATGGCTTCTGAAATTTCTGCGGGAAAACTCTATTCTCAGGCGCTTGGCACCCAGAGCTCAGAGCGTAAAGCTCTTTTGGTTAAGGCAAGAAATATCGTTCTTAATGCTCTGAAATTCTACCCAGACGATACTGCCCTTCAAGAACAGTTTACAAAGATTAACGAGAAATTGCGAGCTTAACGATTGCCTTGCTCCCCTGATTGTTACGCGTCAGGGGTAGAGTTAGGGTGGCAGTCAAAGCCATTACTGCTGTCAGACGGATATTTTCCTGGAAAATCGGATGTTGCGCTCAATGGTGGCGCGCCTGCGGGACGGAGGCTCCGGCATAAGGATCGTATGCAGCGGGCGACGGCGCGGACCGCGCTTGATTCGACAACGGGTCGGGGCGGGGCGTCGGCTGCAGGACTGGTGCGTCGTCAGCGCGCGCTATGCCGGTCAGCGCCATTGCGACACCTCCCGCGCCGAATAGGGTGAAACACCCGATAATCACTGCAATGCCGCGCTTCAATTCGAGCCGTCCCGACAGCATTAGCAGCCCAACAGCTGCAACCGCAGTCACCGAAATTACCGTAGCCGTCGAACCCAAGGCCGCAGCTTGAATCCACGCGACCCCATCCGCGATCGGACTATCCAGCGGTGGATCGGTCAGAGATGTGGTTGGAAAATACATCGCGGGCTCTCTGGCGGGGTGTCACGCGCAACTAGACCACGGCGCCTCCCGCCAAACAAGCATCCATTGTGGCAGTAATGGATCAATTACACCTTGGCAGCCGCGCCGCGCGCGGGCTATCCCTTGGGACGGCAATAGCCGAGACAGTTCAGGGGGATGCGGGGTGATCGGGTGAGTGTGAAGTCGCGGATTGCCGGGAGCATCGCCTTTGCGGGAGGTCTTTTTCATGCGGGCATCGCCCAGGCCCAGGAACTTGCCGATCCGGCGGGTTCGGGCGTGCTGGTTTCGGCGGTGCGCTGGCTCGAAGGAACGCTGCTCGGAACTATCGCGACCGTTGTGGCCGTGATCGCGGTCGCGACCGTCGGCCTGCTGATGCTCACCGGGCGCATCAACTGGCGCTACGGCGCCACGGTGATCATCGGCTGCTTCATTCTCTTCGGGGCCGCGAGCATCGTCGCGGGCATCCAGTCCACCGCCAGCCTGGGCCGCTAGGCCATGAACGGGGTCGAGCGCGACGCGGTGTTCGTGGCATTGACGCGCCCGCAGATGTTTGCGGGCGTCACCTATAGCTATTTCGTGGCCAATGCGATCGTCGCGACCGAGCTATTCCTGATCTTTCGGACGGTCTGGGCGCTCGTTGCCGCGCTCGTCATTCATTTCGCGGGCATGCTGCTGTGCCTGCGTGAGCCTCGCTTCTTCGACCTTTGGCTGACGCGGCTCGGTCGCTGTCCGCGCATCCGCAATTTCTCGATCTGGCGATGCAACTCCTACCGGCCCTGACATCCTCGCCCAAGGTCGTTGCCCGCGAGGCGCCCGCCGGGCGCCACCTGCCCTACAGCCACCATGTGAACGATCACACGGTCGCGACGCGCGACGGCCTGCTCATCCAAGTGATCGCAATGCGCGGCCTGCTGTTCGAGACCGCCGATACCGACGAAATCAACTATCGCAAGCGCCTGCGCGACGCGATGCTGCAAGCGATCGGCTCATCGCGCTTCGCCGTCTACCACCATATCGTCCGCCGCCGCGTCGATGCCGGCCTCGGCGGCGACTTTCCCGACGACTTCTCCGCGCGCCTCGATGCTGCCTGGAACGGCCGCCTCGCGCGGCGACAACTCTTCGTCAACGACCTCTATCTCACCTTGGTGCGCCGCCCGTTGCAAGGCCGCGTCGGGCTGCTCGACGGACTGCGAGAGAAGCTTGGTCGCACCACCGCGCCGGTCGAGACGGCGGCGCAGGACCTGCGCCAGCTCGACGCCGCGCGCGAAGCGCTGATGGCGGCGCTCGGCAGCTATGAGCCGCGGCTGCTGTCGGTTTATGATGGCGGCGTCGGCCCCTGCTCCGAACCGCTCGAGTTTTTCTCAACGCTCTTCAATGGCGAGACACTGCCGCGCCGCTTGCCGATGCAGGATGCCGGCGCCTATCTGCCTGACCGGCGGATCAGCTTCGGGCAGGAAGCGATTGAGCTTGCACCCGCGGGCGATGCGGAGCGCAGCTATGTCGGCATCGTCTCGATCAAGGACTATCCGGGACAGACCAGTCCCGGGATGTTCGACGAGCTGCTGCGCTTGCCGTTCGAGCTGACCGTCACCCAGTCCTTCGGCTTCGTCGAGCGGCAGGCTGCGCTCGGCCGCATGAACCTGACACTGCGGCGGATGCGCTCGGCCGAGGACGAAGCGCTCAGCCTGCGCTCCGAGCTCTCGCACGCCAAGGACGAGGTCGCGGCGGGGCGATCGGGATTTGGCGAGCATCACATGACGATCGCGATCCGCGCAGGCTCGCCCGGCGACGTCGATGCCGGCGTCGCGGAGGCGCAGGCGGCACTCGCCGATCTCGGCATCATCGCGGTGCGCGAAGAAATCGCGCTCGAGCCCGCCTTCTGGGCGCAGTTCCCTGGCAACTTCAAATATATCGCGCGGCGCGGGCTCGTCTCGACGGGCAATTTCGCGGGGCTTGCGAGCGGGCATAATTTCGCGCTCGGGCAAGCCGAAGGCAATCATTGGGGCGAGGCGGTGAGCTTGCTCGAGACCACCGCCGCAGGGCCGTATTTCTTCAACTTCCACCAGGGCGATCTTGGCAATTTCACGATCATCGGCCCCTCGGGGTCGGGCAAGACGGTCGCGCTCAACTTCCTCCTCGCGCAGGCACGCAAGTTCGATCCGCGCATCATCTTCTTCGACAAGGACCGCGGCGGCGAACTCTTCATCCGCGCGATCGGCGGGCGCTACGACGTGCTGCGACCGGGGACGCCCTCTGGGCTCAACCCGCTGCACCTCGAAGACAATGCCGCCAATCGCCAATTCCTGATCGATTGGCTCGCGCTACTCGCGGGCACCGCCGATGTTGAGGAACTCGCCCAGATCAAGGACGCGGTCGACGCCAATTTCGCGCAGCCACCGCACCATCGGCGGCTGCGCCATATCGTCGAGCTGTTCCGCGGCGGGCAACGTCCGCACGCCGGCGACCTCTGGTCGCGGCTCCGGCCCTGGTGGGGCGACGGCGAGCGCGCCTGGCTCTTCGACAATGAGGTCGATGCGACCGATCTCGACGCGCGCTCGGTCGGGTTCGACATGACGCAGATTCTCGACGATCCGGCGGTGCGCACGCCCGCGATGATGTATCTCTTCCACCGCGTCGAGGAGCGGCTCGACGGCAGCCCGGCGATCATCGTCGTCGACGAGGGCTGGAAGGCGCTCGACGACGATGTGTTCGTGCGCCGGATCAAGGATTGGGAAAAGACGATCCGCAAGCGCAACGGCATCGTCGGTTTTGCGACGCAAAGCGCGCAGGACGCGCTCGAAAGCCGGATCGCGAGCGCGATCATCGAGCAGGCCGCGACGCAGATCTTCATGGCGAACCCCAAGGCGCGCGCCGATGATTATGTCGATGGCTTCGGGCTCACCCCCCATGAATATGAGCTTGTGCGCTCGCTCCCCGACAGCGCGCATTGCTTCCTCGTCAAACATGGCAATGAAGGCGTCGTCGTCCGCCTGAACCTTGCCGGCGAACGCGAACTGCTCACCATCCTGTCGGGCCGCGAGCGCACCGTACGCCTGCTTGACGAGCTGCGCGCTGTTCACGGCGATGCGCCCGAGGCGTGGTACGACCACCTCATGGAGCGCGCCTGATGGCCGCGGCCTGCAACGCGATTCCGCCCGCCGAGAGCTTTGCGCCAAGCGCGATCCGCTTCCTCGACTGCCAGGCGCAGATGCTCGGCGCCGAGGGGTACAAGGCCCTCGCCGCGCCAGGATCGAGCGCCTCGATCCTGCTGACGGGCATGGTGACGCTGTTGATCGCCTTCTTCGGCTATCGCATGCTGCTCGGCCACACGCCCGGGGTCCGCGAAGGCGTGCTGACCTTCGTCAAGCTCGGGCTGGTGCTGCTGCTGGCGACGAGCTGGCCCGCCTACCAGGCGATCGTCTATGATATCATCCTGCGCGCGCCCGCCGAGCTGGCCGCAGCGATCGGCACTCCCGCAGGGCTCGCGGGGAGCGGCGGTGGGCTGGTCGGACGGATCGACGCCGTTGACCAGGCGCTGAAGCTGCTCGCGATCGACGGCGTCGGTGCACCGCCGCTCGGGCCCAATGGGCAGCCGATGATGCCCTCGGTGCCGCCGCCGCCTTTCCTCGGGTTCGACAGCTTCGCGCTAGGCTTTGCGCGGGTGATTTTTCTAGTTGCGACGATCGCCTCGTTCGCGCTGGTGCGGATCGGGGCGGGACTACTGCTCGCGCTCGCGCCGGTGTTCGCCGCCTTCCTGCTCTTCGACGGAACGCGCGGGCTCTTTGAAGGCTGGCTGAAGGCGCTGCTCGGAACCGCGCTCGGCAGCCTTGCCATTGCCATCACCCTCGGCATCGAACTCGCGTTCGTCGAGCCCTGGCTTGCGAGCCTGCTCGCACGGCGCGCCGGCGATCTCGATATCATCGGCGTGCCCGCGCAGCTGCTCGCGGCGACGACGATCTTCGCGCTCGCGCTCGCCGGGGTCCTGCTCCTCGTCGCGCGCACCGCCTATAGCCTGCGCATCCCGGCGTGGATGGGCTCGCCGAGCGGGAGCGGATATACATCAGCCGCGCCGCGCGCCGAGGGCGAGCGTCCGATCCGGGCCGCGCATCCGCCGATCGAAAGCCGCTCACGCGCCGCCGCGGTCGCCGACGCCATCGCGATGAGCCAGCGCCGCGAGGCGCTCGCGGCCGACGGGAACGGCGGCGGAAGCAGCCGCGCGCGGCAGATCGCGCGCAGTACAGCAAGGATCGACGACCATCGCGGCACGCGCGCGCCGGCGGCAAGCGCTGCCGACCGGCGCATACGGCCGCGTATTTCTTCGCGCGCGATCGCCAGGGACAAACGCCTATGACCAAGACCAGCCGCGAAGCGCTCGACGCTTATTATGCCGAGGCCGACAGCTGGGCGAAGGATCGCGGCGACGCGCTGCGCGCGTCGCGCCGCATCGCCTGGTGGGTTGCCGGGGGCGCCGCCACGATCGCGGTGTGCGAGGCGCTGGCATTGCTCTTCCTCACACCGCTCAAGACCGTCGAGCCCTATACGCTGCTCGTCGACCGCCAGACGGGCTATGTCCAGCAGCTGCGGCCGCTCGAGCCCGATACGCTCACGCCCGACCGCGCCCTTACCCAGTCCTTCCTCGTCCAATATGTCATCGCGCGCGAGGGGTTCGATATCGACCTCCTGCAAAAGGATTATCGCAAGGTCGCGCTCTGGTCGGCAGGCTCTGCGCGCGAGGCCTATCTTGCCGGGATGCAGGTATCGAACCCCGCCAGCCCGCTCGCGCGGCTGCCGCGCTCCTCTTTCGTCGATGTCGAGGTCAAGAGCGTCACTCCGCTCGGCCAAGACACGGCGATGGTGCGGTTCGATACGCAGCGCCGCGACGCCAATGGTCGCACCTATCCTTCCGAGCCCTGGGTGACGGTGGTGCGGTACAGCTATAGCGGCGAGCCGATGAGCGTCGCCGACCGCATGATCAACCCGCTCGGGTTCAAGGTCAGCAGCTATCGCAAGAGCGCCGAGGCGCTGCCGCAGGCGTCTGCGCCCGAAGCAGCGTCGCAAAGCGGTACGGGCGCAGCGACGCCGCCGTCCGCGCAGGCGGCGCCATGATCGGGCGCCTTGTCTTCCTCGGTAGCGCATTCATCGGCTTGCCGGCGGCAGCGCAGGTGCAGCCCGCCCCCAATCCCGGTGGCGACCAGCGCATGCAGACGGTTGACTACCACCGCTATCAGGTCGTCGAGGTGCGCGGTGCGCCCGGCTACCAGACGCTGATCGCGCTCGCGCCCGACGAGCGCATCCAGAATGTCGCGGTCGGCGACAGCGGCGCCTGGCAGGTCGCGGCGAGCCAGAGCGGGAACATGTTGTTCGTACGCCCGGCGCAAGAGGGCGTCGCGACGAACATGACCGTGATCACCAGCGCGCGCTTCTATGCCTTCGACCTCGTACCGACCTATGGCACGCCGCCCTACGAGATCCGCTTTCGCTATCCCGCCGAGCCGGACTCCGGCGGCGCAGCAGGCGCGGCGATGGGCGAGCCCGTCGGCCAATATCGGCTGAGCGGCACCAAGACGCTCTGGCCCGCCAGGATGAGCGACGACGGCGCCAAGACCTTCATCGAATGGCCCGCCGAGCTGCCGCTTCCCGCGGTCTTCTTCATCGACGATTATGGCCGCGAGCGGCTTGCCAATGGCAATATGCGCGCCGGGCATTACGTGCTCGACGGCGTGCATCGCGAGCTGCTCTTCCGTATCGACCGCAAGACCGCGCGCGCGAAGCGCTATATCCCGAAGGAGCCAAAGCAGTGAGCGCGGCCGATACCTCCGCGGCCGAGGCGCCCGCCGAGCGCGGCGTGCTGCCCCGCGTCGCGCGGCCGAGGGGCGGGGTGCCGATGATCGTCATCGTCATCGGTGCGCTCATCGCTGCAGGCCTCCTCTTCTCGGTGCTTGATGCGCGCCGCCGCGCGCTGAGTGCCCCCGCCGTGAAGCCGGTGCGCGCCGATCTCGCCGCGGCAACGTCCGATGCACCTCCTCCGCTCTATATCCCGCCAGGCGTTCTCGCCGCACCGCCGGCGCTTGTTGCCGAGGCACCCACGCCGCAGCCGACACCGCCCGCGCCGCCCCCGCGCACGGCGCTGCCCTCCAGCAGCGCACCGAGCTATCCGGCCCCGCCGCCGATCAGCTACGCACCGCCGCCACCGCCCGCAGCCCCGCCGCGGACCGCCAGCGGCGCGATCCTCGTCGTCGACGGCGGGCAGCCGGGCGCTGCATCGGAGCGCGGCGAGGGGGCCAAGGACGGCGGCGCACTCATTGTCGATGTCGCGGCCCGCAGCCGAGCGGGCGCGATGTCCGAACGCGCAACGACGGTTCCGCAAGGCAGCCTCATTCCCGCGGTGCTGGAGACGGCGTTTAATTCGACGGGATCGGGCTATGCGCGCGCGCTCGTCCAGCGCGACGTCTATGGGTTCGACGGCACCCGCGTCCTCATCCCGCGCGGCAGCCGTCTCATTGGCGAATATCGCTCGGACACAGCGCCCGGCCAGAAGCGCGCCTTCGTGACCTGGACGCGCCTCATCCGCCCCGACGGCGTCACCATCGCGCTCGCCTCGCCGACGACCGATCCTGTCGGCGTGGGCGGGGTGCGCGCCAAGGTCGACAGCCATTTCTTCGAGCGCTTTGCCGGCGCGATCCTCCAGTCGGCGCTGATGATCGGCGGTAATCTCGCGGCGCGGTCGGCAGGAGACTCGGTGGTGGTCGCGCTTCCCGGCTCCTTTCCCGGAACAACCACGACCATGCCCGCGACCCAGATCCCGCCGACCCTCAGCGTTCGGCAGGGAACGAGCATCAGCGTGTTCGTCGCGCGCGATCTCGACTTCACTTCGGTCGAGGCGCGCCGATGAGCGTCGCAGCCATCGCCGACCGCGTCTATCTCGGCAGCTACCTCGCCCCGCTCGCATTCGCGCTCGAACGAGCCGACGTCACCGACATCTATATCAACCGCCCCGGCGAGCTCTGGCTCGAAACCCTGGGCGGATCAATCGAGCGCCATGACGTCCCCGCGCTCGATGCGGCGCTGCTGCCGCGGCTCGCGCGGCAGGTCGCCGCGCTCAGTCACCAGGGCATCAGCCGTGCGCACCCTCTGCTCTCGGCAAGCCTTCCCGGCGGCTCGCGTATCCAGGTCGCTGCCCCGCCCGCGACCCGCGGCGACTATGCGATCGCGATCCGCAAACATGTATCGGCTGATCTGACGCTCGACGATTATGTGCGCGCCGACGCGTTCCGCGACGTGCAGGCGGGCATCGCCAAGCAGGATGTCGCGCTCGAGGAGGTCCGCGCACTGATCGATGCGGGCGATGTCGCCGGCGGCCTGCGCGCCGCGGTGCAAGGCCGGCTCAATATTCTCATTTCCGGCGGCACGTCGTCGGGCAAGACGACGTTCCTCAATGCGCTGATCCGCGAGATACCGACGGATGAGCGGCTGATCCTGATCGAGGACACGCCCGAAATCCGCTTCACTCACGAGAATGCAGTCCGGCTGATCGCGGCGCGCAGCGCGCTTGGCGAAGCGGCGGTGACGGCGAATGACCTCGTGTCCGCGTCGCTGCGCATGCGGCCTGATCGGATCATTCTTGGTGAGCTGCGCGGGCCTGAGGCCTTTGCCTTTCTGCGTGCGATCAACACCGGTCATCCGGGGTCAATGACCACCATCCACGCCGATAGCGTCGACCGAGCATTCGAGCAGCTGGCGTTGCTGGTTCTGGAAGGCGGCTCAACGCTCCAGCGCGAGGATATTTTGGCTTATGTGCGGACCACGGTGGATGTGGTGCTGCAGTTGAGCCGAGAAGCGGGCGGGCGACGTGTGTCGGGCACCTATGTGCGGATAGCAAGCTTATCGTAATTCATATTGTCTGGACAACAGAACTAAATCTGCTGGGCTCCAATCTCGGCCGGTGGAAAGCCGGAAGGCACCTCACCATTTCTCCTCGGTCTGAGCAAAATCGCTTCAAACCTCGAGCGCGGAATTAACGGGCCCTGACCCTAAATCAATTTATCGATTTTAATAAATTTTAGCCGATATAGAATGTTTCCATTTTAGCATCTGAAAAATACCTTACATCTGCGTCTTTAATTTCGCTCTTAATGGAACGGGCTATAGAAACTCCTTGCTCATCAAGATCAGATATTATTTTAAGGTCCGGGTATCCCTCATTGTGCTCATATTCATATTGTTTCTTCCAAGAACATATTTGCGATATCAAAGATTCGGAAATTGGCAGGTCGGTTAAATTTACGTATCCTCCATTTAACCCGTCCCTAATTCCTGTTCCTGACATCATTCCATCTACTATTAATATTGGCTTCATGTTAATCAGGCCTAAAAAATCTGTGATTTATAATTCCGGTTTTAGTGACACCTATTTCATATACACCTCTCGTTTTATTCATGAATCCAGGATGTCTGTACCTCCTATATCCATTATTAAGTATTTGAGGATTTCCCTTTAGAATAAGCTTATCGAATGAGTATGGGAAATTGTGGCTTACGGGATCTTGGAGCCCCCGCATTCTGACGTACCGTGCATACTGAACCGAACGCCAAACACGAACACCTTTAGCGAATTGCCAGCAAGCGGCCACTCCTCGCTCCGCCGGAATTAACCATTGTTCGGGGTAAATTTCCTCAATGGGCGGATCACAAAATCGGATCTTGCCTGTATGATCTCTAATGCAACCCATTGGTGGCGCCGGATCGATGGCCCACCGGACTGGCTGCTCAGGAACGAAGCTTGGACTTGGGTCCCAAGCGCCAACTTGGAGACCGTCAGGATCAACGTTATTCAGTGGGCTAGATTCCGCATACAAATATGGATTGCTGCCTCCTTCCAGTCCGATCGGATCAGCCTGCACGTATCGACCTGTCGATGCATCATAATCACGGTAATAATTGTAATAGAGACCGGCGTGCTGCTCGATCTGCCCTGGGAACCCGATCCGGCCATAGCCACTTGGTGTTACGACCGCTCCGCTCGTGTCAGTGGTCACCCCCGGAGTGCCGAGGTGATTTCCCTGCGTCCAAAGCAGCTTCGTGCTAGCGACGTCCGGCACCGCGACCGCAAGCGGCATGTAACCACCGAGACCGTTGCCGCCGCCGAAAGAACCAGCCTCGCCAACCGAGGGCTGCATCCAGATATACTCGGCGCGAAGATCTCCTATGATGGACCCATACTCGCCCGTGATGCGATGGCCTTCGTCATAGACAAAGCGCCGATCATCGACTGCACTGCCGCCTAGCATGGTAGTCAGCCCGACGCGCTCGTCGAACCCATTGTAGAGCATTGCCTGCGCCGAAGCACCCGCCTCGGCATAGCTGACGAGGCGCGCATGACCGTCATAAGTCAGCGTCAGTGCAACACCGGGCTGCACTTCGCCGATCAGATTGCCGCGCGCGTCATGCGTGAAGTTGCGGGTTCCGCCGGTACCCAGCGCGACCGTCGCGATACGGTTCGTTCCGCTCGTGCGCGCGTAATTGTCGCTCTCCGCCGGAGTCGTGTCGCCGACGTTGATGCGCCGCTCAACCGCAATGCGGTTGCCATTCTTGTCGTGGACATAGTCCTCACGTGCGTAGGCGCCCCCCGCGCCGTCTGCGCGCGTCAGGCGATCGACGCTGTCGTAGCCAAAGCTTCGACTGTTCGCGCTGGTAACCAGATCGGTGATCAACGTGATATTATCGTCATCATCATAGCTATAGCTAAGGTGCCATATGTCGGCACCTGTGCCCGTATGCAGCCGCTTGGCCGCAAGCCGCCGGTCGCTTCCCCAGTCTTGTGATAGCTTCAGCCCATTGCCGAGGTCGGCCGATTTCATAGGGCCGAAGGGCTCGTACGTGATGTTGGAGGCGAGCTGCGTCCAGGCGGAGCCGGGATCTGCCCGGGTCTTGACCTCGATTATCCGGCCTTTGCTGTCGCGGACATAGGCAACATCACGGCCGCTTGGATAGCGCATCTCGACGATGCGGTCGGCAAGATCGTAAGTCCAGCTCAACGTTCCAACCGGCTGCGCTTTCACTGTCAGATTGCCGCGATGATCGTAGCCGAAGTTTGTCGTGCCGCTGGCGTCGGTCATACTGGCAAGGCGCCCGACACAGTAACAGCCAGATGCCCCGCCGCTATCGTATGAATAAGTGATAGTTTCCGAAGCGGGACGGCCAACCGGCGTCTTCGCCGTGACGCGCCCCAATATGTCGCGCGTATAATCGACACGCTGGCCGCGGCCATCGATCGCCGCGACGAGATCTCCGGCGACATCATAGTAATAGCTGCTGGTGCCACGGTCCGGACTGGTCTCCTGGATTACCTCGCCAAAACCGTTGCGCACAAAGCTCGTCTGTACGGACACCGCGTCGGTGAACTGCGTCATCTCGTCGCGCGCATTATACTGTGTGGCGGTCGAGCCGGTGTCAGGCGCAAGCGTGGAGGTCAGGCGATTGAGCGCGTCGAACGCCATGTCGGTTGCATAGCTGCGCGGCGACGTCGTGCGCACCGGGTTGCCGTTCTTGTCATATTCCCACGCCGTCGTGCGGCCTGGGCCAAGCGTTTCGGTGAGCATGCGGCCAATGCTATCGAAGGTTCGCGTCGTCGTGCCCCGCACCGCACCGTCGGCCCGCAAAATCTTTTCCTCGGTGACATTACCCATGGCGTCGTGCGAGAAGCTGATCTTCTCGCCATCCGGGGCCGTCATCTCAAGGAGCTGGCCGGCAAGATCATAGGTGAAGCTCAATGTCCCGGTGGCGGGCAGGGTGATGCCGGTCACGCGCCCCTCTACATCATAGTCATAGCTCGTGGTGGCATCGAGCGCTGGCGTCGTTGGATGCTTTACCGTGTTCGACTGTAAGCGTCCGAGCGCGTCATAGGCGAACTGCGTCTCCACGCCATTGGGGTCGGTCATCGACCCCGGACGGCCATTTGCGTCATAGTCGGCGAAGGTCGTGACCTGGCCGAGGCCATTGGTCATTGAGAGCAGATTCCCGGCGCTGTCATAGGTAAAGCTCGTAATATCGTCGAGCGTACCCAATGCCGCTTTCGGCCCGTCGATCGACAGGAGGCGCCCTCCCGGCCCCCAGCTATAGCTTTCCGTTCGCGTTTGTCCCGCGGTGGCATAGGGTAAGCTGTGGGTGGTCGTATCGGTAAGGGTCCGCGTTAAAAGTTTACCTGTCGATCCATAGGTAAATTCGGTACGCAGGCCGGGAACATCGATCCGCGTGGGCAAGTCAAGCGTGGGGTGCCACTGGATTGTCCGTGTTCGTGTCACTCCGGTGCCGGCTGCTTCCTGGATCGACGTGGGACGAAGCTGACCTGCATCGTTTGTGAAGTTCGTCACCGTTCCGCGCGCATCGACCGCCTTCGTCAACAATACGATGCGGCTCCAGCTGCTGGAGAAGGCATAGGTATAGGCGCGGGTTTCGGCGGGCACGCTAGCCGTTGCAAAGCCATCGAAACGCGCCAGTGCGCTCGGCACATTTCGCAGCGCCCCAAGGTTTCGGTAGAATTCATATTTCTCTTCGCGCCCTAGCGGATTGGTGACGGCGCGATAGGTCCGAGAGTTCGGCGCATCGCGGCTGTATTCGATATCGATCCGCCCAAACCCTCCCGCGCGCTCGGAGCTCTTGACCAAGCCATAGGGGTGGTAGGTGTATGTCGAGAGCCGCTGCCCGTTCTGGTCCACCATGCCGGTGAGCGCATAGGGATGGAGGCTATCCTCGTAGAGATATTCCCGGGCCCACAATTCCGTGCCGAGGGCATCCTGCCGGCTGACGCGGGTCAGCTTGTCCTCGCGGCCAATCCGGCTTTCCGTCGATGTGCTGCCATAGCTGTAAACGAGCTTGGTGCCGTCCGGCAGAGCAATCTGACTGATTACCTTGATCTTCGTCGGACCGTCATAAAGAATGTTGCTGCTCGGCCCGCCGCCCGTCGGGACATACACGGTCTGCAATTGGGCTTCTGTCCAGCTCAGCGTCATCTCGCGCCCGAAGCTGTCGGTTATCTTGGTTGGATATTCGCCGGTGTCATCATAGTCGAAATAGCGCGCATAGCCGGTGCTACTGACCTGTTCGATCGGCACCAGATAGCGCATTTCGTCGCCAGCATTATAAGCGCCTGCCCGGCGATACAGCGTATAACTGCCGTCAGCTTCGCTCAGCTTGAATTCGGCGGGGCCATCGACCACGGCCGCGCCCGAGTTGAAGAATGTCGTCCGGTCCACCGTGGGCGTCGTCGTGACCTCGAATTTTCGGCGGGTGCTGCCCTCGGGATGGAGCCCGTCATTATTGTCCGGAACGAACGTCCAAACGGATCGATTTACAGTGTTGGCCGCCTTGAACATGTCATAGCCACCGGTGACCGGCAGATACTCGACCTTGTGTGTATAGGACCCGTAGACAGCGATGCGGCCGGGGAGGATCCCGTGCCAGTTTGGCCCGAAGCCGGGGATGGGCGTTGTCGATTGCCGGTCGGCATTATGCTGCAGGCTCCTGTAATATCTGGCAACCTGAAACAGGCCGTCTGCGGATTCATAATCAACCTGATACTCGGTTTTTGAGCCGGTCGCGATCGACACAGGATTGCCGATCAGCGGGTTCGGCAGCGTCCCGACCGGTTGACTGAGTTCCGTGCAATCGCATTCGGGCTCATTCCCGGAATCCGGGCGGCAGCCGCTTGCTCGGCTGCGGACATAGCCACTCGGGCAGGTAAGATAAACGCTGCCAGGTAGAATTGTGTTGGATCCGGGAGGCCCACCGGATTGACTCGCGATCCAGTTGCATCTGAACACCCAATATGCCCCATAAGTCGGCGGCTGATAGGTCGCTCCCGGGTTATAGGCCTGATGTTGTCGGCGGCACGCTAGGTCGGGAGTTGGGAAATATTCAGTGGCGGACCCCGGAACGCCGGTCGACCATTGGCCCGGCGGATTTGGAGTCGGCGTGGTGCCGGGAAGCGGAGTTTGCGCAAGGCTCGGGCATGCAGCCAGCATCGCCAGAAAGATGGAAACTGCCCGAAAAATTTGCGCAAGCCTAGCCATCCACAGTTCCCCGTGTTGCGAAGGGCTGCTGGAATTGGCCCTTCAAAGCGTGAGATGGAAGGCTAAATAGACCATGAGCGTCGTCAATATGTCAGTCTTCGAATGGCTAAGTTATACGTTTGATTTATTGGATCCAATTTGGTTGTTTCGTTCGAATAACCGATTCTGAAACAGATTTCATTGATTGGGTACGCCTTCAGGTGTGTTACGCATGTTCATGGGTATTGGCGGCCGATAATTAGGGTCAGGATCTGCAATTGCAGAGCTAGGCGGTACAGCACCTTGACGTGACCAGTCGTAGCGCAGGCGGTTTTCCCTGGTCGCAACTTATGGAGATCGCAGATGAGCGCTTATGAGAGCATCATGCAGGGATTGAACGAAGCGCTGGACCATGCCCAGGGTAAGGATGTCGGCGCGCGCGTTCACCGGATCGAGGTGCCCAGCGTTGATGTCGCCGCGATCCGCGCCAGCACGGGCCTGTCGCAGGGCGCCTTCGCGCGCAGTATCGGCGTCGCCAAGGGCACGCTGCTCAACTGGGAGCATGGCCGCAGGCATCCCAGCGGCCCCGCCCAGGTGCTGCTCGCCATGCTCGCGAAGAAGCCTTCGCTGGTGAGCGAACTGCTGCGCTGATCCGCGCCTACACGATCGAGAAGACGCTGCGCACGCCCGTCAACTTCATCGTCCATTCGCTCCATGAGGTGAACGACGGCCTCGCCCATGGCCGCCTCTTCTTCATGGAGATCAAGAAGGACGGGATCGCCCTCTACGAAGCCGACGACACCGATCTGCACACCCCCAGGCCCAAGACGCCCGCGCAGGCGCTGGAGGCGGCGAGGGAGTATTTTGAAGACCACTATCCCGGCGCCATCGTCTGGCTGAACACATAGCGGGATTTGGCGAAGCAGAAGCGCCCCAAAGAAGCCGCCTTCCTCCTCCACCAGGCCACCGAGCGCCTATACGCCGGTCTCCTGCTCACGCTCACCTATTACACGCCTTACAACCATAATATCGCCTTCCTCCGATCGCTCGCCGAAGGACTCTCTCGCCGCCTCTACGGCATCTGGCCCGAAGCCTCCCGCCGCGAGCGCACCATGTTCCAAAAGCTGAAAGAGGCCTACACGAAGGCAAGATACTCAAAACATTACAGGATCAGCGAAGAAGAGCTGGCGTGGCTAAGTGAGCGTCGCGAATAACTTGGTCGTACCATTCACACCATATGCGCCGAACGCCTCCGGCAACTCGAGCAGGAGGCCGGCGTCAGCGGCGTCTGTCCAAAAAGCGTAACCGGACGACCCAGATTTCGATGACACCACCATGGTGTCATCGCTGCACCTGCGGTGCCATCCGCGAGCTGCCTCAAAGCGCTGTGTAGACAACCGCTGATGGCGCGCCCGACCAAGGCCAAGATGCCATAGCTCCCATTGCTGTCAGCCATCCACACACGGCACACAAACGGCGCGATCAGTCTTCGCCGAACCTCCTCCAAATCAAGCCCTTGATCAAACGGCTTATATAGAAGAGGGCTATAGAGAATATGATGAACGCAACAGCTATAGCCGCCAAGGTTCCAATCGCCGGTCCATCGCCAGCGTTCGCCTTTTCCACTGCAAGTGAAATGATCACGCCAAATATAACTAAAAGAGCAAAGGCTAAGTGAAAGAGCGTCCTCCTCCACCTTTTTGATATTTCTTTCCTGGTTATCATAATGATCTACATCCAATGGGGCCTGTGGAAACCTTACCCTCGAATCGAGCTCCAATCGCTCCGTAGGCACCGGCGGCAAGTCGTCCCATCGCGCCGCTTACGCTCAACGGTGAATTTAGATCGCTGGTGACCTCGACACCTCCACCGTCGCCAGCGCCCCCTTGAATAACCGGAGTAACTGAACCGCTCACATTGCCTGCAGCCCCATTCGATCCGCCCAGCGAATAGTTTGGCCCAATTCCGGCGAACAACCCAAGGCCAGCAAGTGGCGTGATCGAACCAGAACCGGAAAATTGGGTGCCACGGAAACTCCCATCACCAACGAGCGGGAGGGATGCGGTGGGCACCGAAACTCCCCCACCGAGCCCCGCTGACACGCCAAGAATTCCCAAAAAGCCGGTAGCCGATACGCCTTCACCAAGATTCGCTCTGGGACCGGTCGGACAGGGTCCTTCCTTTTGCGGCGATTATTCTGTTGACCACCGCACCCAGCCTCTCCACGAAAACCTCATCGCGAGACCAACTAAGAATAACAGGAAAAAAAATGGGATGTCATGAACGGCGCTACGGAACACCTCATATAAGTTAAATCCTTCTGAAAGGATGGCTTTTACTAAAACTATAGCGATAAGGAGAATGAGAAAGTATGCCCAATTTTCCTTCATATCTCTTGAGATTTCTTCTTTATTTATTTTTAGCATGATCCATCTGCCTTTGCTTTCAGCTCATCAATTCGAGCTTGGATATCATTAGCGAACTTCTCATACATTTCCTGCTGAGCAGACAGGAGTTCCCCTAGGCCTACGCCTCCGCCGGCGGTGGCGACCCCAGCCACCCTAGATTGAGGAAGCAAAGCTAACGGCACCGACGCCCAGCTTACAAGCTTTCCTGCGACCATCGAATCGCGGGCATTGTCTTGATATCCGAGCTGGAAGAATCTCAGATGCGCGATGTTGTTCCAAGCGCTTGGCCTTGTGACACGTGCTGTCAGCCTCGATTTTGCCGCCGCCGCTTTATCGCTCAAGTTTTTACAGAGAGGTGTTTGTTCCTTTTGCGGCATCCGCCGCGCGAGGCCGCCAATATTTCCTGCAGCTCCCCTGGCAAAGGCCGGCGTCTTCTCAAAGCTGATCGTTCCGCAGCGCCACCCACTCCTCTCCCGAATATCGCGTATCCATTCCTGGCCTGCAGGACAACGATATCCGGTTACTACAATGTCGTCGGCGCCCAACCCCGACGGATCAACGAAGTTCACCGGATCACTTCCGACATAATTGTACCAGTTCATCCCGTCGGCGTAGCCGATGGGGTCGGTTTGCAGGAACCGTCCGAGGGTGGGGCTGTACATGCGGGCCTTGTAGTACCACATGCCGACCTCGGGTAGCCAGGTTTGCCCCGTGTAGCCGAACCGCCCGGCGTTGCCGGCGCCGGGGATGCCATATTCGTCATAGGCGTTGATCGCGATGGTTGCGCCTGCGCTATCGGTCACGCTCACCACGCTGCCGCGCTCGTCGGCCATCAGGAACCGCCGCGTCGTGCTGCTGATCGCACTGCCTTCATACCAGGCGATCGGGTTGTCGATGCCGGGGCCATGGACATAGCGCCGCTGCACCGCGTTCGATCCGTCATATTCTCCAATCAAGTCGATGCCGTCATAGAGGAACCGCGTCGTCGTGGGCGACTTCACCGTCTGGTAGAGCCGCCCGAGCGGATCATAGGCAAGCGTCGCGCCGCCGGGCGCGGTCTTGAGCAGGTTCTCGCTCGTATAGCTGAAGCTGTTCGTCCCGTCGCTCGTCAGGTTCCCGCGCCCGTCATAGCTGAAGCTCGTCGCCCCGATCGACGCGATCCGGTTCAGCCCGTCGAGCGTATAGCCGCGGTCGACATTATAATGATTGCTCCACGCATAGGCATCGTTGCTCCGGCTCACGCTCGCGATCTGACCCGCCGGGTTGTAGCTGAACGTCTGCGTCAGGTCGTGCGTCGT
Source organism: Sphingopyxis sp. NFH-91 (assembly GCF_021401285.1). Classification (NCBI taxonomy): domain Bacteria; kingdom Pseudomonadati; phylum Pseudomonadota; class Alphaproteobacteria; order Sphingomonadales; family Sphingopyxidaceae; genus Sphingopyxis; species Sphingopyxis sp. NFH-91. The sequence continues at coordinate 299,320 of NZ_JACBGA010000002.1, read as the reverse complement.
CGCTGCGCCGCCGAGGTTGTTGGTCAGCGTGTCGAGCCGTGAGGCTGCGTCATAGCCGAAGCTCTGCACGCTGCCGTTGCCGAACGTCACGCTCGTGCGGCGACCGAGGTTGTCAAAGGCATAGTTTGCCAGCACCCCGACGCCCGACGTCGCGCCATTCTCGCGGATCTTCGTGACATTGCCCGCCGTGTCATAGTCGTAGTTGATCGTCAGCACCCCGCCCGGATAGCTCATCGTGAGCCGCCGGCCCGCCGCGTCATAGGTATAGCCGGTCGTCCCAAGCGGGCCCGTCTGGCTGGTCAGGCGCCCAAGTGCGTCCTGCACGAACGTCAGGCTGTGGCTTCCCTGTGTCACGCCGGTTGCGCGGCCCATCAGGTCATAGCTGTAGCTGACATCGCTCTCGCCGCTCGGCAGGTCCTTCGCGGTCAGGCGCCCCAGGTCGTCATAGCTGTAGCCGATTGTGGTTCCATCGCGCAGGCGGCGCTGGGTCACGCTGCTCCGCGCATCATAGGTCAGCCCTTCATAGTCGCTCGCATTGCTGCTGTTCGCGCCCTGCGTCGTCACCGGGTAGCGCGTCTGCGACAGGCGATCGAACCCGTCGTAAACATAGGTGGTGCGGTTATCCTCGGCGTCGATCACATAATCGACCTGGCCGTTCGCCGTATAGGCGGTGCGTACCTCGTTCGCGGCCGCCGCCGCGCCCACCGCGCTCTCGACCTTGGTCACGCGGCCCAGGCTGTCGTAGGAGCTCCGCGTGATCCGGTCGGGGCCATCGGAACCCATCGTCGCCAAGGTGCACGCGCTCGACGGCAGCGAGCTCCACGTCGCCGGGTTCATCCGTAGCGCCGTGCAGAGCAGCCGGTTGTCGCTGTCATAGCTGTACTGCGCAACGCTCACCGCGCCCGCGGTGCCCGACAGCGTCTCCTTCACCTTGTTGCCATTGGCATCATAGACAATGTCGACCGTCAGGGCCGGAACGATCGCATTGAGACTGGCGATCGTCGTGCCGGTCACTGTGCCGGTCTCGGTCTTGGTGACGCGGCCGTTGGTGTAGCTGTGGCGCATCGCCTGGCGCTGGCGTGCGCCCGCCCCATCGGGATCGGGGCCGATCACCCCGCGCAGACGATGGTTCAGACCATAGAAATAATATGTTGTGTCCTCGGTTCCCGCGAGCGGTCCGTCGACGCTCGCGACATTGCTCATCACATCATAGGTATAACCGGTGGTCGCGCTGACCGCCCCATTGCCCGACGCGGTGGTCACGCTGCTCGGCATCAGATTGGGTGTGGCATAGGCGATCGTGACCTTCGTCTCGTTCGCGCTGCCCGAACAGGTGGCCGCAGTCGCGCAGGTCGTGATTTGCGTCACCTTGTATTCGCCATCGGGCACATTGACGAGCGTGCCGCTGCTGTTCCTGATCTGCGCATAGAGCAGCGAATAGACATAGTTGATCTCGGGCCGGGTGCCGCCGCTCGTAGCGGCGGGAAGCTGGATGCGCGTCACCCCGCCATGCGTCGCGTTGTAGGTATAATCAGTGCGCTTGCCGCGTTCGTCGATCGTATAGTTCGGCTTGTTGCACTTCTTGACGTTCGCGCAGCTCGCATCGAATGACGCCGTGGTCACGATGTCGGCAAGCCCCGACCCCGGTTTTGCAACCCGCCGCACCTCCGTCACATTGCCACGAGCGTCATAGGTCCACTGTGAATAATTGCCCTCGGGATAGGTTTCGCGGGTTTTCCGGCCCGACGCATCATATTGATAGGTCGTGGTGTCGCCGGTCGCGTTGGTGACAGACGTCGGCCGCGAGATGCTCGTGTCGACGACATAGGTTTCGGTCGTCGACCCCGGTCCGGTCACCGTGGTCGTCTGCGTGCTCCCGCTCGTCGCATAGCTGTAATCGAAGGCCCCCTCGTCGGTCGTCAGTTGATCGACCCGGTCGCTGCCGTCATAGGTCGCCTGCGTCTGGCCGGGATTGTTCGCTGGTGGGGTCAGGTCGGTGACCTGCTGCGCGACGGTCTCGACCGTGGTGGAGTTGCCGTCCTGATCGGTGATCGTCTGCGTCGTCGTACTGCCGCTCGTCGATTCCGAAATCGTCTGCTCGGCGTAATCGTGGGTGAGGCCGGTGCAGCTATCGGCGGCCGGGTTACAATAATCCTGGCTCTGGTTGAGCGCCATCACGCCAGTCAGCTTATTGAAATCGGGTCCACCAGTTGCCGAAGCATAGCTTGCTTTCAGCATATAGCCGTCGCTGCTCGTGATCGATTGCGTTCGAAGATATTTTACCACTGCGCAGGTCGTACCGATGCAGATCGTTTCTCCGTCGGCGCCCTTGTAATTATATCGCAGCTTGCGGCCGTCGGGCCGGGTGACGCTCCAGAGATGGGCCCGCACAAAGGCCCATTTGGGCTGAAAGAGCGTCACATTCATGATGCGCTCGAAATAATAGACCGTCCCATCCGCTTCCGTATAGGTATACGCTTCGGGTCCTGTCGTCATCACCAGCGTCGACCCGTCGCCGTTTTCGGGGACATAAACGCCGCCGCTCAGCGTGAACTTGACGGTCTTCCCGTGAATGAAGACCGTCTTGTTTGCGGTGCCGTTGCCGGTCACATAGGCATAGAATTTGGAGAAGTTGGTGATACCCGACCAACTGCTTGCAGAACCGAGATCGCCGATGGAAACCGGTTCGGTCGTCACGTTCAGACCGCCCGTCTTTACATCGACACCGCGCGAATCGACGATGGGACGCGTCTCGGTCAGTAGGTCGGCAATAGATTGAGCGTGCGCTGCGGCCGGAATCGTCGACAACACGAAAAGCGTGAATAATACTGCCAGCCGCGCGCCGAACCAGGCGCCGCTCGATCGATCATGCTCCGCCACTTATATCTCCCCCGTTTGCCGTAGTCCCCTCGATGGTTGCGATCAGGGCGGCGCATTGGGCGAGTTTGTCACCTTCACGCGGGTACGGTTGTCGGCCTTGTCATGGGCATATTCGACAGTGACATTGTTGTTCACCGTACCCGTGCGCACGACCTTCACGAGGCGCCCCTTGGCATCATAGGTATAGGTGATGGTTTCCGTGGCAGCAGCGCTTCCCGCCATACCGACCAAGGCAATAGCCAGCATCAATCGCCGCATCGCGCCCCTCCACTTGCGCGCAGCGCCGACGGCGACCGCGCAGATGGGCCGAGGCTATCCCACGGAAATCAGAGGTCAATGCGGCAACAACCAAAACCGACGCACTTCCGTCGGATTTATTATATCCGATTTGGCAGTTTCTATTTCCTCTGCGCAGCCCTTGACGGCATGGCGTGAACGATCCCTGCACCAACGGTGCTGTGCAATGATGCGGCCGTCGTAGGTCCACGTCTAGGAGCCGCCACATGAAGCAAGAGGTTGCCATCGTCGGATTGGATTTGGCGAAGAACGCCTTTCAGGCGCGATGCCGCCGCACCTCCGTCAGCGCGGGGCGCTGCTCCTAAGAGGAGAGGACTATTCCCACGAGGGCAAAGAATGTCCCGCACAGGAACCCTCCAGTCCCCGCCCAGGTCACCCGCCACTCCTGCTCGGCGGTTGACCGTCGCTGCTTGATCATGCCCTCAACGCAGCCAAGCGACCGCGCCAGCTCCTCGCGGGCTTGCTTGACCGATCTGCGGTCCTCGGCGCCAAAAGACCTCGATGCGTCATGGTTTTCGGCGGCAAGGGTCAGCGGCGTGAGACGCATGGCGGGTTTGTCATGGAAGCTTTCGATTTGTTGATCGATACGGTCGAGACGGTCCGCCATATTGCGAAGCGTGGGGGAGTAGTCCGGCATCTTCTCCTTCGCTGCCGTGAGGCCTTCGATCGCCGCGTGCAGGAGCGATATTTCGTCGCGCAGCTTGTCGAAGGCTTCGGTGGCATTCGCGGAAGCCGGGGTCGAGCGAGGGCGTTTTACTGTCATGGCATCGGCCTACATCGATATCCCCATCCCGCGCGAGCGGCCGAGATGCTGCTGAAGGTCGCGAGACAGCGATGCTGTCGCGGCGGGTTTCAGGCCGAGGTCCGCGCGCCGGTTCTGGAGCAGCGACTCAAGCTGCGGGTCGCGTTGCAGGCTCTTCGCCATGTCGTTGAGGTTGGCGCGGGCCTCATTGCGCGCGGCATAGGTCGGGGCCTTGCGCGCCTGCACACTCTCCTTCTGCCAGGAGGCGACGAAGAGCTCGGCGCGCTTCTCTAAATCGGCGGCAAGCCGCTTCTCCGCAGCCGCCTGCCGCGCCTGCTCGCGCGCCGCGCGGTCAGCGGCTGCCCGTTCCGCCGCACGCTCGGCGGCCCGCGCCGCGACCGCGCCGTCCATCGCCGCAATTGCGCCCGCGGTTCGTCCTCCCGCCGCATCGCTGGTGAGTTTGTAGCTCTTCCCGAACGCCTCGCGCAGATCGCTCGCGCCGCCGGTACGCAGCGCATCGAGCGCCTGGTATGCTTCGCGATAGCGCTCGAGCTCGTGCGGCAGCTCCTTGCCGCCCGCGCGACGCACATCGACGATCTCCTTCGTTAGGCGCGCGAAGCGCACGACCGCCTTGTCGAGTTCGGCGCGCGCAGGCGCCCGCTTGATTTCCAACACGGGCTTTTCCGTGGGTTCGCGTGAGGTGGTTAGCTTGAGCCCGTCGAACATGCCACGCTTGGGCTCGGCTGCCTTCGCCCGTTCAGGCACCCGGTAATCGCTCGCCATATCCTTGCCGCGCTCGCGCGAGGCAGCGCGGACGAGCTTGCTCTGGTTCGCAAAGTCATCGCGGCCATAATATAGGTCGACAGCCAAGCGATGCCTGGACAGCGCGACATAGGTCGAGTGGCTGTCTATCCCCGGCGTCGCGAGCACCTGCACCAGATCGACCGTCATGCCCTGCGCCTTGTGGATCGTCGCGGCATAGCCATGGTCCACGTGCGCATAGTCCTTTAGACCGAACGCGACGCGCCGCCCGTCGTCGAGCGCCACGGCTATGCGCGCCGGGCCCACGCTCTCGATGCTGCCGAGCGAGCCGTTCTTCACGCCAAGTTCGCGCTCGTTCTTCAGGAACATGATGCGGTCGCCTGCCGCGAACGTCCGCTCGCCGCGCTCGACGGTGATCGCGACTTCATTGCCAAGCCCACCGCCCGCCTTCAGCCGCTCGCGCACCGCCTGGTTGAGCTCTTCGCGCTCGTCATTCGTATGGGTGAGGATAATACGGCTGGCACCTGGATGCGTCTGCCGATCACGATCCCACGCATCGACCAATTCGGCGCGCGCCGCCTCGCGCGTATCGGCTGCATGCACAAAGCCTGCGTCCGCATAGCGCCCGATCGCTTCGCCTGTCTTTCCCGTAGCGAGCTCGCGCGTCGCCTCACGTTGCCAGTCTTCCTGCTGGCGGCGGATGTCCATGATCTCGACGGCGCCGTGGCGCTCGGCGGCGGCGCGGAACGCCGCGCCGGCTTCGATCGCTTGGAGCTGCTGCGGATCGCCGACGAGAACGACCTTCGCGCCCTGCCGCTCAGCCTCAGATACAACGCGCTCGAGCTGGCGCGTACCGACCATCCCCGCCTCGTCGATGACCAGGACGTGTTTGTCGGTCAGCCGCTCGCGGTCGTTCGCCCATTGATGTTCAAGGCTCGCCAAGGTTCGCGAGCCGATGCCGGAGCCTTGTTCGAGCCCTTCCGCCGCAATACCCGACAGCGCTGCTCCCTGCACCCGATAGCCAGCCGCCTCCCAGGCTTCGCGCGCGACACCGAGCATCGCGCTTTTCCCCGTTCCCGCGTAGCCGATGACATTGCTGACGCCGCGTGCGGACGTGACATGTTCGAGTGCGCCGCGCTGTTCTGCGGACAGGTCGAGCCCGCGCGCCGATGCGCGCGCCAGCGCTCGCTCGCGACGATGTTCGGCAACACCATGATTGCGGCGTGCATCGAGCGTCGTGGTCGCGCGTTCGAGCCGCTGCTCGGTCTCGATCATTGATTTTGAAGTGAAGCGATCATCGCCGCTTCCGTCCCTGCCCAGCGCGACCAGCTCGGGCGAGGATTTGACGGCCGTCATCACCGCGTCGAACTGCTCTTTGCCATCGCTGTTCCGGTGGGCGAACATGGCAAGATCGCGGGTCGTAAATGTGGCCTGACGATGCGTGATTGCGTCGATCGCGATCGACGGGTTGGCGAGGATCTTCTCGCCGTTCGAGCGCGCAATTTCTAGATGTTCGGCGAGCCGGTCGGCCTCGAGCCCCTGCCCCGCCATCCGCGACGCCGCGGCACCGATCTTGTGCTGCGGCTCAAGGTCGATGCCTTGGGCTTCGAGACTGCGATGATCGATGCGTGCGTCGATATCGAGCTCGGCCAAGCGGGTGTTCACATGCTCCGCCCATGCTTCGCGCCAATGCGAAAGAAGCTCCGTGCGGTTCCAGTCGCGCACCTTGGCGCCGAACTCGGCGCTGCCGTCCTCGCCGATACGGATCTCGCGCATCGTCAGCATCACATGCGCGTGCGGCTTTGCGAGGCCGTCGGCGCCGATATCCCAATGGACGTTGAGATCGGCGATCATGCCGCGGTCGACGAACTCGGCTTGCACAAAATCGCGGGCCAGCGCGATGCCCTGCGCTTCACTCATCTCCCTCGGAATGGCCAACTCGATTTCGCGGGCGAGCTGGGCGTCCTTGCGCACCTCCGCCGCCTCGACTTCGTTCCACAGTTTTTCGCGGTCTTGCCATGCCTCGGGCGCGCCGTCGGGTAGCATCACCTCGCTATGAACAACGCCCGCCTTGTTGGAGAAGTCATGCGCACGGCCGAGCCGCTCGTCGTGCAGCCGGTCGGCCGAGCGATAGGCCGCAGCCGCAACCGCGCTGCTGCCGACAGCGCGGGAAATCACTTTTGCCGAGAAATGGTAGATCGCCATGAGGGCTATCCATTTACAGCAAAACGAGCACGTCGGCACGACGTATAAGCGCGCCCTTGCACGATTTGATCGCGCTCGGGACCGTAACATCTCAAGTCATTCCAACGCCTTGCTGGGCTTTGAGACTTCGCATAACTGGTTCGTCCGCTCCCCTCAAACGGAAGGACAGACGATGCGCAAACCGCGAGATTTTGACGCCGAACTCCAGGCCCTCACCGACAAGGCCAAGGCGCTCAAGACGAGGAAGCAAGGCCAGCTCGGCGAGCTGGTGATCACAACAGGCGCCGACGCCTTGTCGATCGAACAACTCGCCGGCGCACTCATCGACGCCGCCGCGGCGGACACTGTAAGGAAGGAGGCGTGGCGCAAAAGCGGCGCGGCCTTCTTTCGCGACGGAGGCGCCCGCGCTCGCAAAGGGGCTGGCCGTAACGCGGTCCGCGCTGCGGGGGACAATACAAGCCCGCAATCGGCTTCAGGCGAAGCGGGCACGGCATGACACGCGGGCGTGGAAGGTGAAGCGCCGCGAACGCACGCGTCAGCTGATCGAGCTTGGTGGACTCGTCGCCAAGGCGGATCTGATCGAGCTGACCGGCGACGATCGCGCAGTCATTCTTGGGCTACTTGTGGAAGCCGCCGCGACGCTGCGAAGCGAAGCGCGCGAGCGGCAGCTCACGCTGTGGCGACGGCGCGGGCAGCGCGCGTTCGCCGATGACCTCAGCGCCGATGCGACGTCGAGTCCTTGACCGAACCGCAAAGTCCGCAGGGGCGCTTCTCGCGCGCGTAGCCGCCTGCGCCGCCGAGGCCGCGCGTCACCACATTGGCCTGTGAGCGAACCGACAGGTTGAGCCTGTCCGTGACGCAGTCATCGCAAATCGCGACGCCGTCGAGGCGCTGGATCAGCGCCTCGATCTGGCCAGCTATTGTCGATCGGCGTGGCAACGATCAGCCGGATTTCTTCGTTGCGATCTCGAGCGCAGCAATCCGCTCGGAACAAATGGTATGCACAGCGCGGCCCAGCTCTTCGACACGTTCGCCGAGCCAGCGCAATTCTTCCTCGGTGATTTTATAGTGCTTCGAGTAGCGCGCCTTCACATAGGCTTCCTTGAGCTTCTCGAAACGCGCGCGATCGGCTTTCAGCTCGCGCGGCCAGGCATCGACGAGGCGCATGTCGATGCGCTCGGCCTGGGTGCGCAGGAAACCGAGGTTGTGAACGTGCGGGGTATAGAAGGTGCAGACCAGAAGGACGCAGTGATAGAGGCGCTCGGTTGCTTGGTGGGTCAAAAATGCGGCATCTTTGAACCTACCGGAAGCGCGGCTAAAATTGGCGGTTTCGAGCATACCTGATGCCGCGGGCATCCACTCGTCAAAATACTCCCGCGCCATCGCCAGCGCCTGCTGCGGCGTCTTGGGCTTCGGCTTGTGCAGTTCCTTGTCGTCGCTCTCGTAAAGCGCGATCCCGTCACGCGCGACGTCCATGAAGAAATAGCGCCCGTGAGCGAGCCCGTCGTTCACCTCCTGCAGCGTATGAACGATGAAGTTCACCGGAGTTTTGAGGGTCTGGTCGATCAGAAGTTCGCGGGCGAACCGGTCATCGAGTTTCGACCAGACATCGACCTTGTCGGTGAGCCTTTTGTCGTTGACGATGATGAGCAGGTCGAAATCCGAGCGATAGCCCTTCGCCGTGTGCGGCTCATCGACCCAGCCGCCGCGCGCGTAGCTGCCGTAGAGGATGATCTTGTCGATCCGCCCCTTCTTCTTCCAGCTCATCGTCGCGAGCGCGATGCTGTCGGCAAATTCCTCGAAGATGATCGCCTTCACGCGCTCGAGTTCGCGCTGCTTGGCGGCCGGAAGATGATCGAGGTCGGTACGCATGATTGGTATCACCCTGTAATCGCGCGGGCCGGATGGCAAGCGCCATCCGGCCCGCGCGCCTCCCTAAAGCCGGAAACGCCACCACCACGGATCCTTTTCGTCCATCGCGGTCATGAGGACGCGAAGGGCGCCCGCAAAATGCCATTCGACGTCGGCGACCGAGATGCCGAACCGGGCGGCGATTTCGGGATAGCTCAGTTCCTCGACGCGGATCGCGAGGAATATCTTGCGGTCCATCTCTTCCAACCGATCGACCGCGCGCTCGGCGCGCCACAGGCGAAGCCGGTCTTCGCGGAACATGCGCGCGCTCATTGTTCGTCCCCTACAAAGGCAAGCAGATAGTCGCTCGCTTTGCTGGCCGCGCTCGCAGCGCGGAAGATCGCCTTCTCGTCCCCGCGCAGAACCGACAGCCACGAGCCGATATAATCCGAATGGCGAACTGTCGGCGCGATGCCGAGCGATGCGCAGGTAAATGCCGCCGCCATCTCGGCGACAAGTTCTTCGCGGGCGTAGGACTCCGATCCGAACCCGCCCTTCTGGTCGCGATCGAGCCTGCTGCCGTGCCCGGTCCAATGGCCAAGCTCGTGGAGCGCGGTGCGATACCAGTTGATGGGCTCATGAAAGGCCGCTTGCGGCGGCACCTGCACAAAGTCATGGCTCGGGCTGTAAAAGGCTTCGCCACCCCCAACGTTGAAGCGCGCACCGCTCGACGTGATGAGCGCATCGGTTTCGGTAATGGCGAGCACCGGATCGGGGCTGACCATGGGGGCGATATAGTCTTCGGGCAGTCCCTCGCACTGGTCGACATTGAAGACGACAAAGCGCTTGAGGAATGCCACCTGCCGCGCCTCGCGATCTTCGCCGCGTGCTGCCTCGGCTTCGGCTTTCGGGGTGAACCGGTCAGCGTAACAGACGACCGTGCCCTTCTCGCCGCGCACGACATTGCCCCCTGCGGCTTCGGCCTGCCGATAGGTGAGCCAGCGCTGCGACGCATAACCCTTGGCAATGCCCTCGGCCCAGAGGATCAGCACATTGATGCCGCTGTACCGCCGCGCCGTTCCCGCATTCTGCGGCATCGTGCATCCACAAGCGGCGCGGTCCCACGGCTGCACCCAAGGCAACCGCCCTTCTTCGAGCTCGGCGATGATCCGGCTCGTGACTTCGGCATAGAGGCTCTGCCTCTCGACTTTCTGATGTTTCATATCCCTTCTCCTTCCAACCGCGGCCCGGCCCGGAAGGGGCGCAGGGGGGCGGCAGGAAGGAGCCGGCAGACCCGCATGATCGGGCGGGCTGCATCCGCAGGACCGAAACGAAGTGGAGGACCCGCAGCGCGGGTTGCGGCCCGACCGGGCGGGGCTAGAGGCGAGTGACGCCCGCCTGCGTCCCTCCCGTGCCGGGACCAAATGACGCCGCCGCGAAGCGGCGACTGCTTGCCCGCCAGCGGCATCTCATATCCTGCGAATCGTACCGACTCCGCGCCGCTCGCGGCGCGTCATTTTGGACGCGGCCGTCGCCGACGGCCTCATTGTCCAGCTGCGACGCCCACGGGCGAGACGCTTTGAGAAAAATATGTTCGCCTACGCCACAGCACGCTGCAGCCCCCTCAGATACGCCAGCGTACGCCAGCCTACGCCAGCGCACCTACGCTAAACTACGATCCAATAAATGGCGCTTTTCTGCGGCGTTGACGATGCCCCGCTCAATGGCCTTCTATGCTCTCACGCCCAGACATGATCCCCCTCAACATGGAGAAGCATCACATGGCATATCAGTCCCCCCTCCGCCTTATGCGGCTCACCGAAGTTCTCAATCTGACCGGGCTCAGCCGCGCCACCCTCTATCGGAAGATCCGCGCCGGCACTTTTCCGCCGCAGCACAAGCTCGGGGCACGCTGCTGCGGTTGGCGCGTCGGCGAAGTCGACATCTGGCTTCGCAATCCCATGTCCTTCACGCTCGCCGATCTCGAGCGCGCTCGCGACGCTGCCTGACGATTGAATTGCTCCAGGCACGACAATCCCCGCGCCGCAGATTGCGGCGCGGGGCGGCTGCCGTCTCAGTCGACCGCATTCCAGATGATCGCATAGGCGTCATCGCTTTCCTGACCGGCAGCGCGGCCGAGGTTCGCGTAAAGCCGGCGCGGACCGAACTCAGGGGCGGCGAGGCTCAGCGACACATAGCGTTCGCCCGACTGCTGTCCGACGCGGATCCAGCCGGCACCGATTTCGACGCCTTCGGAATAGACCCGGTAGTCGGGCTGAACGTCACCGCTCTTGCTGCGGTTGGTGCGGATCTCGATCGCCGCGCGGATCGAGAGGGTCTTGAGCTGGCCCACGAAACCCTTGTCGATGGTGCCGTTCACAAAGCCGATAGCTGCCATTGGTCGTCTCCTTCACTGTGCCGCGGGACCATCCCTGCGGCATGGGCGGACCAGGGACCGAGGATTGAGGCGCCCCCGCGAACCCGTCAGGGCCGCAGCGCAGCGGAGGAGTGCGGCGGCGCGATTATTTGAAGCGAAGCGGCCGCGAGGAGACTGCGCAGCAGGCGGGGACATAATCGCGCCGAGCGCACTTTCGCGGGGCGCCGCGCCGGTCCAGGTCAGATCGCCCGCCGCCGGGTTGGCTCCGGAAGGGTGGAGCTCGCCACTCGGCATCGACGTAAACGATCACTCTCCAGCAAAATGAGGGGCTCAGCCCATGGAGATGACTGCGACCGCAGGGTCCGGTGCGAATTCCCAACTGTTCAGCGGGGCCGATAAGGCTCGCATGCTATGCCGTCACCGTCGCCGTCCATCTCCGGACGGTAACCAGGCTGACCGCGATAAATGGGCGCAGCTCCCGCAGCGCGGGCCGCCTGGCAATTGGGATAATAGACCGAAGATCGAGGGGTTTGCCGAGGAACAGCCAACGAACGCGGCGGCTGCGACTGCGCCTGAGGAACGCGGTGCACCGATCGCCATTCTGAGGGAGCGACGAATTCTCCCGCCCAAATCCCTCTCGCCGCTTCACGGGCCCGCGCTTCGTCTAATACATAAGCGTCGCTATACCGCCTGAAGGCTAGCGCCATGCCTGCTTCGACCATCGCTCGACCCAGGTCGGTGCCGTTGACAGTGCAGACTGCGACGTTGCGACCATAATCATCGATATCGCGCTGCTGGCAGCGAACCGACCCCCGGGCAACGAGTTCGCCAAGCTTCGCGGCAGCCGCTTTCCCGCAATCCCAGGCTTCTCCGCCGCGCGTACATTTTTGATCATATTCCGGCGCGTCAATTCCATAGAGGCGCACCGATATGCCCGAAAGCGACAGACCGTCGCCATCAACCGCCTGAGCCGGGCCGCTGATATCCTGGGCCAATGCCGGTGCAACCGCCCCGGCCAGAATATTTGCAAGAGCTAGCCGTATCAGCAGCGTGACCATGACTTGATCCTGAATTTGGGCCTTCCAGCGATATTGAGGCGCGCACGAAAGGCAAAGCGCGCTCGATCGACTTGCACGCCCCTCCCTTTCTGTATTCGCATAACATGGATTAATTTCTTGTAACATTGCCCCGCTGTGGCAAAAGAGCAGCCTCGTTGCGGTGACGTAGCGCTCAGAGGGCGCTTTCTAGGTCGGTCCCCACGCGCATTGCTGGCAAGATCAGCAGGTTGCACCATTCTGGGACAGACTTTTGCACGCAAAAAAGACTCGCATATCAAGCGATTCGAGTTAAGAATTCCTAATAATTAACATTGCAGGGCGAGTCGCGGGCCTGCCACCACCAAGGAGGATACCGACGATGAGAAAATTTCTTTCCAAAGCGCTTCTAGTTTCGGCTGCGGTCTTGGCCATGCCGGCGGCGGCAAATGCTGCGGTTACGCTCAGCACCGTTACGCCTGGCACCGATCCCTATTCGGGCCCGGCGCCGACCTATGATTTCGAAACCCCTGCCCCGGTCAGCGGCGGGCTTGTGACGACTGGCTCGGCAAGCGGTATCCGCGCGCAGCCCTTCGGCAGCACCGGAAATTACTGGACGGTCGGCCCCAGCGACGGCTCGCCGGGCATCCTCGACCTTTCGTCGATCGCTGACATTTTCAACGTCAGCTTCCTCTGGGGTTCGGTCGATGCCTACAACCTCGTCGAATTCCTCGACATGGACGGCAATGTCATCGCCAGCTTCACCGGCAGCGACATTTTCAACCCGGCCAACGGCAATCAGACCGATCCGAACCTCAACCCGGTCGTTCGCTTCGACATCACCGGCAATGATGTCAGCAATCTGAAGTCGCTGCGCCTCAGCTCGACGGGCAATGCGTTCGAGACCGACAATTTCACCATCAATGCGGTTCCCGAGCCGGCAACCTGGGCGTTGATGCTGCTCGGTTTCGGCGCGATCGGCTTCGGCATGCGTCGTCGGCGTGGAACGGGCGCGCTTCAGTTCGCCTGACGCTCAAGGTTCCAGCAAAGGACCAGAAGAGGCGGCCTTACGGGCCGCCTCTTTTTTTAACCATGCGTCTTAGAAACGACGATTTTGTTGACGAAGTGGCATTTGCGCCCTTCAGCCAGCCCGCAGATTTGCCTCGCTAACGGCACGAAACAGTCCGGATCCACCCAGGCCGAGATAGACCAGCCCGACCTCCTGCATATCCGCGGCCAGTACGGTTCCATTATCCATGCTCCCGCCCGGGTAGCGGCCAATCGTTTCCCATTTTGCGGCACCCGGACGACGCGGGTCAAATTCGATGCAGCGATGGAGGCCTCGCACGCCGGCCAAACCGCCCCAGGCATAAAGTGTCGGATAATCGCTCCCGGGCGCGGCCTTGCCGAACGCGAAGTCGAGCGGTTCGCGCACGCCGGCAACCCGCGCCCAGCTTGAGCCCTCGTCTGCACTGAAGAAGATTCCAATGTCAGAATCGCTGTCGTTTGCATCGACGTCGCCGACGCAGAAGAACAGATGCGGGGAGCGTCCTGGCGGCATCTTCAATTTGCAATTGAAGGCGTCGGTTCCGAAAATCGGTCCGATCAGATCCTTGCGCATGCGTTGGAAATTTCGCCCGCCATCGTCAGATTTCCAGATCCCGCGGAAGCGCCGGCTCGCGTCATCATGACGTTCATTGCCGACATGGTAGAGAAAGAAGGTTCCGGGACGTTCCTTGTCGGCGAGAAGCTGGATGCGCTGATAGGAATATTGGTTATGCCAGCGCATTCCGCTGTTATCGGGCTCGGCCCCCTCGAAAAGGCAATAGGCCCAACTCGCGCCATCATCGAGCGTCACGCTCGGCTTATTGTTGCCGGTAGGCAGCCAGACCAGATTTCCTGGAGGGCCCACAGCGATGTTGCCGCCGAACCCCGTGCCTTCGGTTGCCGGCTGCGGCGCGGTGGCACGGACATTTTGCGGAACCGCGGCGACGGGCGCCCAGCTCTTTCCGCCGTCCCGCGAAATATTGCAGCAGCCATTCTTGCTGCCAACCACGGCAAGATAATCCTCATTGCCCGCGGCGTGATCGATGCCGCCGCCATGATCGAGCGGTACCGCATTGCTGACGCCGATGTTGGCGGGATATTGTCGGAACTGCCACCAGTCGCGGGTCGCGACGTTACGGTCCTGCGTGACATAATGGATCCGGCTGTTCTGCGGCGGCACCATGATCTGCATCGACACGAGATTTTCGATTCCGACGCTGTCTTCGAGATAGACCGGGACGCTGCCATCATGCGGCGGGTTGATACATTTCCAGCAGCCTATGCCTTCCGCAATATAGAGAATATCCGCCTCCGTATCCCACACGCAGGCGCCGTTCGACATGTAATTCTCGTTGGTGGTCTCGTGCCAGCCGATATGGACCGCCTTGCGCCGGATCCGCGGTGTCAGCGGACCGAAGGTGGCGCCCCCGTCCAGCGAAAGCCGATAAGCGCTTGAAGCAATCATCGACACAATCCGCTTGCCGTCGGCAGATATTGCAATGTGTTTTGCGTCGGGGACGCCAGGTACTGACTTCCAGCCTCCCCGCTCGGTCCAGCGGCGTAGCGGCGCGCCGTCACCGCGGGAAGTTCCTCCAGTCCATAAATTGCCGCCGCGCGCCGCCATATGACCGATGTCGGCAGGGCTTCCTTCAATAAGATCGAAATGGCCTTGAATTCCGGAAATCGACCGAAAGATGCCATGGCCATAAGACCAAATATAGACCAGCCGGGTTCGCTCGCCATTGCTGCCGCTGTCAGGGTCAAATGCGATCGCCATCCCGCGATCGGGGGCACTTGGCGCGGGGATTTGGGGATGCGCCGCCCAGCTGTCCCCGCCGTCAAAGCTGATATGGAGCCCACCACGGGCGCCCGTATCGGGATTGCCGATGCCCAGGACCAGATGATTGGCAGGATCGACTGCCATTCTTTCGTTGGTCATTCTCGAGCTGCTGTTGGCGCCATAGCCGTCATAATAGGGAAGAGCGGTCCGTCGCCACGTCCTGCCCCGGTCGCCGCTTGCATAGACGAAGCCGCCTTGGCACACATAAATGCAATCAGTCCGGCTCGGCGCTACGGCAACATCGTAACAGCCCGCACCGCGCGGATAATGGTAGCGCATCAGCTCGGGATCGATGTTGATCCCCGCCTGCAGCAGCGGCTGCCACCGGCTTTCCTCGGAAGCCCAGATAAAGCCTCCGGCGGTGTCGGTGCGGCAAACCCGGACCTTTTCGGAGCCCCGCCCCGCGATCCGCATTCCGGTCACATATCCACCACCACCGATCGCGACGCGCTCGTACCGCCAAGTGCCGGATTGCCTGTTTTCTGCGTCCACGCTTCTGCTCTTCCCTTTACCGCGCCAAGGCTTTTGCGGGGCCGCCAACGCGCTCGACATCTGCACCGCGTGATGCAGCTGGAGCCGGATGCTGGCAAACGGACCGGCGAAGGGCAGCCTCGCGCAAGCGCTGCACCATTACAATACAATATAAGCATTTATCGCTTAGGATGGCTTACAAGGCCGCTACCGCGAATATGCATTCGCTGCTATGCTGCGGCCCGGATTTAAAGTCGAGAGCGACCGCGGAAATCCGGGGTTGAGAGCCGGCGAGGGTTCGGGAGGGACATGTGGAGACGATTTGGGACTGGATCACCGTCATTGCCTTTTCAGGCCTGGTGACCTTGCTGCTACAGCGATCGGCCGAGGAAACGCCGCGCGACAAGCTTTGGCAATATGCACCGCCGGCGGTCGGCTGTGCCGTCGTCAACTATATTGGCAATGAAGGCTATCCGCTATTTGCCGCAATTCTACTGGTCGGCGTGATCATCTACATCTTTACCGTGCTCAAGGTGCCGAACCCTTTCCAGCAATCGCGTTAAGCTTTGCCAAGAGGCCTTTCCCCATTCGGGACGGCGTGCCGCGAGTCCCGGAATTGCACTGTAAACGCTGTCGATTTCTCCGCCATTCTGCTATTTGCTTTGGCTGGCGGTGATGCCGATAGGTCAACTCGGATCGGGCTTGAAGGGCCGGGTGCCAAGTGGTGAAGGGCGGGAATATCTACAGCAGGCCTGATCATGACCTGTCGCTCGCGACACCGCCGAACCCGTCGAGCGAGGGCGGCCTCTTTGCGTCGGCGCGCGACAAGCGGACTTTTCTCTATATCTTCTCGCTGGCCCTCGACCTTCTGGCACTGGTGCTCGGCTATGCTTGCGCGCTGCAAACCCGCGACGCGCAATGGCTCAGCGCCGGCGGTCATTCCATTCTCTTCATAGCCCTTCCGCTGTTCCTGATGTTCGAAATCGCGCGCGAAACTCAGGACGCCGAAACCTTGCAGAACCGGTTACTCGGTACCAAACGCGCGCTTGGCGCGCTCGGGGCGACGGCCTTTGTGATCGTCGGCATCAGCTTTCTTTTCAAGGTCGACGAAATCTCGCGCATCGGCTTTGCGATCACTTTCGGTACGGCGGCCATATTTCTGATAGTGTCGAAAATCATCCTTGATCGCGTCGTGAAGCTCGTGATGGGCGACGTGGTGGTCGCCACGATCCTGTTACTCGACGGTCTCGATGCCGTTCCCGAAGGATCCGCCGTGGTTGTCGATGTCGGCGCCCAGGGCCTTTGGCCCGATCTTGATCGCCCGGACATGATCGATGCGCTCTCGCGGCTGATAGCGCCCTTTGACCGGGTGGTAGTAGCCTCGCAATTTGATCATCGCGCGGAATGGTCGACCTTTTTGAAGGGTCACGATGTTGGCGGCGAGATCATGCTCGACCGGGACCTTCTGCACGGAGCAGTCGCGCTTGGTCGCTATGATCGGCGCGACACGATCGTTCTCTCGCGCGGGCCGCTCAATCTGATGAACCGGATACAAAAGCGCGGGCTCGACCTCGTCACGGCCAGCGCAGCGCTGATTCTGCTCGGCCCTCTGCTCCTGCTTGTCGCCTTGGCGATAAAGCTAGACACGCCGGGGCCGGTCTTCTTCCGGCAATTGCGCGTGGGCCAGGGCAACCGCCAGTTCAGCATTTACAAATTCAGGTCGATGCGCGTCGAAGCGAGTGACGCGATGGGCGACAAGTCCGCCTCGCGTGCGGACGATCGCGTAACGCGGGTGGGTCGCTTCATCCGCCGCACGAGCATCGACGAGCTCCCGCAGATATTCAATGTTCTCAAGGGCGAAATGAGCATGGTGGGACCGCGTCCGCACGCGCTTGGCTCGACCGCGGGCAATGAATTATTCTGGCATGCTTCGCAGAAATATTGGCTGCGTCATGCGCTCAAGCCAGGCATTACCGGTCTTGCCCAAATTCGTGGTTATCGCGGATCGACCGAGAGAATTGAGGATCTGGAGCTCCGGGTGCGCTGCGACCTTGAATATCTGTCCGAGTGGTCGCTGTGGAGCGACATCATGATCCTGCTCAAGACCGTACGCGTGGTGATGCATAAAAATGCATATTGATCCCGTCTCGCAAGGGAGCTGACCGCGCGGTGCGCATTCTTGGCATCCTCCTGATTCTCGCATCGCTGCCCGGTCTGATCTGGTGGGTACGGGCATTCCCGCAGCACCGCAAATGGGCCTATTTCGCGATCGGCGCCCTGCCCTTCACCATGAGCTTTGCCAATCTTGATGTCGCCTTCATCAACTGGGCGACATGGCCCGGTTTTGCGCGCGGGCTTATCGTCTCCATTCTCGACACGCTGGCGATAGCCATCATCCTGGCGGCACGCGCGCCTTTCCGCAGGCTGCCGCTGCTCGGCGCTCTCGGCGCCTATCTGGCTGCGGTGACGGTGTCGGTCTTTGTGTCGCATCAATGGGAAAGTTCGAGCTTCTACGTTTTTCAACTCCTGCGTGTCATTCTGGTTTTCGTTGCCGTCGCTTCGGTTGCCGGCAAGCCGGGCGCGGTTCGCTGGATTGCCTTCGGGCTTGCTGCAGGCGCGATTTTCCAGGGACTTGTGACGATCGAACAACGCATGTCGGGCATGGTCCAGGCCACGGGCACCATGGCTCACCAGAATCTGCTGGGGCTGATGCTGCACTTCGTGACCCTGCCGCTGCTTGCCCTGCTGCTTGCTGGAGAACGCAGCAAGCTGATCATGGCTGGCGTCGTCGCCTCGCTCGTCGCGGTGGCGCTCGGCGCGTCGCGCGGTGCGGTCGCCTTCGTAGCGGTGGGGATCGCATTGCTGCTCATCCTTTCGCTCGCAAGGCGGATGACGCCGCACAAGTGGAAAATCGTTGGACTGGCGGTCTTGTCGCTGGGCATCGTCGGCCCGGTTGCTGCCACGAGCTTCGGGGAGCGCTTTGCGAGAGGAGCGTCAACCGCGCTTGGTCCCGACGGCGAACGACAGGCCTTCGAACGCGCTGCGAAAGCGATTTGGCGTGACCACCCGATGGGTGTGGGCGCGAACCAATATGTCGTGATCGCCAATTCGCAGGGCTATTCGCAAAAGGCCGGCGTCGTCTGGAACTACAACAGCCGTTCGGCGCATGTGCACAATATCTACCTGCTCGCTGCGGCCGAGACCGGCTGGCTCGGCCTTCTGACGCTCATTTTCCTGTTCGCCTGGAGCGTCATTCGCGGGCTCGCCTTCGCTTTCATGCATCGACGTGATTCACGCGGCGATATCGTGCTCGGGGCGAGCGTCGCCATTCTCGTGACGGCGCTTCACAGCCTGTGGGAATGGGTCTTCATCGTCTATTTTACCCAATATGTGTTCGCGATCGCGCTTGGCATCATCGCGGGATGCATTAGGCAGGCAAAGCTCGAACGCCGACATAAGACGATCCGCAAGCCACCTCCCGCCTCGTCCGGCGGACAGCAGGACGGCTTGGTCGATACTCCAGCCGCGGCCCTCACCATGGGGCGCGGGAGCGCGCGTCGGCGCGGTTCGGGCGCGTTGCGCCCGGCGCGGCGATAAGCCGCGATGGAAAGCAGTCCCACCGATATCGGCGCCGCCACGCCGCCGACCTCGCGGCGCTGGCTGCGGCAGATGGCGGGATGGACCGGCCATTTTGGCTCGGTCAGCTGGATTGCCGCGACCTATGCGATTCAACAGGTCGTGCGGCTGGCCTCAAGCATTCTCTTGGCCTGGCTTCTCGCGCCAGCGCTTCTCGGCACGATGCTGCTCATCAACGCGCTGCGGACGGGCGGGGAACTGCTCACCGACGTCGGCGTCGGTCAGAGCATCGTCAACAATCGGCGCGGCGAGGAATCCGACTTCTTCAACACCGCCTGGACGGTGCAGATCGTGCGCGGCCTGCTGCTCTTCGCGGCCGCCCTCGCCCTCACCGCGCCCATCGCTCATGCCTATGGCAAGCCGGAGCTTCTATACCTGCTGCCTGCCGCTGCCCCGATCTTTCTGCTCACCGGCCTCACTTCGCCGTCACGCTTCCTCCTTCAGAAGCGACTGGAGGTTCGCAAGCTGGCCTCCTTCGACCTCGCAATGGCGATCTTCGGCTCGGCGATCCAGATCATTCTCGCCTATTTCATGCCAACCATCTGGGCGCTCATCATTGCGCTCCTGATCAGCATGGCCGTCCCAGCAATCGCGAGCTTCTTCCTGGTCGACTGGCGCATGCATCGCCTCCGCTGGGAACGGACGGCGCTGCGCGACATTGTTCATTTCGGCAAGTGGGTCTTCCTGTCCTCATTGATCTACTACCTCGCCATGAATTTCGATCGTCTCTATCTGCCAAGCGCGATACCGCTCGCGCTGCTCGGGATTTACGGTATCGCGCGGACATTCGCCGACGCAGCCGCGGAACTTTTCCAGCGCGTCGGCAGCTTCCTTGTGTTCCCGAAGATTTCGGCCACCAACCTGCGCGGGCATGATCTGCGCGAGGCAATCGGACCGATGCGCCTTGCGCTGCTTGGCTTTGTCGCGGTCGGGCTCGCGCTCGCTATCGCACTTGCCGATCGCTTCATCTACCTCGTCTACGACGCGCGCTATCACGATGCCGGCATTCTGCTGACCGTTCTGCTCGCTGGCAGCTGGTTTGCGATTCTTGCTGCCATGTCGGATGCCATCATGATGGGACTTGGAAAGCCATCGGGCGTGGCGTTCGGCAATGGAGCCAAGCTTGCCGTTGTGGCGATCGCCCTGCCCGTCCTTCTCCCACGCTACGGCCTCAATGCCGCGATGCTCGCTTTCGTCGCGGCAGAAGCCGTACGCTATTGCATCCTCGTCTGGCGCAAGCGAGCTGCAGGGATCAATTTCGTGCGGCAGGATATTGGGCTGACGCTGCTATTCTTTGCCTTGATCTTCCTGTTCCGGGAGGCGAGCTATCTGGCCGGATTGACGGGCAGCATCGGCGATTGGCTGATCGAAGGGCAGAGGATGCATGGCTGACGGGCAGCAGAGCCGCATGGGAGTGGTGGCGATAGGCCGTAACGAAGGCGAACGGCTGCAGCGCTGCCTTCGCTCGATCCCGCCCGGCATTCCCATGGTATATGTCGACAGCGCATCGATCGACGACAGTGTCGCCTTTGCTCGCTCGGTCGGTGCCGACGTCGTCGAACTTGATATGCGCCTCCCCTTCTCGGCCGCGCGCGCGCGCAACGAGGGTGCAGCCCGGCTTACCGCGCGGCATCCCGAACTGGCCTTTGTCCAGTTCGTGGACGGCGATTGTGAGTTCGAGCCCGGCTGGCTCGCCGAGGCGACCCGCTTTCTTGAGAACGAACCCGAATTCGCCGCGGTTTGCGGTCGCCGGCGCGAGCGCTATCCCGAGGCGAGCTTCTACAACAGGTTGTGCGACGCCGAATGGAACACGCCGCCGGGGGAAGCCGCGGCGTGCGGAGGCGACGCCATGGTTCGTCTCAGCGCTTTTGCTTCGGCAGGCGGCTATGATGGCGCTGTCATTGCCGGCGAGGAACCCGAATTTTGTTCGCGGCTTCGCACGCGCGGCTGGAGGGTCTGGCGGCTTGATGCGCCGATGACGATACACGACGCCGACATGCATCATTTCCGCCAATGGTGGATGCGCGCGGTGCGCAGCGGCTATGGCTATGCGCAAGTCTGGTCGAAAACGCGGCGCCTGGGTGCGCCGCTCTACGGGCGCGAGCTTGCGCGCGCGATCGGCTGGAGCGCAGCGCCCATAGCGCTGGCACTGTTCTTGACAGTACTCCTCGGACCGATAGGTCTGCTTGCTGCACCATTGTTGTGGGCGGCCCAGTTTGTTCGGCTCGCACGGCGAGACGGCGGCATGCAAGCCGTGCATCTGCTCGCCGGAAAATTCGCCGAGACCTGGGGAGCGCTGCGTTATGGCGCGGCGCGCGCGGCGAGGCGCCGGCAAGGAGCGATCTACTACAAATGAAGATCGCCTATCTCGTTAGCGACTATAGCGCCCCATCGCACACATTCGTGCGCCGCGAAGTGGCTGCCCTGCGCCTGCGCGGGGTTGAAATCGCAGCGTTCAGTGTCCAGCCGGTCGCGCGCGAAGGCGAAGCAGAGAGTCTGCTCGGGCGCCCGCTTTTGGCCTATTTCGCGGCAATTTGCGTTATTCTCGCCACCAGACCTGGACGCTTTGTGTCGACCTGGCGGCTGGCGCTCCGCCACCGCGTCGGGGGCCTACGCGCGCTGCTTTGGTCGCAATTTCACTTCGTCGAAGCGCTGCTGCTTGCGCGCCGGCTGCGCGCAGAGCGTGTCGGTCATCTTCATAATCATTTCGCCAACAGCGGCGCCACCGTGGGCATGCTGGCCGCGCATTGCGCGAACGTGCCGTGGAGCCTGACGCTGCACGGCATTTCCGAGACCGACCCACCGGCAGGAGCGCTGCTCGCCGGCAAGATCGAGCGGGCGCGCTTCGTCGCCTGCGCGTCCTATTTCATGCAGGCCCAGGCGATGCGGCTCGTGGAACCGGCTCAGTGGACCAAGATGCACATCATCCGCTGCGGCATCGATCTGGCGGCACTTCCCAAGGCACAAAAAGCTCGTTCGGCGCGCGCGTCGACACCGCCGCGCCTTGTGTCGGTGGGACGGCTGTCGCCCGAGAAGGGTTATGCGGGCCTTCTATCAGCGCTTGCGGCGCTGGTTGCCGAGGGCCGCGATTTTTCGCTGACCATTGTGGGCGGCGGGCCGGCGGCAGATGCGGTCCGGGAACAGGCCGCGACACTCGGGCTCGCTGAGAAAATCGAATTTACCGGACCGCTTCCCGAACGCTCGACGCTCGCGCGCATGGCCGAGGCCGACATCTTCGTCCTGCCGAGCCTGATGGAAGGTCTTCCGGTCGTTCTCATCGAAGCGCTCGCGCTGCAACTTCCCGTCGTAGCGAGCCGCGTTGCGGGTATTCCCGAACTGGTCGAGGACGATGTCACGGGCCGGTTGTTCACCGCGTCGGACTGGGACGACCTCAAGCGCGCGCTCGGCGCGCTGATTGATGACCGCAAGGCGTGGATTCGGTTAGGCGAGGCCGGGCGCCGGCGCGTGGCCGACGACTATCAGGCGCATAGCGCGGCCGCGCGCATGTCACGTCTGTTGACCGGCCTCGGCTGAGACGCCCCCCGTTTTTGACCGGCGCCGCAGACCGCCCGTTCCGGGCGGCCTGCCGCCCTACCAGTGGCTCGCCGCGCCGCGCCGCTTGATGAGGCGATTGGCGGCGATGCAGGGGCCGAGGTTCAAAAATGTTGCGGCGAGCGAGAATGGCGCCCGCGCCAATGCCTTGCGCCAGCCGACGCCCTTGAGATTGTGCAGTCGCCAGCTGAGCATCCGCGGGGGCAATGCCCACCATTTGCCCGCGACCTCGCGCGCGATGATCCGGTCGATCCAGTCGGGTTCATCCTCGTTCCAGGACCGGATGCGCTCGCCGACATGATCGCGGTGTTCGCCGGCCCACATATGTTCGAATATCCATCCGTTGATCGTGGTGCCGAGCGTCATGCGCCGCTCGTGCGCGAAGAAGCCCGCGATACTATGGGCTTCAAAATAATGCGTCGGATGCGGCATGCGCGCGATCGTCTCGAACCGCGGGGGATGGGTAAAACCGCCGGTGTGGATCATGGCGCTGAGCGCGCCATCCTCTCCCGGAGTCGGGACCGGGAGCCAAATCTTGCGCAATTCCGACATGCGCGCCGCGTAGAGCGAGCCATTGATCGCGTGCGGCGCCGGCGTCTGGCTCGAAATGCGCAGCGAGAAGCGATCAATGAGCGTCTTGTGCGCCTTGCGGGCGATATTCTTTAGCGGAAATCCTGAAACCGCAAGCAGCACCGGATCGCCCGCGAGCCGATCGACGAGTTCCGCCAGCACATGCTCGCCCGCCAGTTCGATATCGGCATCGAGAAAGATCGCAATGTCGAGATCGCCATCGAGCAGTTCATGAACCGCGAGATTCCAGCTGCGGGCCTTGCCGCCGATCGGCGTGTCGTGGACACTCCAGATCGGTCCACCGTCGGCAAATCCCCGCGAGAGCGCTGCCGAGGCCTTGGCCGCAGTCGCGTCACTCGACCCATTGCTGACAACGAGGATTCGGGAGACGCCATCGACGCTTACCAGCGACTGTTCCGCCAGCTGATCGATCAAACCGCCGATCGTGTCGGCCTCGTTGCGCGCAATAATGCAGATCGCGACGCGATTGCCCTTACGCTCGGCGAGCGCCGGCTCCGCTTCCGCTTGGCGGGTCACGACGGATCGTAATATTTCCCGTAATCGGGCCCGCCATAGCCATAACCATAGCTGTCGGCGAAGCCGCCGCTGTAGCGGTTGAGAATCGTCCCGACGCACGGCGTCGGGTGAAGAACGGCCAGCACGTCTTCGACATGCTTCCTGGTAGTTTTGCCGCTGTCGACGACGAGCACATAGCCGTCGAGCAATTCAAGGCTGATCATCGCATCGTCGCTGGCGAAGGCTGGCGGTAAATCGAAGAGGATGATCGCTGCATCGCTGCGGTTGCGGAAAATGTCGATCATCTGCGCAAAGCGTTCGCTGGCGAGAAGCTCGGCGGTGTTACGCTTGCGGCGAACGGCGGGAAATATCCCGAGTTCGCTGCCGTCGACATGCCGACCGAGCGCTGCAAGATCATCGGCTTCGCCTTCGAGGAAGCTCTCGATCCCCCGATCGAGAGTCAGGCCGATCTCTTCGGCGACCGATGCGCGGCGAATATCGAGATCCACCAGGAAAACGGGTTGCTCGGCCACGCGCGCGAGCGACGAGGCCAGATTGAGCGAAAGATAGGATTTGCCTGCCGCAGGCGTTGCAGAGGTCAGGCCGACAAGCCGAAACCCGCTTTCCTTGAGCTTCTTGCTCAGGCTCGAACGGAGGAGATTGAAGGGACGCGCGCGAATGTCGCGGCTGTCGAAGCCAACGAGCTTGTGCGAGTTGAGCTCGGCGCGCTCGGGAGTGAAAAGCGGAAGGTCCGCGAGCCGGAGCAGGTCGCGGACGCCGGGAGAGGAAAAATCGCGGTCGGCCATGGTCGAACCTTTATTGGTATCAGGAGCGGCGAAGCGGAACGAAACGCTGCCAACCGCGCTTGGGAACGCGCGTTGACTCGATCACGGGGATGATACCGATCGGCGAGGCACCGAGGATCGCCTTGAGCGCCCCAGGATCCCGGATCGGCCGCAGGAAGAGCTCCACCGCAAAGGCGAGTACAAAACCGAGCCCGAGGCCGCCACCGATGCCGAGGGCAGCGAGTAGGATGCGGTTAGGCCAGCTGGGGCTGTCGGGAATGACCGGCGGCTCGACGACCGACAGGCGCTCGGCCATTTGCTCGTCCTCGGCGCGCACGCCCGCGCGCGCGGTCATCAGCTGCTTTTGCACCTGCTCATATTGCGTGTTGAGCGCCGTCAGACGTTGCTGGAGTTCGCCGAGCTGCTGCTGGACGAGCGGAGCCCGCGCCTGCGCGGCGAGCCGCGAGCTGACCTCGGCATTCTCCTGCGCCTTTGCGGCGCGCAGGGCCGCGATCTGCTTGTTATTGAACGCGATCTGGTCATCGATCGTGTCGAGCGGCAGCTTTTGCGTATTGTCCTTGGCAAGCCGCCGCGCCTCGGCAAGCGCCTGCTTGGCGATCACCACGTCGGGATGTGTTTCGGAATAAAGCGCCCGCGCGGCAGCAAGCCGTTGCTCGGCTGCCGCAACCGTGGGATCGCGTTCGTCGCTCGTCTGCGCGACATTACGCTGCATGAGGAGAGTCTGGTTGTCGCGCTGGAGCGCGGCAATCTGTACGTCGTAGCTTCCTGCCCCCGAACCGATGACCATGCCGCCGGAGGCCAGCACATTGCCGTTGCGGGCGTTGACGCCAGCGATCTGCGATTGAAGGTCGCCGATCTGCGATTCAAGGCCCGCGGCCTGATCCGAAAGAAACTGGACAGTATTGGTCGCCTGCTCGGTATTGCCGCGCGCGTCGAGCTGCAGGACGCGATCCATCAGCGCCTGCGCTACAGCCTGTGCCTGCGCGGGCTGCGAATATTCAAAGGCAAGTTCGAAGGCGATGGCCCGCTGATCGGGGCGATTGGGCTGCGAGCCCGCATCGGTTGGTGTAAGGCTGATGGATTCGCGCATTTTCTCGAGAATTTTCGAGAGGGGCTTGCTCTTGCGGTCGCTCGCATAAAGACCGTTGCGTTCGATCAGTTCGATAAGATCGGGACGCGATGTGATCTGCTGCTGAATGGCCGCGATCCGGCGGTCGATCGCATCTCCGCCGTCGAGCCCGATAACCTCCTGCGGCAGCTGTGGCGACTCGACGAGCATGATGGCATTGGCTCGGTAGGTCGGCGGAATGAACAGGATACCCGCCAGCGCAGCGAGCGCGCCGACGATCGTCGGGACGATGATCCACCAGCGGCGTTGCCACAGGATTGCAGGCAATTGGCCGATGAAATCGGACCCGCCTTCACCTTGTTCGCCGGCCATATCGTCGAACTGATCCATCAGCGAAGCTTCCCGAAGCGCACCGTTACACCGACCATCAGCGAATAATTTGCATCGCGCCGGCCCTGGGTATCGCCATAGAGCTTGGTATAGGCCGGTGTCACGTTCAGACTGACGCGGTCGCTGAGCTTGCGACTGTAAGTGGCGCTGGCTCCGACGATGTCGGTGATGCGCGTCTGCAGCGGAAAGCCCGCAGCACCGCTTTGATCGGTGCGGCCATAGCGCCCGGAAAAGGCGAGACGGTCCTTCTCGGACAATTGCGCATCATAGGTCACCGCAAAGGCGGTGACGTTCGAGACGCCCCCGAGCGCGGTGGGCTGCGCGGAGCGATTTGCCGAAACGCACAAGGTGCGATTGAGCCCCTGGTCGCACAGCCCGATATTGCCCGAAAAGCTCGTGCGTCCAACCCTCGTGCCGGTCCCCACGTCCGTCCTCACATAAGATATGCCTGCCCCCGCGACGAGGCTCAGGCGCGAGTTGATCCTCTGTCGCAAACCGATCTGCGGACTGACGATCGTGCTGTCTCCGATCCTGCGACCAAGATAATTGACGCGTCCCACCGAGACGCTGGCGGTCAGCGCGGTGCGCTCGGTCAACTGACGCTGATAGCCGACGTGACCAGAGAGATCCTGATAGTCGAAGCCGACGTTGCGGTCGACAAAGGCGGCATCGAGCGAGACGCCGGCATCAACCGAGCTACGCTCGTCAATGGCATGGCTAAGACCGATCGACGCGCCGGCATTCTGCCGGCGTGTGCGCACGCCCGCGATCGACGTATCTACCGGCGGAATGCTGGGATCGGGAATGCTTCCTGGATCGAGCGGTGCCTCGATCGGGAAGAAAAAGCCATCCTGCACCACCGAGCGCGAAGTCTGATAAAATCCCGCCATGCTGAGCGTCGTGCGCTCATCGAGCTTCTGATCACTCGACACGCCGGCGCGCCCCGAAAAATCATTGCCGTAGCGTTGGGTATATTGCGCAAGGCGCAGCGTGCCGTCGAGGCTGGTCCGGCCCGATTCATTTTCCCAGACGATCATCGGACGCACTTCGAGCGTCGCTGCGGCGGCGGCCTTGCTATCAACGTAAAGAAAAGGATTGGTCGACACCGATGCGCCCGCCGACACATCGACGGTCACCTGCGGCTCCTGTGCCTGCGCGGTGCCGAAAAGGCCGCACGCCAACATCATTATCGATGAAGCAATTTTCCGCATCATGCCCCTCCTGCCCCACCTGCGCCTCACGGGACGATGACCGTGTCGCCGGTTTCGATGCGCAGAATATTGGCGCGCGCGATATCGCTGCTGTCGCCGCCCATCTTGAACAGGGGCGCCAGCCGGACCCGCATCGTGCGCAGCTCGTCACCGGATTTGCGAATGATGAGCACGTTGTCGAGATTGGCGAATTCGCTCGGTCCGCCCGCCATGCTGAGCGCTTCGAGCACATTGACGTAGCGCCCCGGCGTGAAGGTGCCCGGCGAACGGACACGTCCCATCACCGAAAACTGCATCCCCGAAGGCTGCACCACCGACACCGTCACCTGCGGAACCTGGCCGCGATACTGATCGCGCAGGCCGTTGGTGATCATCGCTTCGACTTCGGACGGCAAATAGCCCTGGGCTACGACCTTGCCGACAAGCGGGAAAGCGATCGTTCCGTCGGGAAGCACCTTCACCTTGCGCTGCAGTCGCTCCTCGCCCCACACGTAGATCTCAAGCTCGTCGCCCGCATTGATGCGGTAGGCACCCGCACGCGGCGTCGGCGCAGCGGTGGCGGCAGGGACCGGAGCGGCCTCGGCCGGCGCGGAAGACTGAACGGGCTGCGGCGCGGGGTCTGCCTGCACGGCGGCCGCGGGTGCCATCAATAGCAGGGAGAACCCGATCGAAAGCAAAAATCTGCGCATGGGGATAAAACCTTTACGGCGCCGACTCTATCGTTGCCCGGCGTCAGCCAGCCCGATCAGTCGACAGAAGAAGTTGCAACAGTATAAGGATGCCTATGATCCCTGACTATCACGTTAACCCTGAAAGGCAAAAGCAGCTGTGTCGCCGCGGCACAAAAACGCGCGCCGGCTTCACGCTTGTTGCTGCCCTCATGGCGAGCCTTTTGATGTCGGGATGCGGCCGTTCGGACGCCGCAGCGGCGCGCGATGCGATGCGCGCCCAGGAATTGCTGGGCGAGCGCCGTTTCGCCGAAGCCCGCATGGCGATCAAGGAAGCTATTGCAGAGCGCGACGACGAACCACAATATCATATACTTAGGGGGCGTATCGAATATGCCGTCAAGGCTATTCCGCAAGCCTTCGACGCGTATAGCAACGCCATGGCACTCGACCCGAGCAATATGGAAGCACTGCAGGCGGTTTCGCAACTGGGTCTCCAGACCGGCAATCTGCGGGAATCGCTCGCGGCCACCGAAGCGATACTCTCACTCGAACCCGACGATCCGAACGCGCTGCTCGTCCGCGGCCTCCACGCGATCGTGCGCAACCGTTTCGACGATGCGGTCGGCTATGCAGACAAGATACTGGCGCGCGACTCAGCAAATGAGGGCGGTGCGATTCTCAAGGCGCGCGCCCTGTTTCGCAAAGGGGAAGGCAAGGAGGCGCTGGCGGTCCTCGATCTTTTCAGTGCCAAGAAGACTGATACCAGCGGTATCGCGATGACCCGGCTCGAAGTCTACCGCGCCCTCCATGATTCCAACGGCATGCAGGCCGAGTTTGCGAAGCTTCGGAACCTTGCGCCCGCCAATGATGCGTTGCGGATCGACGAAGCCAATTTTGCTTACAAGCAGGGCCGCACCAAGGATGCGGACGCGCTCCTCGCGGCGCTGTTGGCCAAGAGCGAACTTGCTCGGGACGATATCCCGCAAATCCTTGTCCTCTGGCGGGAATATCACCCCGAGGCTCCGAGTGATGCCGCTGTCGGCTCCATTGCCGCGTCCGGCACGCCGGCAGCACGGATCGCAGTGGCAGCCTATCTTGTCGAAGCAAAACGCCTCGCCGCGGCAGATCGCCTGATCGCGACCCTGTCAGGCACCGATCGGGCGACATTGGAAGCGGCCGCCCTCCTTCGGCGCGGCGATCGGGCCGGGGCGCTGTCACGCGCGAACGCAATCCTTGAAGAGGATTCGACCAATTGCCGCGCGCTTGTCGTGCGGGCGAGCGCGCGTCTCGACATGCGGCAACTTGATGGAGCGCTACGCTCGGCGCAGGAGGCGGCCAGCCAGTGTCCCGAGAGGATCGACGCATGGCGTCTGGCCGCTATCAGCTATTCCGAACGCGGCGATCCTGAGAATGCCAATCGCATGTGGCGTCAGGGCATGGATGCAAATCGTCAGAGCTCGGTGCTCGCAGCGCAGTTCATGGGCTGGCTCGAAGCGAATGGAAAGCAGCGCGAGTCGATCGCGGTGGCCCGGCGACTGACCCATGATGCACCCGCGCTGATAAGTGGCTGGCGCCTCTATGCTGCGGCTTGCGATCGCGCGGGAGATGATTGCAGGGCGGCAGCGCAGCGCGGGCTTGAGCGTGCGCGTGAGCTTTACGGAATCGATCTTGTGCCCGGTGAGGCGCCGCCGAACGGGCTCTTTGGCCGGATCGTCACGCGATGAGAGAAAAAATCTTTACAAGACAGGAGTTTCTGGGACTTTCCTTCGATCCCATCGATATCGATTGCGCGCGGCGGGCGGTGGTAAGCCGCGCTGGCGGCGAGAGCTTTCACTATGTCGTCACGCCGAATGTCGATCATATAGTGGGACTTGACCGATCGCCAAATCCCCAGCTGCTCGCTGCCTATGAGGGCGCCGCGCTCTGCCTTTGTGACAGCCGCATCCTGGCGCGCCTCGCCGCGCTCGCGGATATTCGCTTGCCGGTCGTTCCGGGAAGCGATCTGACGCGCGACCTGCTCGCCTACGCGCTCCCGCGCGGCCGTATCGCGGTGATTGGCGGCGATCCGCTTATGCATGCGGCCCTTGAACAAATTTACCCGCGTTTCGAGTGGCTGTTTCATGCGCCGCCTATGGGATTGCGGAGCAATGCCGACGCCCGACGAACGGTCGGCGACTTTGTTGTGAGCAGCAAAGCTGATGTCATCCTTTTTGCCGTTGGCGCTCCCCAGAGCGAATTGCTGTGCGCGGAGATCGCGGCGCGTGGCGGAGCCCGCGGGGTAGCGCTGTGCATCGGAGCCTCGCTCGAATTCCTGACCGGCGCGAAGCGCCGGGCGCCGAACTGGATGCAGCGGGCGAGCCTTGAGTGGTTATTCCGCCTGCTCAGCGAACCGCGCCGTCTTTGGCGACGCTATCTTGTCGAGGGACCCCGAATAATCGCCATCTGGCAACGTTGGCGAACCGCGCGGGCTAGTCGCGACCTGTCCGGTTCCACCCCGTCTGCCGGCGGGTGAAGAAGGCAAGATAGACGGGCAGCTTCCAGAGCAGATAGAGCGGGGCACGCAGAAGATCGCGCGCCGGAAGCAGCGCCCGCGCCTCGCGCCACCAGGCGGCGAGCAGGGCGAGCGCAACAAGCGCGAGGAGCACAAGCAGCAACATGGCGGGCCGACTGTCAGCGCCCGACAGCGCGAGACCGGTAACAAGCGCCAGGTCGAGCGCGGCTGCGAGCAGCAGCAGGGCGAGCGGCGGCACGAGCAGATGCGCACCAAGAGCGGCCAAATGCCGCGAGCGGCGCCGCCTCGCTGCGCCCAGCAGCGGCCCCGCCTGCCTTCGCGCAGTGTCGAGAAACCCATGTTCCCACCTGCTGCGCTGCCCGCGGCTACTCGCAAGGCTGGCTGCGGGACTGGTCACGCGCGCGCCATCGTCGAAGCCTACCTTGATCCCCTCGCGCGCGAGGCGCAGCCCGAGCTCAAGGTCCTCGACCGCATTGGCGCTCGCGAGCGGAAGCCGCGCGAAGAGCGACCAGGGAAAGGCCATGCCGGTTCCGAACAAGAGCGCCCCGCCGCCAATCCGCAGCAGCCCGCGCGCCCGGACGACATTCTTCACCAGCATCGCGAAATTGGAGATGGAGACGAGCGGCGACACACCGGGAGGGGACGCCAGCAAATTGCTGGCCTGAACCGGCGCGCCCGAGATCAGCGCTGCGGCCGCGAGCCGTTCGGCGCTTCCCGCATCCATGCGGCAGTCGGCGTCGACGACAATCACGGCGTCTGGTGGGGCGCCGGCAAGATGATCGCGTCCGAAGGCAAGTGCAAATCCCTTGCCCCGCCGCTCGCGATCGTTGCGCTCGATGGCCTCGGCGCCCGCTGCGCGCGCACGTTCGGCGGTATTATCGGAACAATTATCGGCCACGACGAGGATGTGCGCGGTTGGTGAGGCTGCCGCCAGCCCGCGCACCGTCTCCGCAATCGAAGCGGCCTCATCATGCGCTGGTATGAGCAGCACCATATGCGCTGGCGGAGTGTCAGGATCGCGCGGCGCGAGGCGCGCCAGGCCGGCGGTCAGTTCGACCAGAAGATAGGCGAGGAGAAGGAGAAAGGGGGTCGCCAGGACCCAGGCGAGAAGATCGATCACCGCGCCATCGCTCCGGACGAAAGAGTTGGAGCGCGCGCTGTTTCAAAGTGCAACGCTGGCGCGCTGCGGAGCGCCGCGAGCTTGCAACATTCCTCAGTGCCGATAGAGAATGGAAAGCAGAGGGGAATTTCGGTATGGCGCGTGACTATTTTCTGGCCCGCAGGGTCCTGGTTACCGGAGGCGCCGGCTTTGTCGGTTCGCATCTTATCGACAGGCTTATCGAGCGCGGCGACGAAGTATTGTGCGTCGACAATCTCTTCACCGGTGCCAAGGCAAATATCGCTCATCTGCTTTCGCATCCGCGCTTCGAATTCATGCGCCACGATGTGTGCCATCCCCTTTTCGTCGAGGTCGATGCGATCTTCAACCTCGCCTGCCCCGCATCGCCCATCCATTATCAGCACGATCCGGTGCAGACCACCAAAGTCTCGGTGATCGGCTCGATCAACATGCTTGGCCTTGCAAAGCGCATCAAGGTACCGATCCTGCAGGCGTCGACGAGCGAAGTTTATGGCGACCCCACTCAGCATCCGCAAACCGAAAGCTATTGGGGCAACGTCAATCCCATCGGACTGCGCAGCTGTTACGACGAAGGCAAGCGCTGTGCGGAGACGTTGTTTTTCGACTATCACCGTCAGCATGGCATCGACGTGAAGGTCGCGCGCATTTTCAACACCTACGGTCCGCGCATGCATCCCGCCGATGGCCGTGTCGTCTCCAATTTTGTCATGCAGGCCCTGCGCGGCGAGGATATCACCATCTATGGCGATGGTTCGCAGACCCGCAGCTTCTGCTATGTCGATGATCTGGTCGAAGCGCTGCTGCGCCTGATGGAAACACCTACCGGCTTCACCGGCCCCGTTAATCTCGGCAATCCGGTGGAGTTCACGATCCGCGAACTGGCCGAGCTTGT
This sequence comes from Sphingopyxis sp. NFH-91, assembly GCF_021401285.1. Taxonomy (NCBI): domain Bacteria; kingdom Pseudomonadati; phylum Pseudomonadota; class Alphaproteobacteria; order Sphingomonadales; family Sphingopyxidaceae; genus Sphingopyxis; species Sphingopyxis sp. NFH-91. The sequence goes on along the minus strand of NZ_JACBGA010000002.1, from coordinate 266,848 downwards.
TATCGAACTCACCGGCGCGCGTTCGAAGCTGGTCCAGCTCCCCCTGCCCTCCGACGATCCGACGCAGCGTAAGCCCGATATCAGTCTCGCGCGCCGCGAGCTCGACTGGGAACCGACAATTCGGCTGCGCGAAGGGCTCGAGCAGACGATCGCTTATTTCCGCCGCCTCGCGAACTGATCAGCGCCGCGCCAGCAGTGCCGAGATAAATTCGCGATACTGCGCGGCGATCGTCGGCCAGCCAAAACGCTCGATCCCGCTTGCGACGCCTTCGGTCCGGCGACCCTGCGCGAGCGCCCGGCGGATTGTCTCGACCAGCGCTTCACTTTGCTCGGTGTTGCACAGATATGCGCTGTTCTCACCCAGGATCCACCGCAGCCTTTCGCTGTCATGGCCGACAACCGGAAGGCCGCTCGCCCAGGCTTCGAGGAAAACATTCCCGAAGGATTCAAGAAGCGAGAGGTGCAGAAAGATATCAGCCGATCGGTACAGCGCCGGCATTTCGGTCGCTGGCAGGCTCACCCGCTGATAGCGACCGGGCAATATCTCGGCAGCGAGCGCTGCGGCTTCGTCGCGGAGCGGACCATCCCCCGCCACGACGAGATGCGCATCTTCAAGCTGCGCGACGGCGCGAATGCCGTCGAGCACGCGCTTTGTTGCGATATGCGCGCTGACCATGAGCACGATCGGTCGGTCCAGCGGGAGTCCGAAACGTGCGCGCTCCCCCTCGCCGGTATGGAAACGCTCGAGATCGACGCCGTTTGGAATGAGCGCCGAGGGCCATTTGAACCGGTTGCGTTCGAGATAGTCGGGATTGGTGCAAACCAGGCCATCACAGCGAAAGCTGCGATATTCGGAATTGGTGGCATAGGCTGGCCAGTCGCCGTTCTGGGTCACGAACAGGCGCAGCGGCCGCTTGCTCGCGGGCCTTCCGAGCGCCCAATGGGTGAAGGGAAAGGAGCAGGTTATCACCGCGTCGAAGTCGCCGGGCCGATAAGCCGCAAGGAGACCGGGAACGAAGCTCGCATCTTCCCATGCGGTTTCGCTACGAAGCGGCGGAAAGAAGGGAAAGGCTTCGAAGCGCTCACGGCGCACGGCACCGACGCGGCGATACGTGTAAGGCAGACCTTCACGTGGTTCGCCTGAACCCATTACGGTAACTGCGTCGCCGCCGCGCGCGAGTTCCGTCGCCACCGACAGCAAGGCAACCTCTGCGCCGCGGTCGAAACGATGAAATCCCGGCAAGGCAAACAGCAGCTTCATGAATTTCCCTGGTCAGCTTGGGTGCGCACGGCGCGCGCAATACAGTGGAAGGGCGGCGCTACCAGCGGCGCCACCCTTCCGCCCACTGTCATAGCGAAAAACTTGTTGCGAAGCGGTGAAGACCCTGCGGTGGATGATACGAAGAGAAATGCTCAGGTCCGCACGGCGAGATAATCATTGTACCTGCAGTCGCCGCTCGAAACGATCGGAACGAGCCGCGTACGCAGCAGACGCTTGTCGATTCCGAAGACGGTGTAGCGATGGCGGTGCAGCAGCGTACCTATCGCTTCGGCTGCCCCTGCCCCCTGATCCTCGAACAGAATTGCGCGCGGCGCGAGGCGCGCAAGTTGGACATCGATGGCACGAAAAACGGTCTCCTCATGACCTTCGACATCCATTTTGATGAGGTCGAGACGCGGCAGACCGGCAAGCAATTCTCCGGCATGCATCGCGGGCACGGCGAACTCTCCGTCCGCGTCTATGCGTGAGGCACCCCGATTGGCCTGATCTATGCGAAAACGGACTTCGCCAGCGGCGTCGGATAGCGCAACGCGGTGGATGGCGACTCTATCGCCAAAGGGCGCCATATTCGCTTCGAGCAGATCGACAATTTCGGGTTGAGGTTCAACGCAAATTGCACTTGAGTCCGCGATCCGGCTCAGGAAGCAGGCCGCGACATAGCCGATATTCGCCCCGATATCGAGAAGCACGTCGCCTGGGCGCGCGTGATCCAGCAGGACCTGGACGACCGAACGATCGAAGCGGCCTGTGAGCAGAATATGCCGTCCGATCAGGTCATCGGCGCGAACGCGCAGCGCAAATCCGTCGCTCGTCTGCGCCAATCTTTCGCCCTGTCCCAGATCGACCCCGCGTGCGAAGCGGTCGATGATCCGCCCCGACCCGTTCGCGAAGGGCCAATAGCGGGCGGCAAGAACGGCGGGGGTCATGATGCGGGAATAGCAAAACTGGCGCCGAGGGCAATGCGCGCGTCATACGTATCAAAAGGACACAGGCTGGGCTTGGCAACAGTGGACCTCGTGCTCAGGCTATCCTACGCCTTGACGGGCAGTTCGCGGATTCGCGAACGAAATCATAGGGGCATCGATTGGTGCGACGTCTGCCGAGGATCGGATTATGGGCAGCGCTGGTGCTGCTCTACGCATGGCCGGCCCTGCTCAACGGCGCCCCCTTTTTCTTTCCCGATACCAGCCATTACATCCGAGCCGCGGATGCGGCGGTGGTGTCGCTGACGGGTCATCGTTCGAGCTGGTCGGATCGGCTTCTCGAAGCACCTTCAGCCCCGGCAGCAAACGCCTCTGGTCCAGACGCGGCGTCGCCCCCTGGCGCTGACCCAGCATTGGCCACCGCAACGGCCATCCCTCCTCAGATCCGCCCGGCGCGGACTGTCCTCACCGGGCGATCAATCTATTATGGCGCCTTCCTCTATGCCGGGCTTGAAGGGCTCGGGCGGTTCGGGCCCGTGTTTGTGCAGTCCGCGATCGCGGTCGGGACGGTTGCGCTGTTCCTGTTCGGCGCGACGGCATCGCTCACGCCCGGTCGCCAGCAACGCTGGATTTGGGGCGGGCTGATCGCAGTGGGGCTTCTCAGCCCGCTGCCCTTCTTCGTATCGCGCCTCATGCCGGGCGCTTTCACCGGCCCGCTCATTCTGGCCTTTGTGTCATTGATCCTGTTCGGCGCGCACTATGGCCGTCTCGCGCGCACATTTCTATTCATGGTAGCAGCAGCGGCGATCACCTTTCATATTTCGCACATCCTGCTCATCCTCTCGGTCGGCGGCGGCGCCTTGCTCCTCAACCTCGGGCAGCGGCAGGGCTGGACGCTCCGGGTTCTGCTGCCGACGAGCCTCATTCTCATCGCTATCGCGGCACAAATGCTCTTCTCGGCAGCGGTAACGCGCACGCTCGGCGCTCCGCCGACCGCCCCGCCCTTCCTTTCCGCGCGGCTGATCGCCGATGGCCCCGGCTACCGCTACCTCGAGACCCACTGCAATCCGCCGAAGTTTCTTCTGTGCGGCTACCGCGATCGGATGCCGCAACCAAGTGACATCATGCTGTGGAGCGAAGATCCGCACGAGGGAATATTCAGCACGCTCGGCGAGGATTCGAAGCGCCAGCTCGGTGGCGAAGATGTCCGCTTTTACCTTGCTGTCCTTCGCGAATATCCAGGCGAAGTGATCGGGTCGATCATCCGGTCAAGCGGCGAGCAGGCACTGGCTTTCGATCTTGATCACTTCAATTATGTCGCCGAGCATCGCGAAGGGGCGCGGAGCCATCTCCCCCCCAAGATATTTTCCTGGGTCGAACGCTCGGCCGCGTACCGCGGCACCGTTCCGGTCGCGCCCACGATTTTCGTGACGATCGCGGTGACACTGCTCTCCCTCATTCTGCTTGCGGCCGGCTTTGCCTCCCGGACCGGCCGCGCGTCATGGCGGTCTCCGGGCGCGGCCGCGGCACTTTTGATCCTGCTCGCGCTCGCTGCCAATGTCGTCATATGCGGCGGCATGTCGACCCCGCATGCCCGCTATCTGATGCGCATTGTCTGGCTGCTGCCGCTTGCCGTCATCGCTTTTGCGGCCGCAATGCCGAGGCGGCGCGGCGATCATCAGCACGTGCCGGTATCGGACGCGCCGCCAGCATTGGAGAGGACCGCATGAAGCTGATCATCCAGATCCCATGCTACAATGAGGCCGATACTCTTCCGGCCACTATCGCCGATCTGCCGAAACAGATCGATGGCATCGATATAATCGAATATCTCGTCATCGACGATGGATCGGCCGACGGCACCGACGCGGTGGCGCGCGCGTGCGGGGTTCACCATATCCTGCGCAATCGCCGCAATATGGGCCTTGCCAGAAGCTTTCGGCGCGGCCTCGATTACGCGCTCGGCGCTGGTGCCGACATTATCGTCAACACCGACGGGGACAATCAATATTACGGCGCTGACATTGCGCGCCTCGTGGAACCGATCGTGGCAGGACGCGCAGACGTGGTCATCGGCGATCGCCAAACCCAGACGATCGCCCATTTCAGTCCCGCCAAGCGCATGCTGCAACGCTTTGGGAGCTGGGCGGTGCGCCATTTCTCGGGCGTCGATGTGCCCGATGCTGTAAGTGGCTTTCGCGCCATTTCCCGCACTGCTGCCTTTCAGGTAAATATCGTCTCGTCGTTCAGCTACACGATCGAGATGCTGATCCAGGTCGGTCAGAAGGCGATGGCCTATGAAGCAGTCCCCGTGCGCACCAACGCCAAGACCCGCGATTCAAGGCTCTTCAAATCGGTGTTTCGCTTCATGGAGCGCTCGGGGACGACCGCGCTGCGCATGTACGCCATGTATCAGCCGCTGCGCACTTTCGCAGTCATCGGCGCGGTCATCGCGTTCATCGGCGTGCTGCCGATGCTGCGTTTCCTCTATTATTATTTCTTCGTCAGCGGTGAAGGCAAGATCCAGTCGCTGGTGATCGGTTCGGCACTGCTCACCGTGGGCGCGCTGACCTTTCTCCTCGGACTGATGGCCGATCTCATCGGCCGCAATCGCCAACTCACCGAGATGACCCTCGAGCGGGTCAAACGCATCGAACAGATCGCCCTCGCCCGCGGCGCCCTTTTACCTCCCGCCGCCGAAGAGCCGGCGATAGGCGAAGAATTTGACCAGAGTGGAGACCGCCAGCACGAGCAGCAGCGCGGCGGCGTAAGAGAGGATCGCGGCTGATCGTAACGCGGAGAATGCGAAAAACTCGGCAATCCGGAACAGCGCATTGACCAGGGCGTAGCGCCACAGATCGCGTCCAATACTTGCTTTGCTCGCAAACACCAGTCGGCGCAGCGTCAGAAAATTGAAGGCATAAGCAATGGCGAAGGACAGGCCGACCGCGGTTCGTTCGCCCAGCCCTGCCCACTCATGCAGCAGGATCGGCAATAGGAACGAAAGCGACGCACTTGCAAGTGTCGCCACCGCGAAGCGCGACAAGGCGGTCAGCAACGGCACTCTGGCTCCCATTTCGGCGGCGCGTGCGCGAAGGGAGACGGCCGCGCGTCCCATCACCGCATTCCCCAAATGAAGCGCAGCGCCTGCATGGACGGCGTCTAGCGCGCGCGGCATGCGATGCGCAAGCGCACTTCGCGCGCGACTCGGCAAGCGCCGGGCTGGTAACGGCGGTGGTTAACCATATGCAAGTTTTGCCTAATTTATGTAAAATCCCGCGATTCTGACCTCCGGCGTCCCGTCGCGGCCCATAAAGCCCAGTTTCCTAGGCCTTTTGAGATGCCATAATGATACTGCGCGAACGGCAGAATCCATGTTTCGCGACCGAGCAAATTACTATAATTAGGTCAAATGGCAGGGGTCATAACATTTCTTGCGTCCAAAAGACGGATCGCCGCGGGTGCAGCAGCACTCGCCGTTCTTGCAACGACGTCGGTCACCGTGCCGCTGTTCAGCGGCGATGGCGGCCTTCTCCTGGCGCAAGCATCGGACGCGCTGCAGCGCTTCGTCGACCGCTCGCCCGGCGAGCGCGGCGAAACCGACCTCATCAAGACCAAGGTCAAGCGCGACTTCGGAGCCCCGGCGAGTGCCCGCGCGCTTGGACCGCAGCGTGATGCGCCCGAAGAGCGGGCGCTCGGCAAAATTTTCGATACGCCGCCTGAAGAGGCGGTGGATCAGTTGAGCGAGAATCCGCTCGGCCCGCTGGCGCTCGCCGATCCCGATCCGTCGCTGCTCCCGCTCGGCGACGCCGGGACGATTGGCGGCACGCCGTCCGGACCGGGGTTCCCGGGCGGTATCAGCACGGTCGTCCCGCCGATCGCGACCGACCCCGGGGACCCGACCACCCCCGTCGACCCTGAACCGCCGGTGACGGGTGCCGTGCCCGAGCCTGGGACCTGGGCGTTGATGATCCTCGGATTTGCGCTCTGCGGTGCGGCGCTTCGTCGCCGCAACGGCCTTTCGCAAGGTCGTCCGGGCGTCGCCTGATGCGCGGCTGGATTGTCGGCCTTCCCCTCGGCGCGCTCGCGCTTGCGACGGTTGGCTATAATCATGATGCCGCAAGCTCGGTGGCTGCCGATCAGGCGGCGCGAGCGGCACCTCTCCATCCGGCGCAAGCCGGGCGTACCTTTCTCTCGTCTCAAGAGGCTGCGGCAGCTGCGCAAGCCGGGCTCGTGCCCGCCGGAACCAAATCGCTGCTCGACACAAAATACCGGCTTCGGCACGGTGAGTATGACTGGAACGACACCAACATCCCGGCAGGGAAGCTAAGTGTATGGGTTGATCTGCGCCGGCAGATGATTTCCGTTTTCCGGGGCGGGCATGAGATTGGCACAGCGGTGATTGTCTATGGCGCCGAAGGGATGCAGTCGCCGCTTGGTACCTTCAAGATTCTCAACAAGGATGCCGATTATCATTCGCGCAGCTACGATGCGCCGATGCCCTATTCGATGTTCATCACCAATACCGGCATTGCGCTCCACGGCAGTCCGATGTCGAGCCGGCGCGCCACCCATGGCTGTATCGGCCTACCCGTCGAATTTGCAAAGCTGCTCTTCGCCGCCGCCCAGCGCGGCGACACCGTCGAAGTCGTGCGCACCGATCCGCGCAGCGTCGCGGCCGCCGAAAGCAGACGCTTCAGCTAGTCAGGCGTCAGCGATAGGTGGAGACAGCCTGCACTGCCACTGCCTGTCGGATCCTCGCCCCGCGGTTTCTTTGGCAGTTTGGTCCGGGTTAGGACCTTCAAAAAAAGTCGACCGTTGACCGCTGCAGGCAACGCGGCAAGGCAAGCCTGAAAATCGTTAGGACGCCGTTTACCGCCCCCGTAAACCTTGTTTTAGCGGGCTTGCGATAGCTTTTCCCTGGTTTCGGGGATTTGCGCATGAAGCACATCAGCCTCAAGGCAGGAAAAATCGCGCTTCTGGTAACGGTTGCGCTCGTTTCGACAGGCGCGCAGCCGCGCCTCGGCGCCCTCGATGATCGCCTCCTTGCTAGCCATAACCGCGAGCGCGAGCTGATGGGCGTGCCCGAGCTGCGCTGGAACGATGAGCTTGCGCGGGGCGCTCAGGCCTGGGCCGATCATCTTTCGGCGACGGGCCGGTTCGAGCATTCCCCCAACGTTCCCGGCAAGCCGCTCGAAGGCGAAAACATCTGGGGCGGAACCCCCGGTGCATTCCGTCCCGAAGACATGATCGGTCTCTGGCTCAAGGAAAAAACCTATTTCACGCCCGGTACCTTCCCGCTCAACAGCACGACGGGCCGTGCCGAGGATGTGTCGCACTATACGCAGCTGATCTGGAGCCGCTCGGGCGAAGTGGGCTGCGGCGTCAGCGACATCGGTCGCGAGGAAATTCTTGTCTGTCGCTATTCGGAACCCGGCAACGTCCGCGGCCGCGACCCGCTCGCGCCGAGCAATGCGGCCCCCGCGCCGCGTCTGCGCCGCGACTATTCCCCCTTCAGACGCCCGCTCGTGGCGTCGGCAGCCGGCGCCGTCCGGTTGGCATCGGCAGCGAGCGGCGATACTGCCGGCGCCGTCGCCACGCCCTCGCCTGCATCCCCGAGCGGCGCGCCTGCATTTTCGTCGGCGAGAAGGCGCGGCGATTTCAATATGGCGCTGGTATTCGGCGGGATTCCGTTTGCGGTGAAGCCGGTTTCGCCAATTGCCTCGATCTGCGGCTGGTCGACGAGCGGCTGCTCCTGGCTCACCGATTGAGTGAAGGCGGCGCGGCGGCCCCAGCCGCCGGTCCATCGATAGAAAATATGATGATCGAGCTGCGCGATCTTGGCGAGCGAACTCGCCCAATAGGGCACGACATAATCGGCATGATAATGCGTCGCCATGCCGACGCTTGGCTCGACGGCACCCGATAGCGCGGCAACCGCAATGCGGCGCGCAGCCTCCCATCCCTGCCGGGTCGGAATCCGCGCAAGGCTTCCATCGCAGGTGAATGTGAACTGGCAGCCCGTCGGCCTTTCCGACCCCTGGTACACCACCCCGCAGATGCTGTTAGGAAAAGCCGGATGGCGGACCCGGTTGAGCACGACCTGCGCCACGCCGCGCTTGCCCTGATCGCTTTCCTGGCCCGCTTCATAATAGATGGCGGCGGTAAGACAGTCGATCGACGAACGCCGCCCGGCGACGTCCGACGCGTTGATCGGCAGGACCAGCGGCGGCGCACGCTCGATTGGTGCCGTCGAAAACGGAAGCGCGGCATTTTCCGCGCGCGCATCCTCGGGCGCCAGTTCCTTGTAGAGCTGCGGTTGGGGAACGGGCGGCCTCGCCATGGCGACGGGTGCTCGTTCGGCGAGCTGGCGCGGATTCTGGCCGCGATGAAGCAAGGCCCAGGCGGCGAACGCGAGCGCTGCAACTGCTGCAAGGACAAGCAGAGCCGCGATCAGGCGATCACGTATCAGCCCGCTATCGGTTCGAGTCCGGACCATATCCGCTCACCATTTCGGCACTCGCGCGGCTCTATGACAAAGCCCGGTCCGCGTCCAGTGGCTGCAACCGATGCCCGGCCGATTGTGCCTTGCTGATACGGTTCGACCGGGAGGCGCGTCGCCCATTGGCAGGTGCCGCGCTTTGCTCTATCGGATATTCATGACTGCCGATGCCGGAAAATTCGATGGCAACGCTCGCTGAGCAATCGCGAATTGCGCCGCCGTCGCTACCGACGCGCCTGTCGCCCGGCGCGTGGGCCTTGATCGTCGGGCTTGCGCTCTTTTGCATTCCCACCTTCATCTTCGTTGTCCGCGAATCCTGGTCAGGCGAAGCCGGCGCACATGGCCCGATCGTGCTCGCAACCGGGCTCTGGCTTCTGCACACGCGCTGGCTCGAAGTGCGGGATATGCGCTCCATCCCCGCGCAGGGACCGGTCTGGGCAATGCTCGCGGTCCTCATTCCGCTGACGATCTTTGCCCGGATTACCCAGATCGTCGAGATCGAAGGCTATATGATGTACGCGACCGTGCTCGTCGTACTCTACAGCCTCGTCGGCCTGCGGGTCATGAAGGGGCTGTGGTTTCCGCTCTTCTATCTCGCCTTCATGTTTCCGCCGCCCGAGACGCTCGTCGCTGCGGTCACCGTGCCGATGAAGATGTGGCTCTCGCAGGCAGCCGTCGGCTTTCTTCAGTTGTTCGGCTATCCGATCGGCGGCGAAGGGGTTCGCATCTATATCGGTCAATATGAGTTGCTTGTCGCAGCAGCCTGCTCGGGGATCAATTCGATCGTCTCGCTGGCAGCGATCTCGCTCTTCTATATCTATATGCGGCATCAGGCCGAATGGCGCTATGCGCTGCTGCTCGTGCTGTTCATCGTGCCTGTCGCGCTAATCGCCAATTTCTTCCGCGTGCTCATCCTCATCCTCCTGACCTATCATTCGGGCGAGGCAACGGCGCAGGGCTTCCTGCATAATTTCGCAGGGCTGGTGATGTTCGGGATCGCACTGCTCACCATTTTCGGGATCGACGTGGTGCTCAAACCGCTCTGGGATCGTTTCACCGCGCGTCGCAGCGAGCCGGCCCATGGCTGATGACAGCGCCGCCTCCGGCCCGGCGATCTCGCGGCGAAGCGCCCTGATCGGCGGGACGCTGGCCGCCGCATCGGCTTTCGCTTTCGTCCGCCAGCCGGCGGTCGCCAATCCGATCGTTCCGGAGAAGACCTTCGAGACCTGGGTACCCCGGCAGTTCGGGCGCTGGACGAGCATTTCGGAGAGCGGCGTGGTGCTCCCGCCGCCCGATGCGCTGCGCGACCGGCTCTACGACAATCTCGTCACCCGGGTGTACGCTTCGGCGAGCGGCGTGTCGGTGATGATGCTCCTCGCCTACAACAATGCGCAGGACGGCGTACTGCAACTCCACCGGCCCGAGACATGCTATCCGGTCGGCGGTTATGCGCTGAGTGACACCCGCGAGGTCGATATTCCGGTTGGCGGACGGCGCATCCCCGCCAATTTCTTCACCGCGACCGGACCCGACCGGATCGAGCAGGTGCAATATTTCACGCGGCTGGGCGACGCCTTCCCGCGCAGCTGGGCCGAGCAGCGGATGGCGGTCATTCGCGCCAATATCGCCGGCGACATTCCTGACGGCATGATGATGCGGGTCTCGACGCTCGGCATGGACGCGCCCGAGGCGGAAACATTGCTCGACGAATTCTCTCGAAGTTTCATCCTCCATTCCAATGCCCGCCTGCAGCATCTGCTGCTCGGTGCGACCAGCAGTACGTAAAAGGACCTATCGATGCGCACCAAGAACCTCACCGCCATTGCCCTGGCCTGTCTTTCGCTTGCCGCCTGCGACAAGGAGCCGACCGGCCAGGTCGCCGCCGTGGTCAATGGCGAGGAAATCACGCTCCAGGAAGTCAACGCCGAGCTCGGTAACGTCAATATTCCCGACGGCGTCGACAAGAAGGTGGTGCAGCAGGCAGCGCTCGAGCGTGTGGTCGAACGGCGTTTGCTGGCGCAGGCCGCGCGCGACGAGGGGCTCGACAAGACCCCCGATTATCTGCTGCGCGAACGCCAGCTGCGCGATGCCCTGCTCGTCCAGCTGATGGGTCAGAAGGCGCAGCGCGCGCAGCGCGTTCCCGAGCAGGCCGAGATCGACAAGTTCATCGCCGACAACCCCGACATGTTCGCCGATCGCAAGATTTTCGCAATCGACCGCATCCAGTTCCCGCTGCCCAAGGATATGGGAGCGCTGAAAGCGCTCGAGAACGACCATTCGATGGAAGCGGTTGCGGCGCATCTTCAGGAGCTCGGCATCAAGTTCGCACGCACCGACGCGCAGATGGATTCGGCGCAGGTCGGCAAGCAGCGCATGCAGCAGATCCGCGCGCTGCCGGCGGGCGAGCCGTTCATCGCGCCTGAGAATGGCATGGTCACGGTTGCAGTGATCAAGAGCGAACGCGCCGTTCCGCTGACCGGCGACGCGGCGCGTCCGTTGGCGGTCCAGGCGATCCAGAATCAGCAGCTGACGAGCGCGATGCAGGATCGCCTCAAGCAGGCCCGCGCCGCTGCCGAAATCAAATATCAGCCCGATTTTGCGCCCAAGGGTGCGGCGAAGCCTGCCGCCAAGTAGCGCCGACCTGGCGGCGGCCTTCGCTTAGGCCGCCGGCGTGCGATCAGGCGCTGCGTCTTTGGGTGTGCCGCCTGAGAGAGCAGCCCCCGCGATCGCGGGATAGAAGAGAAAGCTGTTGAACAGCGCGTCGATCGCGGACAGCAAGAGGAGCAATATGGCGAGCCGCGCGCCCGCCGCGTTCGGTCCGCCCGAACGGGCGATGGCGGCAAGACGCACGAGCGCGCCGCCAAACGCCGCGCCAAGCAGCGCAAGCCCAACGAGGCCGTAGGCACCGAGGATGAGAAGCGGGAGCCCCCAGGGGCGCGTGCCCGCGGGCCGGAACCAGTCCCATCGCCCGGTGCCCCAAAATATATCCCTGCGCAGGAGCGGCAGGGTCTTGAGATCCTGGCTGACCCGCCAAGTTGCCGAGCCGCGCCCGCTCGCGCGCAGCGCACCGACAATTGCCTTGCCTGGCGCGGTGTCGGTGGCGATGCTTCGCAGCGGTACGGCGCCGCTGACATGGAGCGCGCCGACCGCGAGCGCGCCAGCGAGCGCCATCGGCAGGGCGATGCGGAGCGTGCCGAACAGGCGCGGCATGAAAAGAAGCCCCAGCCCCGCCGCCAGGAGGATGATCGCCCCCGCCGATTGCGCGGCAAGCGTTGCGGCCGCAAGCAGGACGGCGGCGACGCGCCACCGCGCTGCCGTCCCCTCGCCCGCCGCATCGCGCCACTGCCAGGCCGCTGCGAGCGCTGCCCCGGCAATCCACAATCCAAATTGATTGCCATGTTCGAAGAAGAGTTGCGGCCGGAAGCCGATGTAGCGCTCGATGCCATCATGCGCGAAGGGATTCGCCCCGTAGATCAGCGTTTGAAGACGAAAGCGCGTCAAACCCTCGATCAGCGCGAAGGGAAGAATGAGCAGCGTCAGCCCGGCCAGCAGTCCCGCGAATGTGCGGGCATCGTCACGGCCGCGAAGATAGAGTTTGCCCGCAAGCCATGGCAAGCCCCAGGCGCCCAGAAGATAGAGCGAAGCAACCGGCGGCGCGGGCGACGCGCTCCCGACGAACGCCCCCTGGAGGAGCGGCCAGAGGCAGAAACCGGCGATCGGCAGGTCCCACCAACGCAAGGCAAGACCGCCCCAGCGCGCGCGATCGAACAGCGCGGACGCCAGGAGGGCGATTGCGGGGGCAGTCCATTGTTTGGTGACGAGCTGCGCCGAGGGCAGCCCACTGCCCACGATGGTGAAGGTGAAGCTGCCGGGCGGCGGCAGCGGGCCATAGGCCGCCGGGGGCAGCAGTAGCCACCCGCCGATCAAGGCCGCCCAGAATGCCTGGCGCGATGGCGCCGTGCGGAAGAGGAGGATGGCGACGACGCCCCAGAGGATATGCGCGGCGATCAGCACAAGCTGGTCTTAGTCCCCTGCGAGGGATATTGAAGCCCCTTTGAAGGGTGGGAGGCTTGATGGACGCGACCCAATGGGCGGGCGTTGTGGCTTTCGGCGGCGCGGCGGCCGCCTGCCTGTCGCTGCGCGTTCCGTCGGGCCGGATACTCGCGGCGGTCAATGGCTGCCTGGCTGTGGAATGCGCGCTCGGCTCCCGCCACGGCCTCCACGACCAAGTGATAAGGCTGCTGGGCGATTATTATCCCGAACGTCAGCCGTTCCAGATCGCGCTTGTGCTGATCGCCGCCTTTACGGGACTGACCCTCCTCGCGCGGCGCTGGCGGCCCGCCCGCATGACTTCGGCAAGTGTCCCGCTGATCGCGACCGGGGCGGCTCTCTTCCTCTTTGCAGTCGAGACGATTTCGCTGCACGCGCTCGATCGGTTGCTCTATCGCCCGGCGGGCCCGGTGCTGGTGATCGGCTGGCTATGGATCGCGATCGGCACGGTGACGCTGATCGGCACAGCGCGCGATTACCACCGCGCGCGGCTATCTTCCTGACTTCCCAGACACCGTCACCATGCCAACAGGTTGACCTTGGTGCGCACGCAAATCAAGCGGCGCAAGCGGCAGGCGGTGCCGACCTGCAGGGAGTGCCGCCATCACCACCTATCTCGGGAAGCGGCGCATGCTCATGAAGGATTGGGCGAACTATTGCGACCGGAGGAACAGTTGAGCCGCTATACCCGCGCCAAGCGCCACCTGCTCCGTCGGCATGCGCGTGCTGTCGATCGCATCAACGAGAGGATCGGAGCGTTTAGCGCGAAGCATGCTTACAAGGTGAGGAAGTCGTGATAGCAGACACCAATGAACGGGGCCCAGCATAAGCGAATTGGATATCTAGACGGATGGCGCGGCCTCGCGATCCTGTTTGTACTACTCGGTCATTTCGGCAGTGCGGTTGCGCCTGCGCTCGAGAAGATGGGCGGGTTCGGCGTTGAGTTCTTTTTCGTGCTGAGCGGTAGGCTGATGGCGGAAATTCTTTTCGTCCAGCGCATGCCACTTCCGACTTTTTTCTTCCGCCGATTCTCGCGCATCTTTCCTGCGCTGTTGGTGTTTGTCGCGGCAATGTGCGCTGTTGGCGTCCTCCTCTGGATGGCAAGGGGGCGCACCACTGTCGAACCTTGGATGGCCGCGTCGGCGCTGACCTTCACCATTAATTACGCCCAGGCGCTCGGCCAAACGGACGCGTCGGTGCTCACCCATGTCTGGTCACTTTCAGTAGAAGAGCATTGCTACATTCTGCTCGCACTAATTGGAGTTGCACTTGCGCGTAAGCCAGCATCCGCACGCGTTGTGATCGCTGCGATCGGCTTTCTCGCTCTAGCCAATGGATTAAGGCTGGTCGTGCAAGGCGGGGGTGTCCATGAGGTGTATTGGCGCACCGACGTCCGGCTAGCCCCTGTTTTCCTATCGGCTGCTCTGTATCTGACCATTGGAGTAAGCGCCGACGTGCCTGCTCGTGTGGCATCAATTCTGGGCTGGCTTCCTCTACCCTGCGTCGGACTGACGATCGTCCTTTTCTACCTGACCCCGATCGAGGTTCATTACACGGCATCTGCTATTCTTCTCGCAGTCGCGGTAGTGACGCTGGATTACGCCCCTATGTCTCTGCGGAAATTCCTCTCGATGCGCGCGTTCACGACTTTCGGCATGCTCTCATATTCGATCTATCTCTGGCAGCAGCCCTTTTACTTAGTGCAGGCAGGAGCGAGCTTCTGGTTCGCGATGCTCCCCGCCGCGATGGTCGCTGGCGCATTTAGCTATCTGATTGTCGAACGCCCCTCGCGGCATTGGCTCAATTCTTGGTTTGCCCAACGATTGGCCACCATCAAGACAGAGTCCCGCATGCCGAGCCCACGATAACGCATCGTTATCGTGATGCGGACACCAATTGTGCAAAATGCATAAACCCAAGGCCTCCGTCTTTGCACAGTCGCGTTCCAATAATTCGGCTATTCCTCCGGTACGGGGGGTGGGCGCCGCGGGTAGCCATCCGGTGAAGGCCGCGGTTCGGCCTGTCCAGGAGTTGCAGCGCAGCAGCGCACTGGCGGGCAACCTCCGAAATGGCTCTGGAGCGCTGCGGTGACCAGGAGAATTGAACCTGCCCTGGTCCAGCGCCGCGAAGGCTTGACACGTACCGGGGTAGTGGCAAGCGCCGGGCCCTGCAGCGTTTCTCGAACTGGCGAATATGCGCCCGACCTGCGTCCCCACGGGAGCGATCAGATCGTGCGCTGCGAAACCGGGACGACAATGCAGCAAAAGGGCCGCCGATCAACGAGATCGACGGCCCTGCTCAATTTCAGGTAAGCTGGATCAGCCGAACGAGACGCGCACATTCGCGTCCTTGCGACGCGACCGCATCGCTCCGCCAATCAGGCCGAAGCCGAGCAGCATGAGCGCCCAGGTCGCCGGCTCGGGAACCGCGGCGGCGAGCTGGCCGACACCGCCGAGACGCACTTGACGCATGTCATGGATGCCCGTCGTCGACGGATTGGCAATAAAGCCGGCGCTGGTGAAGACTTCGCCCGCATCACCGTAAATGCCGAACCAGTTGTTGCCGTTGGTGGCAACCGACTTGGTGATCGAGGCAGTCGTGCCGTCGGAGAGAAGATAGGTGAGAAACACGCTCGTCGCTTCGTTCAGCGCGTTGCCAGGGACGGGCGAGAGATTGAAGATTGCCGATTCGAAGCCATAGCCGCTCTGAATGGTGAAAGTCAGGGCGTTAAGAAGACCGTCAACCGATTCAACGCGCGCCTGGCCATTGGCACCACCGACCAACGTCGAATCGGTGCTGCTGCTAAAGGTCAAGCCAACGCCGCCCACGCTGCCAGTGACCGTCGAACCGCTGCCGCTGTTCACAAGCACATTGCCGTCGGTGCTGACGCAGTTTGCGCTGGTGCAGATGAGGATGGCAGCGTTAGCCGGCGTTGCCGAAAAGGCGAGCGCGCCGAGGACGGCCGGAGCCACAAGTGATTTGAGTGCGAACTTCATGACAAACGTCCCTTGAGAATTGAGATGCGCGACCCACGCGCCTTCGCTCGTCATCCGAGTCGATTTAGGCGTTCTTAACATTTTTTAGGCGCTGCAACATGATTTTTCCGGGCGCTTCGGCGCGCTGCCTGTCTCAAATTAACACATCATAAGAATCGGCTAAGTCATGCCGAAGGGCGTCGCGGCCGAGGCGAGCAATCCAAGGAGAGCACCGCGTCGAGCTGAGGCATCCCCGTACGACTGCAAGCCGGCACGGTGGCATTGATGCGACATTACCGAAGCGGGTGCCCCGCACGAAGCGGTCGGCCTATGTTCCCGCGCGCCAAACCGCGGCGCCAAAGCCACGGCCTGCCGCATCGGCGACGTCCCACCTTGCGGGACCGGAGCGAGCTTGTATCGCCACGCCCGCACCCCGCCGAGCCCGCCTTCAATCCTTGCCACCGTCACAATCCTGCTGCGGCTCGGAGCTGCCAATAAGGAAGTCTTAACCCAATCTCTCCACTCTATGATCCCAATGGCCGACCATCTTTCCCCCGATCCGAATTTCGCGAGCGAGCGCCGAAGCGCTCGCCGCAATCTCCCGCTCCTTGTTGAAGGCCGCCTTAGTGACGGCGAACGGCTCGCGGTTCAGATATACAATATCTCCGAAACCGGCCTGCTTATGGAATGCGACGCCGACCCCAAGGCCGGCGACCGGATCGAGGTGGATTTACCGCATGCCGGGCTGGTTTCAGCCAAGATCGTGTGGACGAGCGGCCTCCTCTTCGGCTGTCAGTTCCGGAAGCCGCTTTCGGCTGCGGCGTTGAGCGCCGTTCAGCTGCGCAGTGCAGCTACGCCGCATCTCGACGCGCTACCCGAAGAACGCCGCACGATTGCCCATTTCGGCGCGCGCTTACAAAGGCTGCGTGTCCGCAAGGGCCTAAGCCAGGCCGATATCGCGGCGCATCTCGGCGTTAGCGCGCCTTCGATCTCGGGTTGGGAAAAGGGCCGCGCTCGCCCCAAGAACGCGCGCCTTGATGCGCTTGCGGACCTGCTTGGCGTATCGCTCGACGAGCTGATCGACGAACCCGAACCGGAGTCCATCCAGACCGTGATCGATCGCAGCCGCGAGGAGATCGCGCGTGCCGTCGGGACAAGTCCGGAAAAGGTGAAGATTAGCGTCGAGCTTTAACCAGGCGCTCGGCTTCCGCGCCTTCCGAAAGTTTGTTCGTTGCGTGGTCTGCCGCGTCGGCAGGCACCTAATCCTGCGCGCCCAATCCGCGCGCGCCATTCAGCGCGCTACTCTGCGGCTGTGATCGACCTCTGCGTTCCCATCACCAATCAAGCGCGATGCCCAATATCGCCCCCCCAATGCCCCGTTTTGGCACAGCTGCGCAGCGTGGCGAACTGATTGACTCTCCGCGCAATATTTCTTAAGTTTTGTTAATCATATTCAGGGGGAATAGACGATGCGCATCAAGACTCTGCTTTGCAGCGCGGCCCTCGCCGCAAGCTCCGTGCTTCTTGCCGCGCCAGCGTCGGCAGCGACCTCGGTCGATACAACGCAGCCCTTCACCGGTGCGTGGAGCCCGTTCGGCGACCCTGATACCTCGGCCTATGGCCAGACCTTCACCGTCGGCGCTGACAATGTCCTCGACAGCTTCTCGCTGTATCTCACCGGAGGGGTCACAAACCCGGTCGATTTCCGCGCCTATATCTACGGCTGGGACGGATCGAAGGCGACGGGCGCGCAACTGTTCGCCAGCAGCCTGCAATCCTTTACCGGATCGCTCTACGACAATCCGACCGAGTTTCTTTTCTCGACCGGAGGCCTTGGCCTGACGACCGGCGCCCAATATGTCGCCTTTCTCTTCGCGGATTTCTCCGGCGCTGAGAGCACCGCATCGATGCCCTATTCGGGTAGCTTCGGCAGCGAACAGATGCCGGGGGGCGGCTTTGTCTACTATAATGCCGGCGACAATTTTGGCGCGCTGACCAGCTCGACTTGGAACAAGGCCTCAGGAGACGACGACGTCTGGTTCAAGGCGAGTTTCTCGCAAGGCGACGTGGGCGCTGTTCCCGAGCCGGCAACCTGGGCGCTTTTCCTGTTCGGCTTCTTTGCCGTCGGGGGCTTGATGCGTTCGGCGAAGCGCGAGCAGAAAGTTCGCGTAACCTACGGCTGAAGCCCTAAGGCCGCTAGCGCTGTCGGGTTCCCTGCTGACCTTCGACAGGGAATATCGGGAAATCATATTGCCGGAAAATCCGGCCGATCTTGATGTGGGGCTATGGCGAGATGGCGCCTAATGCCCCGCATTTTCGATCGCCACATCATGCAGCGTCATCCGCGCCCCCTTGCTTGGGGCCAGCGCTAAATCGGCGGGCGCGATTGCTGGCCGCCAGGTATCCAGATCTGCAAAAATCTCTTCGGTAATCCCGTGCCCGAGTTGGCCGCGCTTCAAAGACGCGCAAATGCGGTCGCAAGCTTGAACTCTGCAAGCAAAGCATAGCGACCGTTCGCGCGAGGGGTCGTTGCGCAACGCCTGGCTATCGCCTAGCCAACGCAAGGGCGCGATAGAAAGGCGTAATCCGCCGAACTGTCCGGGCAGAAATCCGGACTATCGATCGCGGCAATGCAGCGATGCATCAGGACGCAGACTTCACCGACTATTATGAAGATATTGCGTGTCGATTGGCGCCGCGACGCCAAGGCACTTGAGACGGCCTATCGCTCACTCGCCAAAATTTATCATCCCGATCATCACGAGACGGCTGATGTCGTCAACTTGAACCAGGTGATCGAAGCCTATCGCAAGCTGCTTGATGCTGAATTGCGTGCAGAATATGATCTACTCCACAAGGCCCATCGTCCCTGGGCTGACGGCGTACAATCGGCGAGCGCCGGCCTTGATATCGGCACCCAGGCAGCACTGGACGATGCGGATGCCCAAAGCCGTATCCTGCGCGAGCTGTACAAGCGTCGCCGACAAAATGCGCAGGACGCCGGCGTCGCGCCCTTCTTCCTTCAGGAAATGCTCGGGTGCAGCGACGAGCATTTCGATTTTCATCGATGGTATCTGAAATCCAAGGGACTGATCGAGACAAACGAGCGCGGAACGCTGGCGATTACAATCGATGGGGTCGATCATGTGATCGCCACGTCGCGCACGACGGCCGCAGAACAATTACTGATTGCCCAAACGCGCGAGCGCAAGGGTGAACCAAGGCCATAATTGCCGACGTCAGTTCAGCGTCCCCTCCGCATTTCCGAAGCTGCCGACGACGCGACCGCCAGCGAGGCGGGCAACAACTCTCGATGACTTGCGAACGAGCTTCAGGCCGACCCGTCGGTGTGGCCGGCCGTCCGCTCTGCTTCGCCTATCGGTTCAGCGACACTTCAGCTCCCCGCGGTCAATGGCACGGCCCAGCAGCCCGCCGCCTGCAGCGCCGATGATCGTTCCTACGGTCCGGTCGCGCCCGCTGGCGAGCTCACGTCCCAACAATGCGCCGACCGCAGCGCCGATAATGAGACCGGTTGTTCCGTTGTCCCGTCGGCAATAATAGCGCCCATCCCGGCCGCGCCACACACGATCGCCGCGCGACAGTCTGCGCGGCTCATAATATCGTCCGTTGCTGTCGTAGAGGCTGCGCTCCTTGGCACGTTTGCCATGGGCCGGCGCCCAGGGCGGAGGTTCGGCAAGAGAAGGTGTTGCCGGCGCTACCAGGCTACCGAGCAGAACTGCTGCAATAATCTTCTTCATACTTCAGCTCCCAATCGAGCAAGGCGGGTATCTGCCCCGGACGAGCCGGGCTGTGCTTCGTTGAAGCTAGTACCCGACAAACGTAAGACCGAACGCGCACGCCCGACCATTTTGCGATGGTCCTGCAACGGCCAATCCGCCGATAGGTTGCCAGCAGCCGAATGCCTTGTCCCAAGCGGCAGATGGGCACGGCGATACAAGCTGAGGCCGCGTGTTACGGTCTATCGAAAGCAGCCAGGGCCGGTCAGACGTCCCTTGAGGCTTCGCTCTGACATCGATCGTCGATGCTTTGAATGCGCCGGTGGGACGACAATCCTGACGATTTCTGGTAATTTCCTCGCCACGATATCAGCATTGAATGACCATTAGGGTGGGGGCGAAGCGGATGACGGAAAATTTTGGAGCGCTAGTAGGCTGGGCCCATCATGATGCGGGCGACAAGATCATGCTCCGGCTCGAGAGCGTCAAATCGTCAGAAGCCGCAAGAAAGCACGATCCTGATCTTAGCCGTTTTGTGATGACGAAGCAGCAAGCTGCCATTCTTGGCAATTACCTCATTCAGATTTCCGGACTGTCGCCGCATCATCATGGAAGGCGCGGATGGGCCCGGCGCCTTTTCGGCTGATGGCCCCTCGGTCTTAGCGCACTGGCTCGGTCGGGTATTGCTCACCTGTGGTTTGAATCCATTCACCCTTTCAAAGACGGCAACGGACGTCTCGGTCGCGCCATTGCCGAAAAGGCGCTAGCTCAAGGCCTCGACGCGCCGGCGATTACCGCTCTTGCGGAGATGATCCAGCGGCATCGCAAAGATTATTACACGCAACTTCAGCGAGCGAGCGTGCCGAACCGTATAGACGAGTGGCTCGACTGGTTTTTCGATATTGCCCTTGCGGCTCAACAACGCATGCTCGAGCGGGTTCACTTCCTGATTGCAAAAACCAAGCTGCTTGATCGTCTTCGCGGTCGAATCAACGTGCGACAAGAAAAAGCTCTTTTACGAATGTTCGCGGAAGGGCCGGATGGCTTCAGAGGAGGTCTGAGCGCCGCAAATTATCGTACATTAACAGGTGCGGCCACGGCCACAGCCACGCGAGACCTTGCTGAACTGGTGCTGCTAGGCGCGCTTCGAAAAGATGGGGAATTTAAGCACACGCGATATCGCCTGCGCACTTAAGGCGAGCAGGCGGACAAAGCCGACGCTCCGCCGCGAAGTAGAGCATAATGGCCTACAAAGGCTGCAGTTTGCGCGACCGCCGGCTGCGGTGTGATGCCGCCGACGCGCGCCTAATCGAGGCTGCTTCCATTTGGGACCTACAGCATCGCCTCAGCAGGGCCTCCGGCACAATAGCTTCCCCACGCGTCCATCAGCCTGACGCGCGCGCCGGGCCGGCCCGGCGTACCAAGATAGGTTGTGCGCCGATAAGCCGCCTCCACGGCATCGGGTGTCTTGTGAGCCAGCGCCGCGTCTACCACCGCATCGGCGAAATCATCGTTCGCCGCCCAGTCGGTAAAGGTGGAACGGAAGCCATGGACATGGAAGGGCACCTCCATGTCGCGTAACACCTTTAGCAGGGTCATGTCGGACATCGGCTTTCCGGCCGCGCCCGGGAAAACGACATTTGTATCGGGAAGGCGAAAGGCATTCGCTTTGGCCAGCACCGCGAGAGCCGCGTCGGACAGCGGAACCATATGTGCCTTGCCCCGCTTCATGTGGTCGGCTGGTATTGTCCAGAAGCGCTCCTCAAGATCGAACTCCGCCCACGTCGCGAGCCGAACCTCCTGGCTGCGCACGCCGGTAAGGATGAGCAGTTCGAGCGCCAACCGTCCGAAAGTCGGCTTTCGCCGCAGGGTTGTGATGAAGTCGGGCAACGCGCTGTAAGGCATGGCCTTGCGATTCTCTCGCGATTTCATCTGACGGGGCAACCCTCGCCCGGCTTTCAGGCTTCCACTGCCCGACGGAGCTTCGGTAGAGCGCCAGCCTTTCGCGTTCGCATAATCGAGAACAACGCAGATACGGTTGCGGATCTGACGCGCCGTATCGGGAATCTCCTGCCAGATCGGCGACAACACCTCGATAATATCGGCGGCAGTGATTTGCCCGGTCGGAAGATCGCCCAATTTAGGAAAAGCGTAGCTCTCCAGAGCCGCGAACCACTGGCGCGCATAGATGGCGCTTTTCCAGCTGGCGGCATTCTCGCTATGATATTTGCGCGCCGCTTCGCGGAACGTCACCTTGGCGGCGGCTTCGGCCTTCCTCTCCGCCAGCACATCGCGTCCGTCGATCTTGACTGCCTTGCGAATTTCATGGGCTTTCAGCCGTGCCTCTATAAGCGGAAGCAGCTTGGCGCTGCCCAGGCCGATATCATGGCGTTTGCCGTCGCGTTGCAGCCGGAGAAGCCACGAGGCGCCTCCCCGCTTATCGACCTTCAGAAACAGCCCGTCACCGTCCTGATAGGTCCCAGGATTTCCCAATGCTGCCTTGACCGCCAAAGCTGTTAGCTTTTTCATAGGTTTAATCCAATTTTTTTCCCCCACACTTCATTTAGGGGTCGAAAAACCTTCCCCCACATTTTCCCCCAACTTTTTTTCGCGCTGCAGTGATATGGCATGGGATGCAGAGGACCGACAAAGGGATAATACCCCAGGTTTTCTGCGGCTTCCAGCGATTTCAGGAGATGCCCTCGGACCGGAGGGTGGTGGACAGGGCTGGATTCGAACCAGCGTACGGGAAACCCGGGCAGATTTACAGTCTGCTGCCTTTAACCACTCGGCCACCTGTCCATGGGGTCCGCGTTGGGAAGCGGTCCAATGGCGAAAGGAGTCTTGCCTGTCAATGGCAGTCATGGGAAAGGCCGCCGCTATGAGACAATTTTCCCGTCATCGCCGCCCACAGGGGCAGACTCCGCGCGGTCAGGGCGTCCGTTTCTGGGGACGCCACGCCGTTCTGTCCGCGCTCGCGAACCCCGAACGTCGCGTCAAGCGAATCTGGGGGACGCGCGAAGCGCTCGGCCAGCTCGATTTGCCGCCGGTTGTTCCCATCAGTTTTGCCGACGTTGCCGACTTGGCGCGGCTCGTCGCGCGCGATGCCCCGCATCAGGGGCTGGTGATCGAGGTCGATCCGCTCGACGAGATCTATCTCGGCGATCTGTTGCAGGACGAAGTCGATGCGGAGAGCAAGCGGCCGATCGTCGTCCTCGACCAGGTCACCGATCCGCACAATATCGGCGCGGTGCTGCGCTCCGCCGCGGCTTTCGACGCCGCCGCTATCGTCACGCAGGACCGCCACAGCCCGCCCGAAAGCGGCGTGATCGCACGCTCGGCATCGGGCGCGCTCGAAACCGTGCCGTGGGTTCGCGTCGTCAATCTGTCGCGGGCGCTCGAGGAAATCGCCGAAGCGCAATATTGGCGAATCGGCCTGACGGGCGACACCGAAACGACGCTGGGAGACACGCTGGACGGCAGCAAGGTCGCGCTGGTGCTCGGGTCCGAAGGCGACGGCATGCGGCACAATGTCATGGAACATTGCGACGTGCTGGCAAAGCTCCCCATCTCGCCGCGGATGGAGAGCCTCAACATCTCGAATGCTGCGGCGATCGCGCTCTACGCGGTCGCGACGGCTGGAGCCTGAGCCCATGAGCAGTCACCCCGGCGAAGGCCGGGGTCTCAACTTCGCGTTATAGCTGAACCGTCGACGTCCCGGCCTTTGCCGGGATGACGAATGGAATCAATCCTCGGCGGCGATCCGCACCTTCAGCCCGTCGAGCGCGTCGCTGAACGGAATCTGGCACGACAGGCGCGAGGTGTCGTCGCGGTCGCTGGTCGAATCGAGCAGATCATTCTCGTCCTCGCTCATCGCCGGAAGCGCCGCGGCGTCGCCCGCCTCGACATGGACGTGGCAGGTCGCGCACGAACAGCAGCCGCCGCACAGCGCGAGCAGTTCGTCGAAACCGGCGTCGCGGATATTTTCCATCACGGTCAGGCTGGTATCGCCCTCGATTTCATGTTCGGTTCCGTCGCGCGTCACGACAATCAGCTTGGCCATGCTCGTCCCCATAGTTTCGATTCGGCAGGGCTATGTCGTGCGTTGCGTGGCAAATCAAGCGTTGCTAATGACGGCAGCCGGAACAAAAGGAGAATATCAATGGGGCTGTCGCAGGAGCAATTGAACGCCGGGATCGATGCGCTTGCGGCGCGCGAGCCCAATTTCGCGCGCGCGCTGGGCAATGCTGGCTATCCCGAACCGCGCATCCGCGAGCCCGGCTATACGACGTTGCTGCGTACCATCGTCGGCCAGCAGGTCAGCGTCGCAGCGGCAACCTCGATCTGGAACAAGCTGGAAGCGGGCTTCGGGGCGGGTTGCCCCGCCGAGGTGATGGCGGCCGCGGAGTTCGACGCCCTTCGCGCCTGCGGCCTCTCGGCGCAAAAGCAGGGCTATGCCAAAAGTCTCGCGCAACTCGTGCTCGATGGCGAGCTCGATTTCGCCGCCCTCCCTGCCGATGATGAAGAGGCGATCGCGCTGCTGACAAAGGTCAAGGGCATCGGACGCTGGTCGGCCGAAATCTATCTGCTCTTTGCCGAGGGGCGTCCCGACATCTGGCCCGCCGGCGACCTGGCGGTCCAGGAGGCCGTGGGCCGCATCCTCCGCCTCGACGCACGCCCGAGCGAGAAGCGCGTCCGCGAAATCGGCGAGGCATGGCGTCCCCACCGCGGCGCCGCCGCAATCTTCAGCTGGCATTGCTACAATATGGATGTGATTTAGCCACGCGGTCGGTCCCCCACCCTCGTCATTCCCGCGAAAGCGGGAACCGGGTAGCCGCGCCAAACAAAAAGGCCGGGCGGAGCATCCTCCACCCGGCCTTCATTGTTTCATCGCCGCAGGATCAATCCTTGGCGGCAGCCTTTTTGGCCGGAGCCTTTTTGGCAGGCGCCTTCTTGGCGGCTGCCGGCTTTTCCTCGGCATCGGCCTTGGCCGCAGCCTTCTTCGCCGGCGCCTTCTTGGCCGGAGCTTCGGCCTTTTCGGCCTTGGCTTCGTCCTTCACCGCGTCCTTCTTGGCAGCGGGCTTTTTCGCGGCCGCCTTTTTGGCGGGCTTGGCGTCATGATCATGGTCGTGGCCACAGCCCGGACCATGGACGTGATCGTCATCGGCTTCGATCGCGGCTTCCAGCTCTTCGCGGGTCACTTCGCGATCGCTGATTTCCGCCTTTTCAAACAGGAAGTCGACGACCTTGTCCTCGTACAGCGGAGCGCGAAGCTGCGCCGCCGCGAGCGCGTCCTGCTGGACATATTCGACGAAGCGCTGGCGGTCTTCGGGGCGATATTGCTGCGCCGCCTGCATGACCAGACGCTGCATCTCCTGCGCGCTGACCTGCACGCCATGCGCCTGGCCGATCTCCGAGAGGAGCAGGCCAAGGCGGACGCGGCGCACCGCGATGCTGCGATATTCGTCGCGATCCTTTTCGAGTTCGGCCTTCGCCGCTTCGGGATCGGCTTCGTGGCTCGCTTCATGTTCGAGCTGCTGCCAGATCTGTCCGAATTCGGCTTCGACCATCGTCGGCGGCACATCGAAATCGTGGCTCGCGGCGAGCTGGTCGAGCAGCTTGCGCTTCATATAGGTGCGCGTCAGGCCATTATGTTCCTGTTCGACCTGGCCCTGCATAAGCTCCTTGAGCTTTTCCAGGCTCTCGAGGCCGAGCGACTTGGCGAACTCGTCGTCGATCGCGGTCTTGGCGGGAACCTTCACTTCCTTCACCTTCACGGCGAATTCGGCGGGCTTGCCCTTCAGATTTTCGACCGGATATTCGTCGGGGAAGCTGACCTTCACGGTCTTTTCGTCACCGACCTTCACGCCGACGAGCTGATCCTCGAAACCGGGGATGAGCTGGCCCGAACCGATTTCGACCGCCATGTCTTCGCCCGTGCCGCCATCGAAGGCGACGCCATCGACGCTGCCGGCGAAGTCGATGATGACCTGATCGCCGGTCGCGGCTTTCTTGGTCTTGGGCGCCTCTTCGAAGCGCTTCATCTGCGCGGCGAATTCCTCGATCTTGGCCATCACGGCCGCATCGTCGGCCGCGACGGTCAGGCGCTCGAGCTTCAGCCCGTCGATCGACGGCGCCTCGATTTCGGGCAGCACTTCGAGCGCGACCGTCAACTCGGCGTCCTTGCCGCGTTCATAGCCGTCGTCCAGGCTGACGGCGGGCTGCAGCGCCGGACGAAGCTTTTCCTTCGTCATCAGATCGCGCACGCCGGCATCGATCGCCTTGTTCAGCGCGTCGGCCGACAGCGCTTCGCCGTGCATCTTGCGGATCAGGTTCGGCGGCACCTTGCCGGGGCGGAAGCCGGGCATGCGCACGGTCGGCGCGATCGCCTTGACTTCGTCATCGACGCGCGCGTCGATGTCCTTCGCGGTGATGGTCAGGCGATATTCGCGCTTCAGGCCTTCGTTCAGCGTTTCGACGGTCTTCATTGCCTTGGTCTTATCCTTGCTCAAAATCTCGTATCGCAAACCCGGCCCGAAAGCTGGGTTCTTCTATCCGACCTCGCTCTTACGGAAGTGGTGCGGGCGAAGGGACTCGAACCCCCACATCTTGCGATACTGGTACCTAAAACCAGCGCGTCTACCAATTCCGCCACGCCCGCATGAGCTGTCGGCCGGGTGCACGAATCCATGCGCTGTGCCGCGCACGCCCGTGCGGGCCGGGCGGGGCTATAGCAGACGCGTGGCCGAGGGCAAGGGCGGAAAGCCGCGATATTCCGTGAGCGGAACGATGAACGCGGCTATAGGTTGTTGGAGTCCAAGGAGACGATCATGACCAGCGGCACCAACAGCCTGCCTGACCCCCTTCCCAAGCCCAAGCCCGATATCATCGAGCCGCAGTCGCCGCCCGAAAGACCGGCGCAACCCACGCCACACGAAGACCCCGCGGGGCAGCCGCAGGAAATACCCGGAAGCCCCGGCGGCGGCGATATCGACGAGCCCGGCCGCGGCCCCGATGAAGCGCCGCCGCAGCACATTTAGTTTGCTAAGCGCTTGACCGTTCCCCTTCCCCGCCGCCAAGAAGGCCGCGGGAGAGAGGGCTATGAAAAAGACCATTGGGGCGTTCGCGCTTTTCGCCGCGCTGACCGCGCAGTCCGCTGGCGCGCAGGATCGTCCGACCATCTATCGCGGCGGACCGATTGTCACGATGGACGGCGACACGCCGCATCTGGCCAAGGCCGTCGTCGCCAGCGACGGCAAGATAATTTTCGTCGGCGATGAAAAGGGCGCGCGCCGCGCCGCCGGCAAGGACGCCGTGATCCACGATCTCGCCGGTGCAACGATGCTGCCGGGCTTCGTCGATGCCCATTCGCATTTCGCCGTCGCGCTCCAGATGTCGGGCGGGCTCGACCTGTGGGACAAATCGCTACCCCCCGTGACCGACATCGCCAGCCTGCAAGGCGTGGTCCGCGATTTCATAGCGCGGCGCGCCATTCCAAAGGGCGGCTGGGTGGTCGTGTGGCAATATAATGACGAAGCGCTGAAAGAGCGGCGTCATATCACCCGCGCCGAGCTCGACGCGGTATCGCCCGATCACAAGATCGTCGTGCTGCACATCTCGCTCCACGGGCTCGTCGCGAACAGCGCAGCACTCGCCGCAGCGGGGCTGTCGGACGCGAGCCAGCCGCCGCCGGGCGGGCTGATGTTGCGCGACGACGCCGGACGGCTGAACGGCGTGCTGCTCGAAAAGGCGATGTACCAGATGCTGCCCGCGATGCCGCAGCCGACGGCGGAGCAGAAGCTCGCGATGCTCGATGCGGCGCAGGCGCGCTATTTCGCCGAAGGCTACACCCATGCGCAGGACGGCGCGACCTCGCCCGCCGACCTGGGCTTTTTCACCAGCGATGCGGCCCGCGCGCGGCTTAAGATCGATCTGGCGCTGCTGCCCATCTATACCGGACTCGACGCGTTGCTCGCGAACCCTGACATCCGCTCCCGCACCTACCAAGGCCATGTGAAGATCGAGGGGGTCAAGTTCATCCTTGACGGCAGCCCGCAGGCACGCACCGCCTATTTCACGCGCGATTACGAACGCGGCAGCCCGAGCGGCGACCACCCGTGGCACGGGCAGCCGATCGTCAGCCAGGAAGAGTTCGACACGCTGGCCCGCAAGGTCTACGACCGCGGCTGGCAGATATTCGTCCACGCCAATGGCGACGCCGCGATCGACATGGCGATCAAGGGCTTCGATGCACTGGGGATCAAGGCCGCCGACGATCGCCGCCCGATTGTCATTCACTCGCAGTTCCAGCGCCCTGACCAATTGCCCGCCTATGCCCGCATCGGTGTCGGCCCGGCCTATTTCTCAAACCACACCTGGTATTGGGGTGACGTCCACCGCAGCAATTTCCCGAAGGAGGTGGTCGATTTCATCAGCCCCTTCCGTGCCGCGCGCGAAGCCGGCCTCATCGCGTCGAACCACAGCGATTTCAGCGTTACGCCGCTCGACACGCGTTTCATGCTCTGGACGTCGATGGCGCGCGTCTCCCCCACCGGCGTCGTCGCCGGCGCCGACCAGCGGCTTGACGCCTATGAAGGATTGCAGGCGCTCACGACCGCTCCCGCGTGGCAGGTTTTCGAGGAGAATCGCAAGGGTCGCATCAAGGCCGGGCTGCTCGCCGACTTCGTGATCCTCGACAAAAATCCGCTGGCGTCGCCGGTCGATGCCATCAAGGACATCAAGGTGCTGGAAACGGTGAAGGAAGGCCGGACGGTGTGGAAGGCGTCCGCCAACTAAGGTTGGCCGCCCTCCCCTACCAACATTGCCAGCGCCTTCAGGAAAGCGCCTTTTTCAGCAGCTCGTTCACGACCTGCGGGTTCGCCTTGCCCTGCATCGCCTTCATCGTCTGACCGACGAAGAAGCCGAACAGGGCTTCCTTGCCCCCCTTATACTGCTCGACCTTGTCGGCATTGGCGGCAAGAACCTTGGCGATTTCGGCCTCGATCGCGCCCGTGTCGCTCGTCTGCTTGAGGCCCTCGCGATCGACGATCGCGGCTGCGCCGTCGCCGGTTTCGAGCATCTTTTCGAAGACCTGTTTCGCAATCGTGCCCGAAATCGTGCCGTCGGCAACCAGGCCGAGCAGTTCGCCCGCCTGCGCCGGGGTCACCGGGCAATCGCCGATGTCCTTGCCGAGACGGTTTAGTGCGCCGAACAGCTCGCTGGTCACCCAGTTCGCCGCCGCCTTGGGCTCGGCGCCGGTTTCGAGCAGTGCGTCGAACCAGCGCGCGTTTTCGACCTCGGCGGTCAACACGTCGGCATTATAGGCCGAAATGCCCAGCCCCAGGTAGCGCGCGCGCTTGGCGTCGGGCAGTTCGGGCAAGCTGGCGCGGCACTCGGCGAGGAAGTCATCGTCGAGTTCGAGCGGCAACAGATCGGGATCGGGGAAATAGCGATAGTCGTGCGCGTCTTCCTTCGACCGCATCGTGCGCGTCGTTCCCGTGTCGGGGTTGAAGAGGCGCGTTTCCTGGTCGACCGTGCCGCCGGCCTCCAGCACCTCGACCTGGCGCTTTGCTTCATATTCGATCGTCTGCATGACGAAGCGCACCGAGTTCACATTCTTCGTCTCGGTGCGCGTGCCGAATTCGTCGCCGGGCTTGCGGACGCTGACGTTGACGTCGGCGCGCATCGAGCCTTCTTCCATATTGCCGTCGCACGACCCGACATAGCGCAGGATCGCACGCAGCTTGCGGACATAGGCCCCGGCCTCGGCGGGCGAGCGCATGTCGGGCTTCGACACGATTTCCATCAGCGCGACGCCCGAACGGTTCAAATCGACGAACGACATCGTCGGATGCTGGTCGTGCATCAGCTTGCCGGCATCCTGCTCGACATGGATGCGTTCGATGCCGATCACCTTGTCGGCGGCGATTCCGGCCTTCTCATCGGCCTCGATATGCAGCGAGCCTTCGCCGACAAGCGGATGATAGAGCTGGGAAATCTGGTATCCCTGCGGCAGATCGGCGTAGAAATAATTCTTGCGGTCGAAGCGCGACCATTTGTTGATCTGCGCATCGATCGCCATGCCGGTGCGCACCGCCTGGCGGATGCACTCGCGGTTCGGCACCGGCAGCATGCCCGGCATCGCGGCGTCGACAAGGCTCACCTGCGTATTGGGTTCGGCCCCGAAGGCCGTCGCGGCGCCCGAGAACAGCTTGGCGTTGGAGGTGACCTGCGCATGGACCTCGAGGCCGATCACGACCTCCCACTCGCCGGTTTCGCCCTTGATGCGATAGTCAGACATCTTCGTTCCTTCTTGTATCCCCGCGAAGGCGGGGATCCAGTGCGGGGCAGCGCTAGGCCGCTCTGGGCTCCCGCCTTCGCGGGAGCACACCGCTAAATCACCACCACTTCTCCGCCCGCGCGGTGAAACCCGCGCGTTCCTCGATCGCCAGCCCGGCGTTGAGTACGCCCTGCTCGTCGAACGCCTTGCCGATGATCTGCAAGCCGAGCGGCAGCCCTTCGCGGTTCAGCGCCGCGGGGACCGACATCGCGGGGAGGCCGGCGAGGCTCGCGGGCACCGCGAATACGTCGTTCAAATACATCGACAGCGGATCGGCGGTTTTTTCGCCCAAACCGAACGCCGCCGACGGCGCGGTCGGCGCGAGGATCACGTCGCACGTCTCGAACGCCGCGGTAAAGTCGCGCGAGATCAGCGCCCGCACCTTTTGCGCCTGCGTGTAATAGGCGTCGTAGAAGCCCGCCGAGAGCACATAGGTGCCGATCATGATGCGGCGCTTGACCTCGGGACCGAAGCCGTCGGCACGCGTCGCGGCGTACATGTCCTGCAAGCCCGCACCCTGCGGCAGATCGCGCAAACCATAGCGCACGCCGTCATAGCGCGCGAGGTTCGACGAGGCCTCGGCCGGCGCGATGATATAATAGGTCGGCAGCGCATATTTGGTGTGCGGCAGGCTGATCTCGACGACCTCGGCCCCCGCATCCTTCAACATCGCGATGCCGGCGTCCCACATTGCGTCGATCTCGGGATCGATGCCCTCAAGGCGATATTCTTTGGGAATACCGACCTTTTTGCCTTTGAGATCGCTCGACAAGGCCGCTTCCCAATTCGGCACGGGCAGGTCGAGGCTGGTCGCATCCTTCGGATCGAAGCCCGCCATATTTTCGAGCATGATCGCGCAGTCGCGAACATCGCGCGCCATCGGCCCCGCCTGGTCGAGCGAGCTGGCGAAAGCGACGATGCCCCAGCGCGAGCAGCGGCCATAGGTCGGCTTGATGCCCGAAATGCCCACGAAAGCCGCAGGCTGGCGGATCGAGCCGCCGGTGTCGGTGCCGGTCGCCGCAGGGCAGAGCCGCGCCGCTATCGCTGCAGACGAACCGCCCGACGACCCGCCCGGCGCGAGCGCGGCATTACCGCCGTCGTTGCGCTTCCACGGGCTGATCACATTGCCGAAATAGCTCGTCTCGTTCGACGAGCCCATCGCGAACTGGTCGAGGTTGAGCTTGCCGAGCATCCCGCAACCCGCGTCCCACAATTTCTGGCTGACGGTCGATTCATAGCGCGGCACAAAGCCTTCGAGCATATGGCTCGCGGCGGTCGTCTGGACGCCGTTCGTCGCGAACAGATCCTTCATGCCGATCGGCACGCCCGACAGCGGCTTCAGCGTTCCGGCCGCGCGGTCGGCATCCGCCACTTTGGCGGCCTCGACCGCGCGGTCGGGCGTTTCCACGATGAAGGCATTGAGCGCCTTGGCCGCGGCGACGTTCGCGTTGAACGCCTCGGCCACTTCGACGGCCGAAAAATCACCGGCGCGGTGGCCGTCGCGAATTTCTGCAACGGTGAGATTCGTAAGATCTGTCATTTCCCAAACCCGCTCGTGCTGAGCTTGTCGAAGCACCGTTCTTCATTTTTCGAACGGTGAAGAGAAGAACCGCCCGTCTCCCGGACTTGATCCGGGGTCAGGGCAAACGGAAAAAGAGCAAGGCGTATCATTCGATCACCTTCGGCACGCCAAAGAAGCCGTGCTGCGGTTCGGGCGCATTGGCAAGAATATCGTCGCGGCGGCCCCCGCCGGTCAGCGGGTCGGCATCAACCACATCGTCGCGCAGGCGCAGCGTGTTCGGGATGACGGCGGTCATCGGCTCGACGCCGGTCACATCGACCTCGCCCAATTGCTCGACCCAGCCGAGGATACCGTTGAGTTCGCCTTCCATCGCCGCCGCTTCGTCATCGGTGATGGCGATACGCGCGAGCGACGCAATTTTCCGGACTGTTGCTTGATCGATTGCCATGTCTGTCGCCTTATCGGGAGAAGCAGCGCCGCTAGCACCCTCGCCGCACCGCATCAACTATGATCCTGACCGCCGCGGCGCGGCTAGATCGAGTGACGCCCCTATTCGAAATTGCCGCCCACGGCCTTGCCGCCAACGAAAAGCTGCCGGCGCTGGACCGTGCGCAGCTCGACCGGCGCCTTTACCAGATCGTCGACGGTCAGCGCCGTGTCACCGCGCGATGCGCTGTCGTCCAACGCATAGTTCGGGCTCCAGCGGCCGTTGGCGTCGCGTTCGAGCATCATCACCCGCGCCTGCCCCCGTCCGATCACCGCGACGCGCTGATCCGACAGCCAGTAGAGAATGCAGGGTGCATCGCGGCACCATTGCTGCTCCTCGATCGCTTTTTCGAAATCCGGAATCAGGGTCCGCCCGGCCGGCAGGACGCGAACCTTGTCGGCGAGCGGCGTTGCGCGATAGGCGACTTCCGCCGCATCGCCGTCATCGCCGGGGCCCAAGTCCCAGCGGTTCTTCGCGCTCATGGCGATTTTCGCGCGGTTCGCGCGTGCCTTGTCCGGCGACTTGGCGAGACGCGCCAACGCCTGCCGCCCGCTCGGCCCAAAATCGAACGCCAGCGCCGCCCAGTCGAACTTGTCCGCACCGACCTTGCCGCTTTCCAGTCGTGCAAGCTGATCGCGCGTTGCGATCGCGCCGAAATCGACGATAGGAAGCGCCAGAAAACCTGCAAGCAGGACCAGCCCGATCGCCAATTTCTGTTGCAGCGGCCGCAACAGATCGTCGAAATCATGCCGTCCCCGGACGACCGACCACAGCCCCGATATGCCATAGGCGACGGCGATTACCGCCGCGATCACGCCCCACAGCCGCTCGGGCGTCCAGCCATATTGGAGCACGCGCAGGTGCATCGAATAAAAGGCAATGACCGCGAGCGGCAGAACCACCGCGACCAGCGCCGCCGCCGCGACGTGCAGCAGCAGGTTGCCCGCACGCTCTTCGCGGCCATTGCCGATCGCCGCATTCGCGAGCAACACGGCAAAGGCAGCCGCCGCCATCATCAGCGCCGCAGTCGAAAAACCCGATCGCCACAAGGGTTGCAGGCCCGTCCCGACAAGCGACAGCAAAAAGATCAGCAACGCCGCGGCGAGCACCGGGGCGAGCACCGAAAGCACGATCATCACCAGTCGCTGCAGTGTCGCGACGAGCTTGTCGCGTTCACGCAGCAGCCCCACTGCGCCGCCGAACGCCGCCCCTGCGAGCATCCATCCGAACCATTCTCCCCGCAGCAGTTCGCGGATCAGATCGATGCCGATCAGGTGGAACATTTCGCCGATCAGCACGGTGAGCAGGAAGGAAAGGCCGACGAACGCCAGCGATGCCGCCCCGATCACCGCATCGGTCCAGGCGTGGCTGTGCAGCCTGTCGTAGGGCATCTGCCACAGCTTCCAGAACCGTCCGTCGGGCGCGACGTCACGGCGCGTCTGAAAGAGCGGCGTTGCGACCAGGACCGCCAGCAGCCCCGACCAAAAGGGCCATTCAAAGGGCGAGGCATCGAAATTATAGCCTGCCCCGTTCCACACGATCAGCGCCATGATCGCGCCCCACAGGAGCGCGAAGCCCGCGGCCCAATGCACGCGGCGGATTTCCATGCCGAGCGTGAACACCAGCGTTGCGACCGCGACGAAGGTCGCGAGCGCCATTCGCCAACGGTCAAGCGGATCGCCATAGTCATGGTCAACGCAGGCGTGGAAAAGCAGGCCCGCGGTCGCGCAAAGCGCCGCCATGACCCAGGGGCGCTGAGGCCACGGCGGGTCACTGTCGTCGAGGCGAGTGGAAAGCATGGGCGAATCGGGCGCGGCGCCGCTAGCGATGCTGTCGGTCATGCCCCACATCTGGGCTTGTTTGATGGCGCCGCGCAAGCCAGATAGCACACCCATATCTCCCGCCGCATGGAGCCCCGACTTGGCCCGCAAATTCCTTTATTTCATCGCCGCGATCATTCTGATGATACTCGGTGTCGGCATTGCCTATCAGCTCAATCCCGGCTGGTTCGGCCGCGTTGCCTTCGTTCCGAACACCGAATTCAAACCGCAAGCGGCGGTGGCGGCCAACGCCTATGACGATCCCAAAATGTGGATCGCCCGCCCCGGCCTGCCCGACGACCCGTCGGCCTGGCGTCCGCCCGCCGCCGAAGCGGAGGCCGGAGGCGGCGAAGGCGAGGCAAGTGCCCCTGAACCGAGCGCGCGTCCGCTGATTGCGCCCGCAAAGGCGGCCGAAGCAGCGGGAGCGGCACCGATCGCGCCGCTCGGCGATGCCGCGGTCTTTTTCGTCCACCCGACAAGCTATTACAGCAAGGCGAGCTGGAACGCGCCGCTCGGCGATGCCGACGCCGATTACCGCGCCACGCTGTTCGTGCGCGGCATGGCAAGCGCATTCGGCGATGCGGGCGCCATATGGGCGCCGCGCTATCGCCAGGCGACGCTCGGCGCGTTTCTGGCCGAAGACCGCGTCACGGCGAGCAAGGCGATCGACGCCGCCTACCGCGACGTCGAACAGGCATTCGACGCCTTTCTCGCGGCGATCCCCAAGGACAAGCCGATCATTCTCGCGGGCCATAGCCAGGGCGCGCTGCATCTGACGACGCTGCTGAAGAACCGTATCGCGGGCACGCCGCTCGCGAAGCGTATCGTGGCCGCCTATGTCATCGGCTGGCCCATCAGCCGCGATACCGATATGGCCGCGCTTGGCCTGCCCGCTTGCGACAAGCCCGATCAAAAAGGCTGTATTCTGTCATGGGCAAGCTTTGCCGAGCCCGCCGATACGTCGATGGTCACCGGCGCCTATGACGGCACGATCGGCTTCGACGGGCGGCCGCGCGCCGGCACGCGCATGCTCTGTACCAACCCGCTCACCGGCACGCCCGATGCCGCCGCAGGACCGGAGGCGAACATCGGCACGCTCAAACCGTCCGATGGCTTCCGCAAGGGCGAGCTCATCACCGGCAAGGTTGGCGCCAAATGCGACGACGATCGCGGTTTCCTGATGATCGGGGACGCAGACGCTGCGCAGCATTTCGTCGTTGC
The DNA here is from genome assembly GCF_021401285.1 of Sphingopyxis sp. NFH-91. NCBI lineage: Bacteria > Pseudomonadati > Pseudomonadota > Alphaproteobacteria > Sphingomonadales > Sphingopyxidaceae > Sphingopyxis > Sphingopyxis sp. NFH-91. The sequence continues at coordinate 231,990 of NZ_JACBGA010000002.1, read as the reverse complement.
GGGCTATGTGCTGCCCGGCAACAATTATCATGTCTATGACATCACCCTGTTCTGGGCGAACGTCCGGGCCGATGCGCTGCGGCGTCTCGCTGCGTTCGAGGGGAAGGCGTCGCCGGTGTCGCCCCCGGCAGCGCCGGTTGTGGCGACGACGCCCACCTCTAAATCCTAACATCGTCATTGCTTCGCTTCGCTCGCAATGACGCGGCTTTAGGGTTAAGGGCAGCCCGATGATTACCACCGCCGCCTCAGATTTTGCTGCCGCCCTGCCCCGCGGCGGCCGCCTGATGGGCCTCGATGTCGGGACCAAGACGATCGGTGTTGCGCTGTGCGACGCGGGGTGGAGCTTCGCAACGCCCGACAAGACGATCGTCCGCAAGAAATTCACGGTCGATCTGGAGGCGCTCAAGGCGCTGGTCGCAGCACAGTCGGTGGTCGGCATCGTCGTCGGCCTGCCGCTCAATATGGACGGTAGCGACAGCCCGCGCACCCAAAGCACCCGCGCCTTCGCCCGCAACCTCGCGCCGCTTGCGCTACCTCTGTTGCTCTGGGACGAGCGCTGGTCGACCGCCGCGGTCGAGCGCGCGATGATCGCGGCCGACGTCAGCCGCGCCAAGCGCGCCGAGCGCGTCGACAGCGCGGCCGCCGCCTTCATCCTGCAGGGCGCGATCGACGCGCTGGTGCGCTGACCTTAACATTTCGCGGGTATTTCGGAGTTATACGGCCGAAAATGACCGCCTATATTCTCTATTGGCTTGTCGCGGCCAACCTGATCGCTTTTGCGCTGATGGTAATCGACAAGCAGCGCGCCGACAAAGGGCTTTGGCGCATCCGCGAAGCGACGCTACTCGACTGGGCAAGGATCGGCGGCGCGATCGGGGCCGTCGCGGCGTCACGCCTCGTTCGCCACAAGACGCGCAAACAGCCTTTCGCCGACGATATGCATTTTCTGTTCGCGATGGAACTCGTGCTCCTGGCCTTGTGGGCGCTCGGCCTCTTCGATCCGCTCCTGTCCGAAGCGGCAAGCAAAGTCGGTCCCTCCCTGTCTACGGCGCTTGCCTATTTGCGCGCTGCGACCTAAAGGCTCGGCTTTAATGACAAGCGCAACTCCTCGACCCGCCAGCGACTATCCGCCCGGCGGCGATGCCTTTCGCCATCGCCACCTGACCGGCATCGCCCAGCTCACCCCGTGGGAGATTTCCTACATCCTGGATGCCGCCGAAGAGTGGGTCGAACTCAATCGCAGCGGCGCGGCGAAGCATGACGACCGGCTCAAGGGGCTGACGATCATCAACGCCTTTTTCGAAAATTCGACGCGCACGCTCCTATCGTTCGAGATCGCGGGCAAGCGCCTTGGTGCCGACGTCGTGAACATGCACGCCGCGCAGTCGAGCGTGAAGAAGGGTGAGACGCTGATCGACACGGCGATGACGCTGAATGCGATGCGCGCCGACGCGATGGTGATCCGCCATGCGTCGTCGGGCGCGGTGCAGCTGATTGCCGACAAGGTCGATTGCCCGGTGCTCAACGCGGGCGACGGGCGCCACGAACATCCGACGCAGGCGCTGCTCGATGCGCTGACCATCCGCCGCCGGCTCGGACGCGTCGAAGGGCTGACGATCGCGATCTGCGGCGACGTATTGCACAGCCGCGTCGCGCGTTCGAACATCCTGGCGCTCACTCTGCTCGGCAATGAGGTGCGCGTCGTCGCGCCGCCGACGCTGACGCCGCCCGCGATGGAACGGATGCATGTCGCGACCTTCACCGACATGGACGAGGGGCTGAAAGGCGCAGACGTCGTAATGATGCTGCGTTTGCAGAACGAACGCATGGACGGCGCCTATCTGCCGAGCGCGCGCGAATATCACGCGCTCTACGGCCTGACGCCGCAGCGGCTGGACAAGGCGAAGCCCGATGCGATCGTCATGCACCCCGGCCCGATGAACCGCGGGGTCGAGATCGACAGCAATGTCGCCGACGATCCCGCGCGCTCGACGATTACCGAACAGGTCGAAATGGGGGTAGCGGTGCGCATGGCCTGCCTCGACATATTGACGCGCCGCAAGCGGGAGGTGCCGGGATGGAACTGAAGCCCCTTCTGATCGCCAATGCGCGCCTGCTCGGCGGCGAACCGGGTAGCCTGCTGGTTGCGGGCGGCCGCATCGCGGCGCTGAACCCGTCGGAAACGCCGGAGGGCACCGAAACGATCGACGCCAAGGGCCAATGGCTCGCCCCCGGCATCATCGATTTCGGCGTCTTCGCGACCGACAAGCCGGCCTTTCACTTCGGCGGCATCACGCGCGCGGCGCTGATGCCCGACAGCGGCCCGCTCGACGGCGCGGGTCTGGTCGAACGCGCCGCGAAGGGCGGCAAGCCCGACCTATGGGTTCACCCGCTCGCCGCCGCGACCAAGGGCCTCGCCGGCGCCGAACTCGCCGAGATCGGCCTGATGCAGCAGGCGGGCGCGCGCGCGGTCGCCACCGGACGCGCACGCATCGCCGATGCCGGCGTCATGCGCCGCGTTCTGTCCTACGCCGCGTCGCTCGGCCTTACCGTTATCGCTCATTCCGAGGACGAAGGGCTGACCGCCGGCGCGGTTGCGACCGATGGCGAGATGGCGACGCGGCTCGGCCTTGCCTCTGCGCCCGCGATCGCAGAGGCGATGGCGATCACACGCGACATCATGCTTGTCGAGGAAACCGGCGCGCCGATCCACTTCCGCCAGGTCACCACGGCGCGCGGGCTCGAAATTGTCCGCGCCGCCAAGGCGAAAGGCCTGCCCGTCACCTGCAGCATCACGCCCGCCCACCTGTTCCTGTCGGACACGGCGATCGGCGATTTCCGCACCTTTGCCCGCCTGTCGCCGCCGCTGCGCAGCGAGGATGACCGGCACGCCTGCCTCTCCGCCATCGCCGACGGCACGATCGACGTGCTCGCGTCGGGCCACGATCCGCGCGGCCCCGAAGACAAGCGCCTGCCCTTCGCCGAAGCGCTCCCGGGCATGGCGGGCGCCGAGACGTTGCTCGCGATGGGGCTGCAACTGGTGCGCGACGGTCATGTCACCCCGGCGCGCCTGTTCGATCTCCTCGCCGCGACGCCGGCGAAGTTGCTCGGGCTCGACGCGGGGACGCTGACGGTGGGTAGTGATGCCGACCTGATCCTGATCAACGAGGGCGCGCCGTGGCAGGTCGATGCGAAGCGGATGGCCGCCTGGGCGGGCAACACGCCCTTCGACGGCATGCCGGTGCAGGGCCGCGTCACCGCGCTATGGAAGGGCGGCCAGCGGATTCGCTGACCGCTCCACCGCGCCGGGTCGCAGGAGAGCCCGCCGCCGTTCGTCGATTGTGTCTGGAAAGTTTCATTTGCAACATTAGGGTCGCCCGAAATTTCGGGGAGTGACCATATGACGATTGCCGAGGCGACGCCGGATTTCGAAGAGGGCATGGACCGCGCCGACCGCGCCTTTCTGGGCCATCCCAAGGGACTCGGATATCTGGCTTTCGTCGAAGGGTGCGAGCGTTTTTCCTATTATTCGATGCAGACTTTGCTCGTCCTTTACATGGTCAAATATCTGCTGCTGCCCGAACATGCGAGCGGGGTCTTCGGACTGGAATGGTTGCGCGGCTGGTACGGCGGGATCGACGGCCAACCCTTCGCGTCGAAGATTTTCGGCGATTATACCTCGCTCGTTTATCTGACTCCGATCGCCGGCGGCTTCATCGCCGACCGCTGGCTCGGACGGCGCGCGACGTTGATCGCCGGCGGCCTGATCATGGCGATCGGTCATTTCCTGATGGCGTTCGAGGGCGCCTTCCTCTTCGCCCTGCTCGCGCTGATCGTCGGCGTGGGACTGTTCAAGGGCAATATCGCGAGCCAGGTCGGCGAACTTTACAAGCCCGGCGATCTGCGCCGTGCGATGGCGTTCCAGATCTTTTACATCGCGATCAACGTCAGCGTCATCGCCGCGCCGCTGATTTCGGGTACGCTGGGCGAAAAGGTCGGCTGGCATTGGGGGTTCGGCACCGCGGGCGTGGTGATGGTTATCGGCCTGATCCTCTATATCATGGCGGGACCATGGCTGCCCGCCGACAATCGGCCTGCGAAAGGCGCGGCTGCGAAAGCGAGCGAACCGATGTCGCGGCAGGACTGGCTGCGCGTCGTCGCGGTGCTGACGCTGGTGCCGGTGATGGCGGTCGCGCTGCTCACCAATCAGGAAATCTTCAACGCCTATCTGGTCTGGGCCGATCAGCATTTCCAGCTCACCTTCTTTGGTGAGACGCTGCCGACGAGCTGGATGATCACCATCGACGCGGCGGCGAGCTTCTCGATGCTCGCCGCGGTCGCCGCCTTCTATGTCTGGTACGGCAAGCGCCACCGCGAACCCGACGAGTTGGGCAAGATGATCATCGGCAGCGTCTTCACCATCGCCGGCGGACTCTGCCTCGTCATGGCGGCGGCGACGCAGGGTGACGGCAAGATCGGGCTGTTCTGGCCCGTGATGTTCCATCTGCTCAACAGCGTCGGCTTTGCGCATATCCTGCCCGTCAGCCTCGCGCTGTTCACCAAGCTGGCACCGAAGGCACTCAACGCGACGATCGTCGGCATTTATTACCTCGCTTTCTTCGGCGCGAACAAGATCGTCGGCGAGGTGGGCACGTGGTATTCGTCGATGCCGACGACCAGTTTCTGGCTGTTCCACGTCGCAACCGCCGCGGTCGGGCTGGTCGCGTTTATCCTCTTCAAGCTGTTCCTCGCGAAAAGGCTGATGGGTGGACCCGTTAAGCATGTGAGTTGAGCCCGGCATGTCGTCGACCAACCTCACACGCATGCGGACGCTGCTCTCTCAAGGCCGTTTTGCGGAGGCGGAACTTCAGGCACGAGATATTCTGGCAACCTCGAACAATGCGTATGAAGCACACGCATTGCTCGGACAATTCGCAGCGCGTCGTGGCGAAACGGCGTTGGCCCTGTATCACCTTGACCGGGGCACGCCGCCAGGTGAAGAACCTCACCCAGATCTGCGCGCGGCGCTGCACTTGCCCGCGCCGGGCAATACGAACTGGCGGCGATGCAGTTAACGGCAAGCATAGACGGGAGCAGCGACCCGCTTGGGGTATTGCTCCGCTTAGGTTGGGTATTCGAAAGGCTTGATCGATTCGACGATCTCCGTGCAATTTTGGAGAGGGCCGACAAACTCGCAGCGCAATTGGGGCAGGATATCTCAGTTAGGACTGCGATTCTGAAGATGCGCACGGACGAATGGGAAACGGCGCTCGACATACTCGACCGAGCAAGTTCGATTTCCGGATCCGACAGGTTGGCACGCGGTCGACTGCGGGATCGCGCGGGCCGTTACGACGATGCGTGGGGAGATTTTGTCGCCGGCAAAGCGGAGATCGCGGCCTCAGAGAAGTTATCATATCCTGCTGCTCGCCTGACGGCACATCACGATCGAGTCATCGATATATTTTCAGCAGACTTTATCAATGCATTGCCCCGCGCACCGAAGAATGATCGCTTGCCTCAGCCGATCTTCGTCACGGGGCCGCCGCGGTCGGGCACGACGCTTTTCGAACAGCTGATAAGCGCTGATCAAATGGTCAGTGCGCGTGGCGAACTTCCCTTCGCGTTCCATCTCGTTCAACATATTTCTACGCAGTTCGGCAGCTATCCCGATGGCTTGGCGTCGCTCGGAAATGTTACGAAAGATCGCTTGGCTGTCGCGCTTCGCGACCTCTATTCAGGACTAGCCTCCGCCGACGCAGATACGGCTCAGGCGCCACACTTCGTGGATAAAATGCCGTTCAACGAACAGTTTTTGCCTCTTCTCACGATGGCGTTTCCGGAATCGCCGTTCATAGTGATGACTCGCCATCCCCTCGACGTTGTCGTTTCAATGATGTCGCATCATCTGACGCAGGGATATAATTGCGCACTCAACCCGCTCAATGCAGCACATCATCTCGCGGCTATCGATAGACTTACCGCACATTGGGAAGCTGCCGGGTGCCTGCTGTATCGTCAGTCATATGAGCAACTGGTCGCCGATCCAGTAACGGCCGGAGAGCGGCTCAGAGTTGCAACCGGCCTCAGCTTTCCCGCGGCCAATTCCGTCGAAGTTACTTCAACGCCCGCAACGCCCGCAACGCCCAGCTATGCGCGCGCGCGCGGCCCGGTTAGCAAAGATGCGGTGTTTCGCTGGCGAAACTATGGACATCATCTAAGTGCTGCGATGCCGATTATTGCGCCTCTGGTCGCCCGCCATGGATACGATCTTGATTGAACATATTGTGTTAAGCTCATTCAGAACAGCCGAGCTCCATCGGGTACCACACGATCGGGAGCAAAGAGGATCACCTCGCCCGCCGCGTCGGCGAAACCCAGCGTCAGCACTTCGGACATGAACTTGCCGATCTGGCGCGGAGGAAAGTTGACGACCGCCGCAACCTGCCGACCCGGCAAATCCTCGAGCGCGTAGCGCGCGACGATCTGCGCGCTGCTCTTCTTGACGCCGATCGCGGGGCCAAAATCGATCTTCAGCTTGAACGCCGGCTTGCGCGCTTCGGGAAAAGGCTCGGCCGCGACGATCGTGCCGACGCGGATATCGACGCGCAGGAAATCGTCGAAGGCGATGGGCTCCGCAGCGGGGGCTGCGGCGTCGTGATTCAGGTGCATTCCAACTCTCCGTCATTCCCCCCCAGGCGGGAATCCAGCTTCCTCACTGCCTTAGCTGGATTCCCGCCTGCGCGGGAATGACGAAAGTGGATTATTCCATCTCCAAAATCACCGCATCGACCGCCAGGCTATCGCCTTGCGCTGCGTTGACCGTCTTCACGACACCCGATTTTTCGGCGCGCAAGATATTCTCCATCTTCATCGCCTCGACGGTCGCCAGCGGCTGACCCGCCTCGACTTTGTCCCCTTCGCCGACATGCAGCGCGACGAGCAGGCCGGGCATCGGGCAGATGAGGAATTTCGACAGATCGGGCGGGATCTTTTCGATCATGTGGCTCGCCAGCGGCGCGACGTGCCAAGGCAGCACGCGCACGTCGTGTATTGCGCCGCGCGTCGTCATGCGCCAGCCCGTACGCGTCTTCGCGACCTTCACCGCCAGTTCGCCGTCTCCGATCTCGGCAATCACCAACCGGTCGCCTGGCGTATATTCGAGCGCGATGTCGATCTTGTCACCGTCGACCTTGATATGCTTGTGGCCGAGTTTGACCTTGTGGCTCGTGCCGTCGATCGTCACCTGCCATTTCGCGGGCGGGTCGAGCCGGTCGCCGAGCTGACCGTCGGTGCGCCGCGCGCGATCGGCCTCGGCGCTCGCCATGAAGCCCGCGATCGCCGCGAGCGCGCGGGTCACCGCTTCGTCGGTCGGCGCGCCGTGGAAGCCCTCGGGATATTCCTCGGCAATGAAGCCCGTGGTCAGCTCGCCCGAGCGGAAGCGCGGATGCTGCATGATTGCCGAGACAAAATCGATATTGTGGCCAAGCCCCTCGAGCTCGAAGCGGTCGAGCGCCGCGACCTGCAGATCGGCTGCCTCGTCGCGCGTCTCGCCCCAGGTGATCAGCTTGGCGATCATCGGGTCGTAGAAAATCGACACTTCGCCGCCATCGTAAACGCCGTCGTCGACGCGCACGCCGTCGACACCCCGGCGGCCGTTTTCCTCGCCATCGTCGGTCCAGCCAGGCACCGGCGGTTTATAGCGCGTCAGGCGCCCGGTCGAGGGCAGGAAACCGCGATAGGGATCTTCGGCATAAACCCGGTTCTCGATCGCCCAGCCGTCGATCTTGATGTCGTCCTGCGTCATTTCGAGCTTCTCGCCCGCCGCGACGCGGATCATCTGTTCGACCAGATCGATGCCGGTAATCGCTTCGGTCACGGGATGCTCGACCTGAAGCCGGGTGTTCATTTCCAGGAAGTAGAAGCTCTCGCCCGTCGGGTCGGCGCCCGACACGATCAGTTCGACCGTCCCCGCGCTGTAATAGCCCACCGCCTTCGACAGCGCGACGCACTGCTCGCCCATTGCCTTGCGCATCTTTTCGGTGACGAAGGGCGACGGCGCTTCCTCGACGACCTTCTGGTGGCGGCGCTGGATGCTGCATTCGCGCTCGTTGAGGTAGAGGATGTTGCCGTGCTGATCGCCGAGAATCTGGATTTCGATATGGCGCGGATTGAGGATGAATTTCTCGATAAACACGCGGTCGTCGCCGAAGCTGTTCAGCCCCTCACGCTTGACGCTCTCGAAGCCTTCGCGGACGTCCTTTTCGTCATAGGCGAGGCGCATGCCCTTGCCGCCGCCGCCGGCGCTGGCCTTCATCATCACCGGATAGCCGATCTCGTTACTGATCTCGACGGCATGTTCGGTGTCGCGGATTTCACCAACAAAGCCGGGGACGACGTTGACGCCCGCTTCCTTTGCAAGCTTCTTCGACTCGATCTTGTCGCCCATCGCCGCGATCGCGTTCACCGGCGGGCCGATGAAGGCGATATTTTCCTTGGCCAGCGCCTCGGCGAAGCTGGTGCGTTCCGACAGGAAGCCGTAGCCCGGATGCACCGCCTCGGCGCCGGTCGCCTTGCATGCGGCGATGATCTTGTCGGCGATCAGATAGGATTCGGACGCAGGCGACGGCCCGATATGCACCGCCTCGTCGGCCATCTGCACGAAGGGCGCGCGCGCGTCGGCGTCCGAATAGACGGCGACCGTCGATATGCCCATGCGCCGCGCGGTCTTGATGACGCGGCAGGCAATTTCGCCGCGATTGGCGATCAGGATTTTCTTGAACATCAATATTCCTCGACAAGTGCCTTGAGTTCGGCGGTCCGCGCCTTGGTCAATCGTTCCATGCATCCGCTGTGGAGCATCGGTGCCATGCTACCGCCGCGCGCGGCGAAGCTTTCGGAGAGGCACTGCTGATCGCGATAGGTCAGCCACGCGCGCTGCGCGGCGAGCAGCGTGTCATAATGCTTCGGTTGGCTGTCATAGCGGCGATCGATCATCTTGTCGCGCGTTCGCATCTCGGCCACGGTCAGCTTCCACTGCGCATTGAGCGTAGCATCGGCGACCTCATAGGCCTTTCCGGCACAATGGTTCATCTCGACCTGATATCGTTGATTGTCGCAATCGACGGGAGGATCCTCCGCGACTGCTACCGCCAAATAGAAAAGGGCGAGGATCACTCCGCGGCCTCCGTCAGCATCCCTTGGCGCATCGGCTCTTCGCTTTCCATCGGCCGCAGCCCCAGCTTTGCGAAGAGCGCCGCGTCGGCATTGTCGCCCGCGTTCGCGGTCGTCAGCAGCTTGTCGCCGGTGAAGATGCTGTTCGCGCCCGCCATGAAGCAGAGCGCCTGCGTCGCCTCCGACATGCTCTCGCGTCCCGCCGACAGGCGGACCATCGATTTCGGCATCGTGATACGCGCGACCGCGATCGTGCGGACGAATTCGATATCGTCAATCTTCGCGAGCGGGGTGCCCTCGAGCATGTCGCCGAGCACGGTGCCCTTCACCGGCACCAGCGCGTTGACCGGCACGCTTTCGGGATGGCGTTCGAGCGTTGCGAGCGCGTGGATGAAACCGACGCGGTCGGCGCGCGTCTCGCCCAGCCCGACAATCCCGCCCGAGCAGACGTTGATCCCGGCATTGCGGACTTCCTCCAGCGTGTCGAGCCGGTCCTGAAAGGTCCGCGTGGAGATGATATTCTCGTAATTCTCCGGGCTCGTGTCGATATTGTGGTTGTAATAGTCGAGCCCCGCGACCGCGAGCGTCTGCGCCTGTTCCTTGGTCAGCATGCCCAGGGTCATGCAGGTTTCCATGCCCATCGCGCGCACGCCCTCGACCATCTCGACGATGCTCGCCATGTCGCGGTCCTTGGGGTTGCGCCAGGCGGCGCCCATGCAGAAGCGCTTCGACCCGGCATCCTTCGCCTGCGCCGCAGCTTGCAGCACCGCGCGCACATCCATCAGCTTGGTGGCCTTGAGCCCGCTGTCGGCATGTTTTGATTGCGAGCAATAGCCGCAATCCTCGACGCAGCCGCCGGTCTTGATGCTCAAGAGCGTGCAAAGCTGCACCTCGCCGCGCGCGTGATGGCGGCGATGGACGCCCTGCGCCTCCCACATCAATTCGTCGAACGGCAGGTCGAACAGTGCGGCGATTTCCTCGCGCGTCCAGTCGGTACGGGTTTCGGTCACGCTTCGGTCTCCAATGCCTGTGCCAGGTCAGCGATGATGTCGTCGATATGTTCGATCCCCACCGACACGCGGACGACGTCGGGCCCGGCGCCCGCTTCGACCAGTTCGGCCTCCGAAAGCTGGCTGTGCGTCGTCGATGCCGGATGGATGATCAGCGAGCGGGTGTCGCCCAGATTGGCGAGATGGCTGAACAGCTTGACCGCGGAGACGAGCTTGACGCCAGCATCGTAGCCGCCCTGGAGGCCGAAGGTGAACACGGCGCCGCCGCGCCCGCCGAGATATTTGTGCGCGAGGTCGTGATAGGGGCTGCCCCGCAGCCCGGCATAGGAGACCCAGCTCACTGCCGGATGATCCTGCAACCATTTGGCGAGCGCGAGCGCGTTGCTGCAATGCCGGTCCATGCGCAGCGCGAGCGTCTCCATGCCGGTGAGCGCAAGAAAGGCGTTCATCGGCGCGAGCGCGGGGCCAAGGTCGCGCAGGCCGAGCGTCCGCGCGGCGAGGATGAAGGCGAGCGGCCCGAACGCCTCGGTGAAGGTCAGCCCGTGATAGGAGGCATTGGGTTCGCTCAGCGCGGGATATTTGCCGCCCTTTGACCAGTCGAACGTCCCGGCATCGACGATCAGGCCGCCGATCGCATTGCCATGACCGTTCAGGAATTTGGTCGCCGAATGGACGACGATGTCGGCGCCATGCTCGATCGGGCGGCAGAGCATCGGGGTCGCCATCGTGTTGTCGACGATCAGCGGTACGCCGGCATCGTGGGCGACCTTTGCAATCGCCGCGATATCCTGCACGACCCCGCCCGGATTGGCGAGGCTTTCGATGAAGACCGCGCGCGTCCTGTCGTTGATCGCGGCCGCAACATTCGCCGGATCGTCGGCATCGACGAAATGCGTCGTCCACGCCATCTTGCGAAAGCTCTGCCCCAGCTGGTTGAGGGAGCCGCCATAGAGCTTTTTCGCCGCAACGATCTCACACCCCGGCTCCATGATCGTATGGAAGGCCAGAAACTGCGCAGCATGGCCCGACGCCACCGCGAGCGCCGCCTGCCCGCCCTCCAGCGCCGCGATCTTGCCTTCGAGCGCGCCGTTCGTCGGGTTCATGATCCGGGTGTAGATATTCCCGAATTCCTGCAGGTTGAACAATCGCGACGCATGATCGACATCGTCGAACACATAGGATGCGGTCTGGTAGATCGGCGTGATCCGCGCCTTGGTCGTCGGATCGGGCGCGGTGCCGGCGTGAACGCTCAGCGTTTCGGGTTTATGGTTGCTCATGCAGCATCCTCCAGCGGGGGCATATTGTGGCCGAGCAGGCGCAGGACGTCGGCGGCGCATTCCACCACATTGCTACCCGGGCCATAGATGCCCTGCACGCCCGCGTCGCGCAGATAGTCGTAGTCCTGCGGCGGAATGACGCCGCCCGCGATCACCTTGATATCGCCGCGCCCCGCCTCGCGCAGCCCCTTGATGAGTTCGGGGATCAGCGTCTTGTGCCCGGCGGCAAGGCTCGACGCGCCGACCGCATCGACCCCGCTTTCGAGCGCGAGCACGACCGTTTCCTCGGGCGTCTGGAACAAGGGGCCCGACACCACGTCGAAGCCCATGTCGCTGAACGCCGAGGCGATGACATTGGCGCCGCGGTCGTGTCCGTCCTGCCCCATCTTGGCGACGAGCAGCTTGGGCGCGCGGCCCAGACGGCGTTCGACCGCCTTCACCCCGTCGACGACCTGCGCCCAGCGGTTGTCGCCCTGATAGGGCGCGGCATAGACGCCTTTCACCGGCTTCGGCACCGTGCCGTAGCGCCCGAAGCTGACCTCCATCGCGTCCGAAATTTCGCCCAGCGTCGCGCGCGCGCGCGCCGCATCGACCGCGTGCGCGAGCAGATTGGTCTCGATCGACTGCGGAGCCGCCGCCGCGCGGCGCAGCGCGGTGAGCGCGGCCTGGCAAGCGACCTCGTCGCGGCTCGCCTTGACGCGGTTGATCCGTGCGACCTGCGCCTCGCGGACCTTGGTGTTGTCGACCTCGAGCGTTTCGAGCAGATCCTCGTCCTTCAGGCGATATTTGTTCACCCCGACGATGACATCGTCGCCGCGGTCCACCCTCGCCTGTCGGGCGGCGGCGGCTTCCTCGATCATCGCCTTGGGCCAGCCGGCGGCGACCGCCTTGGCCATGCCGCCTTCGCTTTCGACCCGGTCGATAATCTCCTGCGCCTTGTCGACGAGCTGCTGCGTCAGCGCCTCGATATAATAGCTGCCGCCGAGCGGATCGACGACGTTGCACATGCCCGTTTCTTCCTGGATCACGATTTGGGTGTTGCGCGCGATGCGGGCCGAAAAGTCGGTGGGCAGCGCGATCGCCTCGTCGAGCGCATTGGTGTGCAGCGACTGGGTGCCGCCCAGCATCGCCGCCATCGCCTCGATCGTCGTGCGCATGACATTGTTGTAGGGGTCTTGCTCGGTCAGGCTGACCCCCGACGTCTGGCAATGGGTGCGCAGCATCTTGCTGCGCTCGTCCTTCGCGCCCAGCTTCGTCATCGCGCGGTGCCACAGCACGCGCGCGGCGCGCAGCTTGGCGATCTCCATGAAGAAATTCATGCCGATCGCGAAGAAGAAGGACAGGCGACCGGCAAACTTGTCGATGTCGAGGCCGCTCGCCACGCCATATTTAACATATTCGATGCCGTCGGCGATGGTGAAGGCCAGTTCCTGCACCTGCGTCGCCCCCGCCTCCTGCATATGATAACCGGAGATCGAGATGCTGTTGAACTTGGGCATTTCTCGCGACGTGTAGCCGAAGATGTCGCTGATGATCCGCATCGAGGGTTCGGGCGGATAGATATAGGTATTGCGGACCATGAACTCCTTGAGGATGTCGTTCTGGATGGTCCCGTCGAGCAGCTTGCGCTCGACCCCCTGCTCCTCGCCCGCGACGATGAAAAAGGCAAGGATCGGGATGACCGCGCCGTTCATCGTCATGCTGACGGACATCTGGTCGAGCGGGATGCCGTCGAAAAGGATCTTCATATCCTCGACGCTGTCGATCGCCACCCCCGCCTTGCCGACGTCACCGACGACGCGCGGATGGTCGCTGTCATAGCCTCGGTGCGTCGCAAGGTCGAAGGCGACGCTGAGACCCTTCTGCCCCGCGGCGAGGTTGCGGCGATAGAAGGCGTTCGATTCCTCGGCGGTCGAGAAGCCCGCATATTGCCGGATCGTCCACGGCCGCCCCGCATACATCGACGCCCGCACGCCGCGCGTGAAGGGCGCGAAACCGGGCAGGCCGGGATCGGTCTGGACGTCCTCGGCCGTGTAGAGCGGCTTGACATCGATCCCCTCCGGCGTGTGCCAGATGAGGTCTTTACCCTTTACTTCCTTGTCGGCGGCGGCGGCCCATTGGTCGAGGGTCGGTTTGTCGGTCATATGCGTATCTCTACTCTCTTTTCGTCATGCCGGACTTGATCCGGCATCCGTTCCTCGCAGCGACGCAAGAATCGACCCCGGATCAAGTCCGGGGTGACGAGGAAAAATGGGTCAGTGCGCCCCCTTCGGCGTCTCCATGATCTCGGTCAGCACGCCGCCCATGTCCTTGGGGTGCAGGAAGAAGATCAACGTCCCGTGCGCGCCAATCCGCGGCTCGCCCAGCACGCGCTTGCCCATCGCCTCGAATTCGGCCTTGGCGGCGTGAATGTCGGGGACTTCGTAGCACATGTGATGCTGCCCGCCCGCCGGGTTCTTTTCGAGGAACCCCGCGATCGAGGTATTGCCCGGCAGCGGCTCGATCAGTTCGATCTGGGTCCCGTCGAGCGCCCCGCCCGCGCCGGGCGTATCGACGAAGCACACTTTGACGCCCTGATCGGGCAGGTCGAACGGCTCATGGATATTCGTCGCGCCCATCACGTCGCGATAAAAGACGATGCTGTCGGCGATCGACGGCGTCGCGACGCCGATATGGTTGAGGCGGCCGAGTTTCATCGGGAACTCCATCCAAGATAAATCAGAGCGGCGATAACGAGACCATAAACCGTCAATCCGCCGTAACGCCGAGCCGCTGCGGGCTTTCCCGAAAACAGCGCGGTCGCGAGAGAAGGTCTCTCATTGAAGTTGAGCCAGCCATCCACCAGCAGGAAGCCGACGACGAGGATCCAAAGCGCGGTGTTCATCGCAGCATTCCCTACAGCGGAATATTGTCATGCTTCTTCCACGGATTTTCGAGCTGCTTGTTTCGCAGCTTCCTTAACCCCAGCGCAATCCGCTTGCGCGTCGAGTGCGGATAGATCACCTCGTCGATATAGCCGCGCTGCGCCGCGACAAACGGATTGGCGAAGCGGTCCTCATATTCCTTCGTGCGTTCGGCGATCTTTTCGGGGTCGCCGATGTCGCTGCGGAAGATGATCTCGACCGCGCCCTTCGCGCCCATCACCGCGATCTCGGCAGTCGGCCAGGCATAGTTCAAATCGCCGCGCAGATGCTTCGACGCCATCACGTCGTACGCACCGCCATAGGCCTTGCGTGTGATGACCGTGATCTTGGGCACCGTCGCCTCGGCATAGGCGAAGAGAAGCTTCGCGCCGTGCTTGATGATGCCATTATATTCCTGCGCGGTACCGGGCAGGAAGCCCGGGACGTCGACGAAGGTAACGATCGGAATTTCGAACGCGTCGCAGAAACGGACGAAACGCGCCGCCTTCTTCGACGAATTGATGTCGAGCACGCCCGCAAGCACCAGCGGCTGGTTCGCGACGATGCCGATCGTGCGACCCTCGATGCGACCGAAGCCGCAGATGATGTTCGCGGCGTGCGCGGGCTGCACCTCGAAGAAATCGCCCTCGTCGACTGTCTTTCGGATCAGTTCGTGCATGTCATAGGGCTGGTTCGCATTGGGCGGGATCAGCGTGTCGAGGCTCATTTCGGCGCGATCGTAGGGATCGCTCGTCGGGCGCACCGGCACGCCGCTGCGGTTGTTTTCGGGCAGATAATCGAAGAAGTCGCGCGCCGCGAGCAGCGCCTCGATGTCGTTCTCGAACGCCAGATCGGCGACCGAGCTTTTCGTCGTGTGGGTGATCGCGCCGCCGAGCTCTTCTTGCGTCACCACTTCGTTGGTCACCGTCTTCACCACATCAGGTCCGGTGACGAACATGTAGCTACTATCCTTCACCATGAAGATGAAGTCGGTCATCGCCGGGCTGTACACTGCGCCGCCCGCGCATGGTCCCATGATCAGGCTGATCTGCGGCACGACGCCCGACGCCAGCACATTTTTCTGGAACACGTCGGCATAGCCCCCGAGGCTGGCGACGCCCTCCTGGATACGCGCGCCGCCGCTGTCATTGAGGCCGATGACCGGCGCACCGACCAGCATCGCCTTTTCCATCACCTTGCAGATTTTTTCGGCGTGACGCTTGGACAGCGAGCCGCCGAAGACGGTGAAATCCTGGCTGAAGACATAGACGAGGCGGCCGTTGATCGTTCCCGATCCGGTAACAACGCCGTCGCCCGGAATCTTCTGATCCTGCATGCCGAAATCGACGCAGTCATGCTCGACATAGGTATCGAGTTCCTCGAACGAGTCTTCGTCGAGCAGTACCAGCAACCGCTCACGCGCGGTCAGCTTGCCCTTGGCATGCTGCGCATCGATGCGCTTCTGCCCGCCTCCCAAAGCGGCAGCGGCGCGGCGACGTTCCATTTCGGCAATATTGGCGGACACTCGGCTTCTCCGGTTTTCTGAGGCCTGCCATCTGCGCCCACGGCGCCCGCTATGCAAATGCGAATTTGCAAAGTTGCAAAGTGATAGTTTGCAAAGTAGAATTACCAGCTTCCGTTCGCCCTGAGCCTGTCGAAGGGCCGTCCTTGCCTTGGAGGAAGCAAAACCGGTGCTTCGACAAGCTCAGCACGAACGGAACAAGATGGGGCGCCTATGACCCGCCAACGCATCTTTGCCGGTACGCGCCTGCGCCAGCTCCGCCTTGAGCGCGGCGTGAGCCAGGCCGATTTCGCCGAAGCGATCGGCATCTCTGCCTCTTACCTCAGCCAGATCGAGCATGACGACAGGCCGTTGACCCCTGCCCTGCTCGACCGGCTGCAAAGGCTTTTCCCGCTCGAATGGGAGGAGGTCGCCGCCGATGCCGGTGACCGCCGTGCCGGGGCGTTGCGCGAGGCGGCGGCCGATCCGCTGTTCGCCGCCGCACCGCTGGCGCCCGAGCAGCTCGAGCGCGCCGCGCTGCAGCAACCGCAGCTCGCCGACCAGTTCGTCGCGCTCCACGCCGCCTATCGCCGCGCGGGCCAGCGGCTCCAGATCATCGACGAAGCGATGACCGGCGGCACCGCCGAGGGCAGCCGTCTGCCGTGGGAGGAGGTACGCGACTGGTTCCACGACGCGGGCAATTATGTCGATAGCATCGACCGCGCCGCCGAGACGCTGGCGGGCCAGCTGCGCGGCCGCGATCCGTCGCCCGCGATCGAGACGATCGAACGACGGCTGCGCGAGGCGCTGGGCATTTCGATCGTCTATCGCCAGCACCAGGTGCTGCGCGATTTCGACGCGACGATGCGCCACCTGATCATCGATCCGTCGCAGCCCGCCGAAACGCGCCGCTTTCAACTTGCGCACCAGCTGGCGGCGCTGGCGCTCGCGCGCGAGATTGCTGCGGTGATCGAGGCGTCGCCGCTGCGCACCGCGGCGGCGCGCCAGTTGCTCCACGTCGGCCTCGCCAATTATGCCGCGGGCGCGGTTTTGATGCCCTATGCCGCCTTTCGCGCCAGCGCCCGCGCGGTGCGGCATGACATCGACCGGCTGCGGCTCGACTATGGCGTCAGCTTTGAACAGGCGTGCCATCGCCTCTCGACGCTCCAGCGCCCCGGCGCGCGGGGCATCCCGATGTTCTTCTGTCGCGTCGACATGGCGGGCAACATTACCAAGCGGCACAGCGCCACTCGCCTGCAATTCGCGCGCTTCGGCGGCGCCTGCCCACTGTGGATCGTCCACGAGGCGGCGGCGATCCCCGACCGCATATTGTTCCAGCTCGCCGAGACACCCGATGGGCTGCGCTATGTGTCGATGGCGAAGGGGCTCGTGAAACCGTCGGGCAGCTATGCGCGCTCGCCGCGCCGCTATGCCGTGGCGCTGGGGTGCGAGGCGCAATATGCCGCCGATTTCGTCTATGCCGACGGGGTCGATGTGACCGCGCCGCACGCCGCGACGCGTATCGGATCATCGTGCCGCATTTGCCCGCGCGACGACTGCGACCAGCGCGCCTTTCCGCCGAGCGACCGGCCGATTCTGGTCGACCCCGACCGCCGCGACGTGGTGCCCTACCGCATCGGTTAGCAAAATGTCATTGCAAGCGGAGCGAAGTAATGACGAAGACGCTCACACCTTCACGATTCCTCGCTCGATCAGGCTGTGTGCCGTCGCCAGCACCGCCTCCTCGGGCGTCCGCATCGTCCAGCCGAGCGTCTCCATCGCGTGACGGCTGTCGCCGCCGCGAACATTGCCCAGCTCGGCGACGAGTTGCTTGAGTTCGGGGCGGAAGATCGCGAAGCCTTTGAGCAGCCAGTCGGGCATCCGCCGCGTCGGCACCTTGCGCGCCTGCTCGTCCAGGTTCGCGGTCAGGATGTTGGCGACGTCGATCATCTTCAGGAACGGTCCCGAACAGACATAGCGCTCGTCCCGGATGCCCGGCGCGGCGAGCGCGCGATAATGAAGGTCGGCAACGTCGCGCACGTCGATGATGCCGAAGCCGACGTCGGGACACATTGGCACCTTGCCCTCGAGCAATTGTTTCACGACCTCGATCGACGTCGACAGATCGTCGGACAGCAACGGCCCGAACACCGCTGCTGGATTGACCGAGGCGAATTCCATGTCGCCGCCCTCGGCCGCCACCCAATCGCGCGCCGCGCGCTCGGCGACGGTTTTCGAGCGCGGATAGGGCATGACCGCCGGATTATCGAGGTTCGTCCAATCGGTTTCGCTGTAGATGCCGCCACCGTCGCCATGCCCATAGGCGATCGCCGCCATCGACGAGGTCAGAACGAAGCGCCGCACCCCCGCTGCCCTCGCGAAACGCAGCGCGCGCAACGCGCCTTCGCGCGCCGGAACCACCAGTTCATCGGCATGCTGGGGAACCCCCATCGGAAAGGGCGAAGCGACATGCGCGACATGGCTGCATCCGGCGATCGCCTCCGCCCAGCCGAGATCATGCTCCAGATCGGCCGCGAAGAACCGAAGCCGGTCGTTGTCGACCGCCAGCGAGCTGCGCACTTCGGCCTCGCGCTTCAGGCTGCGCACCGTCGTGTGAACCGTCCAGCCATTGTCGATCAACTGCCGGATCAGGAAGCCGGCGATATAGCCGCTGCCGCCTGTTACCAATATCCTGCGCGTCATCTGCACCTCTCCTCGCCGCATTTGCGAAGAATAGCAGACAGGCCGCGCGGTCGCCGCTTATTTCAGCAGCACCAGTTCCTCGGCCATGCTGGGGTGCAGGGCAACCGTGGCGTCGAAGTCGGCTTTCGTCAGCCCCGCCTTCACGGCGACGGCGGCGGCCTGCAAAATTTCGGGCGCGTCGGGACCGATCATGTGAAGGCCGACGACCTGGTCGGTCGCCGCATTGACGACCATCTTGTACAGCGCCCGTTCGTTGCGGCCGGCAAGGACATTCTTCATCGCCCGGAAATCGCTGGTGTAGATGCGCACAGCGCCCAGCTTGTTGCGTGCCTCTGCCTCGGTCATCCCGACCGCGCCGATCGGCGGATGGCTGAACACCGCGCTCGGGACATTGGCATAATCGACGGTCGTCGGCTTGCCGCCGAAGACGCTGTCGGCGAACGCCTGCCCCTCGCGGATCGCCACCGGCGTCAGCTGGATGCGATTGGTCACGTCGCCGACGGCGTAGATGCTCGGCACCGACGACTGGTTATTGTCATCGACCTTGACCGCGCCAACCTTGTCGAGTTCGACACCCGCCGCTTCCAGACCCAAGCCCTTTGTGTTCGGTACCCGTCCGGTCGCGACGAGCACGGCATCGGCCGCGATCGGATCGCAATTGTCGAGATGGACCATCAGCGATCCGTCGTCCTGCTTCTCGATCGATTTGAACGGCGCATTGAAACGGAATTCGATCCCCTTGGTCATCGAAATCTGGAGCAGGCGGTCCCGGATCTGCTCGTCATAGCCGCGCAGGATCGCGTCGCCGCGGTTGACGATCGTCACCTTGCTGCCGAATTCATTGAAGATACCCGCAAATTCGTTGGCGATATAGCCGCCGCCGGCGATCACCACACGCTTCGGCAGGCTGTCGAGATGAAACACCTCGTTCGAGGTGATCGCATGCTCGCTGCCCGGAAATTCGGGAACGAACGGCCAGCCGCCGGTCGCCACCAGGATGCGTTCGGCGGTGAGTTCGGTCCCATCGGCGAGCCGCACCTTTTGCGGACCGACGATTGTCGCGCGCGTCTTGAGCAGCGTAACCTTATGATTGTCGAGCGTCTGACCGTAGAGACCTTCGAGACGCGTGACTTCGCCGAGCACATTGTCGCGCAGCCGCTGCCAGTCGAAATGGCAATCGGGAACGTCCCAACCGAAATGCCGCGCGTCCTTCAGATCTTCGGCAAAATGCGCGCCGTAGACGAGCAGCTTCTTGGGCACGCAGCCGCGAATGACGCAGGTGCCGCCAACGCGATACTCTTCGGCGACCGCGACCCGCGCGCCGTGCGACGCCGCGACCCGGCTCGCGCGAACGCCGCCCGACCCGGCGCCGATGACAAACAGGTCATAGTCGAAATCGCTCATGAAACACCCCTGGCAATCGTCGCTGACATTCGCGGCGAGGACCTATGTGGTTACGCCGCGCCGTCTTGCCAATCGAATATTTGGATTAGCCTGATCGCCTAGTCCCCCAGCGCGGCCTGCATCAGCGCTTCGGTGGCCGGATCGAATTGCACCGTTCCTTCGGCAAGGCCCTTCGCCATTTCCTTGCCTAGCTCGACCCCGAACTGATCGAAGGGATTGATGCCGAGCAGCACGGCGTTGGCGAAAACGCGATGTTCGTAGAAGGCAATCAGCGCACCCAGACTATGCGGCGTCACCTGTTCGAGCAGGATCGTCGTCGATGGACGGTTGCCGGGATAGGCGCGCGCGCCGTCCTCGCTCGCACGGCCGGTCATCAACGCCGCGCCCTGCGCGATGCAGTTCGCGACCAGCGTCTCGTGGTGGGCATCGTCAAGGATATGATCGGGCTCGCGCGCGACGACGAATTCAACCGGGGCCAGATGCGTGCCCTGATGCAGAAGCTGGAATACCGCGTGCTGGGCGTCGGTGCCGACGCCGCCCCAGGTGATCGGCGCGCTCTGCTGTGCGAGCGGCGCGCCGTCGAGCGTCACGCGCTTGCCGTTCGATTCCATTTCGAGCTGTTGCAGATAGGCGGGCAACAGCCGCAACCGTTCGTCATAGGCAAAAACTGCGCGGGTCTGGCAGCCCAGCCGGTTGGCGTAAATCTGGTCGGCGAAAGCGGCGAGCAGGCAGATATTGTCGGCGCCGTCGGCGAGCCGGAAATGGCGGTCCATCTCCGCCGCGCCTTCGAGCATGTCCTGAAAAGCGTCCCAGCCGAGCGCCAGCGCCGCCGGAAAGCCGATCGACGACCAGAGCGAATAGCGCCCGCCGACGGTTTCGCTGAACGGCAGGATGCGCGTTTCGTCGATACCCCATTCGACCGCGCGTTCGGGATTGGCGGTCAGCGCAATGAAACGGCCGACCGGATCATCGACGCCCGCTTCCTCCAGCCATTGAAGCGCCGAGGCCGCGTTGAGCAGCGTCTCGGTCGTCGTGAAGGTCTTCGACGCGACCGCGACAAGCGTATAGGCTGGATCGAATTTGGCGAAGACTTCGGCGAGCGCGGCCCCATCGACATTCGAGACGATGGCGACGTCGTAGCGCGAGCCATGCCGCCCCAGCGCATCTATCAACAGGTCGGGGCCAAGCGCCGAGCCGCCGATGCCGATGTGGAGCAAATGGCGGATTTCGCCGAACGCATCGGCCTCGATCGCGTCGATCAGCATCCGCATCCGCTGATGCAATGCCTGCGCGACATGGACGGACTCGGGCGCCCCTTCGCCGCGCTCGGCGCTGTGCTCTGCAGCACGGTCTTCGGTCGGGTTGGCGATGCCGCCCGCGAAAAGCGTCTTGCGGCGGCCGGCAAAATCCTGCGCTTCGGCAAGCGTCGAAAGGATCGCCAGCGCCTCGCCATCGAGATGCGTCTTTGCGAAGTCGAAGCGAATGTCAGCGACGTTGCGAACGAGCATCTGAAGCCGCGCCTCCGGATCGGCGGCGATCAGTTCGGCGATTGTTTGCGGTTGCCACGCGGAGAGCGCCTGCCACGCTTCGGAGGAGGTGGTCATCGAAAACTTCCTTCTAAGGTCCGTTCGTGTCGGGCAAAGTCGAGACACCCCAAGGCGCGAACGACCGATGGGCATCTCGACTACGCTCGATGCGAACGGGGATGGAGATGTTCGCCCGTTTCATAAGCGCGCCACCGCTCGTACGCCAGCGTCATCCGCCGATATTTACTTGACGCGCAGACCTATTCACCGTCAATGCGCCCCCATGACCGACGCCAGCATCCCCGCCGAAAATCCCGCCCCCGCGACGCCCGAACCCGCGCCCGTATCCGCCAAGGAAGAGGCGGTCGACACGATCCGTTTTCTCGCGCTGCTCGCGATCGCGGTGCTGATCTTTCGCAGCTTCTTTCTGTCGCCCTTCAACATTCCGTCGGAATCGATGCAGCCGCGCCTGCTGATCGGCGACTATCTGCTCGTGAACAAGATGGCTTACGGCTATTCGAAATACAGCCTGCCGTTCAGCGTGCCGCTGATCCCCGGCCGTATTTTCGCGCGTACGCCCGATCGCGGCGACGTTGTCGTGTTCAAGGCGCCGCCGGTCAACGACAACGACTATATCAAGCGCGTGATCGGCCTGCCCGGCGACACGATCCAGGTTAAGGACGGCATCGTCTGGCTGAACGGCAAGCCGCTGAAGCGCGAACCGATGGCCGATTTCGTCATTCCGGTGACGCAGAATATGATCGACGCCTCGCGCGCCAACGGCACCCTGCCCTGCTATTCGCCCGAGTTCGAAGAGATCGGCGCGAACGGCCAGCGTCAGTGCCGCTACAAGCGCTTCAAGGAAACGCTGCCCAGCGGCAAGAGCTACGCCATCCTCGATATCACCTCGATCCCCGAGGATAATACAGCGCCCGTTACGGTGCCCCCCGGCCATCTGTTCCTGATGGGCGATAATCGCGACCGCAGCGCCGACAGCCGCTTCCCCGCCGTCGAGGGTCAGGGCATTGGCCTGGTGCCCGAGGAAAATCTGGTCGGCCATGCGCTGGTGACGATGTTCTCGACCGACGGGTCGGCAAGCTGGCTCAACCCGATCAGCTGGTTCACCGCCGCCCGCTGGAGCCGCGCCGGGGAAGGCTTTTGAACGAAGGTGTATCCGCGGAAACGCTTGCCGCCATTACCGGCGCAACGCCCCGCGACCTTGGCCTCTACCGCGAGGCGCTGACCCACGGCAGCAGCGGTGCGGGTGATTATCAGCGGCTGGAATTTCTGGGCGACCGCGTGCTCGGCCTGGTCATTGCGTCCGAATTGTTCGCCCGCTTTCCGAAGGCTGCCGAGGGTGAGTTATCGTCGCGACTGCACGCGCTCGCGTCGGGCGAAACCTGCGCGCGGATTGCGCAGGCGCTCGACCTTACCGCGCATGTCCGCTTCGGCGCGCAGGCGATCGGCGATGGCGGGCGGAATAGCGACAATATCGCCGCCGACGTGCTCGAAGCGCTGATCGGCGCGCTGTGGCTCGACCTTGGCCAGGACGCCGCGCGGGCATTCATCGTCCGCAATTGGGGCAGCATGATCGAAGGCCAGGTCGCCGCGCCCAAACATCCCAAAGCGGCGCTTCAGGAATGGGCGCTCGCCCGCAAGCGCAAGCCCCCCGAATATCGCCTCGTCCGCCGCGACGGCCCCGACCACGCCCCGCGCTTCCGCGTCGCCGTCGCGATCGGCAAGCTCGCCGAGGCCGAAGGCGACGGCCCGTCCAAGCAGGCTGCCGAGAAGGCGGCCGCCACCGCCCTGCTTGAAATCTTGACCCAGGAAGACGTGAAATGACCCAGCGCTGCGGTTTCGTGGCGGTCGTCGGCGCACCGAACGCCGGCAAATCGACCCTCGTCAACGCCCTTGTCGGCCAGAAGGTCGCCATCGTCAGCCCCAAGGCGCAGACGACGCGCACCCGCCTGATGGGCGTCGCGATGGACGGCGACACGCAGATCATTCTGATCGACACGCCGGGCATCTTCGCGCCCACCCGCCGGCTCGACCGCGCGATGGTCGCCGCGGCGTGGGGCAGCCTCGAGGAAGCCGAGGCCATCCTTGTCATGGTTGACGCCGCGGCCAAGCTGACGGGCCGCGTCGAACGCGTGCTGGAAGGAGTCGCGAACCGGCCCGAGAAGAAATATCTGGTGCTGAACAAGGTCGACCTGACCAAGAAGGACAAGCTGCTCACCATCGCGACCGAGCTCAACGCCCGGCTCGCCTTCGACGAAACCTTCTTCATCGCGGCGAGCAGCGGCGACGGCGTGCCCGAGCTCAAGGCGCATCTCGCCGCGCTGATGCCCGAGGGGCCGTGGCATTTCCCCGAGGACGAGGTCAGCGACGCGCCCGAACGGATGCTCGCGGCCGAGATCACGCGCGAGCAGCTCTATCGCCAGCTCCATGAGGAATTGCCCTATCAGTCGACGGTCGAGACCGAATTGTTCAAGACCCGCCCCGACGGCAGCGCCGAAATCCACCAGCAGATTTTTGTCGCGCGCGACAACCAGCGCGCCATCGTGCTTGGCAAGGGCGGCTCCCGAATCAAGGAAATTGGCGCAAAGGCCCGCGCCGAACTTGCCGAACTGATGGGCCGCAAGGTCCACCTTTTCCTGCACGTGAAGGTCAAGGAAAATTGGGACGAAGACCGCGGCGTCTATCGCGACATGGGCCTCGACTGGGTCGATTGAACGGCGAAATGGCGCACGATCCCTTCAACACCCCCGGCGACCGGTTCCGAGCGGTCTTCCGCTATTGGCAGGCCTATCTGCTCATCGCGGCGCTGATCGCGCTCGTCATCGAGCGCGATCGTTTCGCGAGCAGCGGCAAGGATCATCTGGTCGCCGGCGAGGTCATGCGGATTGAAACGCCGCCCGGAAAGCCGGAGCAGGCCGTCGTGCGCGTCAACAGCCTGCAGCAGGCGACCGTCGCGCTTCCCGCCAACGCGCATTGCCATAGCGGATCGAAAATCCGCCTCGTTCGTCACGACGACGTCGCCCAGCACGACTTCCGCGCCGCCGACCCGCCCTGCGCGGGATAGGCGATGGAGCTTGGGCCGGTCGCCCAAGCAACATCACGCGTCCTTCGCGGCCTTCTTCTTTGCCGGCGCCTTCTTTGCGGCCGGCTTTTTGGCCGCAGCCTTCTTCGCGGGCGTCTTCTTCTTGCCCTTCGCCGGTCCTTTCGCGGCGCGGGCGTCGATCAGGGCGACAGCTTCCTCGACAGTCAGCGCGTCGGGCTCGACCGTCTTGGGCAGCGTGGCGTTGGTCGTGCCGTCGGTCACATAAGGCCCGAAACGTCCGGCCATCAGCTTCATTTCGCCGCCGCTCGTCGGGTGCGGGCCGAAAGTCTTCAATGGCTCGGCCTTGGCGCGCGCGCCGCGGCCGCCGCCATTCGCCGCATCGGCGATACGCGCCACCGCCGCGTTCATGCCGATGTCGAAGATTTCGGCGGTGCCGGTCAGCTTCGCATATTTGCCGTCATGGAGCAGATAGGGACCATAGCGCCCCAGTCCCGCGACGATCGGCTTGCCACTTTCGGGATGCGTCCCGACGTCGCGCGGCAGGCTCAGGAGCCGCAGCGCATAGTCCAGATCGAAATCCTCGGCCGGAATGTCCTTCGGGATCGACGAGCGCTTCGCCTCCTTGCCATCGCCGAGCTGGATATAAGGTCCGAACCGGCCGCTGCGCTTCGTCACCTCGAGCCCGCTTTCGGGATCGGTACCCAGCGTTTCGGGGCCGCTGTCGGCGCCGTCGCTGCCGCCCGGCTGCGCGAATTTTCGCGTGAATTTGCACTCAGGATAGTTACTGCACGCGATGAACGGACCGAAGCGCCCGCCGCGCAGCGCGAGCCGCCCGGTGCCACAATTCGGGCAGACGCGCGGATCGCTGCCGTCGCCCTTGTCGGGGAAGAGATAGGGGCCGAGAAACTCGTCGAGCGCCGCGGTAATTTCCGACGGCTTCTGCTCCATCACCTCGCCGGTGCGCGGCTTGAAGTCGCGCCAGAAGCGTTCGAGTACCGCCTGCCACTGGGCGCGGCCGCCCGACACGTCGTCGAGCTCTTCTTCGAGGCCCGCGGTGAAATCATATTCGACATAGCGGCCGAAGAAGCGTTCGAGGAAAGCGGTGAGCAATCGCCCGCTCTCTTCCGGCAGGAAGCGGTTCTTTTCGACGCGCACATAAGCGCGGTCCTTGAGCACCTGAAGGATCGAGGCATAGGTCGACGGGCGCCCGATGCCGAGTTCCTCCATCTTCTTGACCAGGCTCGCTTCCGAATAGCGCGGCGGCGGCTGCGTCTCGTGGGCTTCGACCTCGACGCCGGTCTTGGCGGGTGCATCGCC
Organism: Sphingopyxis sp. NFH-91; assembly: GCF_021401285.1. NCBI lineage: Bacteria > Pseudomonadati > Pseudomonadota > Alphaproteobacteria > Sphingomonadales > Sphingopyxidaceae > Sphingopyxis > Sphingopyxis sp. NFH-91. Next base: position 206,114 of record NZ_JACBGA010000002.1, on the reverse strand, counting down.
CTTTGCCATCGCGGGAAGCAAGCGCGCATCCTCATCGTCGGCGCTGTCGTCGCGGCTTTCGTCATAGAGCGCCAGGAAGCCGGGGAATTTCACAACCTGACCTGTCGCGCGGAGCATTGTCTTGCCGGTGCCGTCGCTCAGATCGATGCTCGTGCGTTCGAGCCGCGCCGAGGCCATCTGGCTCGCCAGCGCACGCTTCCAGATCAGATCGTAGAGGCGCGCATGATCGCCGCCGCCGACCTTGTCCTTGCCAAAATCGGTCGGACGGATCGCCTCGTGCGCTTCCTGCGCGTTCTTCGCCTTGGTCTGATACTGGCGCGGCTGATCGGGAACATAGCCCCCGTCGTAGCGGTCAGCAATCGCCCGCCGCGCGGCGCTTATCGCGCTGCCGTCCATCTGAACGCCGTCGGTACGCATGTAGGTGATCGCGCCGTCCTCGTAGAGATCCTGCGCAACCCGCATCGTGTGGCTGGCCGAGAAACCGAGCTTGCGCGCGGCTTCCTGTTGCAGGGTCGAGGTCGTGAAGGGCGGCGGCGGATTGCGCGTCAGCGGCTTGGTTTCGACGCTGTCGACGGTGAAATGGCCCGCCTTCACATCGGCTTCGGCGGCGCGCGCATCGGCCTCGTTGGTGATCGTCAAACGCTCGATCTTGTCGCCGCGCCAGCGCGCGAGCCGCGCCTTGAACGGCGTGCCGCCCATTTCGAACTGGCCGGTGATCGACCAATATTGCTGCGCAACAAAGGCTTCGATTTCGCGTTCGCGTTCGACGACGAGGCGCAGCGCCACCGACTGGACGCGGCCCGCCGATTTGGCGCCGGGCAGCTTGCGCCACAGCACCGGCGAGAGGGTGAAACCGACGAGATAGTCGAGCGCGCGGCGCGCGCGGTACGCGTCGATCAGATCGTCGTCGAGACCGCGCGGATGCGCCATCGCATCGGTCACCGCCTGCTTGGTGATCGCGTTGAAGGTCACGCGGTCAACCTTTTGCGGCAGCGCCTTTTTCTGGCGCAGCAATTCCTGCACGTGCCAGCTGATCGCCTCGCCCTCGCGATCGGGGTCGGTCGCGAGAATCAGACGGTCGGCCTGCTTCGCGGCATCCTGAATATCCTTCAGCCGCTTCGCCTTGTCCGGATAGAGCTGCCACTCCATCGAAAAACCGTCATCCGGATCGACAGAGCCGTCCTTGGGCGGCAGGTCGCGGACGTGGCCATAGCTGGCCAGCACCTTGAAATCACGGCCGAGATATTTCTCGATCGTCTTCGCCTTGGCGGGCGATTCCACAATCACCAATTGCATCGAAAATTCGTTTCCCCGAAAACTCTTACGTACGTACGCGCGAGGGTGGCGGGCGCCGATCCCTTCCGTCAAGAGGGGAAATAGAGCGCCCGCCGTCGGGGATCAACGCAATGCGCCAAGTCTTCCGAGCAGCAATTCGTTTGCCAGGCTCGCTGCTTTCGCCGCGCCCTCCTCATAATTTCCTGGCTTTGCAGTGAACTGGAATTTACGCGTTTTGCCGAACATCGGCAGGCCGATGTTCGCCGCCGCTGCAAGGCCGCCTGCAACATTGGCAGCCGATTGCACGGCCTTTTCTGTACCGGTCGACGCATCGCTCTTGTCGATGAACTCGCCTTCGACGCCAATTGGGGCCTTGACCGTTATGACAGCCTGCTTGCCCGAGGGCGCAATAAGCGTCATTCGCGAATAATCCGCGCTGACAGACAGGCCGCTGTTTACATTGACCCCGCCGCCGAAGCTGAAAAAGCCCGGGCGCTTCTGATCCGAAAAGTCGATAAGATAGACGACATCAATCACGCCAACACCTGTTTGCCTGGCATAGTTTGACAGGGCCATATTCGCCTGCCCTGCCGACATATTGATCCCCATGCTGCTCATTCCGGAACCCGTAAAGTCCCCCGGGATCATCAACAGCGACGGGAGCGCACTCGGCTTGTAATAGGTTGCCTTGCCCTTGCTACCCTTCTCGAGCGCAATATTGACATCGAGCGGCGCTTCCAGCGACTTGGTCTTTGCAAGGGCCGCATGATCGAACAGGTCGGCGGCGGATTGAACGACATAACCGCGCGCACCCAGCTGCGACACGAAATCGGCATAGGCGGCATCGGTGATGGCCTGCATCATCTCAGGCGTGACGCCGACCAGTTCGCTCTTGGCCTTTGTGGTGCCGCCAAAGGCACCCATCAGACCACCCGTCTTCTTGATCTGGTCCGTAGACTCAAAGATGAAGCCGACATTGAAGGCACCGATCGTTACCGTCGTCACGCCCCTTGCATTGGCCGGCCCCGAAATCTTGACGGGTTCCTGATCCTTCGCAGCGACGACGACAGGCTGAAACAGCATCGCCGCAAGGGCGATGGCCGACAGCAATTTTTTCATGAAAACAAACCTCCGACCTCCCGCGGCCGGAATCGGACCAGCGACGGGAGATTTCCCGACGCAACCCACACCCCTGCATCGGTCAGATGCAGGAGGGTGTCAATGGCTGACGTCCAAGCGTCAGTTGCTGTCCCATTTGAAGTCGGCAGGCAGTACGCATTTGCCGCCGTCATATTGCCCCACGCTGCGGATCACCTCGTCCTTGTCGGGTTCGATGCGGCGGCCACTGATCTGGCTGTCGATCACCCGGCGCACCAGCGCGTCGAGCCGGGTCACGAGATAGCAGTCGATCGCCGGCGGTGCGTGCGGATTGCCCACGCCGCTGTCGTCGGTCAGGAAGAGGTAGCGCGACTGCGTTGCTGCAGCCATTGCGCGCATCGCATATTCGGCCTCGTCCGCAACGCCCGAAGCGGCGACCGGGGTGATATGGATCCGCTTGGCGCGAGCCGCTTCGGCGGCGGCCCAGGTGCGCCCGAACTTGTCGTCGTGCGGCGGCGCATCGGCGACGAGCAGCAGCGATTTGACCGCATCAGGACGCCAGGATTGCCCCACCGCGCGGATCATCGCCTGATCCATCGCTTCGGGATAGTCGCCGCCGCCGTTCGCGTCCTGCTGCGCCAGCACGCCTTGCGCGCGGCCGATATCGCGGTCGAAGCCGATAGTGCGCGTCACATAATCATCGCCGAGGTCGCGGTAGAAGACAAAGCCGACACGGATGTCGAGATCGCGGTGCCGCGTCGTGATCGCATTGATGATCGAACGCAGTTCGGACTGAAGATAGCGGATCTCGTCGCCCATGCTGCCGGTCGTGTCGATCACCAGCATCAGATCGAGCTTGGTGGCCTTCGCCGCCATCTGGTTAGCGGTCAGGCCGACAAGCTGGCCGCCCGGCGCATCGGCGACGAGCACCGGACGCGCGTCGGCAATCGTCCGTCCGCCCTGGCGCGCCGACACCGTAATGCGCTCGCTCAACCGGTCGAGCCCCGGAAAGAAGACTGCGCCGCCGTCGGCCTGCGTCGCCATGGTGATGCTGTTGCCGTCGCTGCACGTCACCACGACATCGGCGAAGGGAATGGGCTGCCCGTTGCGGTCGTTCACCTTCACGGTGACCAAGCGCATCGTATCGACGCGCGGAAGATCGCGGATCTGCTGGCCCAGATTGCTGCGACCGACATAGGCCGCGTAAAGTTCCGGATTGAGCAGATCGTCATGCTCGCCGGCGGTCAGGATGCCCGACTGCGGCTGCGGCTGCGGATAGGGACGCGGCGGCATCACGGCGCCCGGCGCGCGATCGAAATCGGCCGACGATCCCTTTTCCATGGCGACGGGCTCGGCTGCACCGGCGCTGGCGTCACTGCGCGAGCCGGTGACGACGACGTCGCTCGCCGGCGGCGATGCCGCTTCGGCAGCCGGCGCCATCATCGGCGGTGGTGGCGGCGCAGGCGGCGGCGGTGGCGGCGGCGCGGCCATCACCGGTGCCACACTGTCATAGCGTCCACCCTTGCCGCCCGCGGCGGGAACGGGCCGCGGCCGCGTTTCGGGATCGAGCTGCGGCAGCGGCTCGGCATTGCGGCAAAAGCCGTCATTCCAGCCGGGCGCCGCCGCTTGCGCCGCCATGATCGGCAAGGGCGCCGGGCCGGAGGCCAGCAGCGCCGTTAATGTCACACCTGTCAGAAACCTGTTCCGCATCACCCAACTCCCCGCATGTGATACAATATCATCAGCCTGTCGCCGCGCCGCTGAACCGTGGCTGAACCGCGCCGAGCCGTTGCGGACCCTAAAGCAGCGCCCCCCGCGGGCCCATATGCCGCGCCAGCCCCCCGGCGCGTTCGAGTTCGAGCAGGACCGGTTGCACCGACGCGGCGGGATGTCCCGGCTGGCGAACGATCGCGTCGGTCGCCACCGGCGGCGGGCCGAGCCGGCTGGTCACGACATGCGGCGTGCGGATCAGCCGGATCCGCGCCGACCGCTCTGGGTGCGTCACGCAGCGCCCTTCTTTGCGCCGACGCGCGGTTCGGTTCCGGCGCGCAGCCGCGCGATATTCTCCCGGTGGCGCCACAGCACGATCACCGCCAGCCCGGCGAGGCCGACTGCATAGACCGGATAGCCGAAGGCAAGCGCCGCGACCGGCGCCGCGACCGCTCCCGCCATCCCGCCGAGCGACGAAATGCGCAGCAGCAACACAGTCCCCAGCCACACAGCTGCGAACACCAGCCCGACCGGCCAGGCGAGCGCCAGCGCGAGGCCGAGCAGTGTCGCAACCCCCTTGCCGCCGCGAAACTTCAGCCAGACTGGATAGCAATGACCGATCATCGCCGCCGCACCCGCGATCATCGCAGCATGATCGCCGAGCTGGGGAACGAAATGACGCGCGAGCAGCACCGCGACCGCGCCCTTCGCGCCGTCGAGGATCAGCGTCGCCGCGGCGAGTTCCTTGCGTCCGGTGCGCAGCACGTTGGTCGCGCCGATATTGCCCGATCCGATCTGCCGCAGATCGCCGGCGCCGAACGCGCGCGTCAGCAGGACGCCGAACGGAATCGAGCCGAGCAGATAGCCGGCGGCGGTCAACAATAAGATGGTCATGGCGCTCCCGGGCGTTGGTTCGGGAATATTGTGGCGATGTTGCAGCGGGCAATCAATGGATTCGATGAATCTGGACGCCGCAAAGGACCGGATTGACGCCGGGCGGGCGCATGCTAACCGGCTCGCATGCAGACTCCCGCGCCCGACGCGCCTATTCTCTTTTTCGACAGCGGCCTTGGCGGACTGACCGTCCTCGGACCGACGCGTGCGCTGCTGCCGACCGCGCCGATAGTCTATGCCGCCGACTACGCCGGCCTGCCCTATGGCAAGAAAAGCGACGCCGAACTCGCGGCACGCGTGCCGGCGCTGCTCGGCCGGTTGGTCGAACGCTACCATCCCCGGCTCGCCGTTATCGCCTGCAACACCGCCTCGACCATCGCGCTCGCGCATGTTCGCGCAGCACTCGATCTGCCGATCGTGGGAACCGTGCCCGCGATCAAGCCGGCGTCCGAACTGACGCGCAGCGGCGTGATCGGCGTGCTGGGGACCGAGGCGACGGTGCGGCAGCCCTATGTCGATGACCTCAGCGCCAAATTCACGCGCGACAAAATCGTGCTCCGCCACGGCAGCCCCGAACTCGTCACCGCTGCCGAGAGCAAGCTGCGCGGCGAACCGGTCGATCCCGCCGCGATTGCACGCGCGCTCGCCGGGCTGACCGATCAGGCGGGCGGCGGTGCCATCGACGTCATCGTCCTGGCCTGCACCCACTTCCCGCTGCTGCAGGACGAATTGCAGGCGGCGGCCGGACCCGGCGTCACGCTCATCGACGGCGCTGCAGGGATCGCGCGGCGGATCGCGCACCTCACCCAAGGGCAGGCGTGGCCCCAGACGGCGGCGCCCGGCATCGCGGTCTTCACGCGCAGCGACGATCGCCTGCCCCCGCCGCTGGCCGCGCTGGCGCCTTATGGCATCGGGCGAATTGAGACAATTTGACCCAGATCTGCGAATCGTTCGCACTGGATTTCACGGAAAATCGCGCGTATTGCCGCCCGGTTATCGCGCCGGCGGGGGCCGCGCACCCGAAACTGCGGGGCATGCAAGTGAACTACGACGATATTTTCGCCCGGGCCATCGACCGCCTTCACGAAGAAGGCCGTTACCGCGTGTTTATCGATATTCTGCGCAACAAGGGGGCCTTCCCCAACGCGCGCTGCTTTGCGGGGCATAACGGGCCGAAGCCGATCACCGTCTGGTGTTCGAACGACTATCTCGCGATGGGCCAGCACCCGAAGGTCATCGCCGCGATGGAAGAGGCGCTGCACGACGTCGGCGCCGGATCGGGCGGCACGCGCAACATCGGCGGCAACACCCACTATCACATCGATCTCGAAGCCGAACTCGCCGATTTGCACGGCAAGGAAGGCGCGCTGCTCTTCACCTCGGGCTATATCTCGAACGAAGCGACGCTCGGCACGCTCGGCAAGCTGCTCCCGAACTGCATCATCTATTCGGACGAACTCAATCACGCCTCGATGATTGCGGGTATCCGCAATTCGGGCTGCGAAAAGCGCGTTTGGCGCCACAACGACCTCGCGCATCTCGAAGAACTGCTCGCCGCCGACGATCCCGACGCGGCGAAGCTGATCGCGTTCGAAGGCGTCTATTCGATGGACGGCGACGTCGCCCCGATCCACGCGATCTGCGACCTTGCCGACAAATATAACGCCCTCACCTATTGCGACGAGGTCCATGCAGTCGGCATGTACGGCCCGCGCGGCGGCGGTATCACCGAACGCGACGAAGCCGCGCACCGCGTAACCATCATCGAAGGCACGCTGGGCAAGGCATTCGGCGTGATGGGCGGCTATATCGCTGCCGACAAGAATATCGTCGATGTGATCCGCAGCTACGCGCCGGGCTTCATCTTCACAACCAGCCTGTCGCCGGTGCTCGTTGCCGGCGTGCTCGCCAGCGTCCGTCACCTCAAGGGGTCGAGCGAGGAACGCGATGCGCAGCAGGCCGCCGCAGCTTACCTTAAGCGATGCTTCCGCGATGCCGGCCTGCCGGTCATGGATTCGGTGACGCACATCGTCCCGCTGATGGTCGGCGATCCGGTGCGCGCAAAGAAGATCAGCGACATATTGCTCGCCGAATATGGCGTCTATGTGCAGCCGATCAATTTCCCGACCGTGCCGCGCGGCACCGAACGCCTGCGCTTCACGCCCGGCCCGGCGCATGACGAAGCGATGATGCGCGAGCTGACGCAGGCGCTGGTCGAAATCTGGGGCCGGCTCGAACTCGAATTCAAAATCGCCGCGTGACGCAAGTCGAAGCGTATGACGCGGTCGTTCGCGGCCGCCGCTCGATCCGCGGCTTTCTCGACAAGCCCGTTCCGCGCGAACTGATCGCCGAAATCCTCGGCGTCGCGATGCGCGCGCCCTCGTCGTTCAACAACCAGTGCTGGAATTTCTCGGTCGTCACCGGCGACGCGCTCGCCGAAATCCGCCGGGGCAACACCGAAGGTATTCTTGCCGGCAAGCCGGACAGCCGAGAGTTTCGGCGTTTCGACGGCATCGCCGAGGAGCATCGCTTCCGGCAGATCGAAATCGCCAAGCAGCTCTTCGGAGCGATGGGGATCGCGCGCGACGACAAGGACGCGCGGCAGGATTGGGTGCTGCGCGGCTTTCGCCAATTCGACGCGCCGGTCAGCATCGTCGTCACCTATGACCGGGTGCTGCTCGGCAGCGATATCGCGCCTTTCGATTGCGGCGCCGTGACCAATGCGCTGGTCAACGCCGCCTGGTCGCGTGGGCTGGGGTGTGTCATCAACAGCCAGGGGATAATGCAAAGCCCGGTCGTGCGCGAACATGCGCAAATCCCCGACGATCAGGTCATCATGATCTGCGTCGCCATGGGCTGGCCCGACGAGGCGTTTCCCGCCAATGCCGTGGTATCGAACCGCAAGAACATCGACGAGGCGGTGCGCTTCGTCGGCTTCGACGATTGATCGCAAGCGCCCCGCCTTTCGAGAGCCCTCTGTAACGTTGGAGCCGCAGGCGCCGAATGACGGCCATGCGCATCCTGATCGTCCACGCCCACCCTGAACCCCGCAGCTTCAACGGCGCGCTAACCGATAGCGCCCGCGCATTATTGCCGACAATCGGTCACGAACTGGTCGTGTCCGACCTCTATGCCATGGAGTGGGATCCGGTATCGGATCGACGCAATTTCAGGATACGCGCCAATCCGGAGCGATACGATCAGCAGGCCGAAGAGCGTTTCGCCGCATCCGCCGGCAGTTTCTCAAGCGACCTGCGCGCAGAGATGGACAAATTGCTGTGGGCCGACACGGTAATCTTTCAATTCCCCATCTGGTGGCTGGGAATGCCGGCAATCATGAAAGGGTGGATCGACCGCGTGTTCGCCGTGGGCGTCGCCTATGGCGGCGGCAAATGGCTTGACCAAGGGCGCCTGGCGCCGCGGCGAGCGATGCTGTCGGTTACGACCGGCGGCGGGGCGGCACCCTATTCGGATGACGGACTCTACGGCCCGATCGATCCCATACTCTATCCGATCCATCACGGAATTTTGCGGTTCTCGGGTTTTCAGGTGATCGAACCATTTATCGTATACGGTCCATCGCGAATGACCGAGCTTCAGCGCGCGGCGACGCTTGCCCAGTATCGGTTGCGACTGATGAACCTCGCGTCGGCGCCCACACTCCCTGTCATACACGCCGCCGACTATGAGAATTTCGTCCGACGCCAGGGCTAGGTCAGGACCGGTTGCCGCATCATGCCCCAGAAATGGGGGCCGCCGCCCGCAACGTCCCATTCGGCCTCGATCACGAAGCCAAGCCGCTCGTACAGCGGCACATTCTCGGGCGTCGCCGTTTCCAGCCAGCAAGGAAGGCCATCGGCATCGGCCACCGCCGTCTGCGCCCGGATGATCCGCCCGCCGTGCCCCTTTCCCTGATGATCGGGGCGCACGCCAACATAATGGAGATACCAGAAGCGCCGCCCTTTGGGCCGGTGCGCGTCGATGCTGCCCTGAACCTTCAGTCCGCGCGGGAGCGCCGTGCCGAAGGTTGCGATGAGTGGCAGCACGGTGCGCAAGAATTCCAGCCCGCCGCTGTGCGCTCGTCCCGGCCCACGCCACAGCGCCGCCGCCTCGCCCGCATCGGATCGCAGCGCTACGCCCGCGCGCATATCTGCGGGGACGAGCGTGCGGAACAGTCCGCGCAAGGCCCGCGCGCGATGGGCGGGGTCCGGCAGTATCCACGACAAGGCGGGATCGGTCTGGAATGCCTGCGCCAGCGTTTCGCCCACAACCGCTGCATCGCCGAGCCGCGCCGTCACGATTGCCTGCTCCATCGCCCACTCTCCCCCTGTTGCGCGCATGGGGATAGCAGTTTTTCAGCGCCGCGCGAGGCCCGCGCGGATCGCATATCCACGATAGAGCCGATCGCAGTTGACCCGTGCGGCGTCGGCCTCCCCCGCCAGGTTCGCGACCGCGATCGGCAGATCGGCGCGCGGCGCGACGTGAAAATGCGACAGCCAGCCGAACAGCAATCGGCGCCACAGGCCGGGCAATTCGTCCTGCTGGCCGAAATCGACAATCTCAAGCCGTCCACCCGGTGCGACGCAGCGCGCCGCTTGGGCGAGTGCCGCCCGCCAGTCGGGGATCATCGAAAGCGCATAGCTGATGAAGACGCGGTCGAAGGTAAGACGACCGAACAGCGCCACCGGGTCGAAATCGCACGCGTCGCCCCGAACGAGCGATGCCGCAATCCCGGCCTTTGCAAGCGATGCGTTGGCCTTTTCCAACATGGCCGCCGATATATCGATCCCGAACAGCTCGGCCTCGGGCCATGCCCGTCCGACGGCGATCAGATTGCGGCCCGTCCCGCAACCGATCTCGAGCACGCTGCCACCCGCCGGCGGCGCCAGATCGGCGATCAGCGCATCGCGGCCGAGCAGATAATATTTGCGCGTAGCATCATAGATGTGGCGCTGACCGCGATAGACGCGGTCCATCAACGCCCCATGGCCGCTCATATGCCGGCGTCCCGAAGCACATAGAGATGCACGCCGCCATATATCGCCGAGCGATCGCGGCGCGTGAAGCCCGCCGAGTCCTCGGCCCGATAGTCCCAGCGGCGCAGCAGATCGTCGGGCAGGCGCCCCGGCAGCAGGCTGGGTTCGGCCGCGGTGCGGAACAGCACGCGCGCGCCCGGCCGCGCGGTGCGCGTAACCTCGGTCCACAACGCCGCAAGCTGCGCGTTGCTCATCCAGTCCTGCGCGTCGAGGAAGACATAACGATCGAAGCTCGCGGCGTCCGACGCTGCCAGCATGTCGGTCATATTCGCGTGGAGCATCCCCACGCGCCCCGCCCGCGCCTTGACCGCATCATAATGGCGGGCCTGAAGATAGGGCGGCAGCGGCGCCCTATCATCCTTGGCGTAGCCGCGCCCGAACGCCTGCCAGGCGAAATAATTTTCGGCGAGCGGGAAATCGCAGGCCAGCTTTTCGAGCCGCGCGCGCAGGACGTCGGCCATCGGCTTGCCGCCCGCCAGGGCATCATATTGCGCCGGCGGAATGCCGAGCCCGAAAAGAGATGACCGCTGTGCCGTGACCCAGCGAATGAAGCCGCGGTCGAAAAAGGGCGCGAATTTCGCGTCGAAGATTGCCCGCTGTTCGGCGACGCTTTCCGCGGTCAGCAACACACGCGGATCAACGCCGTTCAGCCGCGCCGCCAGATGCGCAAGGCCGATGAAACTGCCGAGCAGGCCGCGCCGATAGACCCCGCGTGCGAAGCCCCCGATCCGGCGCCGTCCCGCGAGATCGCGCCCCTCCCAATAAGCCCGGCTGACCGCGTCGAGATGCGGCGCGATATAATGCTGGTAGTCGGCGATATTCAGCTTGCTGTCGGCATCGCCGAAAAAGCGGCGAAGGCTGGCATGATCAGGCAGACGCTCGACCGCCGTGCGCTTCAGATGATTGAGCGCGACATGCGCGGTGTTGAGATCGACCGCGACGATCTCGCCGGGGTCGGCGGTCAGATAGGAGAAGACGTTACAACCGCCGCTTGCGATCGTCGCGATCCGGTTGCCCGGTTCGATCGCAAGCGCCTCCATGTCGACCACCGGGTCTTCCCATATCTGGGCATAGACAAGGCCCTTGAAGGCCAGCGCAAAGGCGCGGTCGAGCAGGCGCTGTTTCTGGTCGGCATCCTCGCGCACGACGGCGGTGGCGATCTTGAGGTTTGCTTGGCTGGCCATCGGTCATGGTCTCCCGGAAAAGCAATGCATCCGGGGCCGCGCATGGCAGCCTATGTTGCGATTCCCGCGTCGTTTCGATGACAAATCGGCGACACGGACGAAAATTATGATCCTATCCCGACATCCCGGCAGAGGTCGGGCTGCCGGGATGGAGGCCAATTAGTCGCGGCAATAGCCCTCGCCGCTTTTCACGATCAGGCATTCCTTCTTGCCCGCCAGATATTTGAGGCCGGTATCGTCGCCGTTGCCGCGATGCAGGCTCAATTCCTCGTCGCCGCGCTTGAACTTGATGCCATGCTCGCTGTCCCAACCGTCATATGTGCCCTTGGTGTCGAGATCGGATTGCATCTCCAGCTTGTAATGCTCGGGTTCGGTCGGGGTGATGGTGACGTACATGCCCTCTACCCCCGTCCACTTTCCAGCCCAACTGGCAAAGCGGTGCGGTGCAGTAGCCGGATCGCTCCCGGCTGCGGTGTCAGCAGCATCGGCCGGCATTGCGGTTTCGACCGGAACCTCGGTCGTTTCGGTCTGTGTCGGGGCGGGCGCTTCGGCCTTCTGACAACCCGCGAGCAGGGCCATCGCCGCGGCGCTGGCCAGAACCATGGTCTTCGTCATCTTGCGTCTCCTTCGCCTTCGTAAACGCGCCAGCGCCGACAAATATCCTTGATGGCTCAGCCGGCAATGATCTCGGCATATTTTTGCGGATCGACATTGCCGCCCGACAGTGTCACCAGCGTCGCCTCGCCCGGCTCGACCTTTCCCGCAAGGACCGCCGCCAGCGCCGCCGCGCCGCCGGGTTCGACGACGAGATGAAGCTTTTCGAACGCAACGCGCATCGCGCGGCGCACTTCATCGCGCGTCACGACCACGCCGCGCACGCCCCGCGCCTGCAGCACCGCAAAATTGATCGGCCACGTCTGCGGCGTCTGCAACGCGTCGCATTCGGTCGGCGCCGCCAGATCCTCGACCGACAAGATTTTGCCGGCGGCGAGGCTGCGGGTTACATCGTCCCATCCTTCGGGTTCGACAGCGACGATCTCGGCATCGGGACAGGCGAGCGCCAGTCCCGCCGACAAACCGCCGCCGCCGCAGCAGGCGACGACCTTGTCGGGCCCCACAATGCCGCGCGTGGCCAGCTGAGCGCGCGCCTCGATCCCCACGCTCCCCTGCCCTTCGATGATCCACGGGTCCCCATAGGCATGGACGAGCGTGCCGCCGCGCTCGTCGAGCAACCTTGCGGCGACCGCATCGCGCGATTCGGTAACGCGGTCATAAAGCACGACGTCCGCGCCGAGCGCGCGTGTTGCCGCGAGCTTCATCTGCGGCGCGTTGCTTGGCATCACAATCGTCGCCTTGATCCCCAGCCGCTTCGCCGCCCAGGCGACACCCTGGGCATGGTTGCCGCTCGATACGCCAACCACACCTGCCGCCGCCTGATCTGGGGTCAGGTCGGTCAGCCGGTGCCACGCGCCGCGAATCTTGAACGCGCCGACCGGTTGCAGGCATTCGGCCTTGCACCATATCGTTCGGCCGCCAACATCGAGCGGCAGGAGCGGCGTTTGCGGCAGGAGTGCAGCGACTTTCGCCGCCGCGCGTTCCACTCCGGCGAGGCTCGGCGCGCGGTCAGGGCTGGGCAAGGGATCGGGGCTTTGCTGTGTCATGGCTTCGTCCTATAGGGCGCGGCATACAAGACAAGCGGCGATGATCGCCGCGACAGGAGATTTTCGAATGACCAAGGTTCTGGTGATCGGCGCCGGTGGCGTCGGATCGGTTGCGGTTCACAAGATGGCGATGAACCCCGATATCTTTCCCGACATCACCCTTGCCAGCCGCCGCAAGTTCAAATGCGATGCGATCGCCGAATCGGTCAAGGAACGCACCGGCGTAACGATCAAGACCGCCGAGGTCGACGCCGACCATATCGACGCGACCGCCGCGCTGATCCGCTCGGTGGGGGCGACGCATGTCGTCAACCTTGCCCTTCCCTATCAGGATCTCACGATCATGGAGGCGTGCCTGTCGACCGGCGCGCACTATCTCGACACTGCCAACTACGAGCCGCGCGACGAGGCGAAGTTCGAATATCACTGGCAGTGGGCCTATGACGACCGGTTCAAGGACGCCGGCCTGATGGCGCTGCTCGGCTCGGGCTTTGACCCGGGGGTGACGAGTGTGTTCACGACCTGGCTTCGCAAGCATCATTTCGACCGCATCGACACGCTCGACATTCTCGACTGCAACGGCGGCGACCATGGTCAGCATTTCGCGACCAACTTCAATCCGGAGATCAACATCCGCGAAGTGACCGCGGTCGCGCGCCACTGGGAAAATGGCGACTGGGTCGAAACACCGCCGATGTCGGTGAAGCAGCAATTCGACTTCGAGGCGGTCGGCCCGAAGAATATGTACCTCATGTATCATGAGGAAATCGAAAGCCTCAAAACCCATCTGCCCGAGATCAAGCGCATCCGTTTCTGGATGACCTTCGGCGATGCCTATATCCAGCACCTGACCGTGCTTCAGAATGTCGGCATGACGCGGATCGACCCGGTGATGTATGAAGGCAAGGAAATCATCCCGCTGCAGTTCCTGAAGGCCGTTCTCCCCGAACCGTCGAGCCTCGGCGAGACGACGAAGGGCAAGACCAATATCGGCGTCATCGCAACCGGCCTTGGCAAGGACGGCAAGGAAAAGACGCTCTATCTCTACAATATCTGCGATCATGAAGACGCCTATGCCGAGACGGGCAATCAGGCGGTCAGCTATACGACCGGTGTCCCCGCGATGATCGGCGCGGCGATGATGGTCACCGGCACCTGGTCCGGCAAGGGGGTGTTCAACATGGAACAGATGGACCCCGACCCCTTCATGGACATGCTGATGAAGCACGGCCTGCCCTGGCAGGTGAAGGAACTCGACGCGCCGCTGGATTTCTGACGCCACGTCTTTCAATTTCGTCATTCCCGCGACAGCGGGAACCCGGTAGCAACGTCTGAACTGGGTTCCCGCTTTCGCGGGAACGACGAGGGTTGGATCATCGATGAGACTTCGAATAGCCGCACTTGCTCTGCTCGCGGCCTGCGTCGCCCCCGCTGCCGCCCAAACCGACGACGCCTATGCTCCCGCGCGCGCCATTGTTGCCGACATCGGCAAGATCGTCACGCCGAACGGTGTGCAGGAGACGTTCGAAGCGACGCTGGGCGGCGCGCGGCAGGTTGTGAACGTGCGCGGCGCGGACCGCGACAACCCGATTCTCGTTTTCGTTCACGGTGGCCCCGGCGCCGTCGAAATGCCTTTTGCATGGGCATTCCAGCGGCCGTGGGAGGACGTTTTCACGGTCGTCCAGTACGACCAGCGCGGCGCCGGGCGCAGCTATCCGCTGAACGATCCGGTGGCGCTCGCGCCGACGATGACGCCCGAGCGTTACCGCGACGACGCCATCGAATTGATCGAACTGCTGAAGACACGCTATGGCAAGCGCAAGGTCGTCCTGATGGGCCACAGTTGGGGCTCGATCGTCGGCCTGTCGGTTGCGGTCAAACGCCCCGATCTGCTCTACGCCTATGTCGGCGTCGGCCAAGGCATAGATTTTCGCGAGGGCGAGAAAGCCGGCATGGCCTGGACACGTGCAAAGGCGCTGGCCGCCGGGAACAAGGAGGCCGTTGCAGCGATCGACGGCCTCGCGCCCTATCCGCAGGGCAACTTCACGATCGAGAAAGCCGATGGCTGGCGCAAATATGCGATCCCCTACGGCTCGCTGATCTACAACAAGCCCGATCTGAAATATTATTTCCAGACCCCACGGCTTTCGCCCGAATATTCCGCCGCCGACGTTCAGGCGTGGGGCAAGGGCAGCGAATTTTCGGTAAAGACGCTGTGGCCGCGTCTTGCCGATGTGAGCTTCCGGGGTGTGCACAGGATGGACGTCCCGGTGATCTTCCTGCTCGGCCGCCACGACTATACCGTTCCTTCACCGGTCGCCGCCGACTGGTTCGCGCAGGTCAAGGCGCCGTCGAAGACGCTCGTGTGGCTCGAACATTCTGCGCATATGCCGATGGTCGAAGAGCCGGGACATTTCTTTGCCGCATTGCTGAACGACGTGCTGCCGCTGACGAAAGAGAAGAAATGATCGCCTATCTTCTGCCGATCGGCCTGCTGTTCGTCTCGAACATCTTCATGACCTTCGCCTGGTACGGCCACCTCGGCGACATGTCGCGGCCGATCTGGCTCGCGGTGCTGCTCGCCTGGGGGCTGGCCTTCTTCGAATATTGCCTGGCCGTTCCGGCGAACCGGATCGGCTATAGCGTCTACACCGCCGCCGAACTCAAGACCTTGCAGGAAGTGATCACGCTCATCATCTTTGCGGGCTTCGCGGTCTTCTGGCTCGGCGAGAAGCTGACGGTGAATCATCTCGTCGGCTTTTCACTGATCGCGGCGGGCGCCTTTTTCATCTTCAAGGGGCCGATCGCGGCCTGACAGGAACGATATCATGGAAACCCGTGCCGGCGACCCCGGAGCCTTCGCCCATTTTGACCTAAACCGCGTCCCTTCACCGGCCTTCGTCGTCGATGCGGCGAAGGTTCGCGCGAACCTGTCGGTCCTCCGCCACATCGGCGACGCGTCGGGCGCGCGGGTGCTTGCCGCGCTCAAGGCCTTTTCGATGTGGCCGCTCGGCCCGACGGTTGCGCACTATCTCGACGGGGTGTGCGCCTCGGGGCTTTACGAAGCCAAGCTCGGCCGCGAGGAATATGGCGGCGAGGTTGCAACCTATTGCGCAGGCTACAAGGAAGTGGATCTGCCCGAAATAGCGGCGCTGTCCGATCATCTGATCTTCAATTCGCCGGGACAGATTGCACGCTTCCGTCCGCTGCTCGCCGAATTGCGCGCCAAGGGTGTGACCTTCGATGTCGGGCTGCGCATCAATCCGCAGCATAGCGAAGGCGATGTCCCCAAATATGACCCCGCGGCGCCGTGCAGCCGGCTCGGTTTTCCGATCAGCCAGCTTTTGCCCGAACATATGGACGGTGTGGATGGCGTGCATATGCACACGCTGTGCGAGCAGGATTTCCCTCCGCTCGCGCGCACCTGGGCGGCGGTCGAACCGATGCTGCGTCCCTTTTTCCGCCAGCTCAAATGGATCAATTTCGGTGGCGGCCACCATGTGACGCGCGCCGACTATCAAACGGATGACCTAATCGCCTTCCTGAAGCAGGTGCGCGCATCGACCGACTGCGACGTGATGATCGAACCCGGCGAAGCCGTCGCGCTTGATGCGGGCATCCTCGTCGGAGAAGTCCTTGACCTGTTCGACAATGGGATGGCGATCGGCATCACAGACATTTCCGCAACCTGCCACATGCCCGACGTCATCGAGGCGCCCTATCGCCCGGCGATGCTGGGGGAGGAAAGCACGGGCAAGCCGGTTCGGCTCGGCGGCCCGTCCTGTCTCGCCGGCGATGTGATCGGCGATTACCGGCTGCCCGGTGGCGCGCGCATCGGCCAGCGCTTCGCCTTCCTCGATCAGGCGCATTATTCGATGGTGAAGACGAACAGCTTCAACGGCGTCCCGCTGCCATCTATCTGGCTGTGGGATAGCGAGAGCGACGAACTGACGGAGATACGGCGCTTTTCCTATGAGGATTTCAAAGCGCGGCTCGGTTGAACGCCAGAAGTTAACGCGCGGTCCGATAAGGGTCTTTACAGGGGGGCCCCCCCGCCATATATGCGCACCCCGCTGCCCCAGGGGGACTTCCAATAACCGCAAGGCAGCCTTTGATGTTTAACGTTAATTTTGGGGGTCCCTTGAGTTGCACCAGCATCATAGCGCCCACGGGCTGATTCAGGCACTTTCGCCGGTCGAACCTGTTACGCTTGTCCGCCCGCACGCCGCGCGGCGCGCAGCGCGTTTCTTCATCGAGCGATTTCCCGGCACGACCATGTATGCGGTCAAGGCGAATCCGTCGCCCGATCTGCTGCGCGTGCTGTGGGATTCGGGCGTCACCCATTTTGACGTCGCCTCGATCGCGGAAGTGCGTCTCGTTGCCCGCACGCTGCCCGGCGCCACCTTGTGTTTCATGCACCCGGTCAAGGCCGAAGAAGCCGTCCACGAAGCCTATTTCAAATATGGCGTGCGCACCTTCTCGCTCGACACGATGGACGAACTTCAAAAGATCGTCCGCGCGACCGAGGGCGCGCAGGATCTCAACCTGCTCGTCCGTCTGCGCGTCTCGTCCGATCATTCGAAGCTGAGCCTCGCCGCCAAATTCGGTGCCGAGCCCGAAGATGTCGCCGAACTGCTGATGGCGACCCGTCAGGCGGCCGATGCTCTGGGCATCTGCTTCCACGTCGGCAGCCAGGCGATGACGCCGCACGCCTATGCGCAGGCGATGGAACGTGTGCGCGCGGCAATCGTGGCGGCCGCGGTGACGGTCGATATCATCGATGTCGGCGGCGGCTTTCCGTCGTCCTATCCGGGCATGGAGCCTCCGCCGCTCGACGCCTATTTCGACACGATCCACCGCAGCTTCGAGAGTCTGCCGATCAGCTATTCGGCCGAGCTGTGGTGCGAACCGGGCCGCGCGCTGTCGGCTGAATATAGCTCGCTGATCGTGCGCGTGGAAAAACGCCGCGGCGAAGAGCTTTATATCAACGACGGTGCCTATGGCGCGCTGTTCGATGCCGCGCATGTCGGTTGGCGCTTCCCCGTTTCGCTGATCCGCGAGACGGCGAGCGACGAGATGACGGCGTTCAGCTTCTATGGTCCGACGTGCGACGACCTCGACCATATGGCGGGCCCCTTCTATCTCCCGGCCGATGTGAAGGCCGGCGATTTCATCGAGATCGGCATTCTCGGCGCCTATGGCTGCGCGATGCGGACGCGGTTCAATGGCTTCGGTGCCGAGGAAACCCACGTCGTCAGCGACGAACCGATGGTGAGCCTCTACACCGGCGAAGTCGAGCAGGAACGCCGCAGCGCGACGGTGACCAAGCTCTTCTGAGCCAGCGGAAAAAGCCAAACGAAAAAGGGCTGGCGCAGCGATGCGCCAGCCCTTTTTTCCATTGCGCCCGCAGGTCGGGCTACCGCGCTTTCGCCTTTGGCCCCAACGCCTGCAGTTCGGCCTTGCTGACCTGATTGTCGCGGTTGCTGTCGGCGGCATCGAACATCGGCATCGGCCCGCCGACGAACTCGGCGCGCGAGATGCGACCGTCGCGATTCTTGTCGAAATCGCGGCGCAGCTGCGTCATGCGGTCGCCATCCCAGCGCGACCGCGCCAGCGCGGGCAAGTCGTCCCTGCTGAAATAGCCATCGCCGTTGCGATCCATCTTCGCCCAGCGGCCGACGCGATAGTGCTGAAACTCTGCGCGGCTTACGGCGCCGTCGCCATTGCGGTCGGCGTCGCGCAATTCCTGCGCAGCGCGTTCGAAATCGCCGCCGGGCGCGGCCAGCGCACCCATTGCCGGAAGAAACGCCGCAAAGGCGGCAAGCGGCAAGACAGTCCTGATTCGCATAAATATCCTGATAGCGTCTCGATGCCGTTACGGGAGGGGCGATGGGGACGCCCCTCCCAACCGGGGTGGGTCTGGAGGGGGGAGGCCCCGGTTAACGGCAGGGGATGACGGCGCCCGACGCGTCGGTGCAAGTTCCGCTGTGAACAGGCTTGCCCGTCGCGGGATCGATCGTCGTCGATCCCGAATAGCTGGTGCCGGTTGCCGAATTGGTGGCGCTCGTCGAACGACCGCCCGACCAGCTTCCGTCGGCTGCGCGCGCGACGGCGCCGCTGCTGTCGAAGGTGCCGCGCGCGCCGGTGGCCGACGCGCTGCCGCTGTGGGTCAGCGAACCGTCGGGTTTTACCGTCGTCGTCGACTGGCGCCTGCCCTTGCTTCCATTGGCACCGCGGAACGCACCGCCCGAGCGCGTGGTCACCGATCCATCGCCGTTCTGTACAGCGCCGCGGCCGCGGATCACGCCGCCCTTCGGCCCTGCGCTGCCGGCGACGACGCCGTTCGAACCGCGGGCGCGGAACGAACCCTGCCGAGCATCGGCGGTGGTAACGGCGGCAAGCGCAGCGGTCGCGACGAAGGCGGTCAAAATGCGGGAGGGGGTGTTCATCGGTTTCATCCTTCCTGATGGTGAAGACCAGCGTCCAATGCCCCTGCCCTGTATCGCGGCGATGTCGGCCAAACGCGACTGTGCGGCAAAATGCGACACAGGTGCCGCTTCGACATGCTTTGTCACATCTTTGGCTCTGGCGACGGTGCCACCGGGCTGGCATGTCGGGTCCATGGACGCCAAGCCACCCCGCATCCTGATTGTCGACGACGATCCCGAACTGCGCGCATTGCTCCAGCGCTTTCTGGCCGAGCATGGTTTTGCCGTACGCGCGGCCGACGGCGGCAAGGCGATGGATATCAGCCTGACGCGCGATCCGGCCGATCTGATCGTGCTTGATCTGATGATGCCGGGCGAAGACGGGCTGGCGATCGTGCGCCGGCTGCGCGAGCGCGACGAGACGATCCCGATCATCATGCTGACCGCGCGCGGCGATCCGGTCGATCGCGTGCTCGGCCTGGAAATGGGCGCCGACGATTATCTCGGCAAACCCTTTCTCCCGCGCGAACTGGTCGCGCGCATCAATGCGCTGCTTCGCCGTCTTTCGACTGACCGGGCAACGCTGCGCGACGAGGTGGTGACCATCGGGCCCTTCGTCATCAACTTTTCCGCCATGTCGGTGCGCCGCGAAGATCAGGCGCTGACGCTCTCGTCGCGCGAATTCGCACTGCTCGCCGCGCTCGCGCGGAGCGCCGGACGGCCGCTCAGCCGCGCGCAGTTGATCGACCGCGCGCTCGGGCGCGACGCCGAAGTGACCGACCGGGCGATCGACGTGCAGATCGGCCGTCTCCGCAAGGCGATTGGCGATGATGCCGCCAATCCCCGCTTCATCCGGACAATATGGGGCGTCGGCTATGTGCTGGCGCCGGGCACCGATGCTTAGGCGGCTGTTCAGTCGCAACGTCGCGATGCTGATCGGCGTCGTGCTCGCGGGGCAACTGCTCGCCGGGCTGCTGGTGCAGATATGGGTGATCGGCCCGCAAACGACACGCGTCGCCGACGTGACCGCCGACATGATCCATGCGCTGTCGACGACAGTGGGAAATCTGCCAGCCGATCGCCGCGCAGCCGTGATCGCCGACCTCAGCGACGGATCGCATTTGCTGATCCGCCCCGTTTCCGCTCCCCCGACCGACGGGCAGCGTTTTCCCACCTTCATCGAATATAGGTTCATGCGGGCGCTCGCCGCGCGCCTGACGACACAGCACAAGCTCGACTGGATTACCGACACGCGCGGGCGGCTGTGGATCAGGCTTGCGCTCGGCCCCGATGATTATTGGGTGAGCGTGACACCGCCGCGTCGGCGCAGCGCGATGACCAGCCTGCTCGCCGCGCTTGCGGCGGCCTTCCTCGTCGCGACAATCGCCGGCCTGTTCCTGCAGCGCCGGCTCGATCGCCCGCTGCGCCGTCTCGCCGCTTCGGTCGACGCCTATGACCCCGAACGCCTGTCGCCGCTCGTTGCGACCGACGGCCCGGCCGAGGTCGCGGCGGTTGCGACCGCCTTCAACCGGCTGACCCAGCGCCTGGCCCGCAACGATGCCGACCGCGCGTTGATGCTGGGCGGCGTCAGTCACGACCTGCGCACCCCGCTTACCCGTCTTCGCCTGTCGCTCGAGATGATCCGCGGCGACGACGAGCTCAAAAATGTCGCGGTGCGGCAGGTCGACCGCATCGAAGCCATGCTCGGCCAATTTCTCGATTTCGCGCGGGGGTTCGAATCCGAAACGATCGCGCGCACCGATCTCGCGCCGCTGCTGCGCCAGATCGTCGCCGATTGCGGGGCAACGGACGGCGCGACAATATCGCTCGGCGACAATATCGTCATCCGTACGCGCCCGCACGCGCTGGCCCGTGCTGTCGCCAACCTGCTCGGCAACGCGCTGCGCCACGGCGCCGCACCGATATCACTTACCGCCCGGATCGCGGGCGACCGGCTGCGCATCGTGGTCCGCGATGCCGGGCCGGGGCTGTCCGCCGGCCAGGCCGAAGCGATGCTGCGCCCCTTCGCCCGCGGCGATAGCGCACGCGGCGGCGACGGTGCGGGGCTCGGGCTGGCGATCACCGACCGCGCGGTCCGGGCGATCGGCGGACGCTTGCACTTTGCCCGCGACAGTGAGGGCTTCGCCGCGACCATCGACCTTCCGCTCGCAATAGACAATTGATCCGCTGGCGGATTTGCCCTTCCGTTTTGTTCCGCAACCATTCTATCGTGGCGGCGCAAAGCAGATGGGAGGACAAGCAATGCGGACGTCATCAGCACGATCGAGATGGCGGCGTGCGCAGGCAGGGCGCGCGCGGGCATGACCATGTTGTCAGGCATCCGCATCATCGACCTGACCACGGTCATCTTCGGCCCCTATGCCACGCAGATGCTCGCCGATCTTGGAGCGGAGGTCATCAAGGTCGAGGCCCCGGGCCTCGGCGACGTATCGCGCTATCTGGGGTCCGCGCGCAGCGACCCGACGATGGGATCGATCCATCTGACCGTCAATCGCGGCAAGCGCTCGATCGCGCTCGATCTCAAGCAGCCCGCCGATGCCGCCGTGCTGCGCGATCTGATCGCCGGGGCTGACGTCTTCTTCCACAACGTCCGCAGCAAGGCGATCGAGCGGCTCGGTTTCGACTATGCGAGTTGCAAGGCGCTGAAGGACGATATCATCTACGTCCATGGCACCGGCTTCGGCCAGAATGGCCCCTATGCCGACCTCCAGGCTTATGACGACGTCATCCAGGCGGCGACGGGGACGACCAGCCTCTTGCCGCGCGTCGATGGCGACCCGCGGCCCCGCTATTTTCCCTCGCTGATCGCCGACAAGATCGCAGGCCAGTTCGGCGCGCAGGCGATTCTCGCCGCGCTGGTCCACAAATTGCGCACTGGCGAAGGCCAGGCCGTCGAAGTCCCGATGTTTGAATGTTTCGCGGCCTTCATGCTCACCGAACATCTGCGCGATGCCGCGCTCGACCCGCCGATCGGACCTGCCGGCTATCCGCGCCAGCTCGATCCGAGCCGCCAGCCCTTCCCCACCGCCGACGGCTATCTGGCGATCGTACCCTATACGCCCGAATCGACCGCGCGGCTGATGACCTTGCTGGGCAGCGAGGCGCTGCTCGTAAGTCCGGCGTTCGAGGCGGCGCGCGCCGCCGGAACCCATATGTCGCTCGTCTATGCCGAAATCGCGCGCAAGACGCCGGCGAAGACCAGTGCCGAATGGCTGGAAATCTTTGCCGCCAACGATATCCCGGCGATGGTGGCGCGCGATCTCGACGATGTGATCGACGATCCGCATTTGCGCGCCTCGGGCTTCTTCCACCGGCGCGAGCATCCCGACGTCGGCTCCTTTTTCGAGATGCGCTCGCCCGTGCGCTATGGCTCCGCGCCGCATGTCGAACCCCGCTTCGCGCCGCGGATCGACGGCGACGGAGCCGCGATCCGCGACGAATTGGCGCGCGGCGCTCCCTGACATCAGTTTCCGTTGCATATTGCGACGCACGCCCTAGCATCGCGCGCAGGCGGCCAGGTCGTGAACGAGCCGCGAGGACAAGGGGGACTTTATGCCAGGAAATCTGCTGGCGGCCGGCGCGGTGCTCGTGCTCTGGACGCTCATCATGCTCGTCTGGGTTGCGGCAACGCGCTTCCCGGCGATGGCGAAGGCCGGAATCGACGTCAAAACGGCGCAGCCCGGCGGTCGCGGCGCCGATCTGGAGCCGGTGTTGCCGCCCGGCGTGAACTGGAAATCGCACAATTACACGCATCTGCTCGAACAGCCGACGCTCTTCTATGCGGTGATCGTCTTTCTGCACCTGTCGGGTGGTGACACGGCGCTGACGCAGGGCTTCGCCTGGGCTTATGTCGTGCTGCGCATCGTGCACAGCCTGTGGCAGGCGACGGTCAACCGGGTTCCGGTGCGTTTCGCGCTGTTTGCACTATCGACATTCTGCCTGCTCGCGCTGTCGGTGCTGGCCGTTATCGCAACCTTGGGCTGAGGGGGATATCATGGACACGAATGCAATATTGGGGCCGGTCGCGACGCTCGCGCTCTGGTCGATGGCCATGTGGGTGTGGATGTATGCGACGCGCATCCCCGCGATGAACCGCGCCAAGATCGACGCGAAGAATCTGGTCGGTACGACCGGGCGCGGGCTCGACGAGGTGCTTCCGCCCGAGGTGCAGTGGAAAGCCCATAATTATAACCATCTGATGGAACAGCCGACGGTCTTCTATGCCGTCGCGCTAGCGCTCGCGGTCGGCGGCATGGGCGGCGGGCTGAATGCCCAGATCGCCTGGGCCTATGTCGGCCTGCGTATCGTCCACAGCATTGTGCAGGCGACGGTCAACCGCGTGATGTGGCGCTTTGCCATCTTCGCGCTCGCCAGTCTCGCGCTGATCGCGCTATGTCTGCATGCCTTCATGGGTTTCGTGCTGCATTGATCAGCGACTGAACCGCGCGGCCAGTTCCACATGGGTCGACCAGCGGAACTGGCCGACGGGTTGCACCCAGTCGAGTCGATAGCCGCCCGCGACAAGCAACTTCGCGTCGCGGGCAAAGCTCGCCGGATTGCAGCTGACATAAGCGATCACGGGCGTCGCCGCGGCGGCAAGCTGCTTCACCTGCTCCTCGGCGCCGGCGCGCGGCGGGTCGAGGATCACGGCGCCGAAGCGGTCGAGCTCCGCAGGCACCAGCGGCCGCCGGAACAGGTCGCGATGCTCGGTCGCGACCAGCGCCCGCGCGCGGTTTGCGGCCCCCGTCAGCGCAGCGATCGCATCGCGCGCGCCCTCGGCGGCGTAGACTTTCCGTCCCGCCTGCACCGATAGCGCGAAGGTGCCCACGCCCGCGAACAGATCGGCCACCGCAGGCGCATCGCCGATTGCCTCGCGCACCGCGCCGAGCAGAGCCGCTTCGCCCGCAGTCGTCGCCTGCAGAAAGGCAAAGGGCGGCACTTCCACGGCAATGTCGCCGAAGCACACCGTCGGCGGTTCGGGTTGCCACAGGATTTCGAGCCCGTCGCCCTGATCGATGGCGAACCGCGCGAGCGCATGGGCGCCGGCAAAATCCTGCAGCGCCATCGCGGCATCGAGCCCCTCGGCCTTCACGCCTTCGAGGATGAGTTCGACGCCCTGATCGAGCCGTTGCAGCTTGACCTTCACCGGGCGCCGCTGCGGCGCGATAAGTCCGAGCAGATCGCGGATCGGAGCGATCAGCGCGAAGAGTTCCGGCGCGAGCAACGGACATTCGCGCATGTCGACGATCTGATTGCTCTGCGCGGCGTTGAAGCCGATCGCGACCTGTCTGCCCGCCTTGATCGCGGTGAGGACCGCGCGGCGGCGGCTATGGGGCGGCGACAGACGCGCGAGGCGGACATCGCCCGCCGTCACCTGCTGACCGGCGAGCGCCCCGGCAACGCGCTCGCGCACGAAATCCGCAAGCGCCGCCTCGCTGACATGCTGGAGGTGGCAGCCGCCGCATTTGCCGAAGTGTCGGCAGACCGGAACCGCGTGGTTCGGCCCGGCGACGAGCGTTCCGTCGGCGGCCACTTTGTCGCCCGGAACTCCGCCCGCGACATGGCGACCGTCGGCGGTTACGCCGTCGCCGCGCGCGGCGATGCGGACAATCAGGTCGGTTTCGGTCACGGGTATAGCTTTCGTCAGAACGGCGCGGCAACAAGATCGTCGGCGACAAGGCCGGCGCCTATACGCCGCGCCTGCGCAATATGCCAGCCGACGGCTGCGACCGCGGCATCGAAGGGGTCGCCGCCGCGCGCCAGCATCGCGCCGCACGCCCCCGCCAGGACATCGCCGGTCCCCGCCGTCGCAAGCCAGGGGCTCCCGGGCCAGGCCGCGCATATCCGCCCATCGGGCGCGGCGACCACCGTGTCGGCGCCCTTGTAAATCACGACGGAGCGCGCCCGTGCCGCCGCGGCACGCGCTCGGTCGATCTTGCTGCCGGTCGCTTCCGGAAAGGCGCGCGCGAACTCGCCCGCGTGCGGGGTCAGGATCGCGCTCCTGTCTCCGCCTTCGAGATTCGGAAGCGCGGCCGGGATCGCCGCCGCATCGAGCACCACCGGCGTCCGGCTTGCCAGCGCGGCGGCTAGTTGTTCATCGAGTGCATCGCCGGCGGGAAAGCCGGGGCCGATGACGAACGCGCCGACACGCGGATCGCCGAGCCGCCGGGCAAAGGCGTCGCCCTCTTCGGCGATGATCGCCGACAGCGGCGCCGGGCGATCGCTTTCGAGCACGACATAGCCCGCCCCGGCGCGCAGCGCCGCCGACGCACTCAGCGCCGCCGCGCCCGGCATCGGACCGGACGCGACCAGGACCATGCCGCGGCTATATTTATGCGCATCGGCGGCGGGCGCCCCGCGCGTCGGAGCAGGCAGCGTCTGCATATGGCGGTCCGCCGCAATCCCGATCGGTGCCAGCAGACAGCGCCCGCAGGCGGGTGCGGTCGGCAGCAGCACATGCGCGGGCTTGAGCGCGCCGAGCGCCAACGTCACGTCGGCAGCGAGCGGCGGCAGCCAGTCGGCGTCGCCGTCGCTCGCAACCCCGCTCGGCACATCGACGGACAATATCCGCCGCTCGGAAAAGCGCCGCAACATCGCTGCCAGATCATCGGCCAGCGGCCGCGTCAGCCCGGAGCCGAACAGCGCGTCGACGATCAATGGCGCCGCAGCCGTTTCGTCGCTCAGGCTTTCGACGGGTCCGTCCCAGGCATCGCGCGCGGCCTTGGCCAGATCGGTGGTGGGCAGGCCAAGCGCGGCAACCCTCACCGCCGCGCCGCGCGCCTTGAGCCGGCGCGCCGCGACATATCCGTCGCCGCCATTATTGCCCGGCCCGCAAAGGATCAGGATCGGCGCGCCTGCCGTCATGCGCCAGGCGAGATCGGCGACCGCGGCGCCCGCGCGCTCCATCAAATCCCCAAGCGACACGCCCGCGCGCACCGTCGCGGTCTCGGCCTCGCGCATCGCGGCAGCGGTCAGGATCGGTGCATCGGCGGGAACGGACATGCCCTTTCCTACCATGCGAGCGGGAAAAGTCGCGCTACTTCGCTCCGCCGGTGTTGGCAGGCAGCCGGTAGCGGTCGGGGCCAACCGCAACCTCTATCACCCCGTCGCCGATCACCGTCACCTTCGCCGGATCGACGCCATCGGCCGAAACGACCCCGCGGCCATCGGTTGTCACCTGCAGGCGGCGGTAGCCGCTGTCGCTGCGGCCGACGATCAGGATGGTGCCGTCGGCGCTGCTCATTTCGGCGATGGTGCAGGTGCGGTCGAACAGCTTGGCGCCGCCAAGCGCGCAGTCGATCCGTCCGCTGATCGCGGCGTCCTTCGACCCCTGCGCTTCGGCCTCTGCCAGCGCGCCATTGTCGGGACCGGCATTGCAGCCCGCCAGAACGAGCAGCAGCCCTGCCCCCGCGATAGATTTCATCCCTTGCCCTTCAACTGCGACAGGTCGCGCACGGCGCCGCGCGCCGCACTCGTCGTCATCGCAGCATAGGCCTGAAGTGCTACCGAAACCTTGCGCGGGCGCGCCTTTTCGGGTTGCCAGGCAGCCTCACCTTTGGCCTCCATCGCGGCGCGTCGCGCCGCCAGTTCGGCGTCGGGGACCGCCAGCGTGATTGTGCGGCTCGGGATGTCGATCTCGATCCTGTCGCCATTTTCGACCAGTCCGATCGTGCCGCCTTCGGCCGCCTCGGGCGACACGTGGCCGATCGACAGCCCCGACGTGCCGCCGGAAAATCGCCCGTCGGTGATCAGTGCGCATGCGGCGCCCAGCCCCTTCGATTTGAGGTAGCTCGTGGGATAGAGCATTTCCTGCATCCCCGGCCCGCCCTTGGGCCCTTCGTAGCGGATGACGACGACGTCGCCCGCCTCGACCTGTCCGGTCAAAATGCCCGCTACCGCCGCATCCTGGCTTTCATAGACCTTTGCCGGGCCGGCAAATTTCAGAATCTTCTCGTCGACCCCGGCGGTCTTCACGATGCAGCCGTCGAGCGCAAGATTGCCCGATAGCACGGCGAGGCCGCCATCCTTGCTGAACGCGTGGGTGGCTGAGCGGATCACGCCATTTTCGCGGTCGAGGTCGAGCGAATCCCAGCGCCGGTCCTGACTGAACGCCGTCTGCGTCGGCACTCCCCCGGGCGCCGCGAGGTAGAAGGTCTGCACCGCCGGATCGTTGGTGCGCGCAATGTCCCATTTATTGAGCGCGTCGCCCAGCGTCGCGCTGTGCACCGTCGGCAGATGCGCGTGGAGCAACCCCGCGCGTTCAAGTTCGCCAAGGATCGCCATGATCCCGCCCGCGCGGTGAACATCCTCCATATGGACGTCGCTCTTCGCAGGCGCGACTTTCGACAGGCACGGCACGCGGCGCGACAGCCGGTCGATGTCGTCCATCGTGAAATCGACTTCTGCCTCATGCGCGGCGGCAAGCAGGTGGAGCACGGTGTTCGTAGATCCGCCCATCGCGATGTCGAGGCTCATCGCATTTTCGAACGCCTCGAAACTCGCGATGCTGCGCGGCAATACCCGCTCGTCCCCTTCTTCATAATAGCGGCGGCACATGTCCACGATCATCGCGCCGGCGCGCAGGAACAGGGCCTTGCGATCGGCATGCGTCGCGAGCTGCGATCCATTGCCGGGCAGCGACAGGCCCAGCGCTTCGGTCAGGCAGTTCATCGAATTGGCGGTAAACATGCCCGAACAGCTGCCGCAGGTCGGACAGGCGGACCGTTCGACCGCCGCAACCTCTTCGTCGCTATAGGCTTCGTCGGCTGCGACGACCATCGCATCGACCAAGTCGAGCGCGACCTCCTTGCCCTTCAGAACCACCTTGCCGGCCTCCATCGGCCCGCCCGACACGAACACCACGGGAATATTGATCCGCAGCGCCGCCATCAGCATCCCGGGCGTAATCTTGTCACAGTTGGAGATGCAGATCATCGCGTCGGCGCAGTGCGCGTTGACCATATATTCGACGCTGTCGGCGATCAGGTCGCGGCTCGGCAGCGAATAGAGCATGCCATCATGCCCCATCGCGATGCCGTCATCGACCGCGATGGTGTTGAATTCCTTGGCGACACCGCCCGCCGCTTCGATCTCGCGCGCGACCATCTGCCCCAGATCCTTGAGGTGGACGTGGCCGGGCACGAACTGGGTGAAGCTATTGACCACCGCGATGATCGGCTTGCCGAAGTCGCTGTCCTTCATTCCCGTTGCGCGCCACAGGCCGCGCGCGCCCGCCATGTTGCGGCCGTGGGTGGTGGTTCGCGAACGATAAGAAGGCATTTTAGCGTCTTTCTGATAATTTTATTTCATAAAATGGCGACAGAAGGCGCCTCTACACGCCTAACGCGGTAGAATCAAACCCAGTTTCCGGCCCATATTGGACAGCCGCTGCGCCCAGAGCGCATGCCCCGGCGGATCGCCGACCAGGTCCTGCCGCATCTCGATCCCGACATAGGGGATGTCATTCGCCTCGGCGTGGCGGTTCATCGTCGCGTTGAGCAGCTTGCCCGAATAGGGAAGCTGGTCGCCGACGATCAGCCCCTCGTCGCCGAGCGCTGCGATCGCTGCGGCCGCCAACCGCGCGTCCTCGTTATAGAGAACGCCGACATGCCACGGCCGCGCCTGCGCCGGATCGCTGGCGAGCGTGGGGGTGAAGCTGTGCAGCGAAAGGATCATCGCGGGCCGGCGCGCGGCGATCACCGCCGCGATATGATCGTGATAGGGGCGGAAAAAGCGCGCAATCCGTGCCTCGCGTCCGGCATGATCGAGCGCGTTGCCGGGGATCGCATGGCCGTCGCTGGCGATAGGCACCGCGCCCGGCGCATCCTCGTCGCGATTGCAGTCGACGACCAGCCGCGACACGCCGCCCAAAATCGCCGCGTCGACCGCGCCGTTCCGGACGAGCAACGCCGCGACTTCCGCAACGCCGATGTCGATCGCGATATGCTGCGACAGCAGCGCGGGGTCGATGCCGAGGTCGATGTCCGCCGGCACGGCCGCCGACGCATGATCGCCGATCAACAGCACCCCGCCGACGCGCGGCGTACCTAGTTGTTGCCACGCCTCGCTCATCGCAGCGCCCCCGTCATCTGCCACCAGCCGGGATGGCGCACGGCGATTGCCGCCGCCGCGGCATTGCGTTCGGCGGGCGCGTCGAACAGCGCGAAACAGGTTGCCCCCGATCCCGACATGCGCGCGAGCCACGGGCCCAGCCCGCCAAGCTCGGTCAATATGTCGGCGATCGCCGGGCATTGCGCGATCGCCGGGCGCTGCAAATCATTGCGCGCCGCAAACAATTGCGCGCGCAGGTCGGCGCCGGTGAACAGCGGGCCGCGATCAGTGCCGTCCCAGGCCGCGAACACCGGCCCGGTCGCGACGGGGGCGCGCGGATTGACCAGCAGCACCGGAGTCCCGCCCAGCGCCAGTTCGGGCACAGGGCTGAGTTCGGCGCCGGTCCCGACGCCAAGGCAGGTCGCGCTGGCGACGCAGGCGGCAATATCGGCGCCGAGCGTGCCGACGAGCCGCGCGAGCGCCGCATCGCCGACGTCGGGCAGAAAATGCGCCCGCACCAGCCGCGCCATCGCCGCCGCATCGGCCGAGCCGCCGCCGATCCCCGCCGCAACGGGCAATGTCTTGGTCAGGCGGACGGCAAGCGGCGGCACGCGAGCCGCGCCATAGCGATCACGCAGCAAGGCGAGCACGCGCAGCACCAGATTGTCGGCGCCGGCGCTCAGCCCGTCGCCGAACGGCCCTTCGATGGTCAGATCATCGGCGTCCGACACCGCCGCCGCAATCGCATCGCCGCCGTCGACGAACGCGAACAATGTCTCGATCTCGTGATAGCCGTCGGCGCGCCGCGCCCGCACGTGCAGCGCGAGGTTGATCTTTGCCCAGCCGGTCTCGTGGAACAGGGTCATGGCGCGATCAGGGCGCGGTCGTCTGCGGCGTAAGCCCGCCTTCGAGCTTTGCCGCGACGCGCGCCGCCATATCCTCTTCGGCGAGCAGTGCCGCGGCCCGCCACGTATAGCGCGCGCGGAAGCGTTGCCCCGCCTTCCAATAGGCGTCGCCCAGATGCTCGACAATCACGGCATTTTCGGGCTCGCCCTGCTGCGCCTGTTCGAGCAGTTCGACGGCCTTGTCGGTGCGTCCGGTCAGAAAATAGGCCCAGCCGAGCGAGTCGGTGATGCTCGCATTCTGCGGGTCGGCCTTCCATGCCGCCTCGATCTGGCCGAGCGCGCGATCGACATCGATCCGCCGCTCCAGCGCGGAATAGCCGACAAAATTCAGGATCGTCGGGTCGTTTGGGCGCAGCGCGAGCGCGCGTTGCATCAGCGGCGCCGCCCAGTCCCAATCCTTCGCCTGCAGCCGCAGTTCGGCGCGCGCCACAAGCAAGGTCGCACGCAGCGGAGCGCTGTCGTCGCCATCGCCGAGCGCGGCTTCGAGCCGCGTATAGGCCCGCTCGGCCGCCGCGGCATCGTCGCTCTGCCGCGCCAGATCGGCGAAACGGACGAGAAGGCTGCGCGGCGCATCGCCCGCGACGGCGTCCTCGGCCATCTTCACCGCCGCCGCACGATCACCCTCCTCCGCCGTCAGTTCGGCAAGGCGCATCCGCAACACCGGCGGCAGGGGTCCGCGAAGACCGGCAAGAAAGGCAGCGCCGTCGGCGGCACGATCGCTGCGCGCCAAGGCGTCGGCGAGCGCGCTGCGCGCGGTCCAGTCCTGATCGTTGAGCCAGGTCGCAGCGCGCGCGAAAGTCAGCGGCAGGCGTGCATTGCTCTTGGGTAACCGCGCAAGCGTGTCGGCGACGAGCGCCAGCCAGTGGGCGGCGCCGGCCCGCGGGTTGGTCACCGCCTGTTCGGGCAGCAAGAGCAGAGGATCCTCGCGCTCACCCGCCGCCAGTGCAATGCGCGACCGCAGCGTCCCCGCCGCATCCTTCTCCCGCGCAGCATCGAGGCTGGCGACAAGGCGCAGCGCGACGAGCTGGCTCAGCCGGTCGGTCGGGGTTGTTTCCAGGGCAGCGGCCACGGCGGCATCACTTTGTCCGGCCGCAAGCTGAACCAGCGCCGCTTCGAGCGCATAGGCGGGTTCGGGGCGCCCGCGCGTCGCAGCGGCCACCAGCGCGCGTTCGGGCTGGCGCGCGCGCTGCCCGGCATCAACCCATGCGCCCAGCGCCGGATCGATCAGGCGCGATATCGCATCGCCGCCCGACTTGTCGTCCTGCGCCGTCCCCAGAAGGGCGCGCGCGCCCTTCCAGTCGCTGCGCCGCATCGCGTCGACGACGAGCACGAGCCGCGCGTCGAACCGCTGCTCGCCGCTCGCCCACAGCGCCGCCGCTGCACTGCGCGCTGCGATGAGGTCGCCGGCGTCGATGGCGCGCTCGAGCATTTCGGCGCGCAAGCCCGGCAGATCGGGCGCCTGGCTTGCGAGCGATTGCAGCGCCGCCAGCGCCTCGGCGGGATTGCCTGCTTCTTCGGCAAGCCGCGCCCGGACAAGCGCGTCGAGCGCTGCCTGATCGGGATCGACCGCCGCCATCGCAGCGGGCGCCGCAGCCACCATCAGGGTGGCCGCCAGCGGCGCGAGAATCGATCGGCGAGCGAACTTACATATTGGGATAATTGGGGCCTCCGCCGCCTTCGGGGGTGACCCAGTTGATATTCTGGGTCGGATCCTTGATGTCGCACGTCTTGCAATGCACGCAATTCTGCGCGTTGATGACGAAGCGCGGTTCGCCCTCATCCTGACCGACAACCTCATAGACGCCGGCCGGGCAATAACGCTGCGCGGGCTCGTCATACATCGGCAGATTATATTCGATCGGGATCGTCGGATCCTTGAGCTGCAGGTGGATCGGCTGATCTTCCTCATGGTTGGTGTTCGAGAGGAACACCGAGGACAACCGGTCAAAAGTCAGCACCCCGTCGGGCTTCGGATATTCGGGCTTGGGCATCATATCGGCGCGATAGAGCGTCGTGTTGTCGGGGTGATGCTTCATCGTGAACGGCATGCGGATGCCGAAGCTTTCGAGCCACATGGTCATCCCCGACAGGACCGTCCCCGCCAGATCGCCGAATTTTTCGACCAGCGGCAGCACGTTGCGGACGACACTCAGCTCCTTCTTCACCCAGCTGTCGTCATAGGCGTCCTGATAGGCGGTCAGCGTATCGCCCGAACGACCGGCACTGACCGCAGCGAAAGCCGCTTCGGCCGCCATCATCCCCGACTTCATCGACGTGTGCGTGCCCTTGATGCGCGGCACGTTGAGGAAGCCGGCGCTGTCGCCGATCAGCGCGCCGCCCGGAAAGGCGAGCTTCGGCACCGACTGGTAGCCGCCGTCGCTGATCGCGCGCGCGCCGTATGAGATGCGCTTGCCGCCCTTCAAAATCTTCGCGATCTCGGGGTGCGTCTTCCACTTCTGCATCTCCTGGAAAGGGGAGATGTGCGGGTTGCGGTAGTTGAGCCAGGTCACGAAGCCCAGCGCTACCTGCCCGTTCGCCTGATGATAGAGGAAACCGCCGCCATTGGCGTTGGCATCGAGCGGCCAGCCCTGCGTGTGGATGACGCGGCCGGGGGCGTGATTTGCGGGATCGATGTCCCACAATTCCTTGATGCCGATGCCATAGACCTGCGGCTCGCAATCGGCGTCGAGTGCGAACTGCGGCTTCAGCATCTTGGTGAGGTGGCCGCGCACGCCTTCGGCAAAGAAGCTATATTTCGCATGGAGCTCAAGCCCCGGCGCATAGTCGGGCTTGTGGCTGCCGTCGCGCGCGATGCCCATGTCGCCGGTGGCGACGCCCTTCACCGACCCATCGTCGTTGTACAGGATTTCCGCGGCGGCAAAGCCGGGGAAGATTTCGACGCCCAGCCCTTCGGCCTGTTCGGCCAGCCAGCGACAGAGATTGCCGAGGCTGCCCGTATAGGTGCCCTTGTTGTGCATGAAGCCGGGCGTAATCAGATGCGGGACGGAGATTTTCTTCTTCTTCGTCAGCACCCAATGCTGATTGTCGTTCACCGGCACGTCGGCGAGCGGACAGCCCTGGTCGCGCCAGTCGGGAAGCAGCTCGTCGAGCGATTTGGGATCGATCACCGCTCCCGACAGGATATGCGCGCCGACTTCGGACCCTTTTTCGAGCACGCAGACCGACAGCTCACTGCCCGCTTCGTTCGCGAGTTGCTTCAGGCGGATCGCCGCCGAAAGGCCCGCCGGCCCTGCCCCGACGATCACCACGTCATAAGGCATCGATTCCCGTTCGCTCACCTCAAAGCCCTTTCTGCCGTCCCCGCCGCGATCATTCATCGTAAGCGGCGCTCATTCTGTCACGATTTGCGATGCCTTCCAATTGACGCGCGCGTCAACCTCCTGTTTCAACATTTTCATGGGTGGGCGGAATTCAGCCTTGCTGGCGGAAAGCTATTGCGACTGGTGGTCGCTGGCCGGCGTCGATGCGCTGGTCGGCGAGGTGCCGGCCGGCTGGCTCGACGTGCCCATCGCCAATGACGCTGCGGCACCGCGGCGAAGCCCCGTCCTTGCCGAACCCGAGGCCGCCCCGCTGCCCGCCGCGCTCCAGCGCGTCGAAGCGCCCCAAAATGACGAACCCAAGGGGCCGGTCGCCTTGCCGGGCGAATGGGACGAATTCCAGCTTTGGCTCGCCGAGCACCCCGACGTGCCGGGCAGCCAGTGGGACGCGCGCCGCGTGCTGCCGCAGGGAATGCCGGATTCGGCGCTGATGGTCCTCACCGCGTGGCCCGAGGTCGATGATCAGCGTGACGGGACGCTCTTTACCGGACCGGCGGGTCCGTTACTCGACGCGATACTGCGCGCGATCGGGCTGACGCGCGGCGACTGTTATATCGCCAGCCTCGCAGTGACGCGCCCGGCGGGCGGCCGCTGCGACGAAAGCGACGCTGCAGAGCTCGACCGACTGCTGCGGCACCATGTCGCGCTGGCGCGGCCGCAGCGGTTGCTGCTCCTCGGCAGCGACATGCTGCGCATTGCGACGGGACGCCCGCTCGCCGATGTGCGCGGAAAGTTACTCGATCTTAACCATGATGGCGGCAAAGTGGAGGCGGTGGCAATCGCGCATCCCGCGATGCTCCTCGCCCGGCCAGCGCACAAGGCGGCGGCCTGGGATAGTCTCAAACTGCTCAACAGGGGACGTTGACAGATGACAAATGCGAAATGGGCGCTCGGCGCCTCGATCCTGATTTTCCTTGCGGCCGGAACCGTCCCGGCGATGGCCGCCGACGCGCCCGATCGCGATTTTTCGGCTCCGTCGCAAACGGTGCCCGAAATCCTGTCGGCGAAGCAGAAGCAATTTTACACGCAAGTGCTGACCGCCATTCGCGGACAGCGCTGGGCCGATGCGAAATCGATGCTCGACGGCGCGGACAAGGGCCCGCTCAACGATTTCCTGCGCGCCGAATTGCTGCTCGCGGCAAACAGCCCGCGCGCCGAAGTGTCGGACCTGATGCCGGTTCTCGCACGATCGCCCGAACTGCCGCAGGCCGACCGTCTGGCAAGCCTTGCCGCGAAGCGCGGCGCCACCGACGTGCCGGTCCTGCCCAACCAGAATCGCCTGAGCTGGTCGGGCAGCGCCCCGCGCCGGCTCGGCGCCGACAGCGTGGGCGGCGATCCGGTCGCCGCCGGGCTGGCCCGCACCATCCCGGACCGTATCAAGAACGACGATCCCGCCGGCGCCGAGGCGCTCTATGCAGCGGTCGCCGACCAGTTGACGCCCGAGGCGCGCGACGAATGGCGGCAGAAGATTGCCTGGTCCTATTATATCGAGAATGACGACGCCAATGCGCTTCGCCTCGCGGCGGAATGCAGCGCGAGCCAGGGCGCCTGGCCGGTGCAGGGCGCGTGGGTGCAAGGCCTCGCTTCGTGGCGCCTGCGCGACTATCGCACCGCACTGGGCGCCTTCGACCGCGTCGCCAAGGAAGCCCCCGACAGCGAGCAGCGCGCCGCCGCTTATTATTGGGCCTCACGCGCGGCGATCGCATCGGGCGAGCCGCAGCTTGTCGAGCCGCGCCTGCGCGCCGCGGCGAGCAATGAGGAAACCTTCTACGGCCTTCTCGCCGCCGAAACGCTGGGTCTGGAAACCAATATCCAGCGCGAGAATGTCCGCGCCGACCGCAGCGCCTTCCGCGCGCTCGAGGAACTGCCCAATGTCCGCGCCGCGGTTGCGATGGCCGAGATTGGCGAGGACGGCTACGCCGACACGCTGCTGCGCCAGCAGGCGCGCATCGGCGACCCGCGCCAGCACGAACAGCTCATTGCCCTGGCCCAGGCGCTCAGCCTGCCCGAAACCCAGCTCTATCTGGCCCACAACACGCCGCGGGGCCGCAAGCTCGCCGCCGCGACGCGTTATCCGCAGCCGCGCTGGGAGCCCAATGGCGGGTGGAAGGTCGATCCGGCGCTGGTCTTTGCCCACACGCTGCAGGAATCGCGTTTCCAGCGCACGGTGGTCAGCCCGGCGGGCGCCTATGGCTTGATGCAGGTGCGCCCCGGCACCGCCAAGGATCTGGCGCGGTGGCGGGGCGAAAGCGTCAATCCTGCCGATCTGCGCATCCCCGCGGTGAATATGGATTTCGGCCAGAGCTATCTGCAGTATCTGAGCAAGGATTCGTCGACCGACGGCCTGCTGCCCAAGGTGATCGCCGCCTATAATGCGGGCCCCGCGCCGGTTGCGCGCTGGTCGACCGAAGTGCGCGACAATGGCGATCCGCTGCTCTTCATGGAATCGATCCCCTATTGGGAAACGCGCGCCTATGTCGGCATCGTGCTACGCAATTACTGGATGTACGAAGCCGAACAGGGCAAGCCGTCGATCAGCCGCGCCGCCCTCGCGCAGGGCAAATGGCCGCGCTTTCCCGACAGCAAGGACCGGGTACGGCTGACCTACGCCGGTCCCGCCGGTCTCGCCAATGCCGATTGATCCGGCGCGCCCGTTCAAGCCCGTTCGCATTGCCATACTGACGATTTCGGACAGCCGCAGCAGCGACGACGACACATCGGGCGACAAGCTCGCTGAACTGCTGACCGGCGCGGGGCACGAGCTTGCGGCGCGCGCGATCATTCGCGACGAAACCGATCTTATCGTATCGCGGTTGCACAACTGGATTGACGACCCTGCGGTCGATGTCGTCATTACGACCGGCGGCACGGGCCTGACCGGCCGCGACGTGACGCCCGAAGCGCTGCACCGCCTCGATGGCAAGGATATTCCGGGCTTCGGCGAACTGTTCCGCTGGATCAGCTTTCAGAAGATCGGCACCTCGACGATCCAGTCGCGCGCCTGCGCCGTCGTCGCACGCGGGACCTATATTTTCGCGCTGCCCGGGTCGACCGGCGCCGTCACCGATGCCTGGGAGGGCATTTTGGAAAGCCAGCTCGACAGCCGGCACCGCCCCTGCAACTTCGTCGACCTGATCCCGCGCCTCACCGAATAGCTCAAATGTCGCCACCGGCTTCACGCCGGCAACGATTTTTGTTCTTTATATGTTCTCGATGTTCCACTAGATTGCGACAGTGGAACCGACCCGTCCCCTTCCCCCGATTTCAGGCCGCGGCGCCCCGACCAACCTCCGCCCGACGCGGACCGGATCGCTCGACCGCGCGGCCGATGGCGACTGGCTCGACACGGCCGAAGACATCGACGGCACCGCGCCGGCGCTGCGCACCACCGTCACCGTCGAACATCCCAGGACGATCATCGCGCGCAACAACTCGCCCGATATCGGTTTCGACCGTTCGATCAATCCGTATCGCGGCTGCGAACATGGCTGCATCTATTGCTTCGCGCGCCCCACCCACGCCTTCCACGACCTGTCACCGGGGCTCGATTTCGAAAGCCGGCTCTTTGCCAAGCCCGATGCCGCCGCATTGCTGCGAGGGGAACTGGCCAAGCGCGGCTATGTGCCCGCCCCGCTTGCCATCGGCACCAACACCGACGGCTATCAGCCGATCGAACGCGAATGGGGCGTGACGCGCGCGGTGGTCGAGGTGCTGGCCGAAACGCGGCATCCGCTGATCGTCACGACCAAGTCCGATCGCATCCTTCGCGATATCGATCTGCTCGCCGACATGGCGCGCGACAATCTGGTCGGGGTAGCGATTTCGGTCACGACGCTCGATCCCGCAGTCGCCCGTACATTGGAGCCGCGCGCGCCGCATCCCAAGCGGCGGCTCGCGGCGATCCGCAAGCTGATCGACGCGGGCGTCCCGACGCAGGTCAATATCTCGCCGATCATTCCCGCTATTACCGATCACGAGATAGAGGCGATCATGGCTGCGGCGGCAGAGGCCGGCGCGATCCGCGCCTCCTATATCCTTCTCCGCCTCCCCCACGAAGTCGCGCCGCTGTTCCACGCCTGGCTCGACGCCCATTATCCCGACCGCGCCGCCAAGGTGATCCACATGGTGCAGGACATTCGCGGCGGCCGCGACAATGACCCCGACTATTTTTCCCGCATGAAGGGGCGAGGCGTTTGGGCGCAGCTCATCCGCACCCGTGTCAAGCGCGCGGCGCGCGAACATGGCCTCGACAAAAGCTTTCCGCCGCTCCGCAGCGACCTGTTCAGGCCGCCGGAACGCGACGGACAGATGGAATTGTTCTAACCGGCTGCAAAAGCCAATCGTCATTGCGAGCGAAGCGAAGCAATCCCCAGTTATTCGCTTGCCCTGTCGCGGTTGGCTGGAGATTGCTTCGTCGCTGCGCGCCTCGCAATGACACCCATAGGGGGTTACGCCTCCGCCAACGACTTCAGCTTGTAATCCTTGTAATCGTCGCGGATCTGGCGCTTCAGGATCTTGCCCGTCGCGGTGTGCGGCAGTTCTTCGACGAAGACGATCTCGTCGGGCAGCCACCATTTCGCGACCTTGTCCTTCAGAT
The DNA here is from genome assembly GCF_021401285.1 of Sphingopyxis sp. NFH-91. NCBI lineage: Bacteria > Pseudomonadati > Pseudomonadota > Alphaproteobacteria > Sphingomonadales > Sphingopyxidaceae > Sphingopyxis > Sphingopyxis sp. NFH-91. The sequence goes on along the minus strand of NZ_JACBGA010000002.1, from coordinate 167,917 downwards.
AATCGAGGATGCTCGCTTCGGTCGCCTCGGCGCCGGGTTTCCTGACGATCAGCAGGATCGGTCGTTCGTCCCATTTGGGGTGGAATACGCCGACCGCGGCGGCTTCCTGAACGCCGGGGGCGCCCACCGCGGCATTTTCGAGTTCGATCGACGAAATCCACTCGCCGCCCGATTTGATGACATCCTTCGCCCGGTCGGTGATTTGCATGACCCCGTCGGGATGGATCACCGAGACGTCGCCGGTATCGAACCACCCGTCGCTGTCGGCGGCATCGGCGTCAGCCTTGAAATAGCGCTGGATGATCCAGGGGCCCCGGCATTGCAGCCGCCCGCTCGTCACCCCGTCGCGCGGCAGGACATTATCCTCCTCGTCGACGATGCGCAGTTCGACGCCAAAGGGCGGGCAGCCCTGGCGGCAGACGATATCGACGCGCTCGTCGAAGCTCATTTCGTCCCAATTCCACGGCCGCTTGCCCATCGTTCCGATCGGCGAGGTTTCGGTCATGCCCCATGCGTGGCCGACGTCGATCCCCGCCTTCATGAAGCGTTCGATCATCGCACGCGGCGCCGCCGAGCCGCCGATGATGACGCGGTAAAGCTTGCCATAGTCGATCCCGGTCGCATCCATATGCGCGAACATCGCGAGCCACACCGTCGGCACGCCGGCGCTGTGCGTCACCCCTTCGGCGTGCATCAGTTCGCAGAGCACCTGCGCATCATTGGTCGCCGAAAAGACGAGCTTCGTCCCCACCGTCGCGGCGGCGAAGGGAATGCCCCAGCTGTTGGCGTGGAACATCGGCACGATCGGCAGGATGACGCTGCGGTTCGACATATCGAAGACATCGGGTTGAATCTCGGTGATCGCATGGATGACGTTCGAGCGATGTTCGTAGAGCACGCCTTTCGGATTGCCCGTCGTTCCGCTGGTATAGCAGAGGCCCACCGGATCGCGCTCGTCGAGATCGACCCATTCGAAGCTGCCGTCTTCGGCGTCGATCAGATCCTTGTAGGAAAGATAGCCGTCGCGCGCCGGCGCATCGAACAGCACGAAATGCTCGACGGTGGGAAGCTGATCGCGCAGCCGTTCGACGATCGGCAGAAATGCCGCGTCGAAGAAGAGAATGCGGTCCTCGGCATGATTGACGATATAGACAAGCTGTTCGTCGAACAGCCGCGGGTTCACCGTGTGCAGCACCCCGCCCATGCCGGCGGTCCCGTACCAGCTCACCAGATGATGGCCATGGTTCATCGCGAGCGTTGCGATACGGTCGCCCTTCGTCATCCCCAGCCGCGTCATGGCGGCAGCGAAGCGGCGGGCGTCCTTGCCGACCTCGCCCCAGCTCGACCGCGTCATGCTGCCGTCGGCCCAGCGCGAGACGATTTCACGTGCGCCATGTTCGCGCGCCGCATGATCGATCAGGCTTGTAACGAGCAGCGGCTGGCCCTGCATTCCCATATGCATCTCTCCCGTGTCTTTCGTCAGGGATAGGGCCGGAAATGCGCGGCGCGCAAGAGGGGGCGAGCCTAGCGGACGCGAAAATCGCGCGGCGGGACCAGCGAAAGCGCCACATCGGTTACGCCTGCAACCATTTGGAGCCGCGAGACGGTGTCTGGGCCGAGCGCGAAGCCGCGTCCCAGCTCGATCCGGATGTCCTCGCCCGTCAGCGGATCGGTCGTCGATACGATCACCCGCCCGCGCGCATCCTCGCGCCGTTCGAGATAGCGGAGCATCTCGCCCGGCGCCTCGGCGAGTTCGACGCGGCAATCGAGTTGCAGCGCGGCACTCGCCGCAATGTCGGCGAGCGACTGCGCCCCGCGCACCGTCACGCGCGGCGTTTCCTCGCCCTCGAGCAGATCGAGTTCGACGTTGAGCAGCGCGCAGCCGCCGTCGACCGCCAAGGCCTCCAATATCTTGCCCGTCTGCTCGTCGAAGCAGCTCGACTGAAATTGTCCGCTGCGGTCCGACAGCGTCAGGTTGAGGAAGCGATTGCCGCGCTGCGACACGCGCGGGCGCGCGCTTTCGACCATCGCCGCCATCACCATCGGGATGCGGGTTCCGGGCGTCATTTCGACCGTTTCGCAGATATTGCCGTAGGTCCGCGCACCGCGCGCCGCGATCACCGCCTCATATTGTTCGACCGGGTGAGCCGAGAAATAAAAGCCGAACGCGTCCTTTTCCTTCGCCATCCGCTCGGCAAGCGTCCAGGGTTCGGCAGCGGACAGCTGGAGCACCGGCGCGATCGCGACATCACCGCCGAACAACCCGCCCTGCCCCGTCGAGCGTTCGTGCGCCGAACTATTGGCGCAGGCCAGCAACGCCTCGGCTCCAGCAAAGGCGCGCGGTCGGTCGGGTTCGACGCAGTCGAACGCGCCGCCCCCCGCCAGCGCCTCGATCTGGCGGCGGTTGAGCAGCTTGGGGTCGATGCGCGCGGCAAAATCGTCGAGACTCGCAAAATCGCCCTTGGCTTGACGCTCGGCGACGAGAGCCTCCATCGCCTTTTCGCCGACACCTTTGAGCGCGCCGAGCGCGTAGCGGACCGCGAGCCCGTCTTCGCTGCGCCCGACCGAAAAATCGGCCTCGCTGTCGTTGATCGACGGCGGCGCGATCGCGATGTCGAGGCGGCGCATATCGTCGATGAAGATCGACAATTTGTCGGTCTGATGGCTGTCGAACGACATCGACGCGGCGAAGAATTCGTGCGGATAATGCGCCTTCAGCCACGCCGTCTGATAGGAGAGCAGCGCATAGGCCGCCGCATGGCTCTTGTTGAAGCCATAGCCCGCGAATTTGTCGATCAAGTCGAACAGCTCGTTCGCGGCCTTGGCGTCGATGCCATTATGCTCGCCGCAACCTTTGACGAAGGTGTCGCGCTGCGCGTCCATCTCCGCCTGCACCTTCTTGCCCATCGCGCGGCGCAACAGGTCCGCGCCGCCGAGGCTGTAGCCGGCCAGGATCTGCGCCGCCTGCATCACCTGTTCCTGATAGACGAAGATGCCGTAGGTTTCGGCGAGGATGCCTTCGAGCAGCGGGTGCGGATAGGCGATCGGCTCACGCCCGTTCTTGCGCGCGCCGAACAGCGGAATATTGTCCATCGGCCCTGGCCGATAGAGCGCGACGAGCGCAATAATGTCCCCGAAATTGGTCGGCTTCACCGCCGACAGGGTGCGCCGCATCCCTTCGGATTCCAGCTGGAACACCCCGACGGTGTCGCCGCGCTGGAGCAGCTCATAGACCGCGGGATCGTCCCAGCCGAGCGTATCGAGATCGACATCGATCCCGCGCAGCGCGAGCAGGCGCCGCGCTTCCTTGAGCACCGACAGCGTCTTGAGGCCAAGAAAGTCGAACTTCACCAGCCCCGCCGTCTCGACATATTTCATGTCGAACTGCGTGACCGGCATATCCGAGCGCGGATCGCGATAGAGCGGGACAAGCTGGTCGAGCGGCCGGTCCCCGATCACGACCCCCGCCGCGTGGGTCGAACTGTGCCGCGGCAGGCCTTCGAGCTGGCGCGCCATGTCGAACAGGCGGCGGACGCCGTCATCCTGCTTATATTCGGTCATCAGCTCGCTGACGCCGTTCAATGCGCGTTCGAGCGTCCAGGGATCGGTCGGATGGTTCGGTACCAGCTTCGCGAGCCGGTCGACCTGCCCATAGCTCATCTGGAGCACGCGGCCGGTGTCCTTCAGAACCGCGCGCGCCTTCAGCTTACCGAAGGTGATGATCTGCGCGACGGTGTCGCGACCGTATTTCTCCTGCACATAGCGGATCACCTCGCCGCGGCGGGTTTCGCAGAAGTCGATGTCGAAGTCGGGCATCGACACGCGCTCGGGATTGAGGAAGCGTTCGAACAGCAGCCCGAGCTTAAGCGGGTCGAGGTCGGTGATGGTCAGCGACCAGGCGACGAGGCTGCCCGCACCCGATCCACGCCCCGGCCCCACTGGAATATCGTGCGCCTTCGCCCATTTGATGAAGTCGGCAACGATCAGGAAGTAGCCCGGAAAGCCCATCTGCGTGATGACGTCGACCTCGAAGTCGAGCCGCGCGACATAGGCCTGCTTTTCTTCCTCGGTAAGGTCCGGATAGAGCGCAAGCCGTTCGGCCAGCCCTGCGTGGGCATCGACCTTGAGCTGCGCCGCCTCGCCCTCGCGGTCGCCGGCAAGGCTCGGCAGGATCGGTTTGCGCTTGGGCGCCATGAAGGCGCAGCGCTGCGCGATCACCAGCGTGTTGCGGATCGCCTCGGGCAGGTCGGAGAAACTGTCCTCCATCGCCTCGGCCGATTTCAGCCAGGCTTCGGGGTTGGACGAGCGGCGATCCTCGCTTTCGACATAGGCCGACTGCGCAATGCACAGCATCGCATCATGCGCGGGATGAAATTGCGGATCGACGAAATTGGCGGGATTGGTTGCAACCAGCGGCAGCGCGCGCGCATAGGCCAGCTCGATCAGCGCCGCCTCGGCGGCCTTTTCAGTCGCATCGCCCCGCCGCGACAGTTCGATATACAACCGCCCGGCGAACAGCGCTTCCAGCTGCTCGACATACTCGTCGGCAGCCGTCTTCTGCTCGCCGGCCAGCAAGCGCGCCAGAGCGCCCTCGCCGCCCCCGGTCAGGCAGATGAGCCCGTCGGTCTTGCCGGCGAGGTCCGAAAGCAGGACATGCGGCTCCTGCTCGACCGGTCGGCCGAGGTGCGCCGCCGACACCAGCGCGCAAAGATTATTGTAGCCCGCATCGTCCTGCGCATAGAGCGCAATCCAGTCGATCAGCGGTGCGCCGCTCGCCAGCCGCTGCCCCGGCCGCGCCACGCTCAGCAGCGCACCGACGATCGGCTGGACACCCGCCGCCTTGCACGCGTCGCCAAAGGCCATGACACCGTACAGCCCGTTGCGATCCGCGACCGCTATCGCCGGAAAACCCCGCTCGCGCGCCGCTTTCGCGATCGCCTTGGGCTCGATCGCCCCCTCCAGCATGGTGAAACTGGAAAAGACGCGCAGGGGAACAAAGGGGCTGTAGGCCATCGGATGACGCTAGGCACATGTGACGATTCGGGGAAGCGTCCGTGTGCAAAATATGCACATTGGCCGCGCACCCGACCCGTTCGTTCTGAGCTTGTCGAAGCACCGTCCTATTCTTCACCGCCGCAAAGTGAAGAACGACCCTTCGACAAGCTCAGGTCGAACGGCTTTGGCTTGGGGGTTCCTAACCCAGCAATTCCTCGATCTCCTTGCGCAGCTGCTCGGGCTTGGTTGTCGGCGCATGGCGCGAGACGACCTTGCCGTCGCGGTCGACGAGGAATTTGGTGAAATTCCACTTGATCCCGCTGCCGAGCAGGCCGGTCTTTTCCTTCTTCAGATGCTTGAAGATCGGATCGGCGTCGTCGCCGTTGACGTCGATCTTCGCCATCAGCGGGAAGCTGACATCGTAGGTCAGCGAGCAGAAATTCTTGATTTCCTCGGCATCGCCCGGCTCCTGCGCGCCGAACTGGTTGCAGGGGAAGGCCAGAACCTCGAACCCACGATCCTTGTAATCGCGGTAGAGCTCCTCCAGCCCTTCATATTGCGGGGTAAATCCGCATTTGGAGGCGGTGTTGACGATCAGCAGCACCTTCCCCTTGTAGTCGGCAAGCGCTTGCGATCCGCCGCCCGGCAGTTTCGCTGAGAAATCGTAGAGCCCCATATTCGCTTCCCCTTCGGCTGGGCGTCGGCAATCGCTTCCAGCTTTGCCTACGCCTCGATCTGTCCTTCGTGCAAGCGCCACACGCGATCCATCCGCGCCGCCAGCCGTTCGTTATGCGTCGCAACCAGTGCGGCAGAACCATGATCGCGGACGAGTTTGACGAACTGGTCGAACACGCGGTCCGCCGTCGCTTCGTCGAGATTGCCCGTGGGTTCGTCGGCGAGCACGAGCAGCGGCCGGTTCGCCAGCGCGCGCGCCACCGCAACGCGCTGTTGCTCGCCGCCCGACAGCTTGCTCGGCTTGTGGTGCAGACGCTCGGCGAGTCCGAGCCGGCCGAGCAGGTCGGCAGCGCGCTCTTCGGCTTCGGCCTGGCGCGCGCCGCGAATGAGCTGCGGCAGCACGACATTCTCGACCGCGCTGAAATCGGGGAGCAGATGGTGGAATTGATAGACGAAGCCGATCTTCTCGCGCCGCGTGGTTGTCCGCGCGCTCTGATCGAAGCGCGTCACATCCTCGCCATCGATGCGGATTGTGCCCTCGAAACCGCCTTCAAGCAGGCCGACCGCCTGCAGCATCGTCGACTTGCCCGATCCCGACGGGCCGAGCAGCGCGACGATTTCGCCGCGCTTCAGCGCCGCATCGATACCGCGCAGCACATGGATGGTAACGTCGCCCTGCGTAAAGCTGCGCTTCAGGTCGACAAGCTCGAGGACGACATCATTCATAGCGCAGCACCTGCACGGGATCGGTATTCGCGGCCTTGAGCGCCGGATAGAGCGTCGCGAGGAAGCTGAAGACGATCGCCATCACCGCAATGCCGACGATTTCGAACGGATCGGGCTTCGACGGCAATTCGGTCAGAAAGCGGATCGACGGATCCCACAGCGGCTGCCCGGTGATGAATTCCGCTCCGCGCAGCACGCCGGCGCGGAAGTAAAGCAGGCTGAAGCCGATGATCATGCCGACAATGGTTCCCGCAACGCCGATCGACAGGCCGATCGCCATGAAGATGCGCATCACCGCATCGCGCGGCGCGCCCATGGTGCGCAGGATTGCCATGTCGCGCGTCTTGGCGCGGACGAGCATGATGAGCGAAGAGATGATGTTGAAAGCGGCAACGAGCACGATCAGCGACAGGATCACGAACATCGCGACGCGCTCGACCGACAGCGCCTCAAACAGACTGCTATTCATCGACCGCCAGTCCGAAATCACCGCCTGCGCCGCGACCTTTTCGGCCAGCGGCTGCAGTATCTCGCCCACCTTGTCGGGATCGGTCGTCTTGATCTCGATCATTCCCACCTGATCGCCGGTGAGCAGCAGCAGCTGCGCATTCTCCATCGGCATCACGACATAGGCCTTGTCGAAATCATAGACGCCGATCTCGAAGATCGCCGACACGCGATAGGCAATCTCGCGCGGCACCGTTCCGAACGGCGTCGACCGGCCTGCGGGATTGATGATCGTGATCATCGACCCGACCGTCGCGCCCAGATTACGCGCCAGTTCGCTGCCGATCGCGACATTGTCGGTGCCAGGCTTCAGCGAATCAAGGTTGCCCTGCAAAACCTTGCCGTTGAGCACGCCGTTGCCGCGAATGTCGGCGACGGTCATCCCGCGCACCAGCACCCCCTCGACGCGCCCGTTGAAGGTGGTGAGCAAGGGTTGCTCGATCAGCGGGGTTGCCGACACGACGCCCGGCGTCGCCTTCACCTCCTTGAGCAGATCGCGCCAGTCGTCGAGACGGCCGCCGAAGCCCTGCACCACCGCATGGCCGTTCAGCCCGACGATCTTGTCGAACAGGTCGGAGCGGACACCGTTCATCACGCTCATCACGATAACCAGCGCCGCGACCCCCAGCATCACCGCGGTAAAACTGAACGCCGCCGCGACGAAGATGAAGCCTTCGCCACGTTGCGGAAGCAGATAGCGTTTGAAGATGGCGCGTTCGTAAGGACGCAGGATCATCGGGCGGACGCCCCTTCATGCGCGGTGCGCGTTGCGGTCATGCCGCCGCTTTAGGGGGCGTCCGGGCCGCTGGCAATGGTCACCGTGGGGCACAATTCGCTGCGAATGATTCGCAGAATATGTTGCCAAACGGCCACAGGGCGGTGCAAAAGCGCCGCAGCCTGTCGACGAATGGGTGACAAAGCCCGGCGCGGCGCATAGCCCAATGGCTTCTGGTTCAACGCGGCGCAAGGCCCGGTTCCAGGGAGTGCAGGCCGGTCGCCTGGCCTGTGCACAAGGGGGATGGCGACGTTCGTCACAGGCGCCCGGGTCTCGCATGAGGCCCGGGCGTTGTGATTCCGGGCCATCGTGCTGCCGGACCTCCGCGCCGCCCTAATTTGCGCCCGCACAGCTTCTCCACATCGTCCATCGCCAGCTTCACCCCAGCCAACCCACAAGAGGTGCCAGCTTTTCCGCCGAAGCTGGAGTAGAAATTCCCGATATGGGGATAGGAAGCGGACGAGAGACCGTCCCATTCGGCATTGGCGGCTAAGCCTTGATGCCATCCAGTATCGACTGTGCTTCGGCCCGGATTTGCTCCATTTCAGCTGCTGCGAGCATGGCCTCGGCATCACCGGAAGTTACATCGACGAGGTCGCAAAATCTTTCCGCAAGAGCCATGATCCGCGCATCCCAATGACCGAATACCGGTCTTCCGGACTTGAAATTCAGCGCCAAGTTGCTGCTGAACCGAATGGAATGGCATAGCTCTTCAGGAACGCATACTACGCTCTGGTCTCGCCCCATCCAGTAGTATTCTTGAAAGCCTTTGTCGCTTAGCTCTCTAAGAGCCTCTAAAACTATTCCCTTGTTTGGTTTAAACATGTCGGGGAATGCCTGCTACGATGATCGGTAACGACATCTTGGCAAATTGAGCCAAAGTCCGCAATGTCGGTCTTTTGCAGTCATCAATCATAGTCGTCCAAGCTATCAACAATGATCAATTAAAATAGCAACACGCTAACCCGTTCATTTACGGCCAAAAAGTCGCTCTACGTCCGCCATCTGCAGTTTCACCCAGGTCGGACGGCCGTGGTTGCACTGGCCCGAATGGGGCGTCACTTCCATCTGGCGGAGCAAGGCGTTCATTTCGGCGACATTGAGCGGACGCCCGGCGCGCACCGACCCATGACACGCCATCGTCGCCGCCACGAGTTCGAGCCGCTCGGAGAGGCCCAGCGCTGCGTCATAGCCCGCCAAATCGTCGGCGATATCGGTGACGAGTTTGTGGCAGTCAATCGCGCCCAGCATCGCGGGCGTCGCGCGCACCATCACCGCCGCGGGGCCGAAGCGCTCTATCTCGACCCCCAGCGCGGAAAGCTGACCCGCAGCCGCTTCGAGGCGATCGCACGCCGGCTCGTCGATCTCGACGATCTCGGGCAGCAGCAAGCCCTGCGACGGCACCGCCTGCCCCGCCATGCCGCGGCGCAATTGTTCGAGCACCAGCCGCTCGTGCGCCGCATGCTGGTCGACGATGACCAGACCGTCCTCGGCCTCGGCAACGATATAGGTGTTGGCGATCTGTCCGCGCGCGATGCCTAGCGGATGGTCGGCGGCGACCGGCGGCGGCGCTTCGGCCACTTCGGCTCGCCCTGCGATCGGCGCGGCGGCGCCCGCAAAGGTCATCATCCGGTCATAGACGCGCGCCGCGTCGGCGGGCGGCGGCGCGGCATCGGCGCCGAACAGATGCACCGCGCGCTCGCTGCGCTGGCCGAACAGAAATCCGGTCGTCGGCGCCGGTGCGGCCGGTTCCTGCTGCCACGCCGCGAGCGCGGCTTCGGCAGGGCGCTGGACGCTGCGAAACCCCTGTTCGTCGAGCGCGCGGCGCAGCCCGCCGACGATCATCCCGCGCACAAGCTGCGGATCGCGGAACCGCACTTCGGTTTTCGCCGGATGGACGTTCACATCGACCTCGCTCGTCGGCAGATCGAGGAAGAGCGCGACGACCGGATGGCGATCACGCGCGAGCAGATCGGCGTAGGCGCCGCGCAATGCCCCGACGAGCAGCCGGTCCTTCACCGGACGGCCGTTGACAAACAGATATTGATGGTCGGCGATACCGCGGTTGTAGGTGGGCAGGCTGATCACGCCGCCGAGCCGGACCTCGCCGCGCTCGACATCGACTCCGATGCTGTTCGCCGCCAGGTCGCGCTGGGTCAGTGCCGCGACACGGCTGAGACGATCCTGGCCGCCCTGGACGTCGAGCACGCGGCGCCCGTCATGCTCGACGGTAAAACCGACGTCGGCGCGCGCCATAGCCAGACGTTTCACGACATCGAGGCAGGCGGCATATTCGCTGCGCGCGCTACGCAGAAACTTGCGCCGGGCAGGCACGCGCGCGAACAGATCCTCGACCATCACCCGCGTGCCCTTGGCGAGCGCCGCCGGCCCTTCGGCGATGAGGCTGCCATTATCGATCACACGGCGCCACCCGTCCGCGCCCGCAACGCGGCTTTCAAGCGTCAACCGCGCAACGCTGGCAATCGACGGCAAGGCTTCGCCGCGAAAGCCCATTGTCGTCACTTCCTCGATCGCATCGGTCGGCAATTTCGAGGTCGCATGGCGCTCGAGCGCGAGCGCCATGTCGGACGCGGTCATCCCGCACCCGTCGTCATCGACTTCCAGCCGCAGAATTCCGCCCTCGGCGATTCGCACCGCAATGCGAGTCGCCCCCGCATCGAGGGCGTTTTCGACGAGCTCCTTGAGCGCTGCGGCGGGTCTTTCGACCACTTCACCGGCTGCGATCCGATTTACTAGCTTTTCCGGCAGGCGGCGTATTGACATGGGGGCTGTCCTAGCGCAGTCGGACGCAAATCGCGACCCATCCGCTCAGCCCTAATCATTTTGTCCAGCCACCCCGTCCGGGAAGAGCCGGAATCTCCCCCTGATTGGTCCTGTGCCGGTAGGCGCGCGGGTTCACATTCGATGGCGGCAGGACCAGACCGACCCGGCTGGCACGTGCCGATGACAGGAAGCAGTATCGATGTCCTTCTTTTCCCGTTTTCTGAAGTTCAATTCCCAAGACATGGCAATCGACCTCGGCACCGCGAACACGGTCGTTTACGTGCGCGGCAAGGGCATCGTGCTCAATGAGCCCTCGGTCGTCGCGGTCGAGACGCTGAACGGGATCAAGCGGGTCAAGGCGGTCGGCGACGATGCCAAGCTGATGATGGGCAAGACGCCCGACAGCATCGAGGCCATCCGCCCGCTGCGTGACGGGGTCATCGCCGACATCGATGTCGCCGAACAGATGATCAAGCACTTCATCACCAAGGTGCACGGCGGCAAGGCCAACGCGTTTCGCAGCCCCGAAATCGTGATTTGCGTGCCGTCGGGTTCGACCAGCGTTGAACGCCGCGCGATCCGTGACGCCGCATCGAACGCCGGGGCAAGCCAGGTGTGGCTGATCGAGGAACCGATGGCGGCCGCAATCGGCGCCGACATGCCGGTTACCGAACCGATCGGCTCTATGGTCGTCGACATCGGCGGCGGCACCACCGAAGTCGCGGTGCTCTCGCTGCGCGGCCTGGCTTACACGACCTCGGTCCGCGCCGGCGGCGACAAGATGGACGAAGCGATCGTCTCCTACGTTCGCCGCCATCACAATCTGCTGATCGGCGAATCGACCGCCGAGCGGATCAAGAAGGATTTCGGCATCGCGCGCGTGCCCGCCGACGGCGTCGGCATGACGATCCACATCAAGGGCCGCGACCTCGTCAACGGCGTGCCGAAGGAAATTTCGATCAATCAGGCGCAGATCGCCGAAGCACTGTCCGAACCGATCGGCACGATCGTCGAAGGCGTGCGCATCGCGCTCGAAAACACCGCCCCCGAACTCGCAGCCGACATTGTCGACCAGGGCATCGTGCTCACCGGCGGCGGCGCTTTGATCCGCGAACTCGACGAATTGCTGCGCGACGCAACCGGCCTGCCGGTGACGGTCGCGGAAGACCCGCTGACCTGCGTCGCGATCGGCACCGGCCGCGCGATGGAGGATCCCGCCTTCCGCGGCGTGCTGCAGCAAGCCTGATCGCGGACAGACGGTCCATGGTTCGCCCGGCACATCGGCGTCCGGGGCAATCCCGAAAGGCCCAGTACAGCCTGTTCGCCGCCTATGTTATTGCGATAACGGGCGCGCTTGCGGGGCTGCTTCTGGCGATCCTTTCGGTCGCCGACCCCGTCGGCTTTGCCGCCCTGCGCGTCGCCAGTCAGGAAATAACCGCGCCGATCGCGCGCGGCACGCGGTCGGTGATCGGGTCGATCTCGGGCGTCGACGACACTGTGTCGGCCTACGTCGGCGCGGGATCGCAGAACCGCCGCTTGCGCAAGGAACTGGCCGAGGCGCGCCGCCGTCTCGTCGCGACCAGCGCGCTCGAAGAGGAAAATCGCCAGCTCAAGTCGCTGCTCGGTCTGCAGCAGACCGATCGCTCGGCGCTCGCCCATGGCTATCTGCTCACCTCGACCTCGACGAGCAGCCGCCGCATCGCGCTGCTCAGCCTCGGGCGCAACCGGGGTGTTTTGGCGGGCCAGCCGGTACGCGGCGCCGACGGCCTGATCGGCCGCGTGCTGACCGCCGGGCCATCGGTGTCGCAGGTGCTGCTCCTTACCGACGTCGAAAATGTCGTGCCGGTGCGCCGGGCGCGTGACGGCCTGCCGGCGCTCGCAACGGGCCGCGGCAACGGCGATCTCGACGTTCGCACGCTCAACATCGCGAACAATCCCTTCAAACCCGGCGACATCCTTGTGACGTCGGGAACCGGCGGCCTTTATCCTCCGAACATTCCGGTCGCCATCGTCGTGCGGCGCCAGGACGATGGCGCGCTCGCGCGTCCGCTGGCCGACCCGGCAAAGGTCGATGCGGTAGCGGTGCTGCGGCCCTATACGCCCGATAATATCGAGGCGCAGGCGGTGCCCGCCCAATCCTCCACGGCGGCCGGCGCGCCATGAACCGGCACGGACAGCGGATCGGCGAGCCAGCCTCGCGCTGGCGGATGCAGGTCGTGCCGATCGCGACGGTGATGATCGCGTCGGCGCTGCCGTTGATGCTGCCGCTCGTCGCCAGTTCGCCCGTGCTGCCCCCGCTCGGTCTCCTCTTCTTCCTGAGCTGGCAACTTCTGCGTACCGAAATGTGGCCGGTGTGGATCGGTCTGCCGCTCGGCCTGTGGGACGATCTGTTCAGCGGCGCGCCGATCGGCACAGCCATCGGGCTGTGGACCGCCGCGAGCATCGCGATCGCCTATCTCTCGCAGCGCATCTATTGGCGCGGCTTCCTGCACGACTGGGCGATCGGCGCGCTGCTCGTCGCCGCTGTTCAGGCGCTTGCGGTGCTTATCACCTTTCCACACGCTCCCGCCGGGCATATGCTCGGCCTCGTGCTGCCGCAGATCATCATTTCGGTGCTGCTGATGCCGCTGTTCCTCCGCCTGACCGGCAAGTTTGACAATTTCCGTCTCAAGCGCCGATAATCGCCCGCCTCCCGCCCCCGCCTTAGCCTTCGCCCCAGATTGCCAACGAATTTCCGCTTTCATGTCCCGCAAGAAAAGTCCGCCCATTACCGAAGCCTGGAGGGGCCTCACCTTCACGCGCCGCACCCTTGTCGTCGGCGGCGGACAAATCGCCGTGGGCGCCGCGCTCGCGGCGCGGATGGGCTATATCTCGATCATCGACAATGATCGCTATGTCCTTGAATCCGAAAGCAACCGCGTCAATCTGACGCTCATCCCGCCGCGTCGCGGCTGGATCGTCGACCGCCACGGCAAGGCGCTTGCCAACAACCGCGTCTCGCTCCGCATCGACATCATTCCCGATCGCATGCACAGCAAGGAACTGGTGCTGGGCCAGCTCCGCACGTTGTTGCAGCTCGACGGCGACGCAATGGCGCGCATCGAACGCGACCTCAAGGCGGCATCGGGATTCCAGCCGGTTGCGGTTGCGGAGGACGTGACCGAGCAGCAATATGCATCGATCCTCGTCCGCCTCCCCGACCTCCCCGGCATTGCCCCGACGCGCGGTTTTGCCCGCAACTATCCCACCGGCGCCGCGGTCGGCCACCTGATCGGCTATGTCGGCGCCCCGACCGCCGAGGAATATGAAAAGGTCAAGGATCCGCTCTTCATCACCCCCGGCTTCAAGACCGGCAAGGACGGGCTGGAGAAATATTTCGAGGAATTGCTGCGCGGCAAGGCCGGCGCCAAGCGCGTCGAAGTCACCGCGCGGGGCAAGGTCGTGCGCGATCTCAGCACCCAGCCCGACACGCAAGGCAAGACCGTCCACCTGACCATCGACGCCGATCTGCAGGAATATGCCGCGCGCCGCATGGGCCCCGAATCAGGGGCGGCGGTCGTCATCGACTGCCTCAATGGCGACATCCTCGCCTTCGTTTCGATGCCGTCTTTCGATCCGAACAGCTTTTCGGACGGGATCAGCAATGCCGAATATGGCTGGCTGCGCGCCGACGATCACCAGCCGCTGATCAACAAGGCGACCCGCGGCCTCTACCCCCCGGGATCGACGCTGAAGCCGATGGCCGCGATCGCCGCGATCGAACATGGCATGGACCCGAGCGAACGCCACACCTGCATCGGCGGCTATCGCCTCGGCAACCGTTTCTTCCGCTGTCTCGGCACCCACGGCAGCGTCGACATGCCGACCGCGATCATGAAAAGCTGTAACAGCTATTTCTATTGGGTCGCCGACCGGCTGGGCTATGACGCCATCGCGCCGACCGCGAAGATGATGGGGCTGGGCGAGGAATTCCAACTTGCCGGAAGCAACCAGCGATACGGCACGATTCCCGACAGCGCGTGGAAGATGAAAAAATACGGCCAACCCTGGTCGGCGTCCGATTCGCTGAATGCGGTGATCGGCCAGGGCTATGTCAGCGTGAACCCGCTCCAGCTCGCCGTCATGGCGTCGCGTATCGCCTCGGGCCGCAAACTCTACCCCCGCCTCGTCAGCCGGCAATTCTCGAACGAGCCTTTGCCCTTCTCAGCCGAAGCCTTTGCGACCGCGCGCGAGGGGATGAACCGCGTCGTCAACGCCCCCGGCGGAACCGCGGGGCGCAGCCGCCTGCCGCTCGACGGCATCCAGATGGCGGGCAAGACCGGCACGGCCCAGGTTCGCGGCCTCAACACCGGCAACGGCAAGGGCGGCACGTGGAAATTTCGCGATCACGGCCTGTTCATTTGCTTCGCGCCGGTCGAAAATCCGCGCTATGCCGCGTCGGTCATCATCGAACATGGCATGGGCGGCAGCCGCGCGGCGGCGCCCGTTGCCAAGGACATCTTCACCTTCCTCTACGACCGTGAAAAGGCGATGGAGGCACTGACCGCCTTTGAGGCCGGCTGGGGCGGCACGATCAAGGAGCGGATGGACCGCGACTATGCTGCGTGGAAGGCGGGTATCGCGCGCCCCGATCCGGGGCTCGCGCAATGATCCCGGTTCCGCCCGCCGTCCAGCGCATCCCCTGGAAGCTGATCGCACTCCTGTCGGCGATCACCGGCTTCGGCCTGCTCGTCCTCTATTCGGCCGCCGGCGGCAGCGTGACGCCCTGGGCGCTCCAACAGGGGGTGCGCTTCATCGTCTTCCTGCTCGTCGCGCTCGCGATCGGGCGCATGCCGATCCGCATTTTCGAAGATTTCTCTTACCTTGGCTATCTGGGCGTCGCGCTGCTTCTGCTTGCGGTCGAAGCGCTGGGTTTTGTCGGCGGCGGCAGTCAGCGATGGCTCAATCTCGGATTCATGAACCTCCAGCCGTCGGAACTGATGAAGGTCGCGATCGTCCTCGCTCTCGCGCGCTTCTACGCCCAATTGCCGCCGGGCAGCACGCGCACCTTCAACGCCTTGTGGCCCGCGCTGGTGATGATCGGCATCCCCGCCGCGCTCGTGATGCTCCAGCCCGACCTCGGCACGGCGCTGGCGATCTGCGCCAGCGCGGCGATCGTGATGTTCGTCTCGGGCCTTCCGCTGTGGTGGTTCGGCAGCGCCGCGCTCGCGGGACTGGCCGCGTTGCCGATCCTCTTTTCGATGCTGCACGACTATCAGCAGAAGCGCGTGCTGATCTTCCTCGACCCCGAAAGCGATCCGCTGGGCGCCGGCTATCACATCAGCCAGTCGAAGATTGCGATCGGATCGGGCGGACTGTTCGGCAAGGGCTTCCTCAACGGGTCGCAAAGCCACCTCGATTATTTGCCCGAAGGGCATACCGACTTCATCTTCGCCACCATGTCGGAGGAATGGGGGCTGGTCGGCGGGCTGTTGCTGCTCCTCGGCTTCTTCTTCCTGCTGCGCTGGTCCACGCGCGTCGCGCTCGACGCGCGGACGCGCTTCGGCCAATTGACCGCGACCGGCCTCACCATGACGATCTTTTTCTACATCGCGATCAATCTGGGAATGGTGATGGGGCTGGCGCCGGTCGTCGGTATCCCGTTGCCGCTCTTCTCCTATGGCGGATCGTCGATGCTGACGATCATGACCTGCATCGGCATCATCCTCGCGATCGAGAGTGACAGCAAGAAGCGGCACAGCCGGCTGAGCTGACGACGCCAGCGGCGCCGCGACCGCGCGTGCCGCTTATTCGTGCCGCAGCGCGTCGATCGGATCGAGCTTCGACGCCCGGCGCGCCGGATAATAGCCGAATGTTATCCCCATCAAGGCGGAGAATAGGAAGCTCATCACATTGACGACCGGATTGAAGATGAAGGGCACGTCGATCACGCTCGCCATCCCCCAGGACAGGATGAAAGCGAAGGCGATGCCGACCGCACCGCCGAAACAGCACAGCACGACGGCCTCGGTCAGAAACTGGAGCTGCACCTCGCGCGCCAGCGCCCCGATGGCGAGACGGATGCCGATCTCGCGCGTCCGTTCGGTGACCGAGACAAGCATGATATTCATGATCCCGATCCCGCCGACAAGCAGGCTGATCCCCGCGATCACCGCAACCATCGCGGTCAACGCGCCGGTTGCCGCACCGAGCGCCTGATTGACCTGCGCGGTATCAACGATGTTGAAGTCGTTGGTGGCCGCGCCCTGCAACAGGCGCCGCTCGCGCAGCAGGCCGACGAGCGAATCCTGAATGGCGGTGCTGGCGTAGGCGCTGTCATATTTGATCACGAAATATTGGATATCGTCGCTGCCGGTGAAGCGGCGCTGCGCCATTTTCAGCGGGACCATCACGACATTGTCGCTGTCCTGATCGGGACCGCCGCCCTCGCCGCGTTCCTTGAGAACGCCGATCACGGTGCAGGACACGTTGTTCAACCGGATATTTTCGCCGAGCGGACTGCTCCCGGCGACGAATATCGCCTTTTGGACCTTGGGCCCGATCAGGCACATATTCTTGCCCGCGCTTTCCTCCTCGTTCGTGAACGCGCGGCCGCTTTCGATCTCAATCGACCGGGCGCGCAGGAAGTCATTGCCGACGCCCTGCACGGTCGTGCGCCAGCTCTGCCCGTTATGAAAGGCCGTGACGCTGGACGACACGCTGCCCGACACATCGACGACGCCGGCGATCTGCCTGCTCACTGCATCAACATCGGCTTGCTTGAACGGCCGCGGCCTGCCGCGATCGCCCTGCACGGGAAAGACGATCAGCACGTTAGACCCCAGCGAGGATATCTGGTCCTTGATCGATGCCGTGACGCCATTTCCGAGCGTCACCATCGTGATCACCGCCGCGACGCCGATGATGATGCCGAGCGTCGTCAGGAACGAACGCAGCAGATGGCGCCGTATCTCGCGAAAGGCGAGCAGGAGCGTTGCGCCGAACATCAGGCGGGTTCCTCGCTGCGGGTGCGCCTGCCGCGTTCGACCCGTTCGACCAGCCCGTCGCGAAAGCGCACGATGGTGTTGGCAAAGGCTGCCATTTCCTCCTCATGCGTGACCATCAGGATGGTGATGCCTTCGCCGTTCAGGCGCGTGAGCAACTGCATGATCTCGATCGAGCGTTCGGTATCGAGATTGCCCGTAGGCTCGTCGGCGAGCAGCACGTCGGGCTGGGTGACGAGCGCCCGGGCGATCGCCACCCGCTGCTGCTGGCCGCCCGACAATTCGGCCGGCGTGTGATCCGCCCAGGGCGCAAGACCCACCTGATCGAGCGCGCGCATGGCTGCGGCGTGGCGCTCGCTCTTCTTTTCGCCGCGATAGAGCAGCGGCAGTTCGACATTTTCGACCGCGCTGGTGCGGGCAAGGAGATTGAAGCCCTGAAAGACGAAGCCCAGATAACGCCGCCGCAGCAGGCTGCGCTGATCGCGATCGAGCGCCTGCACCTCGACCCCGCGAAAGCGGAACACGCCGCTCGTCGGGACATCCAGGCAGCCGAGGATGTTCATCGTCGTCGATTTGCCCGAGCCCGACGGCCCCATCACCGCGACGAAATCGCCGCGCTCGATCCGCATGTCGACGCCCTTGAGCGCCTGAAAGGCCGCCTCGCCCCGGCCGAAGGTCTTCGTTATCCCTTCGAGTTCGATCAGCGGGATCTCGGGGGGCGTCACTGGCCCGTCGCCCCCTTGCCCGTCACCACCTTCATGCCGGGCCGAAGCCCCTTGGCCGTCACGGCGGTCAGGCGGCCGTCGCTCTGCCCCGTCACAACGTCGACGGGCTTCAGCGTCCCGTCGGCCTGAAGCACCCAGACGCGCTGCTGGCTGCCCACGCCGATCGTCGCGCGCTGTTCATTCTTTTCCAGCCCGATTTCGGGATTGAGCACGCCGCCCTTTTCCTTTTCCTTCGCATCGGGCTGAAAGCGCAGGGCCCCGTTCGGAACCAGCAATTGTTTGCCGGTGCTGCCCGTCGCAATGGTCGCCGTCGCGGTCATCCCCGGACGCAGCAGCCCGTCGCCGTTGGCGACCGCCAGCCTCGCCTCATAGCTGACGACCGCATTGGCGGTTGCGGTGGCCGTCTGCTGGCTCGCCTGCGAAGCCGTGTTGCTCGACGCCTGATCGACGCGCTCGACGACCGCGGGAAAGCGACGACCGGGATAGGCATCGACCGTGAAGTCGGCCTTCTGTCCGGTCTGGACCTGTCCGACGTCGGCTTCATCGATCTCGACGCGAAGCTGCATCGCCGACAGATCTTCGGCGATGATGAACAGGGTCGGGGTGTTGAAACTTGCCGCGACAGTCTGCCCGGGCTCGACCTGGCGCGCGAGCACGACACCCGAAACGGGCGAACGGATCTCCGCGCGGTTGCGGTTGGTCACCGCCGACGACAATTGCGCCTCGACAGCGCGGACATTCGCCTGCGCCGCGGCAACGACGGCGGTATCGCGCTTCACTGCCGCGCGACCCTGATCGAGTTCGACCCCTGAGGGAACCTTGCCGCCCGAGATCTTGAACACATTTTCCAGCCGCGCGAGCTGCGCCTTGTCGACGTCAAGCGTCGCCTGCGCCTGCGCCACCTGCGCGCGCGCCGCGTTGAGATTGGCCTCGGCCTGGGTGATCTGGTCCTCGATCACGTCGGTGTTGATCTGGGCGAGGACCTGCCCCTTGGAGACGCGGTCGTTCACATCGACATAAATGTGATCGATCTTGCCCGACACTTCGGACCCGACCTCGACCTGATTGGTCGGCCGCAGATTCCCGGTCGCCGTGACGCTGAGCGTCAGCGACTTCTCGGTCACCGGCTCGGTGATATATTTGGCCTCGCCTTTCCCGCGCGAACAGGTTGCCATCGCCAGCAATATGAAGAGTATCAGCGCCGCCGGCAGCCAGTATTTCATCCAGCGCCGCCACTTGGGGCGCGGCTTCGCGCCAAGAAAATCCTCGAGTTCCTGCGTCGCAGTGCCGGTATCGGTCATTCGCTAGTCCCCTGTGTCCGAACGCCGGCATCCGGATCGAGATTGGTCCCGTCCCAACCGCCGCCGAGCGCCTGGTTGAGGCTGATAAAGGCGTTGGCCCGCTCGGCCTCGCTCGCCGCCAGCGCGTTGCGGGCCGCGAGCAACTGGTTCTCCGCAGTCAGCAAAGTCTGAAAGTCGATCAGGCCCGCCTGATACTGGCTGCGCGCCAGCAGCGCGGCATTGCTCGCCGCATCGCGCGCCGCTGCGAAAAGGACAACGCGCTCGCCCGCCGCGCGCTGGGCGGCGGCGGCGCTCTCGACATCTTCCAGCGCGCCAAGGATCGCCTTTTGCCATGCCGCAAGCGAAGCCTGCGCGGCTGCATTGGCGGCGTCGACACCCGCGCGCGCGCGGCCGCCGTCAAAGATCAGCTGGCTGATCCCCGCAAAGAGCCGCCCGGTTATCACATCGAACAGATTGCCGATCCCGAACGAGGCGGTGCCGAGGTTGCCGGTAAGGTTGACCAGCGGCAGCATCTGCGCGCGTGCAACGCCGATGCGCGCCGTGTCGGCGAGCAGCGTCGCTTCCGCCTGGCGGACGTCGGGGCGGCTGCGCAGCACGGCGGCCGGCGCATCGAACCCCACCGCGTCCGGCGGAGCCGGAATTGCTTTTGCTTCGCCCTCGATCGCCGTCCGCACCGGGCCGGGTGCTTCGCCGATCAGGGTCGAAATGCTGTTCGCCGCCTGCGCGAGATCGCGTTCAAGCGCCGGAATGCTCGCCGCAGTCTGGGCCCGCTGCGCGGCGGCCTGCTCGACATCGAGGCTCGATACGAGGCCGGCCTCGCGTCGCCAGCGCGCGATCTGGAGATTATCGTCCTGAATGGTCAGCGTTTCGCGCGCGATCGCGAGTTGTACCGCGAGCGTTCGCGCCGAAACGGTGGTCTGCGCCACCTGTCCCACGATCAGGCGCTGCAGGTCGGCAAGGCCATAGCCTGCGGCGGCAAGATCGGCCCGCGATGCGGCGACATTGCCGCCGATGCGTCCGAAAAGATCGATCTCCCACTGCGCGTCGGCGCCGAGCGAATATTGCAGCCGCTCGTCGGCCAGATCGCCGACATCGCGCTGCACGCCTCCGGAGGCCGTGACCTGCGGGAAATAGCCCGCGCGCGCTGCGCGCACACCCGCACGCGCCTGCACCAGGCGCGCCGCCGACTGGGCAATATCGCGATTATTCTCCAGTGCGCGCGCGACATAGGAATCGACCAGCGGATCGTTCAGCCGCGTCCAATAGGACGCAGTGGCGGCCGGGCGGCTTCCCGATTCGACCGACCATTGCTCGGGAACGGGAAGGCCCGGCCCGGACGGATATTCGGTCGGCGCCGAAACGCAGCCCCCAAGACCGCCCGCCATCAGGGCTATTGTCAGCCAGCGCCGTCCCGTCTGCATGCGCCCCTCAAAGTCCCACCGCGGATGCAAAAATTACCGCGCTTGCCGGACGGCAGACCATAAATTGCTGGAATACGCAAGCTTTCG
Organism: Sphingopyxis sp. NFH-91; assembly: GCF_021401285.1. Lineage (NCBI taxonomy): Bacteria > Pseudomonadati > Pseudomonadota > Alphaproteobacteria > Sphingomonadales > Sphingopyxidaceae > Sphingopyxis > Sphingopyxis sp. NFH-91. The sequence goes on along the minus strand of NZ_JACBGA010000002.1, from coordinate 146,938 downwards.
GGCGCCGCGCAAGCCACCCGATGCCTCCATTTTGGTCGCCGACGCTCCCCCATTCCCGACATTTCCCGGCGCCGCCGTCCGACGCCCTCAACGCAAAAGCCCGATCGCACGCCTTACCCAAGCAACGTAAATTGCCTTTTGCGAAAAAATATTGCCGAAGCCCATTGCCATGCCTGAACGAGCATGATAGCGGGCCGCTCTCTTCGCAGCACAAAGCCTTTTTGGCCGCCGCGAAGTCCGCCGAAAACCGGCATGTGGACGCATAGCTCAGTTGGTAGAGCAGCTGACTCTTAATCAGCGGGTCCTAGGTTCGAGCCCTAGTGCGTCCACCAATTTTTACATATTTGCGAATTACTTAGAGAGCTCGCGAAGTTTGGCGAAGGCCGCCATGTGCGTACTAGGTAGCTCTCTAGGTAGCAGCATGCGAACTTACCATCGAGCATGGTCAAGCTACTTTTGGGCGATTCAGGAGCCGCCCTGCGGGCGAGCCAGGAGGACGTCAGGCCTTGAGCGAGTCGTGGCTAAAACTGACGACCGTGGCTAGGGCTAATTCCAAGCTGCTCCGAACCAGTATGCTCCCTTTTAATGGCCACCACGAGCTGCTGTCTTCGACCGGGTTGTCCTATCCGCCTAAGCACTCAAGACCCGTTCGATCACTCGATCTAGGATGTCTACACTCTGGCGCTGGATGCCAAGCGAGTTAAGGTTTACCGAGTGTTCCGTGAAAATTGACAGACGGTTCTTGATGGGGTCGATCATCATTCGCCGTTGAAAAATTTTGGAGGGGGCAACCTGATATGAAGGTCTCCGCGCAAGCCTTGTTCGACTGTTGCTGCGCCTTTTTTGATACTACGATCCAGAAGAATTTATCAGGATGATGCAGCGTAACGTGTCAGTAGCAAAGAGGCTTGGAAGCTCACCGGTCCTTGCATGGTCTTTTTTTTGCATTTGCTTAAGCTTGGCGTATGCAATTGTTTTCCTTCTGACAGAAACACTTATTGGATGGCGCGAGGCGATTTTGTGGGCGATCTGCAATGCTGCCCCCCACGTCATCCTGGCCGTGCCTCTCGTCGACCGAATCGCGCCCCGACTGGTCATGCAACGAATCCCCATCGCGCTTGCCGCATCCACCCTCGCGATAATCGTTTATGCGCTGGCAGCCTACGGCGCGGCCGTCTTCCTGTTGGCCCTCACCGGCGGTGCGCGGACGGAGGGGATTTTCGTCCGGTTTTTCTCCGGGCCGGCCCTGCCCTGGCAGATATTCCAGGGGTCTGCCTACGGCACCATAGCCTTGCTCACGGGCCTCTGGCTCGATGCGCGCCGCCGCATCGATGCTCTGGAACGCGTGCCGGCATTGGTCGAGGCGAAAGTGCAGCGCTGGCTGGTCAAGACACCGGAGGGCATCGTCCCCATCGATCCGGCAGAGATCGTGCGCATTGAGGCGTCCGGCGAATATTCCCGAATCGTGCTGCCCACCGGCCCGATCCTCTCGCGGATCGGCATGGCGGCCTGCGAGAAGCGTCTTGAGGGGCAAGCCTTCCTGCGCGTGCACCGCTCCCACATCGTCCGCTCCGATGCTATCGCTCGGGCCGAGCCTGCCGGGAACGGGCGGCTCCAGCTGACGCTCGTCAACGGCGACCAATTGATCAGCAGCCGCGAGGGCGCACGCTTGATCCGATCTGCGGCGATCTGATTGCACATAGGCGTGTCGATTCATCCGCATTCGGTGTCGATTGAATGCATTTTTCCCGATCACCTCGCTCCGCGCTCCATCGCGGCGTCATCGCCTGATGGAGCCCCCCCTTGAGACCAGCATACCTTTTTGCCGTCGCTCTTTTCGCTGCCAGCCCCTTCGCCATCGCCGCTGAACCCGGTTCCGATAGCGAAGCGATCAGTCCTGCGCACATCAACGCGCGCGACACCTATTACCTCGGCGAGATACCGCGGATCACAATCAACGATCTGCGGCCGGGCGAGCTGGTGGGCGTGCATCTCTTCCGGGTGGTCAATCGCTGGCTGCCGGACGGAAAGGGTGGTTGGCGGAACGAGCCCACGCCGATGCATGGCTGGGCGCAGATCAGAGCCGATGCGCAAGGGCGGATCGATCTCGCCACCGCCATCCTGGAGGACGGTACGAGCAAGGCCGTGGGCCCCGCCACCCTGTTCTGGTCGGCGCGCCGGGCGAGCGATCCGCTGGTCGCCGCGCAGGCCTTCGCCCGGAAAGGCGTGACGCTCAAGGACGATGGCACGCACCTGCTGCGCGTCACGCGCGGCGATGCCGTCATTGCCGAGCGGCGGCTGCGCATCAATGTCGAACGCCCTGATGCCGCCATGACCCGGATCGAGATCCGCACGCCCGAACTGAGCGGTTTCTTCGCGGCGCCCGTCGGCGCGCGCAGGCTGCCGGTGATTCTCCACCTCCACGGGAGCGAAGGCGGCAGCACCGCCAAGGCCCGCGACATTGCCCAGCGCTATGCCGAAGCCGGGTTCGCGACGCTCGCTATCAATTACTTCGCGTGGGACTACGAGGCTGGCGGACTGCCGGTACCCAATGCCCATCGCAATATCCCGATCGAATTGCTCGATCGCGCGCGCACGTGGCTGGCAGATCGCCCGGAAGCCGACACGGCGCGGATCGCACTTGTCGGCAACAGCAAGGGCGGCGAGTTCGCGATGGTCGGCGCGGCAGCATACCCATGGGTGCGCGCGGCGGTCGGCTGCGTGCCGAGCGATGTGGTGTGGGAAGGCTATGGCGCCGCCACATGGGACGGCAGCGAGGTCCGCTCCCTCCCCGAGCCCGGCACCTATTCGAGCTGGTCGTTCAAGGGCAAGCCGCTCGCCTACATTCCGACCTATGCCGACCGGCGAGACGGGTTCCTCGACAACACGGACCGCTATGACCGCGCCCGGGCCGAATTCAGCGGCGAGGCCCGCGCCGCGCGCATCCCCGTCGAGCGGACCGGAGCAGCCCTGTTCCTCATCGGCGGCGAGCGCGACCGGACCTGGTCGAGCGGGGCCATGGTTCGCAGCCTCGTCAATGCAATGGACGCTGCCGGCAAGGCTTCGCAGGTGGAAGCCTTCGTTGCCCCCACCGCAGGGCATTTCCTGTGCGGCGACGGGCTCTATCCGCACCGCGCGTGGCAGGAAGACAACGCCTCATCCTACGCGCCCGATATCGATGCGCAGGGCGCAGCGGAGTTTGCCGCTTACGAAGCCAAGCTCGCCTTCCTGCGGCGGATCTTGCGCTGAGCATTTGCGCAAGAAGTGTAGGGTCGGCGGGTTTGACCTCTGCGCTCTGGGCTGCAAGGCGGGGGCAAGCAAACATCCGGGGCGAACGTGACCGAAGCTGGTGTCTACGGCGAGCGATACGAAGCGCGGATTGCGCGTGCCATCGCCCATGTCGAAGCCCATCCCGAAGAGACGGTGACGCTCGACCGGCTAGCCGCGATAGCATGCCTCTCGCCCTTCCACTTCCACCGCGTGTTCCGCGCGCTGACCGGCGAGAGCCTGCGAAGCTTTACCGAGCGCCGCAGACTGGAACGGGCGATCGGCCTTGCGCGGCGTGGAGCATCATGGAAGGTTGCGTCCGCTGCCTGCGGTTTCGCCTCACCAGTGAGCTTTGCGCGCGCCTTCAAGCGGGTTTACGGCGTGCCTCCCTCTGTCTTCGATCGCGAGGCGTGGTGGCGCAAGCGACCCGACCGTGGTGAGGCCAAGGCGATCTCGGCGTTCTTCCTGCGCGAGGCACCGCCGCTCGATCCCGCCTTCGCGGTGACGCTCGAGGAACGCCCTGCGGTGCGGCTGGCGGCCGCGCGCGTATGGGGCGGCTATCTTGCGCCGGACAGGCTGATCGCGGCCTATCGACGGCTGCGCGCCTGGGCCGACGAACAGGGGCTCGAAACCCGCGGCGGAAGCATTGTCGGCGCCTCACGCGACGATCCCGACCTGACGCCGCTGTCCCGCTGTCGCTATGATTTCATGATCGCGCTGCCCGAGGGTCTCGTCCCACCGCCGCGCTTTGCCGTGGTGGAGCAGGACGCAGGACTTTGGGCAAGCACGCGGGTGAAGGGCGATCTTGCCGCCGTCGATAGGGCGTGGTCGATGCTGTTCAAGAGCTGGCTTCCCGCATCCGGACTCGACCTGCGCGATGCCCCGGCCGAGGAGGCCTATCTCCGATTGCCCGAGGACATCGGCTGGGAAGCATTCGATCTCGAATGCCGCGTGCCGGTCGCCTATCCCCTAGACGGAGGTCATCATGCCTGATCCCAGAACGATCTTGCTTGCCGGGCTGCTGTCGGGCGGCGGCGCCATGGCGTGGACGCTGTTTGAATTCGCCATGGGCTGGCACAACCAGAATCTCGATGTGGGGGAGAAGACCGGCTTTGTCGCGATCATCTTCCCGGTCATTGCAATTGTCTGGGCCTTGCGCAGGTCGCGGCAGGCGGCGGGCGGGCAAGTGACGTGGCGCAGTGCGTTTACAAGCGGGCTGGGGGTTTCTGCCATCAGCGCAGCCATCGGCCTCGCCTTCTTCGCGGCTTACTATACGATTATCAATCCGGGGTTCGTGACAGCAATGCAGGCGCGCGGGGCAGCGGTCGACGTGCCGTCGCAGCTGGCTGCAGTGGTCATCGGCTCGTTCGTGGTGGGCATGGCGATCACCGCCGTTGCCACGCTTGTGTTGCGCAAGGGAGGGCGGAGGCCATGAGTGCGGCATTTCTCGAAATCTTCGCCGAGCTGCGCGCGATCATGCTCGAAGCCGCACCCGGAATGACAGTTGCCGAGGACAGCCCGGGCAACGTGACGCTCAAGACCCACTGGATCGAGGCACGCACCGGTCAGCCCGCCTGGTTCGGGTGGATCGCGATCAAGAAGTCCTATGTCGCCTACCATATCATGCCGCTCTACACGCTTGCAGCGCTGGAGGCGGCTGTGCCCGAGGGGCTTGCAAAGCGGCGGCAGGGCAAGACCTGCTTCAACGTCAAGAAAGCGGATGAAGCCGTATTCGCGCAGCTTCGGCAACTGACCGTGCTGGCGGCACGGATGGAACCAGACCTGCGCGCCGCCATCGGAGCCTGAGCCGCTGCCGCACTCAGCAGCGGATCGCCTTGCCGGCCGCGCGAAACGCATCGAGCGCCCGGGTCGCCGCCTCGGGCGGTTCGGCCCCGACCTCGCCGCCCAGATGCCGCGCGAAGAACACTTCGGTCGCGCGGGTGATCGCCAGCGAGGTTTCCTCGTTGGCGAAGCTGTGACCCTCGTTTCCGGCCAGCAGGTAATCGACATCGATTCCCCGTGCCCGCAGCGAGCAGACGATCCGGTCGGACTGGTCCTGCCGCACGCGGGGATCGTTGGCACCCTGGAAGATCAGCAGCGGTGCACGCATCGCTGCTGCATGGGTAAGCGGCGAGCGTTCGCGCATGAGTGCGGCATCCCCGGGCCGGTCGGGATTGCCGACGAAGCGATACCACGAGCGCGGCAGGAAAGGCTGCCAGCTTGGCGGAAAGGCGCGCACGAGCGTTTCCAGATCGGCCGGCCCGGCAAAGTCCACCGCGCAGCGGTAAGCAAATCCGCCTACGCGCGAAATGCCGGTGAGCGCGGCAAATCCGCCATAGGAGCCGCCCATGATGCACACCCGCGCCGGATCGGCCCAGCCCTTGCGGATAGCAAGCCTGACCGCATCGTCGACATCGTCGGACATCCTCGCTCCGAACTCGCCCACGCCGCCCTCGAACACTCGCTTGCCGAGACCCGTCGATCCGCGGAAGTTGACCTGGATGACGGTGTAGCCGCGGTTGGCATAGAACTGCGTTTCGCGCTCGAAACTGGCGGCATCGCGGGTCCAGGGGCCGCCGTGGACCGCAACGATGGTCGGACCGGGCCCGCGGCTTGCCAGCGGGCGGGTGACATAGCCGAGCAGCGGCAGCCCGTCGCGGGCGCGCAGCCGGAACGGTTGGGTCGGCGCGAAGGCGTAGCCGGCCAGCTCGGGCCGTGTTTCGGCAAAGACCGATGCCTTGCCGCCACTCACCACGATGAACCGCCCGGGCCGATTTCCGGCGTCGGTGTAGAACAGCGAGACCTTTCCATCGGCCGACCGCGACTCGAGGCTGAGGCTGTCGCCGGGCGCCACCCGGCGGGCCAGACGGACCGCTTCGGCGAAGCCGCCTTCCAGCGGCGTGAGATCGCTCGCGATACGCGTGCAGGCGGTCGCGATCGGTCCTGCGGCGTCCTGCAGGATGTCGTCGACATCGAAGCTGCCGCAATCGCCGCCGTTCAGTCGCCGGGGCCTGCCTCCAGAAAAGCCGATGAGCATTGCACGCTCCACGTTGCCGTCGCGATTGCTCCGCACGATGACGGAACGCCCGTCGGCATGAATGCCGAGGATCCTGAAGCGCTCTGCGGCGGGTGCCGTGTAAAGGCGAACGAAGGCACCGTCCGCCGCCGCACGCCCCCACAGCTCGAGCGATCCGTCCGGCGTGATTCGCCCGGCCGCACGCACGGCGCCCGACCCATCGGCAAAGAACTCGGTATAGCCCGCATCATTGCGCAGCACTTCGCGCACCGTCCCTGCCTCGGGGTCCACAGCGTAGACATCGGCGTATTCGGGATCGCGCCGGTTGATCGCGAGGAGCAGCGGCCCCGCCTGCCCTGCGGGCATGCGGAGAATTTCGGCATTCGCGCCGGCAAACGGCGTCAGGTCGCGCGTGCTGCCGGGGGTGGCGGGATCTATGCGGAACAGGTGGTAGCCTTCGTCTCCGCCGCTGTCCTGCAGGACCAGCAGCCACCGCCCGTCGGCCGACCAGCGCACATTGTCGATCGAACGATCAGGATTGCGCAGCACCAGCCGGCGCGGGCCTGCCAATGGGCCGACATGGACGGCACCGCGCCCGTCCACAGTCTCTATGGTCGCCACCTGCGTGCCATCGGGCGATACAACAGCGGCCGAGATCGCCGGTGCCTTTGCCAGAATGTCGAACGGGATCAGCGGGACCGCGGAAAGCGGTGTGGCAACGGCAAGCAGCATGCTCGAAAACATCGTGGCGGGCCTCTCCGGAAACATCTATGCCCTCCTCCTATGATGCGCGGGAAGCACTCGTCTTGAACGAAACGGAAGAGACGGCAACCAATTGGAGCAGCCCGCTCCAGCCAGCGCTGCGTCCGTGGATCCGCATGGCCATCCAGCGCCGTGCATCCGCTCCGCCGACGCAGTACCGCATCTTCCCGAACATGAACTGCGAGATCTTCGTCAATTGCGGCGCGCATTTCTCCAATGCGCGCAGCGGCGATCCGCTGCGCGCCCTGCCGCTGGCGAGCGTGTTCGGACCAAAGACCCGGTCCTTTGATCATGCCACCGGCGCGTGCTCGGACTGGTTCCTGCTCCAGTTGACCCCGCTGGGCGTGCGAGACCTGCTCGGTTGCCCGCTCGCCACGCTGGTTGATGGCGATCACCATCTTGCCGCAGTCGCGCCCCGGGCCGCCGGGCTGGCCGAACGCATCGCCGAAGCTCCGGACTTCGCCACCAGGATGCGGATAGTCGAGGACTGGGCGTTGGCGCGGCTCGACCCCGCTACGGTGTCGAGCCGGACGGGCGCCTTGTCCCTTGTTCATGCGATCATGCTGAGCCGCCCGACGTCCCCGGTCGCCGCGATCGCCTCCCGGCTCGGCCTGGGGACCCGGCAACTTCGCAACATTGCGCGCGACGAGTTCGGGATCAGTCCCAAGGCGCTGCTCGGTCACGCACGCTTCGAATACGCATGGACCACGCTGTACCGCACGGGCTCAATCAGCCAGGCCAGCGCCCTCTTCGCCGATCAGGCGCATCTGACGCGCGTGTTCCAGCGCTACGGGCAGCTCACGCCGGCCCAGTACCGTCGCCTGAAAACGAACGGGGACCCGGTTCGCAATGGCGTGGACCGGAGTTTTGCCGAAAGACTGGGGGTCACGCTCGACTGAAGGCCGACGGCAGTCAGCGCGGGACGAAGCCCATGATGGCGAGCATGTTTCCGTCGGGATCGGAAAACTGCTGAAGCCGCAGGAAGCCTGCCGGGGTTGACTGCACCGTCTCCACCGTCCCGACCAATGCGGCTTCGCTCGCCCCGAGACGACCGAGGGCGGCTGTGAAGTCATCGACATGGAAATAGAGAATGCCCGCCGGCCGCTCGGGCAGTTTGCGCGCGGTGTCGCGCGCCAGCATGAGCCGCGTGCCGGCGACATCGAAGAACAGCATATCCCCCGCTTCGAACAGCAGCGGCAGTCCGAGCCGGTCCCGGTAGAATACGCGCGCAGCGTCGAGATCGGTTACGGTCAGGGCGACCTGCTCGAACTGGGCCTTTGCCAGCACGGGAGATTTTCCGTCCTCTGCGCCGACAGCCATCGGCGTGACGGCAAGCGCCAGTGCTGCAATGCATTTCATCATCGGCCTTCTCCTGCATTGGGAGCCACCACGCTCATCAGCCCGAGGCTGCCGCCGTCGGGATCGGCAAAAAACGCCATCCATTCCTCACGCCCGTCGGGATGGACGTGGATGCGGTGCGGTGCGCTCAGGATTGTGACGCCTGCGGTGCGCAAGCGTTCGGTTTCGGCAGCGATATCACTCACGCGGAAATAGAGGATCGCGTTCGATGCGGCGTCGCCTGCAGACAGATAGAGACGAACGCCGCCGCAATCGAAAAAGACGGCGTTGGGAAATCGCATGACCTCTTCAAGGCCGACAATGTCGCGGAACCAATCCGCCATGGCATCGAGATCGCGCGCAGTCCGGGACACCTGCCCCAGCGACCAACCGTCTGGATCGGTGCCCGGCCTTGCGGTCGCCATGGCACTGTCGGCCCTCACGCCCGACCACTGTCGCAATTCGCGGCGCGACCGGAGCCCGAGCTTGCCCAGCGCATTGCTCACGTGAAACTTGACCGCATCGGCTGAGAGCCCGCAAAGGGAGGCGATTGCCGGATTGGTCAATCCGTGTCGGACGCCCTCAACCACCCGCCATTCGGCGGGCGTCAGGACGTCGGTGTGCGCTGGTCTGCCTCGCTTTGCCATGATGTCGGTCTTAACGGGTATTTACAGGGATTACCCTACCCGGCGGCAGCTATTCAGCTGTGGGCTGTTTAATCCGTTTCGACGGGTTCACGCGTTGGTCGGTTTGTCGCCAAATAGCTTACCGAGAATAATTCTTCCCGCGATTGCCCGTTTTGACGACCCTGATTGACCGCGTCCGGCTGAAGCTGAGATCCAAGGGCAACTGGCTGAATAACTTCCTCTGGGTCGACAGCCGTCACTGCAGAAATCAGGCCGCTCATGGAGGCTTTCCCCCGCTTCTAGGGAACTGCTGCCGTCCGGCTATCGACCCCAAAGCGGTCATCGGACACGTTCAGAGCCCTTACAGCAATCGCCGCTTGAAGTTGACCCTGCGTCAACCGCTACACAGGGGGCATGAGTGATTCGTTCCCCATCGATGAAGTCGTCCGCCGGACCGGCCTGACCTCGCGCGCGTTGCGCTTTTACGAAGCGCGCGGGCTGATCACGCCGCTGCGCACCGGATCGGGACGGCGCTGGTTCGGGCCCGAGGAGCTCGAGCGGATCCAGAGGATTGTGGCGCTCAAGAAGGCCGGGCTCAGCCTCGGCGACATCAAGCGCCTGTTCGATCGCAAGCCGATCGACCTTGCCGCCCTGCTAGGCGCGCAGCGTCAGCGTCTCGCCGAACAGGCCGAGGAGATCGCCGACGCGATCGACCTGATCGACACCGCATTGTCCCGCATCGGCCGAGGCGAGCCGCTCGATGCCGCGACGCTTTGCTCGCTCATTCGTGACGGAGAAAAGCTCATGACCGACCAGACAAAGGCCTGGCAGGACGTGGTGGATCAATATTACACCCCCGAAGAACAGGCCGAATGGCGCGAGCGCATGGCCGATGCCCCCGAGTTCAGCCAGGAGGCCTATCAGGCCCAGTGGCGCGAACTCAGCGCCCGGATCGAAGCGGCGCTGCCGCTTGAGCCGGACAGCGAGGCCGCGCTCGGCTTCGTGCGCGAATGGTTCTGCTTGCTCGAACCATTCAGCCGCAACGCGACCCCTGCGATGTGGGAGGGCACCACTCGCATGTATGCCGACATGGCGCGCTGGGAAGGCAAGGTCGATCCCGGCTTCAGCAAGCCGGTGTGGGACTTCGTCATGACCGCCACGCGCGCGGCGTTGGCGCGGGGCGAGGATATCGGCCCGATGCCAGCGTGGTTCGCGCGACCCACCGGGCAGGAGGGCTGAGCCATGCGCAAGGCATTGAAGCGCACCGCCATCGCGCTCGGCGTCGGGGCGGCTCTGGTCACGGCGGGCGGGGCATGGCTCGCGGCGCAGCCCTGGGGGCCGCCGGTCGAGCTGGTCGAGCCGGTGGCGGGCGGCACGCCGATCCGCCTGCCGGAACTGGTCGGCAACTACTATCCCGGAGTGGGCGAAGGGCCCCGCCCGGCGATCCTGCTTCTGGGCGGATCGGAAGGCGGCCTGGGCGCAGCCGCCGACGGGCAGGCGCGCTTGCTGGCGAAGGAGGGCTTCTCGGTCCTTGTGCTGGCCTATTACCGCCTGCCCGGCCAGCCCCAGCGCTTCGAGCTGATCCCGCTCGAGACCTTCACCCGCGCGCTCGACTGGCTCAAGGCGCACGAGGGCGTGGAGCCTGCGCGTCTTGCCATCATGGGCACCTCCAAGGGAGCAGAGGCTGCGCTGCTGGTGGCAAGCCGCAGAACCGATATCAGCGCGGTCGTCGCAGCGGTGCCCTCGCAGGTCGCATGGCAGGGCTTCGACTGGAGCTTTGCTCCGGTCAACACCTCGAGCTGGAGCGAGGGCGGCAAGCCCGTTCCCTTCCTTCCGATCACGACGGTGGGCTGGAACGGCGACATCTATGGTCCGGCGCTTGCCGACGCGGCTAAGCACCCCGAAGCGGCGATCCCGGTCGAACAGATTGCCGCCCCGGTGCTGTTGCTTTGCGGCGAGGAGGACAAGCTGTGGCCCTCGTGCCCGATGGCGCGTGCGGTCAAGGCGCGGCGCGACGGAGCGGCAGGGTCTCTGGCAACGACCTTACTGGCTTACCCGGATGCAGGCCATTTCGGCGTCGGCCCTGCGCTGCCTGAAGGCCGTGACGTGCTGGCATTGATCACGATGTTCGGTGGCAGCGCGCAGGGCAACGTCGCCGCGCGTGCGGACGGATGGCCGCGCACGATTGCCTTCCTGAAGCAGGCTATGGCCTCTCGCGCGATGAAGGTGAAGCGGCGATGACGATCAATCCCTAGGTGCTGCTGCTGGGCGCGATCATGTTGGAGGTCGTCTCGACCAGCCTACTCAATGCCTCGCCGCCCCTGAACTGGTGCCGTTGCCGCAGGATGCGCGGGTGGATTATCCCAGCATGACGCCCGATGGCCGAACGCTGCTGTTTTCCTGGGCGGCGAAGCGGCCCGAACTGCCGAACGTGAAGGTGAACGACAATTTCGATCTCTACCGGCTCGACCTCGGCAATCCCGCGGCAGCGCCCGAACTGTTGCGCGGCCCCGATCTCAACCGCATCCGCGAAGGCGCGGTGCGCACGCTGCGCTTCGTTCACAACGAAACCGCCCCGATCCTGACCGCTCCGGGCGACCTTTATTTCTGGAGCGAGCGGCTCGACGGGATGGGCGACCGCGACGTTTACATCGCACGGGCCGATGGCAAGGGAGGGATTCAGCGCCCAGAGCTCTTGCCTGCGCCAATCAATTCGGCAGGTTCCGATGACGGCGCTTGGGTGTCTCCCGATGGCAAGACCATGCTGATGACCTATTCCGACCGTGGGGGATGCGGCGGCAGTGACCTTTTTATCGCGAATTGGACCGGCAAGACTTGGACAGATCCGGTCAACCTCGGCTGCACCATCAATTCGCCCTGCGATGAAGATGCAGCGACGCTCATCCCCGGCACCCACACGCTTGTATTTGCCTCAGCCGTTCGAAGGCTCGACCGGGTATGCTGTTGCCTTATGGTCGGCACAACTGCCAGCCAGCACGCGGTGATAGTCGGCGGGTGGGAGGCGCATAAAGTGGCGTGGTGGCGAGTGTTGCAGGCATAGACCGCCATTCACCAATCCATCCACCTCCCGCCATCATAGGCGATCAGTCTCGTGCCCAAAACCCAACAGGAAGCTATGGCCTGCCCGGTTGCGAAGAACAGAAATTCTGAAAGCGACCCCATTTTGGACATTCGGGGTCGGTGGTACACCGTCTGCTCACAGAATGGCTTTGAGCAAATCGTCGTCGAGTTTTTACGGGAATAGGAACACGAATATGATCGACCACATCTTCATGTTTATCGATCCCGAAGGACCCGAGATCGAGCAAATGGCGAAGATAGGTTTAGTCGAAACCTATCGGCGGGAGCATCAAGGTCAAGGAACGCGTAATGTTTGTTATTGCTTTGATAACATGTTCCTGGAACTGTTGTGGATAGATGAACCAGATGCGGCACTGAGCCCAATGATCAAGAGGACGGGCCTTTACGACCGGTCAGTCTGGCGAAGGCATGATGTCTGCCCGTTCGGGATCGCATGGCGAGCATCGCGGTCCGGAGCTGAGCCCACGATAGCCACTTGGGCGTTCTCACCCCCTTATCTTCCGAAGGGTATGACGATTGCAGTCGCAGTGGATGGCGACGACCCGCGGCTACCAATGATGTTCCGATCACCGGGCTCATTGCCACCAACCGAGTGGCCACCAGAGAGGCGTGGAGAGCTTCAGCACGGCTCTTCATTGGGAGCGATCAAAGAGATCATTTTGACTATGCCAGTCTGGGCACCACGTAGCGAAGCACTCAGGACTATTGCCGCTGAATGCCAGCCTCACCTCAAACTGAAGCCGGGGAATGCCTGGCACTTGGAAATGCAGATTGAGGGTTTAAACGGACGTTCTGACCTACGGTTTGAGCTTCCTAGCTGACTTTGCAGCAACGGGTCCCGATCTTGGCACATAGGCGCCATCGGCGCATCTGTGCTGAATTCGACATATGCAAGAGGCGCCCTCTTTCTCCACCGCGCCATAACCCGCCATTCGGCAAACCAATCAGTTGTAGTCATCAGCAGGTTCGCGGCTCGATCCCAAAAGCCGTCTGGCGGCTTTCGGCGTAAGCAGACGTTCAACGCGGCTGCCGCCAAAGACGGGCTCTGGGTCGGAAGCCGCGCTTCCCACTTGAAATAGGCTAAGATAATCAGCTTGATACGATCTCGCTCATCCAGTCGTCGATTTCCGTTTCGACCCACACGACACATTTCGGCCCTAGCGATCGCGATCGTGGGAACCGCCCCTCGCTCATACGTTGATATATGGCGGAGCGGCGCAGCCCGACCCGCGCGATGACCTCCGGGAGGCGGAGAAATCGGGCGGGCACAGCTACGGCAAGCTGAGGGGGATTCGATGTGTCCTGAATAGAAAGCGGCATTGCTGATCTCATTCGCTTGGGTTCGGTCCCCTCCGAACTTTGGGATTTACCGCGACAGCGACATCGCGATGTCGCGCCCCACAAAATCATCGATGTGCTTGGCAAGCATTCGTGCCACGAGCTGTGAGGTGCCGTTGGCCCACCGAGGCCGCAGATCCTCAATCCGCCGTCCCAGGGTCCGCTGAAGATGGACTGGGAGGCTGGTGAAGAACTCTTCGCGCGGATATCTCACCGCCGACCAACTGGACGAGAGCAACTGGGAGCCCGTCGACGAGAACGAATTCAGGCGCCTGTGGCAGTTGGAGGTCGACGAGGCGGCATCGAGCCTAAAGCATGAGCGGCTCCATCTCGCGACCGGCCTGCTGCTGCCGGTCTGGGACAAGCTGCCAGCGGATTATGTGCGCGTCAGTCGGATTTGCGCGAGTGATGGCCGTTCGCTTCTCGGCCGCGAAGTTCCGATCCACTGCCTGTCCGAGCTTTGCCGCGCTCTCGGATTGGATCAGGGACCTGCTATCTCCGCCGATGAACTGGTGGCGTCGGTCCTGGCGACTGGCCGTTCGGTCGAGATCGGAGGCGGGGAGCAGCTGACGCTAAAACGGAGCCTCGTGAACGGGAGGCAGCGACTTGAGCTGACCGGATGGAGCGCCGCCCGCCTGGACTGGTACAAGGCGCAAGGCTGCTTCACCGAGATCATCCGTTACCAGACCCGCCTGTTCGTGCCGCTCGGCGACGGGGGCTCGATCATTTCGTCGCTGCGCTCGGCGTGACCAAGATGCGGGACCAGGTGACAAGGCGGACGAGTCACCCCGACGCGATGCGGCGACCGCGCGGCCTAGGCGCACTGAGACCTTCCGAGCAACCATCGTTCTGGAAATACTCTGACGGCGGCTTTGCGCCCCAACATCAGACATTCGAAGGCTGGCAGCGCGACTCCGAAACCCGCCATTCCTTCATCAACCTGAGCATATCTCGCGAAGGTCCGCCCTTGGGACAAAGCCGTCGCTCCAGAGCGAAAGGACGAACGACAGCTTTTGCGCGACATCCCCCACGCCGGTGCACCGAGTGGTGATTGCCGCCGAGCCGATCACCAGTGTCGATGTGACTTCGGCGGACGCTTTGGCGGAACTCGATGCCGCACTGAAGACGGAAGGCATCGAGCTGGACTTCGCCGAGCTGAAGGACCCCGTGAAGGACAAGCTGCGGCGCTTCGGATTATTCGATCTATTCGCCGAGGACCGCTTCTTCCCGACCAAGGAATCAGCCGTCAGCGAGCATATTCGCAGACAGGCCAGCTGATATCAGGCCAGCTTTCGATACAGGCGGACGATCAGCTCTTCCGCGATCACCATCGTCACGACAACGATGATTAGCCACACGATCCCGTGGAAGGCGCCTTCGAACTTCACCTTGTCATTAAAGGCGATCGAAAGCGCTTCGAGGATGACGAACTTCGATCCGAACAGGACGAGCCAGGCGCAGAAGAATCGCAGGGCCTTCCAGGCTGCGCCGGTCTTGCCCTTGAAGTGGCTTGCGACCCAATGCTCCACCTTGATCGTGCCCTTCAGCAGAAACTGAAGAAGCACCGCCGCGAGAAGCATCGTAGTGAAGGAGTCTACGCGGACCTTGGACGAATATTCGTCGAACAGGCCGAGCACGACGAGGTCGACTAGGGCACCGACGAAGTAGAGCATGAACAGCCGCTGGCGATCCGAATAGACCTTCGGCGCGGCCGGTAGGAAATCGTCCGTCGGCGTAACTGTCGCTGTGACTGCCGTCATGGCTTTGAGCCCCGCTGATTGGAAAACGGCCGCCCGCCTTCGATGAGGAAAGATCGGGCGGCCGTCGGTTCGGTCTCTTAAGCATACATTCCCCAAGTGGCATGCCGTCTGACGTGAGTTTAGCCTGAATCCGACCGCAGGACAATCATTTTCCGTCCCGAGCGGCGTCGTCGGGCGCGCAAGGCGCTGAGACAGGGCAGATCGGCCCGCGAAGCCGCCGTGTTGTGCCCTGGTGGCGGTGTTTTTCAGCGCAGCGGACAGACCCATCCTGCCGTTTTCGTTCAGTTTGGGCGTGGATGGCGGTCATGCGCATAGCGGAGGCGCTCGCAATCGGCGGATGGCGGCGAGGATGGCGCGGACCATCGGACCGGTGACGGCCACCTCGGCCAGCTGGAAGGTGATGGCGCGGGCATGGCGGACGACACGTGCCCCGATCTTGATCAGCTTCAGTTGCAGGCTGGTCAACGACCAGTCGGCCATCGTCTCGGGCAACTCGATGCAGCGCAAGAAGATGGCCAGGTTGTAGGCCAGCGCATGCAGTTGCAGTCGCACCTCATTGTCGCGGAACTTCCGGCATGACAGCCGCGTCCAGTGGAAGGCATATTTACCTTCCTTGATGTGCTGCTCGGCGGTGCCGCGCTGGTTATAGAACCGCACCACCCAGTCGGGCTCCATCGGCAGGTTGGTGACGATGAAGCCGACACGCGGGAACAGTTCGCCCGGATGCCATTCGATCTTGGCGATCACCCGGCGTTCCTTGTCCCAGGATGCCGCCTGATACTCGAAGTCTTCGTAGAAGCGCTTGACCTTGGTCAGCGAAGGTCGCCCGACAGGGCGCGTCAGCCGATGCGCGATCTTCTCGCGCAGGACGTTGTTCGCAGGCAGCCGGATGGCGTAGAAGAATCGGGCTTCTTCCAGCCGCTCATAGATCGCGGGGATCGCGTAGGCGGCGTCAGCCCGGAAGAACCGGCCGCAAAGGTCGCGCTCCGCGTAGCGGGCGATGACAGGGTCGAGAACGTCCCGCCAGCCATCGGCGCTGTGGACGTTGCCATGGCGCAAGGCGCAGCGCTCCAGCATGCCGAACTGGTTGAACAAAAAGTTCGGGTGATAGCAGGTGCAGTCGAAATGCCCGTTCCAGGCCGCGCCCTCCTGATCGCCATGGGTGGGGCTGACCGAACTGTCCATGTCCAGAACGATGTACTTCAGCCCGTTACGGTCATGGAACCGGTCGATCCATTGGCCATTCAGGTCGGCCAGCGCGGCACGGTTCTCGGGCTGTGCCAGTGTCTCGGTCTCGAACCGTCCCATCTGCGAGGCCGAGGCCGCTTGCGCATCGACAGCCCTTCCACCCACGACCTGGCGCATCACCGGATCGAGGGCCAGGCGGTCGGCGTCGTTCACATCCTCGTATCCGGCCAGTCGCCCGAACACCGATTGCCGGAACAACCCGTCAAGCCGGTGGACCGTGTTCTTGCCGCGCCGGGTGTCGCGCAATGCTTTTGCCGCCAGATCGGACAGCCCGAGCGCGTCATCCAGCTCGCGCATCACCAGCAGGCCGCCGTCGGAACTGAGCTGCGCACCTCGGAACTCCACATGCACCCGGCGGTCGAACTCGACCCGATCTGCCCGCTTCGAACCCGCACCCTCTGGGTGATCCATCAAACGCGCCCCTCACGGCCATCAACACCATGATTTATATCGGAAATATTGAGATCCTGACAGCAAAATCAGCGATTTACTTGGGGAATGTGGGCTTCGAGAAACTCGCCCATCTCGCCATGCATCCACTCGCAGGCGAGCTCTTCCTGCCCGGCAAGAGCAAGGATCATAGTTGCGCAGGGGTGCGCTCCACAGGGCTTGTACCGAACCGCCTCATTAAGTACTGTATTATATATATAAATAATGGATTTCTAGATCCATTCTCCCACATTTCCTCCCACATAATGGGTTCCTTGCGACGTACAGTCGTTCGCCTTAGGCGTTTTATCTGACCTCAGAAGGTGCGCAATCCATGTGACCGACCGGCTCAACCCAAGCGACAATCGCTCGCTCAAGCCCTGACAGAGCGTTACACGCTAAAGCCAGGTTGTGGGACAAAGCCGTCGCTCCAGAGCGAAAGGACGAACGACAGCTTTTGCTACAAGTCGGCATTGATCGCTGTCTGGCCGGCATCGCGGATGCCACAGAAATGGGCTGATGGGAGCTGACCTGTGCCGGCAACGGGTCGGCGGCTGGGCCGCCTAGTCGCGGCATCGGGTTCGGCAGACAATCCAGAGAATACTTGTTCATCAACAGTTGAATAACGCGGAACAGGGCATTAGATAGCGCACTCTTACTGGATGGATTTCTCCGATGATCGCCAAAGCTGCCCGTTCGCGAGGAAAGCCAAGCAACCACGTCGCTGGGCAATCGACCACGGCCATAAAGCGTGCCGCCCTCGACCTTTTCGCGATCCGGGGTTTTGATGGCGCGTCCACGCGAGAAATCGCGGCAGCCGCTGACGTCGACGCTTCGCTCATCTCCTATCAGTTCGGGTCCAAGCTCGGCCTCTGGAAAGCGATTGTCGCCGATGTCGGGCAAGCATTGATGAGCGCGCTGGATGCGGCGAATGCGGGCCCCGAAGCGTCGGCCGGCAATGAGCTTCAGGCAAGCATGACGGCCTTTGTCGATTTCGCGCTGCTCAATCCTGCGCTGATCCAGTTCCTGCGCCGCGACGCAGAGACCGACGTGGAGCATTCGCGCTACCTTGCCGAAACCCTTGGCCTGCCGATCTTCGACCGGCATCTGCCCTTGATGGAGGCAGCAAAGGCCGCCGGTAGTCTGCCCGGGATCTGTCCCGCCATGGCGGTCCTGCATTTCAGCCAAGGTGTGGCCGCCATGGTCCGTCGGCGCGAGCTGCTGATCAGCAGAGATCCCCGCCTTGCCGATGACGACATTTTCCGCGCCGCCCTGTGTGATACCCTGATTACCCCGCTGTTCCGCAATGACTGACGGTCAGGGCCGGCTCCGGGACGGCGACTACATCTTCAAGACGCATGAGCAGCCGTTCATGCCGGGCTCGCCAGCGACGCCCGATCACCCCACTTTGCGCCGGGTCGCCTATTTGCTGATCGGCGTCTACCTCGGCCTTGTCGGCGGGTTCCAGAACGGTCTTCTTATCGCGAATCTGACGAGCCTACAGGGCAGCCTGGCGCTGACCCCGGTGGAGTCAGGCTGGGTTACCGTGGCCTACAACCTGACCAATGCCTGCATGAGCATGCTGCTGTTCAAGGCGCGGCAACAGTTCGGCATCCAACGGTTCGTCCGGGTCGCGATGGCGTGCCTTCTTTTGGCAAATTTCGTTCATCTGTTTGACGCCGGATACGCGATGGAACTGATCGCGCGCGGCGTTTCCGGGATCGCTGCAAGCGGTCTCAGCGTGCTGGCAATATTCTATCTGATGCAGGGCTTGCCTCCAAAGGCCCGGCTGGTTGGCCTGCTGCTTGGCATAGGCCTGGCGCAGGTCGCACTCCCGCTTGCCCGTGCGGTTTCGCCGCAACTGCTGGTTGGGGGCGATATCGTACCGCTTTTCCAGCTGCAATTCGCCTTGTCGCTTGTCGCCTTTGGGCTGGTCAACATCCTGACACTTCCCCCTGGGCAGACGGTCGCGGCATTCGAAAAGCTCGATCTCCTGACCTTTCCGATGTTCGCCAGCGGCATCGCACTGCTCTGCGCATTTCTGGTGCAGGGACGCATCCAGTGGTGGACCACGCCATGGCTGGGGGCCGCACTGGCGGCGGCGATCGTGCTGATCGGGATGGCTGTCCTGATCGAAAGCAACCGGAAGAACCCCATGCTCCAAATCGGCTGGATGACAAGCCGCGAGATCGTGTCCTTCGCGCTCGTCGGAGCGATGGTACGCGTCCTGCTCTCGGAGCAGAATTTCGGCGCCAGCGGCCTGCTGGCGACGGTGGGGATGAACAATGACCAGCTGACATCCTATTACTGGATTCTGACCGGTGCGACGTTTCTGGGAATGGTCGTTTCGATTGTCCGGCTCAACCCGCAGGATCTGAGACGTCCGGTGATCGGGGCGATTGCCATCATCGCGGTGGCAGCCCTTCTCGACACCCATGCAAGCACCCAGACCCGGCCCGTCAATCTGTATTGGACGCAGGCGGCAATGGCCTTTGCTGCGGTCTATTTCATGGGCGGCGCGATCATGGAAGGGCTGCTGCGCGCGCTGTCCAAGGGACCTGCGTACATCATCAGCTTCTCGGCGGTGTTCGGTCTGTCCCAGACGCTGGGCGGCCTGTTCGGCGTGGCAGCCCTGTCAGCCTACCATACCCTGCGCACCAAGGCCCACCTGATGGCGATCGGCGACAGCGTGACGCTGACCAATCCGATCGTCGCACAGGCGGTGCAGCAGCGCGCCGCCGCCTATACCGGCACGATCGGCGATGCCGCCCTGTCGCAGGCAAGTGGAGCCGGGCAGCTGGTGCAGCAGGCAAGCCGCGAGGCAGCGGTACAAGCCTATAACGACGTTTTTCTATTGATTGGAATCCTAGCCTCTCTGGTGTTTGCAGCCATGTTCGTACAATGGCTCTACAATCGTCACCACGGGATCAACCCGCTGGCGAGTGAACTGCAAGCGCTACAGGCCATGATGAGCCGGAGCGATTCATGACTGATACCGAAAAGACCCGACCTGTACCGGCCGAGCCGCAAGCATCGGCACCGCCGCCAGCGGTAGAGTCGGTGGAAGAGGCGCCGCAGCAGGAAGGCTGGGCGCCAAAGGGGTCCCGTCGCCGCAAGATCGTGTTTGCACTCGTGATTCTTGTGGGCGCGCTGGCCGCACTCTACGCTTGGCGGCTGCCCCCGTTCGGCTCGTCCATCCAGACCACCGACAACGCCTATGTGCGCGGGCAGACGACGATCATCAGTCCGCAAGTCAGCGGCTATGTCACGGAAGTCCTCGTCAAGGATTTCGCAGAGGTCAAGTCCGGGCAGCCGCTCGTGAAGATCGATGACCGCATCTACCGTCAACGCGTGGCGCAGGGCACCGCCGCGATCAGCACGCAGACCGCCAATCTCGACAACTCGCAGCAGACCCAGCGTTCGAGCGAGGCGCAGATACGGCTTCAGGACGCGGCTGTCGCTGCCGCTCGCGCGCAGTTGTCCCGCGCCCAGGCCGACATGCGCCGCGTCAGCGAACTGGTGTCCGAAGGCTCGGTCTCGCTGCGTGAGCGCGACCAGACGCTCGCCGCGCTCCGTCAGGCGGAAGCCGCCCTGCGCCAGGCAGAAGCACAGCGCGCCATCGCGGTCGAGCAGAGCAAGACTGTCGTGGTGGGCCGCAGCGGATTGCAGGCGCAGGTCGCCAACGCCGTCGCGGCGCGCGACCTGGCCCGGATCGATCTCGACAACACGGTGATCCGCGCGCCGCGTGACGGACGGCTGAGCGAAGTCTCGGTGCGCGTGGGACAGTTGGTCCAGCCCGGCGCCCAGCTGATGTACCTCGTCCCCGGCAACGTATGGATCGTCGCCAACTTCAAGGAAGCGCAGACGGCAAAGATCCGCGTCGGCCAGCATGCGACGCTGAGCGTCGATGCCCTTGGCGGGCAAACGCTGAAGGGCACGGTCGAAAACGTGTCGCCGGCCGCCGGCAGCGAATTCAGCGTCATCAAGCCGGACACCGGATCGGGCAATTTCGTGAAAGTCCCGCAGCGGGTGGCCGTTCGCATCCGCATCAATCCGGGCCAGGAACTGGCAAAAAGGCTGGGGCCGGGCATGTCGGTGGTCGCCAAGGTCGATACGCGAGACGTGCCATGAAGCGGCGCGGGATGGCCTTGGTGGCGGCCACGGGACTGCTGGCCTCTTGCGCCCCCTCCCTCACCCAGCCGCCTGTGGCCAGCAGGGTCGCGGCGCCGCTGCAGTGGCGAACCCAGCTTGGATCGGACGCCGCAATCGAGGCCGACTGGTGGAAAGCGTTCGGTGACCCGCAGCTTAGCGAACTGGTCGAACTGGCGCGGGCCAACAACACCGATGTCGCCATTGCAGCGGCGCGGGTTCGCGAAGCGCGCGCGCAGGAGCAGGCTTCGCGTGCGCTGCTCTTGCCCAGTCTGGATTTCACCGGGCAGGGCGCGGAGTCGCGCAGCCTGAGCCCTTTCGGCAAGCCGGTGGAAAGCCTCGTCCTGCAACCCGTGTTCCAGGCCTCCTACGAGCTCGATCTGTTCGGAAAGAACCGGGCGCAGATCGATGCGGCACAGGCCAATGCCGGAGCAGCGCAAGCGGCCAGCGATGCCGTGTTGCTGTCGGTCACGGCGGCCACGGCCAGCGGCTACATCACCCTGCTCGCGCTCGACCAGCGGATCGAGACGTTACGAGCCACGCTCGCAACGCGTGGCGAAGCGCTGCGCATTGCCCGTGACCGGCAGGAAGCGGGTTATACCTCGCAGCTCGAACTGCGTCAGGCCGAAGCAGAATATCGCGCGGCCGAACAGCAAATCCCGGCGGCGGAGGCGGCGCTGGCGCGGCAGGAAAACGCCTTGTCAGTTCTGGTCGGCGAGCCACCCCGTGCCATCCGGCGCGGCACATTCGCGGCGCTCGGCAAGCCTGCCATCCCCCTGGTACTGCCTTCGGAATTGACGCGGCGAAGGCCCGATATCCTTCAGGCCGAGTACGCACTGGCAGCCAGCGATGCGCGGATGCGCGGGGCGCGGGCGCAGTTCCTCCCGCAAATCCGCCTGGCCGCTTCGGCCGGGACCATCGTTTCCTCGGCGCTTGACGATCCGGTCGCGATTTGGGCGGTCGGAGGCAGCATCCTTGCCCCGATTTTCAACGGTGGCCGCCTGCAAGGACAGTTCGATGCCGCCACGGCGCAGCGCGACCAGGCAGCCTTCACCTATCGTCGTACGGTCCTGACAGCGTTCCGCGAAGTCGAGGACCAGTTGGCCGTCATCTCCCGCCTTAACGAGCAGGAAGTCTCGTTGCGCGCGCAACGCGTGGCGGTCGCAGATGCCGTGCGGCACGCATCGAACCGCTACCGGGCCGGTTACTCTCCCTATCTGGAGCAGATCGACGCTCAGCGCACGCTCCTTTCAGTCGATCTCGCGCTGGTGCAGTTGAAGGCCGACAATCTGACGGCACTCGTCGCGCTATACCAAGCTCTCGGCGGTGCCTTGCAGACAGGCGGGGCCGATCAGTGAAGGGTTGAGTCCGCACAGATGTCCGGAAACTACGGTGAATCAAGCAAACAGCAGGGAAAAGGGCACATCGCCACCCGGCCGCCATCCAACTGGCGAATGACCGGGTTTCAACATGAGCCGACCTTCCACCGCGGCTTTGGAATGGCGTAAATTGGTCGGAAGCCGCGCTTCCCACATGAAATAGGCTGCGAGAATCAGCTTGATACGATCTCGCGCATCCAGTCGTCGATTTCCGCTTCGACCCACACGACACATTTCGGCCCTAGCGATCGCGACCGTGGGAACCGACCCTCGCTCATACGTTGATATATGGCGGAGCGGCGCAGCCCTACCCGCGCGATGACCTCCGGGAGGCGGAGAAACCGGGCAGGCACAGCTGCGGCAAGCTGAGGGGTATTCGATGTGTCCTGATTAGAAAGCGGCATTGCTGATCTCATTCGCTTGGGTTCGGTCCCCTCCGAACTTTGGGATTTACCGCGACAGCGACATCGCGATGTCGCGCCCCACAAAATCATCGATGTGCTTGGCAAGCATTCGTGCCACGAGCTGTGAGGTGCCGTTGGCCCACCGAGGCCGCAGATCCTCAATCCGCCGTCCCAGGGTCCGCTGAAGATGGACTGGGAGGCTGGTGAAGAACTCTTCGAGAAATTCGCCCATCTCGCCATGCATCCACTCGCAGGCGAGATCTTCCTGCCCGGCGAGTGCGAGGATCATGGATGCGCGGGGATGGGCTCCACAGGCGGAGAGCACACGTGCTGCTTCGTCGAGCCCGATAGGCCGCTCGCCGCGCGCAAGGCGAAGCAGGGTCTCGCGATGCATGCCGCATTCATTGGCAATCCGGTGGCGAGGTTTGCCAGCGGCTTCGATCGCATGGGCAAGGACGCGGGCCAAGCTTTCATTGGCCGGTCTGGCGGCGGCGGTTGGATGGTGCATGGTTGTCTCCTAGGTTCTGCACTGGTGCGACTCGCAGGCATAACGCGAAGCATCCCATGTAGGAAAACGAAAAGAACATACACAGAACATCTCGTTTAGAGGCGAATCAGTTCCTCTATCCGATTCGTCGCCAAATCCCGGCTGCCGTGACGGCCTTTACCGACAAAATAAGACTGAATTTACGTCGTTATCGTCGATTTCGGGCGCGGGCCTGGAAAAGATGCGTCCGCATCCTTCCACCTTCAGGCGGTATTGCGCCTGAACACTTTCCTACGACCATTTCCTAGATGCATGTGGAACACACAGCGAACACAAGAACGCTGTGACCACCCCTCCAACCGGAGCTTCACATGCAGTCTCTCACCCTCCCCAGGCGCGCCAGCGTCAAGGGTCTCGGCAAGACCCTCAACATTGCCATCCCGGTCGCAATCGCGGCGCTTGCGGCGAGCGCCGCCTATGCCGGCGCTGACACGACCTTCACCCCTGCCCTCACGAAGTTCACGGACTTTCTGGAAGGCTCGGGCGGCAAGATCATCACGGTTCTCAGCCTCGCTGGCGGCCTGATCGGTCTGGCATCCGGGCGTTTTTCGCTCGGCCAGGTCGCCGTTCCGGTGGGTGTCGGCATCGGTGTCGGCACGGGTGTTCCGATCGTCACCTCGGTCGTGACCGCGGTCATCTGAGCCCGGCTGGGGAAGGCGGCGTCGCCATGGCAGACCCTTACATCATTCCTCGGCGGCTCGATGACCCGGAGCTTATCGGCTTCTGGACCATCGACGAGTTCGCGGGAATGCTGGCCCCCTTCACCTGGGGGATCCTCACCCAGCATATCTTTATCGGCATCATAGTCGCCTTCGGCGCCTGGTTCGCATTGCGAAAGGCAAAAGCAGGACGCGCCAGCTCCTGGGTAGCCCACGCCGCATACTGGTATCTGCCTGCAGGATTTCTGGGCCTCAAGGCAACGCCGCCTTCCCACTGCCGACTACTCGCCGGTTGAGGGGCACTTCCATGTATTCCGACATATCTCACGAACGTCAGCAATCGCTGCTGCGCCAGCGCAACCTCTTTGCGCTCACTAGCGCTGGCCTAGGCCTCGCACTGGTCATCGCCGGGAGCCTTGCCGCTACCCGTGACCGCGAAGTGGTGCTGGTTCCGACTGTTCCCAAAGCGCTCACCGTGAGCAGTGCCGGGGTCGAGGCCGACTATCTCGAGCTAGTCACCCGCGATGCGGCTCTTGTTCTTCTCAATCGCAGTCCGGAAGGCCTCGATTACTGGATGAATGAGATCCTGAAGCTGGCAGATCCCGCAAGCTATGGCCGCCTCAAGGCCGAGCTCGTCCGGATCGTCGAAGAGCAGCGGGGCTCGGATGTCACCCAGGCATTCGTGATCCGGTCGATGACTGTCGACCCGAAAGGCCTCACCTCGGATGTGACGGGCACGCTCAAGACCTTCGTCGGCGCGCAGGTGATTGCGAGTGACGAACGCCGCTTCCGTTTCAGCTGGACTTACCGCGGCCTGCGCCTGGCGCTCTCCGGGTTTGCCCAGCTCCCCCCACAGGACAAATCGAAGGAGGCCCAGTGATGGCTTACCGAAAAGGGACCCATACACGGGGTCTATTTCTGAGCGCGGCCGCTCTGCTCACCGCAGCATCCCCAGCTCATGCGGCCGACCAGTTCAAGCAAACGGCTGACGGCGCCGGAATCGAGTGCAGCGTTTCAGCGCGAGAGCTGACCCGCTTCGCGTTGGTCGACGACCAGTTCGCCAGCGTCTCAAAGATCTCGACCGGCACGCCCTACAACGACTTTGCAGTGACCAACGAGCCGGTGCGCGGCGACATCTATGTGTCGGTGCCGGAAACTTACGCGGCACGGTCGATCAGCTTCTTCACCACCACGAAGAAGGGCTTCGTCTACAAGGTCGTGTGCCGGGTTGAGCAAATTCCGGCGACCCAGGTCTTCATCACCAACCCCGCTATCGCGAAGAACCGGGCGGCGGATTGGGAAAGCCAGACCCCGATCGAGACCAGCGCCGTCAGGCTCATCCAGGCGATGGCCAATGACCGGACGGTCGACGGTTTCGAGGTCCGCCAATCGACCGCCATACCCGCACGGGTCGGCGATCTCGAAGTCCAGCTCATCGCTGATTATCGCGGCGCCAGCCTCACTGGGAAGGTCGTCCGCATCCACAATCGCGGAGCGAAACCCGTGACGCTCGCCGAACGCGATCTCGCGCCGCGCGACACGCTCGCCGTCTCGATCGCCGAGCCAAAGCTCGAACCCGGGGCCAGCACCACGGCCTTTGTTGTCGGCGCAAGTGGGGAGACCGGCAATGACTGATGCAACCCATACGCCAAGCACTGCCCCTTTGCAGGCCGAGAGCGCGGCATCGTCCGAACTTTCCGGGCTCAACGCCCGCACCGCGCGCCGTCAGAAGCTGCTGCTGGGGTCGCTGGGAGCACTCGCCCTCATCGGCGGAAGCTGGTTCATCCTTGGCGGCGACGACAAGGACAAGACCGGCGATCCCAATGCGGCGCAGACGATCGACACGGCAGGCCTGGTCAACCGCGACTTGTCGCAGCGCGAGTTCGTCGCGACCTACGGCAACAGGCTCGATGCGGTCACCCGCGAGCAGAAGGCGCTTAAGGACGGCAGCGTTCCGCGGACGGAGATCGAGGCGCAGCTCGCGGCTCTCAAGGCCGAAAACCAGGCCATGCGTGTCGACGGACAGGCTGCGATCGATGCCATCTCGGCAGAGAACGCCGAGCTCAAGACCCGGCTTGCCGCGCAGCCTGCATCACCGGCACCGGCTGTTCTGCCACCGGCTTATGGGCCGCAGGCAGGCGGCTACGACGCGCGAGCCCGTTCGTCCCAGTCAGGAGCTGCGCCCACTGGGGGTGATCCGCAGGGCGGCATGATCTCGTCGCCTGGCGAGGTGAAGTTGATGAGCTTCAGCTCCGACAAGGCAGCGACCAATGGCCTCCGTGTGGGCCGGCCCGATGCGCCACCGGTCGTCGTCGAGGATTCGCCCGATTATCTGCCGCCCAACTCCTACGCTCCGGCACGCGTAATCGTCGGCGTCGATGCCTCGGCAGGCGTCGCCAGCCAGACCGATCCGCTGCCTGTGGTGCTTCGGATTACCGGCCCTGCTCGTTCGGTCATGCAGAACGGAAAGGTTCTGACCACCCGAATTCAGGGCTGCGTCGTCAACGGCGCGGCACGCGGGGATCTCAGCAGCGAAAAGGTCTATGTGAAGCTCGCCCGCATGACCTGCGATCAGCCTGGCGGCAGGGTCGCAGTGAGCGAGGTCAAAGGCTTCATAAGCTTCGCTGGCAAGTCCGGGGTCCGCGGCCGTGTCGTAAGCCGCGAAGGCAGCCTCGTCAGCCAGGCCCTGCTGGCCGGGATCGTCGGCGGCTTCGGGCGCGGCTTCTCGGCCAATGCCAACAGTGTCTTTTCCGGCGTCACGACCAACCCCGACGGCAGTCGCTCCAAGCTATCGGCCGGCGACATTCTCGGCGGCGGGCTTGGCCAGGGTGCCGCCGATGCGGCCGACACGGTCAGCAAATACCTGATCGAGCGCGCCGAACAGTACCAACCCGTCGTCGAGATGCCGACCGGCATCGATGTCGAGATCGTGTTCCTCGACGGCGTCTACGTGAGGAATTCCCAATGATCGAAAATACTCTCCTTGAGCAGGACAATCGTCGGCGCCGCTGGTTGCGTGCCAGCGCCGGACTGGCGGCGATCATCGCCGTGTCGGCCGCGACGGGATGGGGTGTGGCAAGCCTTGCTGCCCCTGCTGCCGCTCCGGACACGGCGAAGGTTCGAGAGGCGCTCAAGCTGCGCCTGCCCAAGACGCCGATCGACGCGATCAACTGCAAGGGCCTGGGCGGCCTGTGCGAGGTCGCGTCCAAATCGACGCTCTTTTACGTCGATCGGGCCGCAAAGTATCTGGTGATCGGCCGGGTCTACGACATGGAAGCCCGTCAGGACCTGACGGCTGCCCGCTTGCTTGCCCTCAATCCGGACTTGTTGGCAGCGGGGGCAGCGCGGCGCAGCAATCCCGAGACGCAAGCGGAAGGCGGCCCGAGCGCAGCCGCAGCTTCAGATCGAAACGCGGCACCGCGACATGTCCCGCTCGGCAAGCTTCCCGCCAAAGGCGCCATCACCTGGGGACCGGCCGATGGTCCACGTGTCGTCGTCTTTTCAGACTTCCACTGCGGCTATTGCAAGAAGCTCGAGGCCGAATTGAAGGCGATCGGGGCGCGGGTTGAAGAGCGGCCGATCTCGATCTTCGGGGCGGAAAGCCGGCGCGATGCCGAACGGGTTCTGTGCTCGCCGCGGCCTGAGCTGGCGCTGCATATGGCCTATTCGGGTCTGGCGCTCGCCAATCCCAAACCCTGCGACACGAGCGGTCTCGATGCCAACGAGGCCTTCGCGCGAGCCCACGGCTTTGGCGGCACCCCTGTGATCGTGCGCCCCGCCGATGGCGCCGTTCTCGAAGGCTTCCGGCCTGCCGCTGTGCTCCGGGACTTCCTGCGCGCTGGTCCCTCCCTGGCCCCCACCCCTGCTCCCAAAGGATAGACCCATGCTTTTTCCGACACGTCTCCTTGCCTGCGCCTGTCTGGCCGGCCTTGCCAGTGGCTGCGCCACGTTCGGCACCAACGTCGAGGGCGATTTCACCTGCCGCGCGCCGAAGGGCGACTGCGCACCGGCTCACGTTATCGATGCCAAAGCGACGGACACTCTGTCGAACGGCACGCTGCTCCATGCTGACGCGCGGCAGAGGTCAGGCGTCGTGGATGCCGACACCAGCCGCACAGCGGAACGCACCTTGCGCGTCGTCTTCCCGGCTCATGTCGATGAAGCTGGAACGCTGCATGACGAAGCGGTCGCCTGGACCGTCGTCGAAAATCCACGCTGGGCCACCGAGCTGCGCCGCAAGGCGGGTGAGGACCAGGGCGGATCCCTGATGCGCCAGGTCCGTCGGCAGCTGAAAGCCGCTCAGATCGCCCCTGCACCGGACGGCGCGGAGGGAGACCCGAACGTAGCTGACGAGGCGTCGCCTTTCTCGTCTGCACGCGACGACGCGGGTCAGGCTGGCGGCATCTCGGACGCCGATGCCCCCAGTCCCTTCAACGAAACTTCAGATGCCTCGCCGCTGGTCCTCCCCTCCACGGCGCGCGAGGCCGTTGCCGGTGCCAAGGCACCGGCGGTCGAGGGGTTCGACACGTCGCCTCCCCCGCGTGATCGAGCCCCTCGGCCTGAGGCGGGGCAGAGCGCTCCGGTGTTCCCGAGCGCAGCGGCGATTGAAGCCGCGAAAGCTGCAATCCGCCCGGCAGTCAGAAACGGCGAACAGCCGATCGTCAGCACCTCGCAGCCCAAGGAGCCCAAGTGATGGCCGAACAACTCAAGACCGTCGTCGATCGGCTGCTCAGCGGATTGCTGGGTGATGCCGAGCACGCCGACAAAGCCCGCCCGCAGCTCATGGTCGACATGCTCTCCGACTGGCTCCCCTACCGGGTCTACGATCCGGCAACCCGCCTTTACTTCAACGCACGCTCGAAGGGCTTTGTCCTTTCGGTTACGCCGCTGATCGGAGCCGACGAGCGCACCGGGGAAATCCTTGGTCAGTTCTTCTCGGAAGGCCTGCCAGCGGGCGCCTGCCTGCAGGTGCTCCACCTTGCAAGCCCGCGCATCAGCAGGATCATCGCCCCGTGGTTCGCCCCACGCTACATTCAGGGCGGGGTGTACGAGGCGATTGCCCGGCACCGGGCGCGGCGGCTCTATTCGCTCGTCTGGGAGTCCGGCTCGCCGGATGCGCCCTTCCATGCGCGGCATCACCAGGTGATCGTCTCGGTCGGGGTGCCGACCTCCAAGTCGGTCAGCAACGAGGATCTCAAGCAGACCCGCGATGGCCTGATGGCGATGCTCAAGTCGCTCAATCTCGGCGTGGTCGAAGTCGGGCCGGAAGCGCTCATCGCTGTCATTGATGATCTGACTTCGCCCACCACCGCCCCGCAGGACGATGCGGTGCCCTACAACCCGAATGATCCAATCGCCGCCCAGGCGATCCGCCACGACATCGAACTGGTGGTGGCTGAAGATCGCATGCGGCTCGTGACCGAGCGTTTCCGCCCCACTGGCAAGGTCAATGACGGCGTGCCCGAGATCGGGACCGTCTATCCCGATGCCTTCGATGTCCGGCATTTTGCCGTACGCAACATGCCATCGCGCTGGGCCCCGTGGGAATGCGCGCGGCTGATCGGCGACCTGTTCACCGACAAGCTGCGCTTCCCCTGCCCCGCTGCCACCATGCTGTGTCTCGTCTATCCGGACCAGGAGGCGGCTTCGGCGAAGGCCGGATTCAAGTTCATGCGGACGACCAGCCTCGCCGGGACCCGCAGCGCGCGGTTCCTGCCTCGGATCGGCGAACAGGCCGCCGAGTGGCAGCATGTTCAGGCCGAGCTCCAGGAAGGCCGCCGTCTCGTGAGGGTCTTCTACGGTGTCACGACCTATTCG
Organism: Sphingopyxis sp. NFH-91; assembly: GCF_021401285.1. Taxonomy (NCBI): domain Bacteria; kingdom Pseudomonadati; phylum Pseudomonadota; class Alphaproteobacteria; order Sphingomonadales; family Sphingopyxidaceae; genus Sphingopyxis; species Sphingopyxis sp. NFH-91. The sequence continues at coordinate 117,097 of NZ_JACBGA010000002.1, read as the reverse complement.
CCGCTAGGCCAGGGCGACCGCCACGAACGCGCGATCAAATCGATCTACAAGGCGGCGGGCTGGGACCTTACCGACGAGCGCTACCTCCAGATCCAGGGGTTGCTCGCCGCGATGCCGCTCACCCTGGCTGACGGGCTCGGCGCCGATATGGAGCGGCTGAAGCGGTTCAAGACCGTGCTATCGACGACCGCTGCCAATATCGCGCCCATGCAGGGCGAGTATCTCGGCAGCGCCCACCCCCACCTGCTGTTCGTCGGGCGGCGCGGCCAGCCCTTCTTCTGGTCACCGTTCGAGAACGAGGCCGGCAACCACAATGTCGCGATCTGCGGCAAGTCGGGATCGGGCAAGTCGGTACTGCTCCAGGAGATGTGCGCCGCGCTGCGCGGTGCCGGCGCCCAGGTTGTCGTGATCGACGATGGCCGCAGCTTCGAGCACTCGGTCAAGCTGCAGGGCGGCCGCTTTGTCGAGTTCACAATTGCAGCGGGCTTCTGCCTCAACCCGTTCTCGATGATCGATGCGACCCGCGCCGCCGAAGACGAGGACTACCGCCTCGACTGCTTCGGGATGATCAAGGCCATCGTCGGGCAGATGGCTCGCCACAGCGCGAAGCTGACGGATACCGAGCGCGGATTGATCGACCGGGCGGTCAACCTCGTCTGGGCGCAGCACGGCGCGGCTGCCACAGTTACGACCGTCGGCGAGATGCTGGCCAGTCTCGGCCATGACACTGCCGCTGATATCGCAACCGCGCTTGCCCCCTACATGGCGGGCGGAACTTACGGCGCCTTCTTCGAAGGCCAGGCAAGCCTCGACCTCGATGCGGACTTCACGGTCTTCGAGATGTCCGACCTCGCGAGCCGGGAGGATCTGCGCAGCGTCGTGCTCTCAGCCATCATGTTCATGACCAGCCAGGCCATGACGCGAAGTCCGAGGTCGCTGCGCAAGCTTCTGCTGATCGATGAAGCCTGGTCGATGCTCAAGGGCGGCTCGATGGGTGAATTCGTCGAAACCTACGCCCGCACCTGCCGCAAATATGGCGGCGCACTGGCGACCGCTACCCAGTCGCTCAACGACTACTACAAGTCGGACGGGGCGACGGCGGCGCTCGAGAACAGCGACTGGATGCTGATCCTGCAGCAGAAGCCGGAGACGATCGCCGATTTCAAGGCGAGCAAGCGCCTCGATATGGACGATCGCACCGAGACGCTGATCCGCAGTCTCAAGCGCTCCGGGAGCGACTATTCCGAGGTGTTCATCAAGGGGCCGGAGACCGAGGCGATCGGGCGGCTCGTGCTCGATGACTATTCGGCAACGCTCTTCTCGAGTTCGCCCCAAACCTTCGCCGCCATAGATGCCGAGATCGCACGCGGGCACCAGCTCGCCGATGCGATCGAGCGCATCGCTCATCCCAACCGCTGACACCCCATCACCAAAGGATCCCTAATTCCATGCCTCTCCACCTCGTCACCCCCTTCGTCCGGACCGACCCGTCCGAAGACGAACAGCCCGTCAGCCCGCAGGTGCAGACCTTGCGCTCGCGCATGGCCGATGGCTGCTACATTCTGCTTCGCGGCTGCCTGTTTCTCGGCTCGTCCTACCTGATGGCGCTGGGCCTGCCGCTGCTGTTCTTCCTGCTGTTGTCGGGCGGCAATCCCGATGCCTTCTTCGCCCATGTCGCCAATCTCGGTGACCGCTTTCTGGCGGCCGACCTCGCACGGCGCGTGACATTCCTCGGCCAGTGCAAGTTCGTTCTGATCGTTCTCGCGACGCTCGTCGTCGTGTGGCGCATGCCGCGCTTTATCCGCGATCTCGACCGCGAGCTTTCGGGAGAAAAGCTGTGAAGAACATTCTGGCAACATCGGGCCTGCGGGGGCGGCTTTCAGCGATCAATCTCACCGCTGTCGTGGTCGGCGCTGGCATGGTCGGTCAGGTGCTGTGGGGTGTCTGGGCGACGGACAAGCTGCTCACCCTGGAAAAACGCGAGGTCGTCACGGTCCAGCTGAGCCGGATCATGGGCGACTTCATCGAAGCCGAAGCGCGTGCCGGTCGGCCGCCGGAAGAAACCAGACTGCGCGTCCAGGCCTACCTCAAGGCCGTGGAAGCCTCGGTACAGAAGCTCGGACGCGAAGGCCGGACAGTTTTGGTTGCCGAAGCAGTGGTCGCCGGGAGCACGCCGGACCTGACCGGGTCTGTGCGTGCCGACGTCATGCGCCGCATGGGAGCCCTTCCCGATGCTGCCCGCTGATCTCTTGATCCGCTCAGCCTCGGCGCCCAATTTCGTACAACGCCTCGCGCTTTGGGGCGGGCTCGGCGCCGGGGCACTGGCGCTCTCCTCGCTTGCCGCCTTCGCGCAGGGCCATGCGCTTATGATCAATGTGAGCCCCAGCCTGCCCTACTGGGCCATATGGGTCACGCGCGGGGCACCCGTGCACCGCGGGGACATCATCCTGTTCGACCCACCCACCTCGCCTTTGTTGGTCAAGCATTTCGGGGCGAAGCCCAAGCCGTTCGGCAAGCGGGTGAGCGGTGTTCCCGGCGACATCATCACCGAGCAAAACCGCATCTACTTCATCAACGGTGAGGCCGTGGCCAAGGCCAAGCTTGAGAGCCGCCTCGGCGAACCGCTGGCCCTTGGACCTACGGGGCGCGTGCCGAAAGGCTGCTACTTCGTTACCAGCGAACACAAGGATGGCTTTGACAGCCGCTATGCCGCGATCGGTTGGATCTGTGGGCCGCGCATTCTCGGGGTCGGGAGGCCAATCCTGTGAGGCTCCTCACTTTACCGGTTTGCGCCACTGCGCTGGCGCTGGCCATCGCACCACAGGCAATGGCCCGCGATTACGGCCAGCACGGCGCGGTATGGCCGGTCATTGAACCGGACCTGCTTCAGCAGATCCATGCCAGGCTCACCCAGCTTGAGAAGACCGGAGAAACGGCCCGCCTCAACGAAGAGCTGAAGCGGCGGACAATCGCCCGGGTCAACCGGCCAGAGCCGGTCGCTGGCCTTACCCTCGCCTCGGCGCTGCGCAGCTGGCGCTTCGATCCGACGATCACCGCCCCGCGCGACATTGCCGACGACAAGGGCCGGCTCATCATTGCCGCAGGCACGCGCGTCAATCCTCTGGATACCGTTCCGCTCCGGGCTCCTCTCGTCTTTCTCGACGGGGACGACCCGGCACAGATCGCCTGGGCCACCCGCCGCTTTGCCAGCACCAAGGCGAAGCTCATCCTCGTAGCCGGTGCCCCGCTCGAACTCATGAAGGCCCGTCAGCGGCGCTTCTACTTCGATCAGGGCGGCACGCTGGTGAAACACTTTGGCATTCGCGCGGTGCCCGCAACCGTCGAGCAGCAGGGCCGCGCGCTCATCATCACCGAACAGCCCGTGCCTCTCAAGGAGCGTGCGCCGTCATGAGCAAGAAAAAACGCCTTCTGTCATGGCTTTGCGGAGCACTTCTGCTCACCAGCCTGAGCGTCGTGTCCAGTGCTCCTGCCCAGGCTGCGGCCGGCCCCGGGCGCTGCACTGGCAAGTTCGTCAATCCGATCACGGACATCTGCTGGTCGTGCCTGTTTCCGATCTCGATCGGTGGCCTGAAGATCTGGCCGTCGGGCCGTCCCGATACGAGCAACCCGGCTCTCCCCGTTTGCCTCTGCGGTTTGCGGCCTGGCATCGCCATGGGGTTCTGGGAGCCGGTCCGGCTTGCCGACGTCAGCATGAAGCCATGGTGCTTCGTCAATCTCGGCGGGATGAAGCTCGATCCAGGATTCGACATCGGCTTCAAGTCGATGGCGGGGCCATCGGCGGTCGGCGGCGCCACGCAGTACAACTCGCAGTGGCATGTCCACTGGTATGCCTATCCGCTGATCTACTGGATGGAGATCGTCGCCGATTTCCTGTGCCTCGAGTCCGGCTCGATCGACATCCTCTACATCACCGAGATTGATCCGCTGTGGCAGGACAGCGAGCTAACCGCGATCATCAATCCCGAGGCGGTCCTCTTCGCCAATCCCTTGGCGCTTGCCGCCTGTGCAGCGGACTGCGTGGCGGCAACGGCCAAGCTGCCGACCGATGAGCTGTTCTGGTGCGCGGGCTGCCAAGGCACGATGTATCCGCTCAACGGCAATGTCTCGGCGACGATTGGCCATGTGCAGGCGTCGCGGCTCGCGCTCGCTCGCTTCTCCTACAAGCTCCACCGCGAGCTCGTCGCATGGGGGACGATGGGCAGCAAAGGGCTTTGCGGCAAGTACCTGATGCCGGTGATGCGCAAGCAGCAGTACCGCTTCCAGGCCACCAATCCCAATCCGCAGACCAAGGGCCGCTACGCCTGCGCGCCCATTGGTGCCTCCACCACCTTCATGTCGGCAGGCCAGGTCTATCCCGCCATTGGCGAGGACATGGGCTACCTGGTCTGGCGCAAGCGGAATTGCTGTGCGCTATGAACAAACTTCCTCATCTTCTTGTAGTCGCGTCACTTTCCAGCCTTGCCGCTTTGGCTGGCGCCTCGGCGCAGACGGCCGAACCGGACCTCGATCTGGCCGCTATCCGGGCGCGGGCCAGTGCTGGTGCCCCCGATGCCGACGCGCTGTCTGCCAATGCCCGCGCCAGAGCCGAAGCCCTGGCGCGGGAGGCGAGGACCAGCTCCGACGAGGCCGAGGCGCACGCCCGCCGCTACACGCGTGAAGCCGCCGCAAAGGCGAAGCCCGGTGAGGCCAGCACATTCGATTTTGACCGGATGGTGGCCGATGCAGGCGCCATGACCAGCGAAGGCATGGGCGAGGCGCCGAGGTTCATTGCCTTTGCTTCGCTATCGATGCCGCCTGCAGCGCTGCGTGCGATGATCGACGACGTGACCAAGGCTGGCGGTGTTGTTGCCTTGCGCGGGCTGCCCGGCAACAGCGCCAAGGCTCTCACGGCGGCATTGGCCAAAATTGCCAAGCCCGGCGAGCAGCTGGACGGCGTCGGCATCGACCCGCGGCTGTTCCGCGCCTTCGGGATCGAGGCGGTGCCCACCTACGTCGTCACCAGCAGCGACTTCGATCTGTGCGACGGGTTCGACTGCCGGACGCAAGTTCCGCCGCACGACCGGATGAGCGGCAATGTCAGCGCAGCTTACGCGCTCGAGACCTTCGCGCGCGGCGGCGGCCCCGGCGCTTTGCTCGCCGCCCAGCACCTCGCCCGTCTTGAAAGGCAGGTTCCATGAAGCGACCAGTCCTCTCTCTCGCTGGCGTGGGCGCGCTTCTTCTCGCCCTCGTCGGCCCGCTCCACGCCCAAACCACAACTGATGCTGCCAAGGCCGACGGCAAGGCTTTCGGACGGGACAAGGCAGCCTCGGCGCAAAGCGCGGCAACGACGAACCCCGATGCGAGCCGCATTCCCAATTTCCGCGGCACGCCGAGCCAGTCGGATTACTTCGACGATCCAGACCGGATGAGCCGCGAAGCGGCGAGCCAGGCGACGACCAACACAGGCTACAAGGCCATGCGGGATTCGATGGACCGGCGCGCCCGGTTTGCGCCGCAGGATCTCGATGCAACGATCGCGCGCAGCAATGTGATCAGCGATGACCCGCTCGCCTACACGAGCGGGATGGCCATTGGCGGCTCACAAGGGCGATGCGTGCCCTTGCCGCCGGCCAGCGGAACCGCGGCGCGCTACATCGCGACCTGCAATGTCGGCTATACGGCAACCCAGGAGGCGCGAACCTGCCCCGTGACATTGACGGCGCGTGTCGAGCAGCGGCAGGTCTACGGCTACTACTGCGTTGGCGGCAGCGGGGTCGATCCGGCTTCGGTCTACAATTGCAACCGCTACCCCGCTCCGGAATGCACGGTCACGCAGTCCTATCCGATCAACCTGTGCGATCCTTATTTCGGGATCTACTGGGGCTGTAACTCGGGCGATCTGAGGGTCGATCTCGTGAGTTGCACGGCGCCGGTCGATGGCGCGACGCCCTACACGGTGACAGGCGAGAACGTCGTCACGACCACGCGCGATGAAAGCCGGTGTGCTGGTCTTGCGGCTGATACCTCGTGCCAGCAGGACAACGAGACGTGCACGGACAGCGATCCCGTGACCCGCATCGTCGATGGCATCGCCGTGACGCAGCCTTGCTGGGCGTGGAGCCGCAGTTACAGCTGCGCGCAGTTCACCGAGGCACAGGACTGTCAGACACTTGAAGCCACTCCGGGCTGCAAGCTGGTGCGCGAAGACTGCCTCGCGGGTGAGCCCTGCCGCACCTGGGAGCGGGTCTATGATTGCCCGGTTCCAGACCAGCCTGCGAACACCAACCAGTTCATCTGCGACGGCGACGTCTACTGCATCGATGGCTCGTGCGAGACCATCCAGCGCGAGGCCAACGACGAGTTCAAGGACGCGGCCGTCGCCTTGAACGCGATGAACCAGGCGCGCCGCGAATTCGATCCGGACAACCTCACCCTGTTCAAGGGGACCCGAGAAAGCTGCTCGTCCAAGGTCTTCGGCGTGCTCAACTGCTGCAAGGGCAAGGGCTTCCCGCTTATCCCGGGCATCCAGCTGCTCGTGGCGCTGGGCTGCAGCCGCGAGGAGATGCTGCTGCATCAGAAGGATGCGCAGGGTCTGTGCGCCTACGTCGGCACCTATTGCTCGTCCTCGTTCCTTGGCGTGTGCCTGACCAAGCGCAAGGTCTACTGCTGCTTTGAATCCAAGCTTTCGCGGATCCTTCAGGAGCAGGGCCGCCAGCAGCTGAACAAGCCCTGGGGCAAGCCGAAGACCGAGCAATGCCAGGGCTTCACCATCGACGAGTTTGCCCGGCTCGACCTCTCGAAAATGGACTTCAGCGAGGTCTACGCCGAGTTCACCGACGCTGCTCGCCTGCCTGACGAGCTGCAGGCCACCCAGGACATCCAACAGAAGATCGAGGACTACTATGCCCGCGCCCGCCAGTAAGGCCGCGTGGTGGCTGCTTGCCGCCAGCGCGATTGCCAATTCCGTTTGCCAGTTGTCTCCGGCGACCGCCCAGTCGGTCGCAAGCCGGACCGATGCGCCGCCCAGCACACAATCGGCCGAGCGCCAGGATAGCTTCTATTGCGAGGAACGGCGGCTCGGATACTGGTTCTACTGCGAGCGGCCCAAGATGCCGGAGCAGAATTCGCCCTCGCCAGCACCTACGTCCAGCGCGACCAGCCAACTTGACGCGATCACGGCGACCTTGCGCGAACTGAAGGCCAAGGCGATCCTCGAGCCGACGCCAGCAAATGTGACGGCCTATATTCGGTTCCAGCGCGCCCAGCTCGACCGGGCATCGCTCTTCAGCGACGTCTGGCAGCGGGCGATCTGGCAGGATCCCGAGCTCGACTACACGCTGCAGCGCCCGGTCTCGACGCTTGGCAAGCGCCAGTGGCAGGATTCGCGAAGCGCGGAACGGAACGCCGCGATGGCCCAGCTTTCCGAGCGTTACGGGCTCTTCTACTTCTTCGCCCAGAGCTGCGGCGCTTGCGAAGTCATGTCGCCGATCGCGCAGAGCGTTGCCTCGACCTGGCATATCGCGGTGCGCGCGATTTCGACCGATGGCGGCCCGTCGCGGCATTTCCCGAACTACACGGTCGAGACCAACCAGCGCAGCCGCATGGGGCTCGAGCCCAAGATCACGCCAGCGGTCGTGCTCTGGGACGCGCAGACCGGCCGCCCCATCCCGATCGGCTACGGCGTCATGAGCGCCGACGAGCTGCAGGACCGGATTTACCTCCTCACATCGAAGGAAGCTGGACGTGACTACTAGGATGAAAAGAGCCGTCGCTGCGCTTCTTGCAGCCGCCCTCCCCTTCGCCCTCCCGCTGTCTGGCGCATCGGCCGACGTCGGCAGTTCGATGGACTCGTTTCTGAACGACGTCGGGGGGGCTGCCAACGTCAACGGACCGACCGCGTTCCAGGGGCAGTCTGCTGGCTATTACAGCCTCGGCAATGTCTGGACGCGATTCCCGCAGAAGACCACCAACATCGCCAATCTGCAGCTGCCGCGCGCCCGCGCCGGTTGCGGCGGCATCGACATCTTTGCGGGGTCCTTCAGCTTCATCAACGCGAGCGAAATCGTCGCGATGCTGAAAGCAGTCGCGAACAACGCGGTCGGTTTCGCCTTCAGCCTGGCGATCGACACGGTCTGCCCGGAATGCTCGAAGATCATGCAGGAGTTCAGCCAGAAGGCTCAGCTCATGAACAACCTCAACATCAACTCCTGCGAAATGGCGCAGGGTCTGGTGGGCGGGATCTGGCCGAAGGGCGACCTTGCCGACAAGGCGATCTGCGAAGCGATCGGCAACTCCGAAGGGATCTTCACCGACTACGCCGCGGCCAAGCATGGGTGCGGCACCAAGGGGCAGCGCTCGAGCACGACCGCGCAAGGCTCGGGCAAGTATGACGACGTCAATCCCGGTGTGCCGCGAAACTACACCTGGACGATCCTCAAGAAGTCGGCGTTCTTCTCGCCTGGCGGCCGCTTCGACGAGGAGCTCGCCGAATATGCGATGACGCTGCTGGGCACGATCATTTACGTGCCCCCCAAAGACGACGAGCCGGGCAAGTTCGTGCCGATCGTCGGTGAGGCATCGTCCACCCTCGTGACTTCGCTGCTGGATGGCACGACGAATGGCAACGTCCTCATCTTTGACTGCGACGAGCCGGAGAAGTGCCTCAACCCGGGCTTCAAGTCGCTGAGCCTGCCGACATCGAAAGCGCTGCGGCCGCGGGTGGCTGCGCTCATCGGCGGTATGGTTCAGGCCATCCGCGACGACACCGCGATCAGCGAAGAGCAGAAGGAACTGCTGCAAGTCGCGTCTATCCCGCTCTACAAGATCCTGACCGTCCAGGCGGCCTATGGCCGGGGCATGCCGACCGACGACCGGGAGACCCTGGCCGAGATCGCCAGTGTCGACCTGTTGTTTGCCGTGCTCGACCGGATCGTGAGCGAGGCGGGCCGCTCGATGTCGAGCTTCATCGGGGCCGACGAAGCCAAGATCGCGATGTGGCAGAATCAGGTCAATGTCGTGCGTCAGGCTCTCGCTGACCGGCAGGCCAACACGCACCTCAAGGTCAATGCGGTGCTGCAGATCATCGAGAAGACGGCGTTCATCGAGAACGTGCTGGCCGCCTCGATGTCCCCCGGAATGGCCGCATCGCTGGACTGGTCGCGCGGCGTCCAGAGCCGCGCCCTTACCCACTGACCGGGCCAACCACATCAAGGCGGGACAACAGACATGGTCGAGATTTTCACGGTCGGCGGCGGGGACTATCTGGTCAACGTCTTCCAGGCGGTCGCCGCCTGGACCGGCAATGGTGGCTACAAGAGCCTGCTCCAGGTGGTGATGGTAATGGGGCTTGGCCTGTCCGCCATCACCCTCGCGTTCAATCAGGACTGGCGCGCCTGGATCAACTGGTTCCTCGGCGCAACGCTCATCTACTCCTGCCTGATGGTGCCCCGGCTCGATGTCCATGTGACCGACCGGCTCAACCCGAGCCTTGCCCCGGCCAATGTCAGCAACGTGCCGTTGGGTCTTGCGTTGATGGCGAGCTTTACCAGCCAGGTCGGCGACTATCTGACGGGCTCGGCTGAAGTGGTGTTTGGCCTGCCCGGTGATCTCAACTATTCGAAAAACGGGATGATCTACGGCGCCCGGCTCTACGATGCGACCCGGTCCTTGCGGATTTCCGATCCCGAGTTTGCTGCCAATCTCGACGAGCATTTCCGGCAATGCGTGTTCTACGACGTCCTGCTCGGCCGCTACTCGATGAAGGAGCTGGCGGAAACCGGCGACATCTGGGCGACGATCGCGCCGGGCAGTCAGGCGCGCGCGCAGCGGTTCCTGACCCGGGATGCCACTTCAGGCCAGGTGAGTTCGAACATCGTGACCTGCCGCGAGGCCTATGACACGCTCAATGCGCAGTGGGCTGGCCTTGTCGATGCGATGGGATCGGTGTTTGGCCGTCAGCTTTACCCCAACCAGACGGCCGCGCTCGCCAAGGCGAAGCTCTTTGCCGACCTGCCGGTGGCCTATCAGTACCTGACCGGCGTCTCGGCCAACGCGACCGAAATCTTCAAGCAGACGCTGACCATCAACGCGATGAGCCAGGCCATGCATTCGATGTCCGGCAGCAGCGGCGCCGGCAATGTCGACGTCTACGCCCAGACCCGCGCCGACATTCAGACCGAGCGGACCTATGGCTCGATTGCGAGCAACGCCATGAAGTGGGTCCCGCTCCTGAACGTGGTGCTGACCGTGCTGTTCTATGCGCTGTTTCCGGTGCTCTTCCCGCTCTTCCTGCTCCCCAAGACGGGACCTGTCGCACTCAAGGGCTATGTGACGGGCTTCTTCTATCTCGCGGCCTGGGGGCCGCTGTTCGTGATCCTCCACATGATGCTGATGTACAAGGGCGCGGCCGACATGAGCGCGGTCACGGGCAGCAACGGCCTCAGCCTGGCGAGCTTTACCGGAATGGCCGACGTCAACAGCGATATCGGTCTGCTGGCCGGCTATCTCATCGCATCGGTGCCGTTCCTGGCAGGCGGTGTGGCCAAGGGCGCCATGGCGATTTCACATCACGCCACGAGCTACCTCAACCCGAGCCAGAACGCGGCCGAGGAAGCGGCCCGCGAGGCGAGTACCGGCAACGTCTCGCTCGGCAACACGAGCTTCGAAAACTCGAGCGTTCTCACTCGTCAGTTTGCACAAGGCACGATTGCGCCGAGCTTTACCTATGGCGCGCCGCAGACGCGGACCTTTAGCGACACCGGGGCAATGACCACGAGCTTTCCGGACGGCAGCTACGACCAGATCCCGACCTCCAGCTATCCCTTCACGCCGACGCTGGGCCAAGAGTTCACGGCGCGCCTTTCGACGATGGCATCGCAGGCCCGCGCCAACAGCGAGACTTATGCTAATGTCGCCACGGAATCGACGACCAGCGCTGTCACGAAGTTCCGCGAGCTCAGGGACCAGTTCAGCCGAGGCGCATCCTTCGAGAGCGCGACCGGCACCTCGAATTCCGACAGCATCCAGACCGCGTTCAGCGAGGTCGACCAGGCATCAACCAGTCTGCAGCGGCAATTCGGGTTGTCGCGCAGGGCAGCCGATGACATCTCTACCGCCTGGTTCCTCGGTGGCGAGGCCGGGGCAAAAGCAGGGATTTCAAATGGCGTGCTGTCTGGAAGCGTAGGAGCGAAGGGCGGTGGGACACGCACATGGACCGACAGCGACATCGGCATCGCGTCCGAAGACCGTTCCCGGATCTTTGGGAGCCTGTCCCAGATGTCTGACAGCCGCAATTGGTCGAGCACCCGCGATGGGTTCGTGCGCTCAGTCAGTACATCATCAAGCTCGTCGATCTCGAGCACCGCGAGCGGCATGAACGCCTCTCTGACCGAAGCTCAGAGCTTCACCATTGAGGCTCGCCGGGCCGAGGAGCTTGCCAATCGTCTCGAGAGCCAGGCGTCTTTCTTCGAAGGAAACAGCGCTGCAGGCAATCTCAATCTGTCCCAAGCCTACCGCGAATGGGGCCTAGCCGAGATCGAGAGCAACCGCGATTTCTATAGCAATGCGCGGTTTGACGATGTCACTTTCCAGCTCAGCCCCGAAGGCCAAGCATTGCAGGCAAAGTTCATCGGAAGCTATGCCGAGCAGCTTCGCAACGGGATCGACGAGCGCCTCGTACTCGTCCCCGGACAGCCTGTATCCCGTCCGGCAGTCTCTGGCGCAGGATCGGTGCGCCGCCAGGCACAGACCGGCGGCGGGGATTCCGGTTCAGTACCACGGGTGGGGGTCGGCGATGTCCGTGAAGATGTGCAAAGGGCTCAGGCGGCCGGTCGCCAGAAGATTACCGACTCTAGGGGACGTCTGGACGCAATCACCAAGGGAGCCCAAGGTGCCAGTGCAGAAGCAGCGGATGATGTAAAGGAGTGGTGACCTGCAACGGTCACCACAGGCCGAAGGATGCTCCAGCCAGAAACGCGAAAACTGCGCCAATGACGATAAGGCCGATTATCGTCAGCTTGCGCCCCCAAGGATCGGCCCACGACTTCTTGAGCCTGTACTCCATTAGGCGATTGTCGCTAATTGCCTGATCAAGCTCAGAGAGGCCTTCCCACTTGCGGGATCCGTGCGCCTCGGAGGTATCAACGTCGAAATTCGTCATGATGGTGGCCGTCTCATTTCAATGAGGAACATAGCGGAAACGCCGGCTTGGAGCGAGGAAATTCGGCCCACGCCTCCGGGTCACCAGCGAGAAAGAACCTACTCAGATCGAATGACGAGACGTGCGGAAGATCTCCGCCGATCAAAATCGACGTGCATACTAGTGCAATTTGGTGCATTCTGGTGCAGGGGAGTTTTCCTTATGTCATCCTTGCCGAAACAGAAGCGGTTTACCGTGTCAGTCGATCAAATCGACTATGACGCCCTCGTCGCGCTGGGACAGTCGGTAAACCCTCCGCTAAACCTGCAGTACATTGTCCGTTTAGCGGTTCGAAACCTGCTTGAACAATCCTCAGCTCAGCAACTTTCCTTCCCGCTGGAGCGCAAACCATGAAGTTCATCGACTTGTTTGCTGGCCTCGGCGGTTTCCATCAAGCGCTGGAAAGCTTGGGACACAAATGCGTCTTTGCGTCTGAACTTAATAGCGATCTGGCCGACCTCTACAATCGCAACTTCGGCGTGAAGCCGCATGGGGATATTCGCCAGGCTATCGAGGAAGTACCTTCGCATGACATCCTATGCGCGGGCTTCCCTTGTCAGCCCTTCTCGAAGGCGGGCGAGCAGAAGGGTTTTGACTGCCCCCAATGGGGCGACTTGTTCGACTATATGATCATGATCCTAGAGCGGCATGAGCCGAGCTACCTCATCATCGAGAACGTTCCAAACATCATGCGGCACGATAACGGGAACACTTGGCACAAGGTGAAGAAACGCCTGCGAGGTGTCGGGTACGACATCGACTCGGCGCTGCTTTCGCCACACATGTTTGGCGTACCCCAGCTTCGCGAACGTGCAATCATCGTTGGCGCTCGCCAAGGGCTTAACCACTTCGCATGGCCAGTGCCGACCCATGATGCAAGTGAGGTTGATATTCGGTCGATTCTGGACAAGTCACCGAACGACGCGAAGCCGCTCCCCCCTTCTTTCATTGGCTATCTCGACGCATGGCAGGCGCTCCTCGACGCACTACCATCGACCGCAGAGCTCCCCTCCTTTCCAATCTGGGCAATGGAGTTCGGTGCAACCTATCCTGCCCGAACAGGCTCCCCCGCCGGGCATGGTCTTATGGAGATTCAATCATTCCGAGGCGCATTCGGAAGACCTCTTCGCGGGTTGTCAGAAGCGGAGGTCCTTGATGCGCTGCCTCCGTATGCGCGCGACACGAACGTATCCTTCCCTGATTGGAAGATCAGGTTCATTGAACAAAATCGCCAGTTCTATCGGGAGCATAAGGCGGTAATTGACAGGTGGCTGCCAACCATCCTCAACTTTGCTCCCAGCTTCCAGAAGCTTGAGTGGAACTGGAAGGGCGGCCCACGCGACCTCAACCAATGCATAATCCAGTTCCGCGCATCGGGCATCCGAGCAAAGCGCCCGACTGCCGCGCCATCGCTGGTCGCGCTCACGACCAGTCAAGTGCCCGTCATCCCTTGGGAACGGCGCTACATGACCATGCGCGAGTGCGCTCGCCTTCAAAGCATGGGTGAACTGCAATTTCTTCCTGAAACACAGACCGGGGCGTTCAAGGCGCTGGGAAATGCTGTCAACGTGGACGTCATCAGGGCGGTTGCGGGGGCGCTACTCGGAAAGGACGATCCGAACGTTGGAAACCTCCAGCTATCAGTAAATTACCGCCCATCATCGCTTGAGGCAGCTGCCTGAGCCATAGCGGCCCAAAGGGGAAGATGCCTTGGAAGACTTGGATTTTGACCAGATTGCGACGCTGTTGTCGGAGTTGTCGCAGCCAAGCTTGGTTCCCAAGCTGGAAGGGGGACTCAAGGGTCCACGCTCGTTCGATGGCGCGGACATCGATTTCACCTCAAGCGCTTGGCTTGCCCGCGTCCTAGAGGTGGCGATCTGGCTCAACTTGGATACTACCTTCGATGACCAAGAGTCGCCCAAGGCCGCAGCCCTGCGGCTCTTCGATGAACTATCCCCCGGCAAGGCGGAAGCAAGCTTTGAGGTGAGTGACGGACATGTCCTCCTGACCGAGATGGGCGCTCAAACCCTGGAAGAGAGGCTCAGCCGCGCAGTCAGCAATCGTTCTGCCTTCCTTCAGATGCTAGAGGATGAATTGTCGGTGGCAGCCGCCACCGAAGCATGGATCGACGCTTGGAATGAGGCTCCAGCAACAGAGCCACTATCAATCAACGCTACGGTCGACAAATGGCGCATCTACGACCTAGCTGGTAGAGCGCAGCAGGGGCAGCTTGAGCTAAATCCGACCTACCAGCGCGACTTCGTCTGGTCGAACGCAGACTCGCAGATGCTGATCGAATCGATCCTGCGAGGCATTCCATTACCTTCAATTATTCTAGCTCGGGTTTCGAGCAGCCAGCGCTTCCAGATTGTAGACGGGAAGCAGCGCCTGACCGCGATTCTCCGCTTCATGGGCGCGCATCCGGAAGGCCGTGAAAATGCTAAGGGAATGAAAGACTATCAGATCTTTGATACGAACTTCAGCCAGTTTGCTCGACGCAACAACCTCAGAGCGACGGACATCCGGGAGAAGTATCTACCGTTTAAAACCAAAAAGTATACCGACGACAATGATCCGCTTAAGCCGCTTGGCGGGCGATACTATTGCGAGATCAAAGATAAGCAAGTCAGGATCGCCGGTGAGTCCATCACCGTGGCGGACCTGTTTGAGCGCGCCTGCGACTACTTTATCCCCGTCCTCATTTACCGCGATACTCAGGTTCGCGACATCCATAAGGTCTTCCGCCTCTACAACCAACAGGGGATGAAGCTGAATGCAGAGGAGATCCGCAACGCGGTTTTCAACCATTTGATGATCTCACGGCTCATGCTTTTCGTAGGCGGCGACCGTCCCGAACCCGAGATCGCCCCGGAACTCGTGAAGGCAGGGATCGACCCGACCGAAGCGCACGAGAACATCAAGGCGCTGGGATTTGGCATCACTCGGTTCAAGCGCACCAAGGTCCTGTTGTGGACCGTGGCGACGCTGATCCTTAAGCCCGCCCAAGGTCCCGATAAAGCTTATCGCACACCGTCCACAGCCAGCCATATCGACGAATTCCTGCGCTCCATCGACAGCGATCGCCTCGCGCAATTCCGGTCGAAAACGACGCTCGAAAACTTGGCTCGTGATCTTATCGCGGCCTTGGACCTTCACCAGCAGACCTCCGATGCTTGGCACCCAAAGTTCCGGCGCAAAGGCAAGAGTGAGATGGCCTCTCGGTGGGAGGAGTTGCCGGTCGTGGCCAGCGTGCTGGCCTGCCTCGTGCTCGTTATCACCGGCGAGAATCAGAAGCTGGAGGATGGCATTGACGCCGTCCGAGACCTGACCTCGAAGATGGTTGGTCCCCAGAGCACGCAAAACAAGACCCAGTGGGCGCACATCGCGAACGCCTCGACCAGCATCCTGGAGACTCTCGGGGTCAACATCGCTGACGCGGATGCCGCAGTGCGCGACCGATACGGAGATAGTGCAATCGAGGCACTTCTTGAGATCCGCAAGATCCCGATGATCTGATATGACCGTAGGCGAGCCCAGCGTCGGCCCAGTGACGATTGTCCCAGTAGGTGGGCTTGTTGACGCACATGACGTAAGCGCAGAAACATCGCGTGACGAAGCCTCTTGGTGGGCACGCTATCGTTCCAATGTTGCTGGTCGTCTGTCTGGAACAGCCTTGGCCGCACTGGAAGCTGACGCGCGTTACGTGGCCGAGAGAGCGCTGCCTGGCGTTGGCGGGGCGCTTGATGAAGCAGCCTGGCCGACCTCTCGGGTCCGGACAGGCATGGTCGTCGGCTCGGTGCAGTCCGGCAAGACCGCAAGCATGCTCGGTGTCGCTGCGCTCGCGCTCGATGCAGGAGTTGACCTACTGATCCTCCTCGCTGGCACCAGGGTAAGCCTTTGGTTGCAGACCTACGAGCGTTTGCTCGCGCAACTCGACGGTTCTACGCCGGAAAATGCCTACCGTCGGCGCAACCAGCGCCTGATTCTTCCCCAACCCGCCGACATCCTGCATGAGCAACGAGCGGACCCGGCCCGCTATCTGCAACGACCAATGGCTCGCCAAGCGTTGAAGGCGGGCCGGCCAATCATTTGCGTCGTGCCCAAGGAGGACGATCACCTCATCATGCTTCGGCGATTCCTCGCCGACGTCGTGACGCACGACCTCCTCGATGCACGAGACAGGCCCTACTCAATGGTGCTGCTCGACGATGAAGCGGACGACGCAAGCGTGCTAGATAGTGATCGGTCACAGAAGCTGACGCCTCGGCTCATCGCCTCATTGTGGAGCGGTGACCCGGACGAGGCTGCGACGCGACACCCCAACCTGCTTGCGACCTATGTCGCCTACACCGCGACACCGCAGGCGAACTTCCTGCAAGCGACACACAACCCGCTCAGTCCGCGTGATTTTAATGCGGCCTTGCGGACGCCCGGCGCTATCGGGTCGCTTGAGCCAAGATCACTGTCTTATGCAGAGTTGGCCGGGGTTCGCTCCTATTATTGCGGCGGTGAAATCTTCTACGAGAAGTTGCTGCACGCAGGAACCGGGGCGCTCTGCCAAACCTCGCTGTTCCCGGACCTGCGCCCCGGCGAGAGCGAAGCGGAACTTTCTGCCCGCCGCGATACGCTACGCTGGAACATGCTCTCCGATGCCATGCGCTGCTTCCTCGTGGGCGCTGCAGTGCGGAGCCTTCAGCCAGGTTGGGACGCGGCATATGATCACGATCGCCGCTACATCACGGAGGCGGACGCGCGCCAAGCTGCCCCTGGTCCCCACACCATGCTGATCCACCCCTCGGCCCGAAAAGAAGATCACTTCAGCACCGCGCAGGATATCGTTCGATGGGCCTTAGCCGAGCCAGGAAAGGAGGCGGATGTCGAACTCGACGATGAGGTTTCCGAACTGCTGGTTGTGCCGCGCGACGCGCTTGCTCGGCGGCTCAGCTTGGAGGAGGATCAGTGGTCAGCGTGGCTCGCTCGCTTTGAGGCAACTCGTATCGGTTTGGCCAGCCTTCCGCACACGCCGTATCAGCCAATCTCTCCAGCAAGCTGGCCACAGGTCAGAGCAGCGCTCGTCGATCATGTCTTTCCCAACCTGCGGGTCCGTGTGCTCAACAGCGATCCTGCCTCCGATGACCGGCCTCGGTTCGAGGTTGGCGAGGATGAGGCGGGATTCCACGTGCCGCCGGATAGCCTCTCGATCTTCGTCGCCGGCAACGTCCTGTCACGCGGACTTACGCTTGAGGGGCTCACGACCAGCCTTTTCTTGCGCGGCGCAGCTGAGCCTGCCGCTGACACTCAGATGCAGATGCAGCGATGGTTTGGCTATCGCGGTGACTTCCTGCCTTTCTGCCGCGTCTTCACCTATGAGGACCAGTTGCAGTTGTTCCGCCGTTATCATGTCAACGATAATGCACTGAAGTCCGAGATCATCTCCGTCATGGATGGCGATGACGAGGTTAGTGGCCCCGCCCTCGTGCTGCAGGGCGCAAGCTTCGTCGCCACCAGCAAGGTGGAGGCCCGGAAGGTTCCCCTGTCACCTGGGCCGCGGCCTTCGGTTCGCCTCGTCGAATCTGAGGACGACGACTTGGCACGTCACAATATCCAACTCGCGGTGGACCTGCTGGGGGACGGCGAATGGGTGCCGTTAAAGGACGATAATGGGTTGGAGCGTGGTATCATCCGCTCCGAGCCCGTAAGCGCTAGGGCCCTTGCCGACCTACTAGATGGGCTTCGCTACTCGCATCATGACCCTGACCTAGGTAACGAACTCAGCCAGCGCTGGGACCATTACGCTCGCTTGTTGGGGATCGATGACCCTCTTTTTTCGCCCCCCATGCGCAATTCTCAAGGTTATGGCACTGAACCGCAATCCTGCCCATATTCGATCGCGGCCTATCTCCGCTTATGGGCTTCGCTGACCGGCGACCACTCGGCTCCCGGCTTCTATCCTACCGACCGGCCGGAGGTTCCATGGAACTATTCCGACACGATGCACGCAAGCATGCCTGACTTTTACCTCGCCTTTCGCCACGGCCAAGCACAGGCGCGTGATCCGCGACTTGCGGCTCTTGGCATCCGGGCGGTAACTAGAGATCGCAACGAAAGCGGCGCAGCATTGCAAACCTTATGGGGCACGCGAGGCTATGGCGGCTCCTATCATGGCGACGAGTTGGTGGACTATTACTACCACCGCACAACGCCAGTCCCTGGCATCCAAGGTGGGGCTAGTTGGCGGCCTAGGGGGCATCCAGGCTTGGCTCTGCTTCATGTCGTCAGTGCGCCTGAGTTGCCGACCGATTTCTTGGCGATCGGCTTGGGGTTACCGCATGGTGGCCCAGACCATATCGCGGCGCTTCGCACATGAGTGACCTTCACTTCGAGGCGCTGCGAGCCGAATTGGAGGCACTGGACGTTCCTCAAGGGCAGGCCCGCAAGATGCGATGGCTCGCCGTACCCTTGGCCATTGGCCGTACGCCATCTGGGGACTTTGAGATTTTCATTCGCGGGGCCGAGGTGCACGCTTCGTCACCTCTCGTTCGCCGCCATCTCCAACACGGCGATTGGCGTCCAGAAGTAGGAGGTGAACCCTTTTCCGCTAGCCGGATCGTCTTGCCCGCGGCGCCGCACTTTGCCTCAGTGGCTGCATTAATCGCGATCGAGTTGTTGCGTGCAGGGATTACAGCTCCGCACGGTCCGCAACCCGCATTCAGCGACGTCGAGCCGATCATTGAGATGGCGATCCGCAGGGGCGCATTGCCGGAAAATGTGGTCATCGGCCTGATCGGCGAGTTGACCGTGCTTAGGCAGTTGCTGCTGACGCGCACAAATCGTCCCACTGAGATGATGCGAGCGCTGGAATATTGGCAGGGCTGGCAAGACGGTGGTCGTGACTTTCGTTTCGGTGACCATGCCATCGAGGTCAAGACGACGCAGTCGAGCATCTCTGCCCACGAGTTCAGTGGATTGCACCAGCTTGAGCCCACGATCCTACCTTCAGGGGCACGGGAGCAACTTCATCTACTTAGCATCGGCTTAGTCGCGTCGACCTCGGTTGGAGAAACACTTCCGGCAATCGTCGACAGTATTATTGGATTGTTGAGCCTATCAGCGGCTCCTGAGATCGTCGATGAGATGCTTCGCCGCGTCTCACTATATGGAAGCCAGTCTGGCGGGGGCTACTCGCACGAGTCAATGCATGGTTGGGGTGCGTATGGCACTCGCTACGCGCATAGTTTCCCGCCACGCCTCTACCGCATCGACGATCCCGCGATGCGCCTTCTCGATCGAGAGCTGTTGTCTCGCACGTTCGTTCAGCCAGAAGGCTTGGCCTTCACGATGCATCTTCCTAGCCAGGTCTCAGCCTTTAACCCAGCGCCAAGTTGGGAAGTTGAGATCGACGCCATAACGCAGGGCTTACGTGGCATCCCGAAAGGCTAGTCAACAGTGCCGGCGGTAACCCGTTCGTGCAGCTAACCTCATGTGAGCAGATTGGATTGTGAACGCTTTAGCCAGTTCGGCGTATTTCATCCAACTTGACTCAGATAGCCGCGCAGGCGCTCTTCCGTTCGTCGTCGCAGGCGTCTGCCTGATCTAAGGTCAGCAACGAGCCTTGGGTCTCCCGCAGCTAAGCGACCGAAAGTGCTCGGCGACGTCCGTGTTCGCGCTAGATATACCTCGATCTGCTCCAATAGCTCCATCGCCATAGACTCGCTTTAAGCTTGCGTTCCTGTTATGTTCTTACTAGGAAGGCTTCCTAGAGTCTAGGATCGATTTTCCTAGGTGCCCGCGATAGGACTGGCAGTCATGGACGACGCACGGAGAGCCCTGGACGAACTGATCCAGCAACGAGGAGTAAATTACTCCTCGGTTTCGCGCCTGTTGGGGCGCAATGCCGCTTACATCCAGCAGTATATTCGGCGCGGCAGCCCGAAGCAGCTGGACGAGCAGGACCGCTCGGTTCTGGCGCGATTTTTCGGGGTCGATGAGAAGGTTCTTGGAGCCCCTGCCCGCCGCTCAGGCCCGGTCGTCGAACTGGTCCATGTGCCTTTGCTCAATGTCGAGGCATCGGCCGGCCATGGCGCTCTGGCCGAAATGGAAGCCAAATCCGCGCAGTTCGGCTTCGACGAGAAGTGGCTGCGCCGACTGACCGCGAGCAAGGCATCGAGCCTCTCGATTATCGCGGTGCATGGGGACTCCATGGAGCCAACCCTCCACGATGGCGACGAGGTTATGGTCGATCTCGGGGATGGCCAGTCGCGGCTGAGAGACGGGATCTATGTCCTGCGGATGGACGACATGTTGAGCGTAAAGCGCATTGCCCTCGAACCACAGGGCAAGCGCGCGTCGGTTCTGAGCGACAACCCGGCCTATCCAAGCTGGCGCGGCCTCGAGAAACGCACGCTCAACATCGTCGGACGGGTTCTCTGGTTCGGACGGGCGCTCTAAGGTGGTTCTCTGATGCTTGCCCTCCTTGCCGCTTCGATCGTCGCTTCCGGACAGACCTTTACCTGCACACCGACTCATGTCTGGGATGGTGACGGTCCGGTCTGGTGTGCGGAAGGCCCTCACCTGCGGATCGCCGGCATCGCGGCCCGGGAAATGGACGGCACCTGCCGCACCAATCAGCCCTGCCCAAATGCCACGGCAATTGAGGCGCGCGACGCCCTTGTACATCTGATGGGCGGCGCGAAGGGAACAATTTCGACCGGTCATGTGGTAGTCAGAGGTCCGCGGCTGACATGCCGCTCCGAGGGGTCCGCAGGCGGAAACAGGACCGCTGCCTGGTGCCGTCTGCCGTCAGGTGCCGATCTGTCATGCGCCATGATCAAGACCGGCAAGGTCCTGCGCTGGGATCGCTACTGGAAAGGCCCGGCTTGCCAATGAGCAGCACCACGCATCTGACCGGCATCGTCGAATGGGCGGCAAACGGACCGGTGCTGCGCACCGATGGTGGCGGGACTTGGGAACTCGACAACACCCGCCAGGTACGGAAATTCATCGGCGCCCGCGTCGAAGTGGTCGGGGAGCGTTCAGGGTTCAACGGATTTGCCTGCGACCAGATATGGCCTGCCGGAAAGCCTCGACCGACTGCATTCAAACTCCGGCTCGAATTCCTTCTTGCCGCAGCCTTCGTCGCCTATGGCCTATATGCGACGGTTGGCGGGGTCGTCGGCTTGCTGCGCTGATGCTGAGCGAATGGGAGCTCTGGGCCTGCGCCCACCATGTCCTGCAAACTCATGGCGACAAGGCACCCTTGTACGTCGCCGAGCAGATTGGGGCTCTTGCACTTGCTGGCGACGAGGCAGGCATTCGGACATGGCAGGCTATCGCCGAGCGGATTGTCCAACTGAGCTCCAACGCCCCGGACCGGCCACTACAGTAACCCTCCTCGACAAGACTTCCAGTTCATCCGATCGGCGAGAGATCGCCTGGAAACAGGCATGGCTGCGCGCCTCGATCGCCATGGCTGTCGCCTTCGATGGTGAAACCGCGCATGCGCTCGACCAGATGACGAGCCAGATCGACCCTGGCGCTGCGCTGGGCGCGTGGATCATCGGCATTGAGACGGACGAGCGTGTGCTCCGGCGCAACCGCCAGTGCGACTTCGAGATGGGTAAGCAGGATATCCTCGGAGATTCGGGGCATGGGTCAATGAGAACAAATAAAGAACTTCGCGTCAACCGGCCATGTGCGGACGCATGGGGACAGCGGGACGCTAGATGCCGATCTCGAATGGCTTGGTGATCGACCGGTCAAGCTCTGGCGGCTTGCGTTCCGGTGCAGGCCCCACACGATCTTTGGCCTGCCCTTTGGCTGCCGCATCGCGGAGGAGATCGACCGTTTCAAGCGCCGAACGTTTCATGCCGGCTTTGCGCTCGACCGCCGCCTCGAGCTTGCCAGCATTATCGACATAAAGCGTGAGACCATCGCGCAGCCGTGTAACTGTCACCAGGAACGTCTGCTGATTGGCCAGATTGCGCTCGCGACTGTCCATGACAGCAATGCCGCGATCGGAGGTCAGCCCCTGTGCCATATGGGCATTGAGCGCATAAGCGAGATCGAGACGGCGGAGCATCGGGTCGCCCTGCTCCAGCCGGTGCTCTGAGCCCAAGGATGTCTTCATCACGACAGCCTCTTTGTCGACAGCGACAATGCGGGCCTGGTCGGCATTGAGCAGGCCCCGCTGGTGATCGGTCTCGGTCCACCGGATCTTGTCGCCGGTGTAAATGTCGAGGGCGCGGACTTCGAACAGACGCAGCGGATCCTGCTCACCTTGCGGCCTGATCTGACCGGGACGAAACTCGAACTGGCGGCCACGCGCGTTCTCCAGCGTGACACGCTCGCGTGTCACATCGGTTCCGACCACCCGGTATTCGCCCGCTGCAATAGCTTGGCTGCGCTGACGCCGCGCCACCTCGACCACCATGCCGTGCGCATAGGTGCTCGCATATCGCAGCTCCTCGCGGGTCACATTGACGCGCGACAGGGTCTGGAGCCGCATGGTTTCAGGACCAAGCTCGCCGCTCGCTTTAAGGCCTGTCTGAACCGCATCGTTTACGGCGCCGCGCAGGTTTCGGCCTGAGGCATAGATCGCGGTTGCTTCGCGCTCGGCAGTCGACAGGGACAGCCAGGCTGCGGCGGCTTCGACAGCCGCATCGTTCCCCACCTCGATCACCTGGGGTGCCAGATGGCGCATGGCGTCCTGGATACGCCCTTGTTGCGCCGCCTGTTGCGCTTCACGCAGGCCTTCACTGCGCGCGCGAAGATTCGTGCTCATGACGGCCGTCTCAATGCCGGCCTGCTGCATCACATCGAACGGCTTTCCAGCATCGACTGCGCCCAACTGCTTGCGGTCACCAATACTGGCAAAGCGGCCGAGTTCGAGCAGGTTTGCAAGCCGCACCAGCTTTTCCTTGTCGGCATTGCCGACCATCGATGCCTCGTCGAGCAGCACGACTGTGCCACGCATGTCAGCCCGAGCCTCGGCGAGCCGGTCCGCATCCGCCCCTTCAAGGAGATCACGGTGCTGGGCGAGGAACCGCGACACCGTCATCGATGGAATACCTGTATCGCGCTCGAGCATCTGGACCAGCGTGTTCTGCACCGCGAGCCCGAGCACACCCCTGCCCTCCTCGCGCAGGATATCGGCGACAGGTTTGAGGACCGTGCTCTTGCCTGCGCCCGCGACGCCCTGGATCGCGACGATGCGGTTGTTCGAGCCAAGCAGCAGACGCCCGGCCCCTTCCTGTCCCGCGTTCAAGGTCAGGCCGTATTTGATTTGGGACAGGGCTTGCAGACGGGCCCCGGCAAGGTCGGGAGAGACTATCGCCGGGGCTACGCCGCGCCCGTCTTCAACCCCGGCAATAATTCGCTGTTCGAGGCTGATCGCGTCGCGTGTCGTCAGCAGTTCCCGGTCCGCACCCTTGCCCTTCTCCAGATGTCCCTGGCGGAGCAGCTGCTCGACGCGGTGTTCGATGTCTGCAAGCGAAGTCGGGAGCGCAAAGCCAAGCGCTGCGCGGTATATCTCGGCCCGGGTGAAGGCCGCCTCCCGCTCACCGAGATGCCGGACAGCCGAGGCGACTGCATGAATTGCAGCGACCTGCTCGACACTGCGATTGGTCAGCCTGCTAGGTATTAGCGGATCACCTTCCCGCAGGCCAAGCCGTTCGGCAAAGGAGGTTGCGAGGGCCTGAACATTGCGGACGAGCGCGCGCATCGTGGACCCAACACCAGTCAAATTGCCAAGATCCTGCGCACTGCGAGCATTGGCCCTGGCAATCACCGTGGCGGGATCAAAGCCCAGCCTCGCGGACGCTTCCTGCCACTGCTGCGTTAGCGCATCGCGATCTTCGATCCGCCCTTTGTCCGCCCGGGTCATGAGGTTTGCTGCGCTGCGAGCGGCGAGCCCCCTCCCTTCCATCGTCGCCAGGCGGTCGAGAATCTCCGCCCGCCGCGAACTGAAGGCATCGCGCACATCTTTGGGCACACCGACGGCCTCGAAATTGCCGTGCTTGCCGAACTCCCCGACCTCGTAACCGAGCTTCTCGACGCTTAGCCGAAACCGCGCCATCGTCATGGCATTGAGCAAAGTATTGTGCTGCCAGAGCTTGTCATTGCGCAGCGCCCGCCATTTGCCATCGGCCCCTCGCGTCACATTGGCAATGACGGCATGGAAGTGGGCGTTGGGCTCCTGGTTGCGATTGGTGTCGTGCTGGAAGAGCGCGATCGCAAGGTTGCCGGTCTGGACAACACGCTCTCTGCCGCGAACCTCCATCCGGGTCTCGGCTAGGTTCTTCTCGGCCCAGCGCAGGGTTTCCCGGACAGCCGCAGCGTAGGCATCGAGGATGCGCTTATCGCCGCCCACCAGAGCGAGGACCGACCAGCTTTTCGGCATCGAAAAGGTGAGATCGGTCCCCGCCCGGTGCGCCCGGTTGTCACTGCCGACGCGGCTACCATCGGACAGCATTCCCTTAAGGACCGCCTCGAACTGCCGCGCGTCGACGGTCCCCTCAAGCCCGAGCGCGGCAGCGCCCTTCCCCATCCATTCACCCAAGCGATCGGCATCAGCGCGCGTGTAGTAATTGTCGGCAGCGAAGTAGTTGGCCGCGCCGCCGGCGGTGCGGACATTGGCTACCGACAGCATCGATCGCTCCGCCATCCCGAGGCAGTCAGCGCCATGCTCACATCTCCATGTCGCCAAGATCGGGACCAGTGATCGGCGGGGGCTCGTGCTCCCGCAGACCATCCTCGATCATCAGCTTGCGCGCGGCGGCATCGCTGGAGCTTTGGCTCTTCGGGTTATCCGGCTTGCCCTGTTGCAGCCCTTCTGTTCCCGGCGTGCTGGCCTGGGGCGTGCCCTTAGGCGAAGCCGACTGATCCGGGACTGCAGCGGCTTCGCCTGTCGGGAGAAGTGGGCGGGCGGAAGGTCCGACTTTTCGCGCACGCACATCGGTTCTGGTATTCGACTGCTCCTTCCTGGCCTTGCCCGCCTTGTCTTGCCCTGAGCGAGCTGCCGGTTCCCGCTCCTTCGACGTCTTGCCGGGTGGGTGTTCCACTGCTCGCCCAATATCCTTGGCTGGCGCGTTAGGCTCCTGTCTCGGCGCGGCTTTCGGTCCCTGATCCAGCGCCAGTTCGCCCTGCTTTGGGACGACCGGCTTGCCCGCTCCGTCATCGTTGGACGAGGGATGCTCGCTGCCTGTTGGCGCTGCCTTCTGCTCGGCCTGCTCCGCCGCCGGATGGGGCAACGTGACCCTTGCCTTCGGGCTTTCCTTGACCCTGGCAATGAAGGTCTCCGCCCGCTTGGGTCGGTCGACGGGCTTCAGCTTGATCGGTGCGGCGGGAAAGCCGTCGGGGAATTTGATGTACCCTGACAGGCGCGGCAGGTTCATCAGCTGGTCAGGCAGCAGGAGCGGCTCGATATGCTTGCGCGGGGTCAGGCTGACCGCATCGCGGGCATTGTTGTAGCCGTAAGTGTAGCCCTCTTCCATGTCCCTGACCTGGCGATGGCCGATGAAGTCGGAGCACCAGGTGGCCGTTTCGCGGTCAGCGGTTCCAAGGATCAGTTTGGTCCGGGCAAGCGATGCCAGCGTCATCGCCATGTTCTCGCCGTAGACCTCCTTGAGCTTGGCATAGGCGTGGAGGCCGAGGACAATCGCGCCGCCGAAATTGCGCGCCGTCTGCAAGCCTTTCTCGAGGGCTGGCAGGCGGTGCAATGCGCCGAGCTCATCGACGAAGAACCAGCACTTGAGATCGCGGGTGCGGGGCATCGTCATCAGCGTGTTCATGGCCGTGTCGAGCCAGAGCGTAAGCAACTGCGCGCAGACGCTCATGTCGACATAGCGGGCCGAAATGAACAGGATCGAGCCTTCGCTTCGGGCGCTATCGGCCCCATCCTCGATCCACTGGCGGACCGAGAAACGAGGACCGGCAGCCGGCAGCAGCTTGAGCGCCTTGGCGTTGACGTTGAAAACGGCCCGGATCGATTCCGCCATGCGGGCGGCTTCCGGCGCGGTCAGCGGATCGGCGATAGTACCGCGCATCATGGCATGCACGCGCGACAGGTCCGCAGTCATGAGCTCACGGGCCAGGGCGTCGTTGGTCGCCCTGCCCTCGGCCACAAGTTTGAGGCAGAATTCGACGAACAGGGCTCGTGCAGCGATCACCCAGAACTGGGCTTCTCCGCCCCCGTCATGGGGGACGAGGGCGTCCGCGGCGGCCCAGAACTCACCTTCAGAACGGCATTCGTCAAACAGGCTCCACTGGGGGCAGCGCGCATCGAGCGGGTTCAGGATGATGTCGCAATGGGCCGCATGGAAGTGCTCGATAAAAGCGCCGGTCAAATCGAAGACCACGCAGCGCTGCCCCTTGGCTCTGGCTTCCGCAATCATGTCGGAGATCGCCACGGTCTTGCCCATACCGGTGGTGCCAATGAGCATCGCATGGCTCTGTTCGAGCCGCCAGGGATAGGAGACCGTGGCGATGTGCGATGGCCGATAGGGAAAGACCTGGGCGATCTCTCGCGGCAGGCTGAGCCGCCATTTCCAGCCCAGCGCGGAATCGAGCTCACGGGTGCGCTCGCGCCGGTTGTGCGCGGTCAGTTCATCGACAAGCTCGGGGAGCGTGACGAGCATCGCGCCGCGCTCATGTTTGCGCTCCTTGGAGCGGCCACCGAACCGCTCGGCGAACCAGTAAAAGATGGCAAACGCAGGGACCAGCAGGAACCCGGAACGCCACAAGGCACTGGTCAGAAGCGCCATCAGCTTCTCCCACGCATGGTCCACCGGGGGGTAGTGGTCGAGCTGGGCAATCGGAAACTGGATGGTCGCGCCAAAGGCAGTTTCCAGAGTGATTCGTTTGGCGGGATCGAACTCCATGAAGCCGTAGATGGCAGCGTAGATCCGCATCCAGACGAGGTAGACTTCATGGTCGGTGAGGCCTGCCGAAATGGTCCACCAGGAGGTCCATGAGATCACGAGCGCGGCGACAATCAATGGGCCCTTGAGACCCGCCGCGAACATGAAGCCGAAGTGTCCGAGCAGCTGGCTGCCACGCGTGAAGTTGACGAGATTACGCTTCATCGGAGCCTCCCTCGCCAGCGGCTGTGGAAAGACCGAGTTCCTTGCATTTGCGCACGTAAGCCTGGTGAGCCCGACCGCGCAGCGCGTGGTCGGGGTGCCCTGCCAGCAGCGCGTCAACCCCGACCATGAGGAACACCGAGCGGCGGGAAATGCGTTCAATGGAAGCGTCGAGCCGCGAGGAAAGCTCGTCCTCGGTGCAGGCATTGGCGAGCAAGGCGCGAACCCACTCGCTCATGCTGATCCCCTTGGCCTTGGCAGCCTTGCGGATCAGCGAACTGAGCTCGCTGGAGATGTAAACCTGGAGACAGATTGGCCGTGTCATGCACGGACTCCTTGTGGTCAGGAGCCCGGTTCACACTGCGAAAGGCGAGGTTGAAGCTAAGTCAGATTCAAGAACATGTCAAGAACATATAGGACTGCGGAATTCCGCCATTCTCGGCCTCGCTTTGGTCAAATCCACGTAACTCCCCTCGCCCACGTCATTTTTGACGGAGAAGCTGCCATTTCGCCGAATTCGATCCATGAATCTGTAATTACTTGCTTTTCCATCAATCATTCCAGCGATTTGTCGCGTACGGTGTGCCCAAATGTCCCCAACTGCGAGGACAGGAACCAGCTATTGATCCTGTAGCGGATGATGCGATTTGCGAGCCCCGTTCCCAGGGTCCTCGGCAGGTAGCCGAGCTGCGGATCGCGATAGGCACAGACGGGACTGACGCCTATGTTGCAGCCAATATTCCAGGCAGAAAGGAGGCGCCGCATGGGCCAGGTCACACTGAGTGCGACACCGAAGGGCAACGGCTTCCAGGCGACAGTGACTTACCCGAACGGGGTGTCGATCAGTTCTTCCGAGGCTTTCCCGACACAGGCAGAAGCTATTGAGGCCGCGGCGTTGAAGGTTCTGGGTATGCCGGAACGGCTCGCCGATCTCGACCGTCCTGATACCGTCGACTGACGCTGTCGACCTGCCTCCCCGTACCGGCCGAGGGATGCCGAAACGGTCTGCGAGCAATAAGAAAGGAGGAAGCCCTGACGGACTTCCTCCCAAACTGGCGGATCAGAACTCATCGCTGAGACGGCCCGGCACGGTATCGATGACCCGGTCCAGCATGGCCTTGGGCAAGGCGCCGTAGTCGCCTTCATCGACCGCGATATACCCTGCCTCGTCATCGGTCAGGACGTACTGCGTGAAGTAGCTGTGAAAGGACCGCGCATGGGCCTGATCCAAGGCAGCAACGAAGGCTGCCTGATCGGCGACGGGACCAGCAGCGGCAATGTTAAGTGAAGCGTACATGATCTTTCCTCCTGATGTTCGATGCGTCGCATCAGGAGCTGCGAAAGATGTGGGTGACGGGCTGGGTCAGGGACCGCGATAGCGGCCGCGAAGCGGCGATGGGGGCAACGATTTTTGCCGGGCTTGCCCGGTAAAAATGGTGGGGCCCCGTCGTCCTTGACGCAGCCCCAAAGCCCGCATCACAATTGGTCTTTCTGCGAGAGAGACCTCTCCAACGTCAGCGCAGAAGCGCGACACCTGCCCCACAAACCATTTTCCTACATGCGCCCGCAGTGCCAAGATCGGCAGCGGAGGGGACCAACGGCCAGCAAGAAGGAAGCACTATGGCCAGGTCCAAACCTACTGCACGAGATGCCTTGAAGAAGCTGCGTGAACAGCGTGCCCAACTCGAGAACGAGGAGGCGCGTCTCCGCGAAGAGGCAGCGACCGAACTCGGAAAGCTGCTGATCGAGTGCAGCGCGGAGACGATCGATCCGGCGCAGTTGCGCCAGATCGTTCGCGCATCGATGGCGCTCGGGATCGAGGAAACGCTGAAGCGGATTGCTCCCGCGTAAAACCCATCCGGCGGCGGCAAGGGGTTCGATGCCCCGCGCCGCCGCATCGCCGGCGTACAAAATAAAAGGCCCCGATGGCGTCTGCCACCGGGGCCTTGTCGTGAGGCAAGGACATTCAGTCCTCATCGATATCGGGAGCACCTTCGTTGCTGCCGGAGCGGCCCTTGGTGAGGAAGTCGACCTTGTCGGCGATGATCTCGCAGCCGTAGCGCTTGGTGCCGCTCTGATCTTCCCACTGGGTGTAGTGGATGCGCCCTTCGACCGTCACGAGCTGGCCCTTGGTGCAGTACTTGGCGACATTCTGGCCGAGGCCGTTGAAGCAGGTGATCCGGTGGAATTCGCTGTCCTTGGCGGTGTAGCCGTTCTCGTCCTTGTAGGTCTTGCCTTCCTTGCGGGCGGGACGGTCGGTCACGACCGAGACCGAGGTGATGCTGGTTCCACCCTGGGTGGTGCGGGTTTCGGGGTCGCGAGCGATGCGGCCAACGAGGATAACGAGATTGGTCATGGGCTTTCTCCTGATCGAGCATTCCGGGTCCATCCCGGCTGCAAAACCCGAGCAGAAGCGCCCCGCGGCGAAGCGCACCGAAGGGAAACCCCGATCTGGTTCGGGTGGTGCGGGCAGTCGGGCACGCAGCATCGCGCCGAAAAGTGGGAACCGGTTTTCGGCACCAGCGATGCGCAAAATCGTGCCCGGCAACTCGGTCGGACCTGATCCGGGTTGCGCGTCTCGACGGGGGGTGATTCAGGGAAAGGTTTGCATCGAAGCCGGGTGGAGCTGGATGCCTTGAACAGGTTTGCCCTGACTCGTTTCCCTCCGGTCTTGGCAGGATCATCCACCCCGCCCCTTCACCGGAGAACCCCCTCTTAGATCACGGTACCGACCGCTTCAGCAGGTGGCACGCTCCTGGGCGCAACTGCTTCACCGCGGCCAGGCATGTCGATCGTCACCCCTTCAGCGCCGTCCAAAGGGTTGCCGCGCAGCATCCAGGCCTGCGGCGTGATCAAGCGCGCCCAATCGGCAAAGGAGGGGATCGAGCCCAAGTCTTCGCGCACGTGCTGTTCGCCGACCAGACGCACCGGAACGACCCGGCCATCGGCATTGACGAGGGTCTCGCCGAAGATCGCCTCCAGCATGAATATCCCCTCGGCATGGTGCCGCAGCGCGCGGTGCCGTGGGTCTGCCAGGATTGCCTTGGACTGGTCGAACCACTGGTGTAGCGGGAGATAGTCCTCGACCGCGCCGCCCCATTTCCGGACCGACGAGAGGGCGTGGTAGTAGCAGTGGGCCATGCCTGGTCTCCTAGAGCTCGGTCGAGTGATCATCGGTCGCGGTGAAGCGCAGACTGCAAGCCAGCACGAACGTCGCCTCAGCCACATCAATCACCAGTTCGCCGCAGGCACCGTCGTTGATCTCCCAGCCAGGATGGTGACGTTCGAGCGCCAGGTAGGTCAGCTGTTCGAGTGCCTGCCCGAGTGATTGCGGCTCTGCGGAACCAGTACGATCAACGCTGTCTGCTTCGCCTTCCATGAGGGAGACTTCCGGGCACGGGATCCCCGCGCCGGCTGTATCGAGGCATACACATTCTTCAACGGCACCGCTGTCGCCGCAGCCGTCAAAGCGGATCTCGACACGGGCGATGCCGGCTTCCTGCAAGCGCGGAAGAATGGCGACCTTGAGCTGCTGAATCTCTTCGACCACCTGGGTCTGCCGCTCGGCCTGGCGAACGGCAAAATCGGCCATCACAGCCTCGATATCGATCATGAACTGCCTCCTGTAGAAAGGAGCCAACGACCTCCGCTGGCTCAAACTGACAGGCGCGCGCCTTTCCTCTGAAGGACGACGCCAGCGCCGATCCGGCGCTGGCGCGAAGACCGACAGGGCCTTAGTCGGTCCTGACCGAAGAGTTCTTCGGATTGGTACCGAGGGGCCCGCGCCGATCGACCACGGTGATCCGCCGGGCCTTGGCTTCGATGACCAGACGTTCGAGCACGCCATTGCCTGGAAAGGCGATGACGTAACGCGGATCAAGCGAGAGCATCCGCTCGTTGCGCTTGAAGCCGGCCCGGGCGCCCAGCCGCATGTCGAGCGAGAACGTGACCTGAGGGATGCCTCGACGTTCAGCCCAGCTCGATGCCAGGCGGTCGACGCCCTTGGTGTCGCCGCCATGGATGAGCACCAAGTCGGGCACGCGGTCGCGGACCTTGTCGAGGGTGGCCCAGACGTTGTTGCCGAAGGTCAGTGCATCGTCTTCGGTCGCATGACGGGTGCGCCCGCCAGCGAAGACGACCGGGGTTCCTTCGGGCACGGCTGCACGGCGTTTGGCCTCTGCACGGGCGCGCAGGAAATCGCGACCTTCGACGAGCGCAGAAGTCATCATGGCGCTGTGATTGAAGCGCGAACTGGAGACCGGCTTCCACGATGACCCGAACTCGTTGAGGTACAGGGCTGCTGCGACCTCGCGCATCTCTTCAAGCGCCAGCATCGCACTTTCGGCGCACTGCGCCCGCTCGACCTGGGTCTCAAGGTCATGGGTGTGAACCTCGGATCCATCGGCCGTAGCAATCAGCGCGCGGACCTCGTCGGTCGCCCGGTCAAGGGCCGTCGATTTGCGTTCCGCCGAGCGGTGAAAGATGTTGACGAAGGCCCAGCCAAGATCCTCGGCGTCGGCTTCAAGAGCGGTCCCGGACACCATGGCGAAAAGATCGGACCAGACTGCTTCGAGGGTTTGGACAACAGCCTCCCGGACCGGGAAATCGCTGGTCGATACGGGAGCGGGTCCAATCGAGAAGCCGGCGAGATCGAGCCCGGCGAGTTGATCGGCGAATGACGTGTGCATGGGGTGTCCTCCTGACTGGCGTGAGGCCGACGCACCCGTTCATGGCTGCGCCAGCGAGAGCCCGTCAGGGCCAGCATTCAGGCAGGGTTGCGCACCCGTGAGGGGAAACCCGGCTTGGCGGGCTGGCGCGGGCAGGCCTTGAGCCCTAAGGGCCAAGGCCCACACGGGCCCGACCAAGCCGGGTTGCGCAAGACTGGCGGCTGGCCCAGGGCCTCTCTCGCATGGCACCAGGCCATGGGCGGTCGGAACAGATCCATTGGCAGGGGTGCGCCCTATGCCTCATCCATGCACCGCCCCGGCTCGGCTCAAGCCGCTCGCTTGGCGTAGACACCCTCTCCGTTCGACATATGCCCGAGACAGTCATATTCGCCGAACATGGCATCGAAACGGGATGCGATCTGCGACAGCCAGCGCTGTGCCCGCGGTGAGCGGGCCGTGCGCCAATCGGCGTCCCAATAGGCGCCGTCATCGCGTTCGACGATCCAGACGGCCACCAGCCCGCCGTAGACCGATACGCCAAAATCCGCATAGGCATTGCGCATGAGGATCCGGTCCTCCCGGCCGCGCCAGCCGTCATGCGGGATCAGCGACGGAAAGGCTCGGCCGGCCCGCTCGCGCAGGTCGTCGCGCAGCCAATCGTATTCGAATTCCCAGTCGTCCTCGGCTTCGACCTCAAGCACTGTGAAGGCGACGATTGCTCCGCTGGGATAGCTGACTGATCGGCCCATGGCATGCTCCCTCAGGCCGCAAGCGCAGCGTCGTCTGACGCGTCGTCAAACTGTTCGGGCATGACCCTTCCGCCAAGCTTCAGCAGCAGGGTCGACGCCTCCTCAGCCTTGGCGGCAGCGGTCAGAATGGCGCGATCGTCATCCTTCAGAAGCTTGAGCCAATGCTCGATGTAGCTCGCGTGGCTGTCGAGATGTGTGACGGGCAGGCCCAGCTCGGCGCCGAGCATGGCGCTCGATAGCTCGGCTACAAGTTCTTCGGCGGCATAGGCCGCCGTGCCGAAGCGGTTTTTGAGATCACGCCCCAGACGGCTGGCATGGCCGGTCCAGTGCGACAGCTCGTGGGCGAGCGTGGCATAGTAGTGGTCGAAGCCTGAAAACAGGCTCGTCGGCGGCATCGTGACACGATCCGCAGTCGGTTCGTAATAGGCCTCGCAGCCCTGGTGGCGCAGATTGACGGGGATGGCGGCGAAGAAGGCGTCGAGTTCGGCCTCGCGCCCTTCAGGCTGGACCAGCTCCAGCGTTGCAGCCGGATGGAAGCGCTCGGGCAGACCTTCGACCTGATCGGCATTGAAGACCGGATAGGCCTTGAGCACCCGGCGGGCCTCGTCAGTCTTTTCGCCGGTATCGGGCGCTTCCACCTCTTTGGTGTAGCTCTTGTAGAAGATCGCGATGGTCGACTTCTCGCCCTTGCGGACCTGGGCTCCGAGCGATTTTGCTTGGTTGTAGGTCATCCAGAACGGCGAAGCGTAGCCGCACATGTCGGCGACCATCCAAAGCCAGAACACGTTCATGCCCCGGTACGGAATTCCGCAGGCCCGCAAGGGCCGGGAGACCGGGACACCGCGCCATGGCTTGATCCACGGCTTCGTGCCTGCTTCCAGACGGGCGATGATTTCCTGGGTGATGCGGGTGGCGGGCGACAAGCCGCCGCCCTGCCCCTTGCGATAGGCCATGATGGTTCTCCTGATTGAGGCATCCGGACAGTCAGCGACAGCTTCGCCGGTCAGTGCCTGAGGCTCCCGAGCTCCCTCTGCTCTGCTTCCAAAAAGGAAGCGGCCCTCCGACGTAAGCCGAAGGACCGCTTCTCGAGGTGCGAGTGGCAGAGCCTGTCAGGAGGAGGTCAGGCGGCCAGCTCGCGGGGGGTATGAATTTCGCCGTCGACACCAGGCTCAGCGTCCGCCGCGTCTATGTCGGCCTCGCCCGCCCCCAGCGTAGGGCGAGCGAAGCGCATGACCTCAGGCACCCAGGCCAGGGCCTTTTCGCGAACCTCGACCTCGGTGATGTAGGTGCCGGCGAAGACGCGCTCGGCGCTCATCGCGAGGTCACCCTTCTTGACCGAGGCAAAGCGCGAGGAGAGCTCGAGACCGCCGACATTGGTCAGCGCGTCGAGGATCACCTGCTTCGACACCCGGTCGAAGTAGTTGGCCGCCGTCGGTCTCCACCACCTTGCCATGTCGACGCCGATCAGGCTGCCAAGGTGGTCCTGGAACGGCAGCTGACGCTCGCCGACCATGTTGAGGCTCGCCTCGAGCGACCGGGCGACAACGTAACCCAGCCAAGCCGCGCGGCTGTCATCGGGCAGCGCCCGAAACAGATCGAAGCGGGAGATCGCATCGTCACCAGCGCGCCAGCTTTCGTCGAGACTGAACCTGAGCTCGGCAAGCCCGCTGCTTGCCGGCGTATCTTTGGCTTCGAAGCCGATGATCGGGCCTGCAGGAACGGGGGCGCGCAGCGTGGTCGAAGGGCGCGTCCGCAAGTCGTGGGTATCGGCATCGGCCAGCGTGAAGACCATGATGTCGAGCGCGAGCCCGGGGTCGGATGCAACATGCAGGGCCAGAACATCGCGGCGCTGCATCGCGAGCTCGTCGACCAGACGCTTGGATAAGGTCGTCCGGCGCCTGTCCGAACCTTCTTCGCCAGCAACGACTTCGATCCCATCGTCGGCCTCGGCAGGATCAGCCTGACGCTCGCTGTAGAACACCGGCTGGAGAACCGGCGTACCATCGCGCGAGAGCACCAAAACCATGCCCGCTTCGGCTTTCAGTTCCGGCGAGATGACGGGAGGTCGGGCGCGGATTTCCTGGCATTCGCGTTCGATGGCCGCGATAGCGGCTTCGGCCGCAGCCACGGCCTCCTCGGCACTGTCCTCGTCTTCAAGGACCGCCGCTTGCTCGTCATAGGAGGCATCGAGTTCGTCGAGCCTTGCCACTTCAGCTTCGGTCAATGGCGCCGGTTCGGCGGGAAGCCTGACCAGCCCTTTGACCAGGTCGTGGCTGGCATAGGGATCGAGCGTCGGCTTGACCCAGGCAAGACCCTGCTCGGCGGCGAGGGCTTTGGCCTGTTCTTCCATCTTCGCGGCGGCGAGGCTTTCGAGCAGCGCAACATCAACCCAGGATTCGCTGTCGTCGTTGTCGAACAGCTCGCGCTCGATCCGCCCGCCGGCGGCGATGTAGGCGTCGCGGCCAACGAGGCGGGCACGTGGATCGCTGCCCCTGACAGTCCCGGACAGGACCATGCGCCGGACGCTGTCGGGGTTGGGCGCATAGTAGCCCGACGACACCTGCTCGAACACGCGGGCCTGAATCTCCTGATCCGAGGTGGCGCCGAAGGCCTTGGCAATATCGAGGGTGATCTCTCCGGCGGCGAGCGCCTCGAACACGATGGGCGCGAGCGTCGCGAGACGCAGCCGCCCCTCCACGAAGCGGACGGTCAGGCCGAAACGGCGCGCAACATCTTCGACAGTCGCACCGCCTGCCACGAGCGCCGCAAAAGCTTGGGCCTCGTCTGCTGGGTTCATGGCGAGGCGGTGGAAGTTTTCGGCGAGACTGGTCTCGACCACGGCTTCGGCACTGTCTTCGAGCACGAGGCACGTGACTTCGTGGTCACGCGCGAGGATCTTGTCGTCCGCGAGCGCGAGCAATGCGCGGCGGCGGCGCTCACCAGCTTCGACCTCGAATTTGCCCTTGGCTGCAGGTCTGACGATGAGGTTCTGCAGCAGACCGCAGGCTGCGATGCTGGCCTTAAGCTCAGCATCTGCTGCCGGATCACTGTGACGGCGGACATTGCGGGGAGACTGAACGAGTTTGTTCAGCGGGATCGACTTGATCATGGGACACACTCCTGATTGTGAGCCCGGCGCATCGACCGTCGACGCCCAAATGGCTCAATCAGGGCAAAGCCCACTCCCCTCTGAAGCATTCGGAGGGAACAACTTCTGTTCGCCCCTTGTTCTTGCCCGTACCACCCACTATTCTCCTTCTCAGATAAGCGCATGGCGCCCGACGAGGAGATTTGAAAATTGGGGGCAAACGCTCACAGGACGCTATTCAGTTCAGGCGAACATGACACGTACCTCAGAAGCCTGACGGTCGAAACCGAGCAGAGGACGACGCTGCAGGTCGCTCGCGAAGAAATACGCGATGAGATTCGTTCGGGTTTGCGCGAGTGGAGCGGGCATATCGAACGCAGGCAGTTATTTGATGCAAGGATGCTCGCATCGGTTTCCTTCGCCGATAGCGACCTCGCGCTCCGCCCAAAGTTCCGGATGCAGGGAAGCTGGTCTTACCACACACTAAACCGTGCGACCCATACCCCTCCCCAAGAGATCGACCTGGACGATGGCGTGTTCCTGCCAGTCTGCTTCCTGAGCCAGAATGGCACTACCCATCCCGTCGTCGTAAGCGCTGGATACTTCACGGCAGTGGAACGGATCCTTACCCCGTTGTGCGAACGTAAGGGATGGACCCTCGTCACAGACAAGCCTTCTTGCGTTCGGGTCGAGATTGACGACGACGCGCACATCGACCTTGCGCTATATGCCATTCCCGACGACGAGTTCGAGGAGCTGCTCGAAAAAGCCGCGACATCGATGCAATTCGACACCAGAATGCTCGATGAAAATGTCTCCTTCGCTGAGCAGATCTATCCCCGCCTACCTACCGACCAGATCATGCTCGCACATCGTGAAGAAGGGTGGAAGCCGTCGGATCCGCGCAAACTCGAAGACTGGTTTCAGAGCGCCATCAACGAACATGGGCAGCAA
Organism: Sphingopyxis sp. NFH-91; assembly: GCF_021401285.1. NCBI lineage: Bacteria > Pseudomonadati > Pseudomonadota > Alphaproteobacteria > Sphingomonadales > Sphingopyxidaceae > Sphingopyxis > Sphingopyxis sp. NFH-91. The sequence goes on along the minus strand of NZ_JACBGA010000002.1, from coordinate 80,366 downwards.
CTTCGGCGCGTCTGTCGCTATCTGAAAGGGTGGCGCGATTACAACTGGACCTCCTGCCGTCTCAGTTCGATCGCTCTGATGGCGTGCGTCGTCACTGCTTATGACGAAGCCGTTGGCTCGATTGCCGAGAATCGTGACGATCTCGCGCTGCAAATGGTGGCTAACCGCCTCCCGGAATTGCTGGAGCGCCGAATTCCGAATCCTGTGGTCCACGGGCAGTATCTAGATGAAGGCTGGACGCGCGAATGCCGCGCGGACTTCATCGCCAAGGCGCGCAATCTCGTGATGAGGATCGACTCGGCGCTGGCCGCCAACCAATCCGGGACGGTGATCGAGCACCTGCGTGCCGCGCTGGGCGACTATCTACCCGACGATGAAGATCTCGTCGTGATAGATGCTTCGATCGGTGCGCCGACTATTCTCAATTCCGGAATCCTCAAAGACTTTGCAGATCATCCCGATGCCCGAGAAGCGGTCAAAAAGGGTGGCGACGGCCGCTATGGCTGAGACGCCTGGCGCGGATCGAACGGACATCGAAGCCAAGGTCGGGAACTGGCTAACGGCGAATACGAGTGCTCGACCGCTCACGGACAGCGAACTGCAACGCTACATTGCTAGCGGCGCGCGCTGCGGATGGCGCCTTGACGTAGCAATACTCGACCAAGCGGTAGCGTTGGATTTGGTTCTCGATAAACGGTTTCCGCGCAGCCGGCCGAGGGTCGCGCTGGCCCAACCGCCGACGTTTCCAAGCTACCCGCACGTCGAGGAAGACGGGCGGCTCTGCATTATCGAGGACTGCGACGAGTTCGACCACAGCCAACCGGTCGCCATCGTGAAAGCTGTACTCGGCGGAGCCGCTGAAATTCTGGAGCATGGCATCGCTGGCACCAATCAAACAGAGTTCCAAAGCGAGTTCCTTTCCTACTGGAACCCCACGACGAAAGGCGGCACGATCCAAAGCCTGATCGACCCGTGCGGCGACACCCGTCGGGTCAGACTATGGCGATCCCAGGCTGGCTATTTCGTCGCCGAAGATCGTGCGACGTTGAACGCTTGGCTCACCAATCGAGCAGGCAAGGGCCTGAAACGCGATGCCGAATGCTCGTCGGCCTTTCTTCTTTGGTTCGACCAGCCTCTCCTGCCGTCGGATTACCCGAATACCCCAGACGACGTTCGTGCACTGGCCGCACGGCTCGGCGAAGCAGTATCGCATGATTTTGACAGGTTCCTGGGACACGAACAGCAAGATTGGGTCGTCGTGCTGGGCGCTCAGACTGACGACGGCCCCTGCTTTGCGGCCGTGACGGTTAAAGCGCACAAGGGCCACGGACGAAACGGACCGAAACGCGCCAAGGGGTTCCGCAAAGGCAAGGCACCACCTGCGATCGTTTTGGAGCAAGCCCGGCATGGAGTTCTCATGCGGCACCGTGTTGAACGAGCTGATCCTTGGTGGATCCACGGACGCGACGGCAATAGCGATCTTTCGATGCTCCGCGCTTCGCGCGTAGTGATGGTGGGTTGCGGTTCGCTCGGATCGCCGATCGCCCGGTTGCTTGCCCAAGCCGGCTTGGGTGAGATCGACCTCATCGACCCCGATCTGATGAAGCTCGAAAATACGAGCCGGCATGTCCTCGGCGCGAGGCAGTATCGTCAGAATAAGGCAGCGGCGCTTGCGCAGCGTTTGCAGCACGACTTTCCTCATTCACGCGCCACAGGACATCCGTCTGATTGGCAGAAGGTCGCGACCAATCAACCCGAAATCTTCCAGCAGGCGGACCTGGTCGTTTCAACCATCGGGAGCTGGTCGCACGAAGCCGAGTTCAACGCTCGGCAGATTGAGGCGGGATACCCCGCGACAACACTTTATGCCTGGGCTGAGCCCCATGCGGTCGGGGGCCATGCGGCACTGATCGGCGATACCGGAGGTTGCCTCGCTTGCGGCCTTTCAATGACCGGCGAAGCGCTTTTCCAGGTGGCAGATTTTCCAAGATCAACGCTCCAGCGGGAGGCGGCCTGTGGCAACCATTTCCAGCCCTACGGGGCATCGGAGATCGCGGTTATCGCCAGTATGGCCGCCGATCTCGCGCTAGACTATCTGCTCGGCCGCGCGGCTAGCACTACTTATCGGATTGTTAGCGGACGCGAGGCTTCCATCGGCCGGATAGGCGGTGCATGGACCGAGGATTGGCGCACCGCGACGCAGAACCGGCCCTCTGCGACGATGGTCGAGCGCACATGGCGGCACAATCTAGCCTGTCCCGTTTGCGGCAAGAGCGATCGGTGATGCTACACTATCCGATCGGCACGTCGGGCGAGATAATCCATTTTGAGCCGGCTGTGCTCGCTCATTTTGCACAGCATCGCCAGCTTCGCTTTTGGCACCGTGAAGCCGGCGGCCAACTTTTCGCCCGGATCGACGGGCAGCGCATTGTGGTGAGCGAGGCGACCGCACCTAGACCCAACGACAGACGAGGGCGCTTCTTTTTCGCTCCCGACCGCGCTTGCGAGCAAGCCGAGATCGACGCCATGTTCGCTCGTGATCTGCACTATATCGGCGACTGGCATACTCATCCTGAGCGCCGCCCGACACCATCCAGCCGCGATCACAAAACGATGTCGAGCCGGGTCCGTTTGTCCCGACACCATCTCGCCGGCTTTGTGTTCGTCATCGTCGGGCAGTTGCCGCCTCCCTGCGGACTGACGGTGATCGTCCATGATGGCGCGTCAGGGCATGTGCTGCTGCCGCACTACGGCAATTTACCCACTAACCCGGCGTAGCGTCAGTTGGCTCGAGGTGCTGGCCCGTGCATACCATTGCCGCAGGACCATATCAGCCGACCAGTTTTTGGCGCTAGAAGCCGATTCAGTCCAAGCTCTTCAATGATATTTGGTGCCTGAGTCGGGCCAAAAGACTAGGCTTAGCGACGCGGCGCATAGTGATCGTTCCGGCAGTGTTTAACGCTGCCTGTGCCTTGCGGTTGGTCCAGTAGTGCCCTGACAACTCGCCTGTTCGTTCAATATACTCGACAATTCCAGCCCCGTAGTGTTGACGCGTATCCGTTGGGGCCAGAACAGCGTTGTCTAGCTGGGCATAAACGTAGCTAAGTTCCGGTCGGTCAGGTCTTGCCCAACGCGGCTGCACAAAACGTGTGCGACTGACTTTGTTGGTTCCGTCAGGTGCAATTTCAATCGAGATTTCGAACAAGCTCGATTGGATAGTTACTGAAGCCATTGTTACCAATTCATCGGCATCGGTAAGCGGTGCAGCAAGGGCATCGAACTTAAGGCCTTCACCCTTGGCTGCCAAGTACATGCGCTGAACTTTCGGCCAATTTGATCTAATTTCGGCACGCCACTCCCCGTCTAGCCATGGGAACCACCAATATTTTGCGAAAGTGATAAAGTGCAGTGCGCGCAATATCGGACGAATCCCTAGCAATACAATTATACCACTAATCAGAAATGCAATCTTCGACGACCAACCGAGCAGATCGTGAGGGGTCTCAGCGTAGCCAAAACTTAGTAGCCCCACGCAGATTGCCACGACCAACAGTACGAGCGCGCTTAGAATGAGGCTTCGGTTCAGGGCGAAGATCATTTAAGATCCCTCCCCACTTGGGGCCGCTTTCCGTTGGCCCCACGATGGAATTTCTCCTGCCCGTGTTGAAAAATCGCTATACCGAAATCGTGGCTAGAGATCCCTGTCGCGAGCACACCAGGAAGTTTTGAGCCAAACAAAGCGGCAAGATAACGCCCGCCAAAGAGCTTTCTACGGTCTATGCACACATCGGGAGCAATAGGAGGCGAGAAATATTGAGCTACTTTTTCAATATTTAGTTGGGGCGTTAGTACATGAAATCCATCATGATGCTCGTGTGAAGGATGCGAGATATTCGCGAGTGCCGTAGCCGTATCGCCACTCTCGAGTACATTATTTGTCGGACGCAAATTCACTATAGGCAGAGCCTCGGAGGTCTGGGTCACAATTATCCCAACCCCAGAGAAATCGGCACCGGCACGGTTCTCCACTTCCTCCAGAAGCTTCACCATCTGCTCGATAAGATCATGGGGCTTGGAACGCATCATCGCGTCGGATTGGACGTAGTGGCACCCGAATGCAAGACTGCGACTGAGCGGCAACCGGTTCCGATGGCTTGGCTCCAGTTCGCAGTTTTCAGCAGTTGAGTCACCGATTGCCATTCAGGCGGCGAGGCAGGTAGCGTCAATGGACGCGCCGAGCACATAACACTATCCTTCCGACGCGATGTTTCACCTCCACTGCACCAAGAAACTGCTCGATCGGATCAAACCCGAGATCGCTGAGCCCGGACAAAGCGACACCGTGCTGGGCAACTGGTATGCCACCGTGCTGTTCTGGAAGCCGCAAGTAGCTTTGCTGGTCTCTGAGCGCACGCTGCTTCCCGTGCTTATGCCGCTTGCCCCGGCGGCCACGCTTGCACGACGATTCCGGGCGCAGCTGGCGCTGGTCCTGAAAGAGCACGGAGTGCCGTCCGAATTCATCGCTCAGGAAGTCTGGCGGATGGACAAGGTCAAATATGCAAAGACCGCGAACCGGAGCGTCGTCGGCATCCTCAATGAGTTCGTTAAGCAGGCCGAATTTTGGCTGGCTGCTTATGCCTATGAAAAAGGTGATGATGACGACCTTTTGGCGATTTCCGTCAAGCTAGCGGAGACACCTTGTAGCCCGCTGTACAATAGCCCAGTTTCGCCGGACAGAGCGCTTCATGAGCTCGTGAAGGATCGTGCGCAGACTTGAAGCGGCTGGTCAGACCCTTTCCCGGAGATCCTACATCCCAACTCATGCGGTCAGACAGCATCGGGCGGCAAATCGACGATACGGAAAACGGCTCCTGATCCGGCGTCACGCACGAGGTCAACTCGCCTGCCATCCCAGTGATAGTCGAGGTGCCGCCCCTGGACCGGATTCGACGCGCAATCCGGATAGAAAAGCGCAACGCATTCCCCACCCGTATGCCGGGTGCTCGGGTAGGCAATCCCGTCCGATCCTGCTGTCCTGAGGGACTGCGCGAGCGCCTGAGATGCTGCATAGCTGTCGGGATCGAGCGCCGGAACCGGCTCCCCCGCCTGAGGCCGGAGATCATGCAGGTCTGCATCGACCGTCATGACGATCTCCCGGAACTGCGAGGTCCAGCCAGGCACTTCCTTTGTCCGTACCATGAAGCGGGCATGGTGGTGGATCGTCTCGAAGAGTGCAGTTTCGAACCGGTCGCCAACGTAGAGCACACCGCAGCTGCCATCGGTGAAGCGGCTGGGCCGGTCAGTGCTGACGTGGGTAAATGGCGCCATGAGGTAAGAGGCCCCGTTGCCGCCGACGCGCCGGTCAACCGGAACGAGGTCGAGATTGCCGATCGTCGCCATGATGCGAGGATTGGTCTTCTGCTCTGCCGAGATCAGCAGCGGCCAGTCCGCAGGATCAGCGATATCCTCGAACAGATCGATGGGCGGAAAGGCACTGCGGATGATCCTGACAGCGCCCTTCCACTCAACTCGAGAAACCGGGATATCTGCCGCTTCGCTCACCAGCCGCCGCGCTCGGCGTCGAGATAGCGACGCACCCGCATGATGTCAGTAAGCTCACCGCCCAGCATCACGTCGAGCGCACTGGCTCCGCCAAACGCTTCATTCCCTGCCTTGATCCAGGTGTACCCGCGGGTCGCCTCCGAGAAGATGATGCGAAGCGCCTTGTGGATCCCCATGAGGTTGGAAAGACGCGCGCGCCCATCACGCGAAACGCGCCCGGGACCTTCCGCCTTCCATCGGCGATAGGAGCGCACTGGCATGTCGAGCAGCGTTGCCGCCTGCTCGTCGGTCAACTCCCATTTGCCGAACAGATTGAGGACTGCCCGGAACATGGCAGCTGCCTCGTCCTGCGTAATCGGATCGGGTCGGAAGGCGGTAACGGCAGTATCAATGGGTTGCAGAGCCAGCATGGCAGTTCTCCAAATGGCAGCATATACAGCGAATAATGCCATTTGGCAAGTAACTATGCCGATGATGCCAATCTTGCAATCACGCCCGCCGCGCCCTCGATCGGCACGAAGAGCCGGGTCTGATAGCGGATGATCTCGGTGAAGCAGCCTTGGGCTTTGTACCAGTCGAGGCGGGCTAAGCTCCAACCGGTGAGCTCAATTCGCTGTGAGCCATTTACCAGGCTGCGCTTGACCATGAGCTGCTCGCGTCCCGCAAATTCCACAGCCCGGCCAGTAGCTAGAACGGTCTGCACGATTTCATCGGAGGACAGCGTCAGCTCGCGTTCCAGACCCAGCGCTCGGCACAGTTCGGGCACGCAGTGGACGGGAACCTCCCGGCCGAGGAGCGAACGGCCATCCACTGCCGAGATATGGCTGACTTTAACGAAATCCGATGGCAGCTTGTCCCAGACCGGAAGCAGGAGACCTGTCGCGAGATAGAGGCGCTCGCGCTTGTGGCTGGTCCGCGCTTCCTCAACCTCGGCTGCCCAGGCCTCGTGGAAAGCGTCGACGGAAATGGCATCCCAGCTGCTCTCAGCGAGCTGATCCTCGGTGATGTGAGTGCGCTTCAACGGGCGCAGCAGTTCGAAGCGGGAAACGCGGGTGCCGTCATCAGCAAGAATGCTGCGGGCAGGCACGAGCAAGGCAACCCGGCCTGAGCGGGCATTTCGAACCGGCCGTTGCCGCTGCCCAGCGAGGCCGTGAAGCTCCTTGAGCCGCTTCAGCGTCAGCGGCTTCAGGGCTCTGGCGATTTCCAGTTCCAGCAGATGGGTGGTCGCGCCCGAGGCTGGATCTGTGCGCAGCAGCGTGTCAGACAGGACCGCGAAGTCCTCGACTGCGATTGTCTCCAGGCCGAGATCAAGTGTACCGGCTTGCCGGGCGGCGTCGATGCGTGCTTCGACCAGTCCCATGAACTCATCGAAGATCGCGTTCTGCAGGGCAATGGGAAGAGCAAGGATGCGATTGAGCCACCGTTGGATTGAGGGCAGGTCATCAACCATTGAACCGTCGGGGGCTTCGATCCGGAGGCCCGTAAGCTCCTGAAAACGCCCGAGGCTAACGGCTTCAAGCTTGCCGGTGAACAACAGCCCGAACCAGCGATGCAGCGCTTCCTTCGCATAGGTGCTTTCGAGATTGTCGGCGGGATCGAAGAGGTTCTGGCCGCCGGTCTGGCGTTGCCCGCGCGTCAGAGCGCCAAGGCTGTCCAGACGCCGCGCAATCGTCGAAATGAAGCGACGCTCACCGCGCACATCGGTTGTCACCGGCCTGAACAGCGGGGCCGAAGCCTGATTGGTCCGATTGGTGCGGCCAAGCCCTTGGATTGCGGCGTCAGCCCGCCAGCCCGGCTCGAGCAGGAAGTGGACGCGGCGGGCCTGGTTCTTCGCGGCCAGATCGGCATGGTAGCTGCGCCCGGTTCCCCCGGCGTCGGAAAAGACCAGTATGCGCTTGGCGCCGTCCATGAATGCCTGGGTCTCGGCGACATTGGCGCGCGGCGACCGGGATTGGAGTTTCTGACGACCATCTCGGCCGACGATGAGCCGGCGCGTGCGGCCAGTGACTTCCGCCACCTGGTCAACGCCGAAGCGTTCGATGATGGCATCAAGCGCTGTCGCGATGGGCGGCAAGGCGCACAGCTGTTCAATCATCCGGTCGCGCGCGGCAAGCGCGGAACGGCACAGCACCGGTGCGCCTTGCTCGTCAGTCATGGGCTCGGAGCGAGGATTGCCGTTTTCGTCGGTGAACACCGCCATCAGCCGGACAGGAAAGCTCTTTGCGAGATAGTCGATCACATATTCCCGCGGGGACAGGTCGATCTCGAGAGCTTCGCGCTCCTCGTCTGACAGGTCGGCAAGCCGGCGGTCGAGCATGGCTTCTGCCGTTGAGACGAGCTGAACGACGACAGCATACCCATCGGCAATCACTGTGTCGATCGCGGGCAGCAGGCTCGGGAGCTTCATCGACAGAAGCAGCTGCGCGAAGAAGCGCTGCTTGGTCCCCTCGAAGATCGACAGCACTGCGGACTTGGCACCCGAGTTGAGCGTCCCGCCGGTTTCGCTGTCTACGATCCGCGTGGCCTCCAGCGCGTCGCGGAGGTTGGCATGGATGATCGCCCAGGCCTCGGCATAGGCATCGTAGACCATGATCTGATCCTCGGTCAGGCAATGCTCGAGGATTTCATACTCGACACCGGCGAACGAAAGGGCCCGGGCCGTGTAGAGGCCGAGCGATTTGAGATCGCGCGCGACCAGTTCCATGGCTGCAATTCCGCCATCGCGAATATCGGCAACGAAGGCCTCACGATTGGCAAACGCGGTCTCCGGACCCCAGAGCCCAAGGCGCGTGGCATAGGCCAGGTTGTTGACGTCGGATGCGCCGGTGGCCGAGGCGTAGAGCACGCGTGCTCGCGGCAGGAGATTCTGCAGGCGGACGCCAGCGATACCCTGCTCAGAGCCCTTGACCTTGCCCCGCGATCCTTCGCCGCCAGCGGCATTTGCCATCGCGTGCGCTTCGTCGAACACGATAACGCCGTCGAAATCTTCACCGGCCCAGGCGAGGATCTGGTCAAGCCGCGTTGCGTCGCTTCGGCCCGAACGCAGCGTCGGATAGGTCACGAAGAGGATTCCGTCGCGCATGGCGATGGGGGTGCCGAGTTTCCAGGACGCCAGCGGTTGGATGTCGATCGGGAGGCCGCCAAGCGCAGCCCAGTCGCGCCGGGCATCTTCGAGCAACGCCTCGTTCTTCGAAATCCAGATATGGCGGCGTTCGCCGCGCACCCAGCGGTCGAGAATGACGCTCGCAACCTGACGGCCCTTCCCGGCACCTGTTCCGTCCCCGAGGAAATAGCCCTGTCGATACACCTGACCTTCCGCCGAGGCCTTGAGCGAGCAGCCCTTGTCCTCGGGCTCGAACCGGCCGGGAAGATCGCGGGCGTGAGCGCTGGCGGCGTAGATCAGGGTCTCTGCCTGGGCAGCAGACAGCAACCCCTTGGCGATAAGCCCGTCGGGCAGCTGCGGCACCGCGTCGGGCTTGGGTGCGGCGATCGACCCCATGGCAACAGACTCGACGAGCGGCGTCGGATGCTCGGCCGCGCCATCGATCACAATCCTGCTCGGGCGATAGGGCAGATAGTGGCCAACCTGTGGGGCAAGCAGCGCAGGGGTTTCGAGCGACTGATAGGTGAGCGACCCGATGGCGGAGGCTCGGGGCGTGATCCTGGCTGGTGTCGGCAGCGGCCTGCGCGGCACCGCCACCAGGCGAAACGGCGCACGAGCCGGGAGGCTCGATTGCTCGGGAACGGCATCCAAGATGGCGCGATCCGGCAAGGCATCGACAATATCGACCAGTCGGCGAAAGTCTTTTGTGCGGATGGCGACAGGCTCATTGGAGTCTTCCACCTTGTCGAAGACCAACAGCCGCGTGGTAATGCCGGTGCCCTGCCTGACGAACGCACGTTCGACCGCGGCATTGAGCCTCAGCGAAACTGGCCCTTTCGCCCCGGCCAAAAACCGCACGCAGTCGAACCATTCAGGCATGATCGCGACAAGCCGCCCCCCGGACGCCAGACGGTTCCAGGCCGATCGCAGATGCCTCGCCCCAGTGCGGCCATCGTGGCCTCGCTCGATCCCGTGAGAATACGGCGGGTTCATCAGAACGACGCTGGGGCTGATGGCCGGATCGAGCAGTTCGTCGATCAGCTCGGCATCATGTCCGGTCACGCGGGCAGCCGGGAACACAGCAGTCAGACAGTCGCGGCGCAGCGGCGAGATTTCGTTCAAGGCAAGGCGCGTTCCGGCTTTTATAGCCCAGACTGCGAGCATACCCGTTCCGGCCGAGGGTTCGAGTACAAGCTCATCGACGCTCAGCGCGCAAGCCCGGGCAGCGAGCCAGGCGAGGCGCGGCGGCGTTGCGAATTGCTGCCATTCGATCTGCTCGTCGCTGCGATTGGTTTGGGTCGGAATTCGGTCATCAAGGCAGCAGAAGAACTGATCCGCCTCGTCGATCGGGCTCGAGAGCAGGATTTGATCTGATGCTTGCAGGTGTTGAACCTGCGCCAGCTCGAGCGCAGCGTGAGCATCACGGACTGACCATGCTCCGAGTGCATCGGTTCCGCCGAAGTGGTCCGTCATCGTGCGGTTGATGTCGCTGCGCGAAAGCGCGCTGCCTGCTGCCAATTGTACCGCCATTGCTGAGGCTGCCGTCACGACAAGCGGCGGAGATGGTGGATCGAATGCGAAAGCGAGGGAAGAGTTGGACATGGGAAACCTCCTGACGAGGTCCTGCGTCTCGCAGGCCTCAATCAGCCGAAGGCCCCCTCCCCTCTGGCATGCTGATCAGGTTTCGCGAGCGAGCCTTGCCTTGAGTTCGTCATTCCAGTCGAAACCGGCGGACGCTGGCGCTCGCGACTGGATCACCCGGCATGACGCAGAATATGCCTTTAGGGCGCGCTGATTTGCGAGCTCGCCACCTGCATCATTGTCGATGAACAAATGAAGCTCGCGCACACTCTCTGGAATCGCGACGAGGCCGAACCGCTCGTTACCAAGCGTTGCCCAACAAGGGACGCCAAACATCTGCGTGGCTGACAGGGCGCTTTCGATACCTTCGGCAAGGCCCAACCGGCCTGCGGCCGGGGGGGCAAGTCTGACTGCACCACAGCCGAGACTTCCCAGTGCACGCTTGGGCCGATCGAAACCGGCGAGCTTTGCGTTCGGCGCGTCGAGAAATGTCCTGTGTATCGCGATTATGCCGATGTCAGTCGTGACCGCCGCCAACATGGCCGGCAGGAATTGGACAGCCCCGCGCGGCCCGAGGGGCGTTCGCTCGAGATAACGGAGCTGATCAGAGGCACGCAGGATCCCGCGCTGCGCGAGGTATCCTTCGGCAGGGCCGTCGGAGATCGCCGTCGCCGAGTGCCACAAACGCCGCGCGTTGGAATTGAAGGTCCTTTTTTCCAGTCGATCAGCGGCAACCGCACCCGAGCCATCGAACAGGTCACGGCTGCGAACACCCTGGCGGTCAAGCGCGGCTATGACCTCCTCGTTCGAGCATCCCGCGAAGCAATGAAACAGGATCGCTTTGCGCCCCAGTGTCACGCTCAGCGAGGGAGTGCGGTCGTCGTGTGCGGGGCAGCAGCACATGCCTTTGCCCCGACTCCATGTACCCTGAAGGCTTTCGACGATCGTGCGGGCGCGGCGTTCGAGTTGATGAACTTTGTCTAACGGGGGCATCGACCTTCTCCGGTTAAGGTGCCCTCCCCGCGCAGCCTCCGCTCTGCACTCGCGCCATTCCAATTTTCCTACATCGCTTGTTCTTTATATGTTCTCACTCGATTCGGCTAGACAAGGATCGAGAAATGACAATCAGAACTCTCTTGATCGCGGCCATCGCGATCACTTCTGGTATCCCGGCCAGTGCTCAGGACATAACAGCGCCAGCTACGAACGGCGCTGCGGCCAGCCACTCCGAAGGCATTCGGATTGCGGAAGCATCAAACGGCTTTCAACTGGTCGAGCATGGGCTCTGGCGTTCCTCGCAGACCGCCCCAGCACCGCGCCTGTCAGTGGCGGACGATGGCCGGGTCAACCTGCCATACAGATACGAACCCAATGCCAAGCCAGCCCCATCCGGGTTTCGGCGAGCAACCTACTTGCCTCACATCTATGCCGCGGAGGCGAAGTACTCATTGCCCGCGGGCCTGCTTGATGCGCTCGTATGGACAGAATCTCGATACAACCCCTTTGCCGTCAGCCCTGCAGGCGCAGCAGGTCTTGGACAGCTGATGCCAGCCACGGCCAAAGAACTCGGGGTCTTCAATCGCTTCGATCCTATGGCCAACATCTTCGGCGCGGCGCGGTATCTGCGGCAGATGCTCGACAAGTTCGGCGTGGTTCACCTCGCGGTGGCTGCCTACAATGCGGGTCCCGGCGCCGTGGAACGCGCAGGTGGCATTCCCCGGAATGGCGAGACGCCCGGATATGTTCGAGAGGTCCTTCGACAATGGCGTTTCTAAAGATCGACCCACAATGGCCAGAGCACGGTCATCATGCTGCGGTCTCTAGCTGGACGGGTTCGTAGCGGTTGCGAACCCCTGTGAGATTAGCCGTCTTTGACTTCGACTGGGTACTTGGCTGCAATCTGCATTACCTCCTTACCCCACAGCGCCAACGCCTCCCGTTTCTCGTTGGTATACTGGTGACGGTGATAGACCCCAGCGACGCCAGCCATAGCTGATCCTGACTGGTGATTGAGGACCGCCTCAGAAACCACCAACGGTATACCAAGACGCTGGAGTCCGGTCGCCACCGTCCGTCGAATATCATGCATTGTGAAGTGTCCGGCCTCGTAGCCGAGCTTCTCGTCCACGCTTCCTCTGATCCGTTTCCAGGCCTTGGATAGTCCGCTGACACTGTTCGTATTGGTGACCTTCGAAGCCAACAGGATCTGGGATTGCTTATGAGCGTCATCGGGGTCAATCCCAGCAGCCCGGAATATCTCGGTGATCACTGCAAGAGCCTGGGCGGATATTGGCACCACATTGGCCTTGCCGTTTTTTGCTCGATCACCCGGGACAGTCCAGACCTTGGCTTTGAAGTCGAACTCGTCGCACGCCGCATCAAGCACTTCACCTCTGCGTTGAGCCGTAAGGATAAGCATCTGCACGAGATGGCCGAATGGATAGCCATCCTCGACCGCAGATTGCCAAAGCGCAGCAAGCTCACGGTCGCTGAGTACACGGTCGCGAGGCTCATTCCGCTTCGGCCGCCACGCATCTCGGCAGGGGTTGGCCGGCATATGCTCAAGTCTGGTGAGCGCCCACGTGTAGAAGGTCGAAAGATGGCGATACACGATGCGTGCCATCGTCAGGGTTTCCTTGCCCCGCTCGAATGCAATCTTCTCAACGAAGCGGCTCACGTCACTTCGGGTAATGGAGTCCGCGAGCCGGTCTCCAATCTCCGGCTCAATGTACTTTCGGAAGACCCGATCGAACTCCCTCGCGCTCCGTTTTTTGCCCTCGATCTGCTGAGCAAGGTACGTCTCGTAGAGCTCCGCGACTGTCCCGACGCCTTTTGATCCCTTCCTTTTTGCGCCCACTTTTCTGGCGATGCTCTTGCCCTGCTCGACATCGACAAGCAGATCGCGCGCCTTCTTTCGGGCATGGGCCAGTGTAAAGCTTGGCCCATGGCGTCCGATTGTCACATTCAACCATTTGCCCTGAACCCGCTTGCGCAGAATGTACGTCTTGATACCACTGGCACCCATGCGGAGCCTAAGTCCGGGTACGATACCATCGGCGAGCTCAATCTGACCCGCAGTCGGCGCCTTCAGCCCTGCGATCTTTGCATCCGTCAAACCTACTTTGTTCGCCATATGTACCTGCTACCTTAGGTAGCTTTTTATAGTGGATACTGGCGAACATTTCAAGAACAATGCGGATTATGAATCGCAGATTTCCGCCATTTCTGGACCCATGTGGACGCGCTAGGACCCTCTGATCATGGCTCTTAATCAGCGGGTCCTAGGTTCGAGCCCTAGTGCGTCCACCATTATCTCTTGAAATTGGTCCGACGGTTTCGCCGATAGGGAGCCGTGGGCGTCGCCTTCGACCTGAGGACGAAACCCACGCAATCACCTTCGAACATTCGCGGCCGTTCGTCCGTCACTCGGCGTCGGCCATCTTTTCGATGTCGCGGGCAAAGGCCGAGAAGCCGGCGGTCAGGATCACCGCAGCAAGGGGCAGCGCGATCCCCGTTACGAGCGCGATCGAATAGCGCAGTGCGCCATCGTCCATGAACAGATGATCGGTCAGCAATGCGATCAGCATCGGACCGAAACCCAGCCCGACCAGATTGACGACGAAAAAATAGAGCGCGGTCGCGCGCGCGCGATATTCGTTGGGCGTGATGAACTGCAGCGCCACCGTGCCGACGCCGTGCATTGTAAGCATGGGGAAAGCGACGGCGAGCAGGATGAAAGCCAGCGGCGGGTTCGGCATGAGCACAGCCGCTAAAAGGGGCGGCCCGCCCAGAAGGATAGAAAGGCGCATCACGCGCAGATGGGCGTCGGTCCGGCCCCGCGCGAACATCCGGTCAGCCAGCGTCCCGCCGAGCACGAGACCGGCCGCCCCGCCGGTCGCCATGATCAGGCCGAACCACAGGCCCGCCTGCGACACGTCCATGCCATAGGTCCGCGCGAAGAAGGTCGGCACCCACGCGATCACGCCGTACATGACGAGGCCGATCAGGGACATGCCGGCGAACAGCGCGCCAAGCGCGACCCTCTGTGCCCTGAGATGCGCCACAAAACCGGGCGCCGCCGCCTCGCGCGGCCCGGCGTCAGCCCTGGCCATGCCGCGCCGCAGCGGTTCGCGAAGCGTGAGCAGCAGCAGGCAGACGAGAATCCCCGGCGCTGCAACCCACAGGAAAATGGTACGCCAAGCCTCGACCGGACCGACCAGCGGCAGATGGACCATCGGCGCCGCAAGGACGGCCTGGACGACGAAAGAGCCGAGGATCATCGCAACCCCCGACCCCAGCGGCACGCCGATCGAATAGACCGCCATCGCGCGCGCGAGCCGATCACGCGGGAAAGTGTCGCTGAGCATCGAATAGGCGGCCGGCGACAGCGCCGCTTCGCCAACCCCCACCCCCATGCGCGCGAGGAACAGCGTCGCATAGCTTCCGGCGAAACCGCATCCCGCCGTCATCGCGCTCCACAGAGCGACGCCGATCAGGATGAGCTTCCGCCGGTTCCAACGATCGGCGATCCACGCGATCGGCAAGCCGAGCAAGGTGTAGAAAAGCGCGAATGCCAGCCCGATGAGCAGGCTGACCTGCGTGTCCGAAATGTCGAGCGCCGCCCGGATCGGCGCGACAAGCAGGGTCAGGATCATACGGTCGATGAACGACAAGGTGTAGGCGAGCAGCAGGACAGCAACGGTGTACCAGGCATAGGCGGGTCGCGGGAAATCGGCGGTATCGCCCGCGTCGGTCACGCGTCCGTGGAGATCACCCTGTCCCGCGTTTCCGCCCGCCATCGCACCCATCTCCCCGGCAGCCGCCCGCTCTTGCATCGCAAGTCAGCCTGTTATATAGAAACATATACTTAGAACACTAAGTAAATTTGTGACCGAGTCAAGCGCGATCGGGAAGCAAAATAACAAAACGGCTGGGAGAGTTGAGATGGCAAAAAACGGAAGGAAGCAGTCTGCCCTGTTTTTGACGGGCGTGGCCCTCGCCGCGATGCCCGCGGCGGCGACTGCACAGGATGCGGCAGCGGATAACAGCGGCGATATCATCGTCACCGCGCAGCGGCAGGAACAAAGGCTACAGGACGTCCCTGTGTCGGTCACCGCCTTCGGGGCCGAGCAGCTTCGCGACAACAGCATCGAGACCGTGCAGGACATCGCAATCCGCACCCCCGGCCTGGCGATCAGCGCGGTCGACCCGGTCAACACAAACTTCGCGATGCGCGGCATCGGCAGCGCGCCCGGGATCAGTCAGAATGCAGGCGGCGACCCATCGGTCGTTGTCTTCATCGACGGCGTTTACGCCGGCCGCGGCGGCACCCCCGATCTCGACGCGCTGGACCTCGAACGCGTCGAGGTGCTGCGCGGACCGCAAGGCACGCTGTTCGGGAAAAATGCAATCGGCGGGCTCGTCCAGTTCGTCAGCCGCAAGCCCACCGACGAAGAAAGTTTCCACTTCGAAGGCACCTATGGCAACTACAACCGCGTCGGGGTGATCGCGCGCGGCAACATGGCGCTCACCGACAAAATCTATCTGTCGGCGGGCCTGTCGCATAAACAGCGCGACGGCTTCGAATATAATGAAACCACGGGCAACGACGTCAACGATCTCAACCTGACGACAGGCCGCGCCGCGCTCCGCTTCGTGCCCACCGACACGCTCGACATCATCCTGCGCGCCGACGTCTCGCGTCAGGACCAGAAGGGCAACCCACGCCACAATAATTGCGATGCCACCTTTGCCGGTGGCATCCATTGCGTCGGTATCAACCCCGACCCGCGCGTCGTGAACGCCTATATCGACGGCGAGGTCAAACGGACGATCCAGACCTATTCCGGCGAGGTCAACCTCGACCTTCCGTTCGGGACGCTGACCTCGCTCACCGCGCTCCGCAAGGTCAAGTTCAACTTCGTCACCCCCTTCTTCAGCAACCCGATCAATCCGCCGGACCAGATCGAATCGACCAGTTTCGGCCAAGAAAACAACAGCCAGTTCAGCCAGGAACTGCGCCTCAGCTTCGATGCACTGGACGGCAAGCTGAAAGGCCAGACGGGCGTCTACTATTTGAAGGAAAACAATGATCGCATAGAGGGCCAGATCCAGGATTTCCCGACTCCGGCGGGATCGGGAACCGGCATCTACCCCCAGTCGGTCCATGCCCGCAGCATCGCGGTCTTCGGTCAGTTCGATTACGAAATCGTCCCGTCGCTGGTCGCGACGGTCGGAGCGCGCATGACGTGGGAGCGCAAGAGCGGCCGCTTCGCGGGCTACAAGGCCGACGACGGCCCGGGCCTTCCGCCGCCGCTCGGTTCGCTCGCCGGCTATGACGTGACCGGCAAGAAGAGCTGGAAAGCCTTCACGCCGCGGTTTGCACTCAACTGGAAAGCGACCGACGACGTGCTGCTCTATGGATCGATCGCGCGCGGCTACAAGAGTGGCGGCTTTCAGGGGCTTTCGGGCACTGCCGCGGGCGCATCGACCCCCTATGATCCCGAATTCGCGTGGAGCTACGAACTGGGTGCGAAGACCGACTGGTTCGATCGCCGCCTGCGGTTCAACGTCGCGGCGTTCCGCACGGATTATTCGGACCTCCAGATCTCGCAGCTCGTCCCGCTCTGCTGCGTCGTCGTCAGCAACGCGGCCAAGGCGCGGATCAAGGGCATCGAGGTCGAAACTGTCGTCAGGCCCTTCGACGGCTTCCAGCTTGACGGCAGCTATGCCTGGCTCGACGCGAAGTTCACCGAATATACGATCCCGGGGCAGAATTACACGGGCAACCGGCTGCCGCGCTCGCCGAAGAACAAGTTCAATATCGGCGGCCAGTATGAAGCCGCGATCGGCGACCTGTCGGCCAAGCTGCGCGTCGATTACAGCTGGGTCGACGATGCCTATTTCGAGGCATCGAATATTCCGCAGCAGCTGTGGCCCAGTCACGAAAATCTGGATGCGCGCCTCTCGCTAGGGGCGCCCGACAAGCGCTGGGAAATCTCGCTGTGGGGCAAGAATCTGACCAACGCGCTGGTCCCGACCTACGTCACCTACTTCGGCCCCTATCGCCAGACGCTCACCCCCTATGCCCCGCCGCGGACCTATGGCGTGACGCTGGCCTTCGGCATCTGAGTTCTGGCGCGGCGGGATCATCTCCCGCCGCGCCGACCGGTTCGACGAGAGGATGAACGATGGATAGTCCCGAATTCCGCTACCTTTGCTCCTACCGCGCCGCCTTTACCGAGCCGCAGCAACAGATTGGAACCGCCCATTTCGGGCGCCGGATGATCGCAGCGCTCACGGGCGGCGAAGTCGAAGGCGAGCGTTTGCGCGGCCGCGTGATGCCGAGCGGCGGCGACTGGGCGACGATCGACAGCAAGGACACGCTTCGCCTCGATGCGAGGATCACCTTCGAAACCCATGATGGGGCGTTGATCTACGTATCGTATCGCGGCGTCTTGCGACCGCTGTCGGTGGCGCATCGGCACGCCCGGAACGGCGGGCCGCAAACCGCCGACGAGCGCAAGGAAATCTATTTCCGCACGACTCCGATGTTCGAAACCGGCGACGAACGCTATGCGTGGCTCAACGACATGGTCGCCGTAGGCTTGGGCGCGAGTGTCGGCGGCGCCGTCCGCTACGACGTCTTCGAACTGCTATAATGTCCCGCGAGGCGGTGCCCGACCGAGCGCGCGCCGTCCGGCAGCGTGGCCGGAAAGCGCGCTAACCTTCGCTTTCGCTGATGTCCTCGAGCAGATCGGCGTCGAGGACGCGTACGCGCCCCTGTTCGAGCGCGATGATCCCCGATTCCTCCCAGCTGCGAAGCTGGCGGTTGATATGTTCGCGGCTCATGCCCGCGAAATTGCCAAGTTCGGTCTGGCTGAGTTCGACCTTATGCTCGGCATCGACGCTATCCTTGCGGATCAGGCGCTTGAGGTAGCGCGCCAGGCGCGGTCCCGAGGCATAGGCGCGGTCGCTTTCGATCGTCTGGTCGGCGGTGCGCAGGCGGCGCGCAAGCTGCTGGAGCAGCGACCAGGCGAAGTCGGGATGGCTGGCGGCGAAATCGCGCATCGCGTTGCGTCCGAGTTGCAGCGCGCTGCCGGCGCTGGTCGCGACCACCGACGCGGTGCGTTCGCCGCCGTCGAGTAACGCGATCTCGCCCAGGACGGCGCCCGGCTCGGCATAGGCCAGCACGATCTCGCGCCCGCCTGCGGTCAGCATCGACACGCGCGCCGTGCCTTCGGTCAGGATCAGCATGATGTCGCCCGGGTCGCCCTGGACGAGCAGTTCCTTGCCCTTGGCAAAGTTGATCTGCACCGCGCGGCTGGCGATATCGGACCAATCCTCCAGCGACAGGCCGGAAAAGATGCTGTCAGGCCCCTGAAGCTCGGCGAGTTTCGCGTGATCCATGGGCCCCCTTCCCCTGTTGATCCGTCAGACGAGCCGGCTCTGCTTCACCGCGGCCTCGATGAATCCCTTGAACAGCGGATGCGGATCGAAGGGCTTCGACTTCAGTTCGGGGTGAAACTGCACCCCGATGAACCACGGATGGTCCGGACGTTCGACGATTTCGGGTAACATGCCATCGGGCGACATGCCAGAAAAGACGAGACCGCCGCTTTCGAGCCGGTCGCGATAGGCGCCGTTGACTTCATAACGGTGGCGGTGGCGCTCGCTGATGTCGTTCGCGCCATAGATGGTCGCGACATGGCTGTTGGGCGACAGCTTCGCCTCATAGGCGCCAAGCCGCATCGTCCCCCCAAGATCGGTGTTTGCGCCGCGCTTCTGCAGTCCCTCGGCGCTCATCCATTCGGTGATCAGGCCGACGACGGGTTCGTCGGTCGGGCCGAATTCGGTGCTCGAGGCTTTCTCGATCCCGCTCGTGTTCCGCGCCGCCTCGATGCACGCCATCTGCATGCCGAGGCAGATGCCGAAGAAGGGGACGCCGCGCTCGCGCGCGAATTTGACGCTCTCGATCTTGCCTTCCGAACCGCGCTCGCCGAAGCCGCCGGGCACAAGGATGCCGTGCATCGGCTCGAGCTGCGCAGCGAGATCGTCGCCGCGCTCGAACATTTCGGCGTCGAGCCAGCGGATATTGACCTTCACCCGGTTCGCCATTCCGCCGTGCGCCAACGCCTCGTTGAGCGATTTATAGGCATCGGGCAGCGACACATATTTGCCGACCACCCCGATCGTCACCTCGCCTTCGGGGTGCCGCTTGCGGTCCATGATGTCGTACCAGGCGGTCAGGTCGGGTTCGCGCACGTCGTGCAGGCCAAACGCGCGCAGCACTTCGCTGTCGAGCCCTTCGCCATGATATTGCACGGGCACCGAATAGATCGAGTCGGCGTCGAGCGCCGGGATCACCGCTTCCTTCCGCACGTTGCAGAATTGCGCAATCTTGGCGCGTTCGCCCTCGGGCAGCGGCTTTTCGCATCGGCAGAGCAGAATGTCGGGCTGGACGCCGAGCGAAGCAAGTTCGCGGACGCTGTGCTGCGTCGGCTTGGTCTTCAATTCGCCCGCTGCGGCAATATACGGCACCAGCGTGACATGCACCGACAGCGTCTTGTCGCGACCCTCTTCGTTGCGAAGCTGACGGATCGCCTCGATGAATGGCAGCGATTCGATATCGCCGACGGTGCCGCCGATTTCGCACAGAACGAAATCGAGATCGTCGGTTTCGGCGCGCGCGAAGGCCTTGATCGCGTCGGTGACGTGCGGGACGACCTGCACGGTCGCGCCCAGATAGTCGCCGCGGCGCTCCTTAGTGATGATGTCGCGATAGATGCGGCCCGAGGTGACATTGTCGCTCTGCCGCGCAGCAACGCCGGTAAAGCGTTCATAATGGCCGAGATCGAGGTCGGTTTCGGCCCCGTCGTCGGTCACATAAACCTCGCCGTGCTGATAGGGCGACATCGTGCCCGGATCGACGTTGAGATAGGGATCGAATTTCCGAATGCGGACGCGATAACCCCGCGCCTGCAACAGAGCCGCAAGGCTAGCCGCCATCAAACCTTTGCCAAGGGAGGAGACCACGCCGCCGGTGATAAAAATGAACCGCGCCATGGGAGGAAAGACTTACTCAAAGGGTGGGTGACGGCGCAAGCCGTCGAATCGCATCCCGCGGAAAAAATTCCGCAGCATGCGGGGACGAAGCTGGAAGCCGAGCTTCCGGTTATTTCTTGGCGGGAGCCTGCTCGGCCGGAGCGTTCTGATTTGCAGCGGCAGCGGCGGCGGCAAGCGGATCGTCGCTTACCGGCGCGGCCGGAGCACCTTGAGCGGGCTGCTGCGCCGGGCCGGTCAGCGGCGCTGCGCCCCCGCTCGGCTGCTGCGCGGTCTTCGACAAAGAGGTGTCGAGCGCTGTAGTGCCGGCGCTGCCGACCGACGCCATGGCGGCCAGAACGATCGAAAGGCCGACGAACAGCGTCGCCAGCACGGTCGTCGCGCGGGTCATGAAGTCTGCGGCGCCGCGGGCCGAGAGCAGGCCTGCCGGGCTACCGCCGACACCCAGGCCGCCACCTTCCGACTTCTGCATCAGGATGACGCCGATCATCGCGGCGGCGACGAGCGCCTGAACGACGAGCAGGAAGGTAAAGAGGCTGGACATCGAATTTTCCCGAAAGCGTTGGTTGGCGCCGGATGGGCCGTGCTTGCGGCGCACATAGAGACGAAGCGCCTCCGCTTCAACCCACAGCGTGCGCCGCGCGTCAGCCGAGCGTCGCCGCCGCCGCGACGATCGGCAGGAATTTCTCCGCGGTCAGGCTCGCCCCGCCGACAAGCGCGCCATCGACGTCGCCCGCCCCAAGCAGTTCGGCGGCATTGTCGCCGTTGACCGAACCGCCGTAGAGCAGCCGCATCGCCGCCGCCGCATCGGCGCCGACCTGCGCATCGAGCTGCGCGCGGATCGCGCCGTGCATCGCCGCGACATCGCCGACCGTCGGCACCAGTCCGGTACCGATCGCCCAGATGGGTTCATAGGCGATGGCGAGCCGCGCCGGATCGAATTCGGCGGGCAGCGACCCCGCGACCTGCGCCAATACATAGTCGATCGCGCCGCCCGATTCGCGCACGCCGCGCGGTTCGCCAACACAAAGGATCACCGCAAGTCCGGCTGCCATTGCCGCCTCGGCCTTGGCCCGCACATCGACGTCGCTCTCACCAAAACCTTCGCGGCGCTCGCTATGGCCGACGATGACGAGTACGGCCCCGGCATCGGCCAGCATCGGCGCCGACACCGATCCCGTGTAGGCACCCGATGCCGCGCTGTGGCAATCCTGCCCGCCGACCGCCCCGCCCGGCGCCGCCGCCGCCATCGCGGCCACCAGCGTGAAAGGCGGGCACAGGGCGACATCGACCGCACCGTGCGCGCGCGCGCCATCGAATATCGCCCGCGCCTCGTCGATCGAGGCGGCAAGTCCATTCATCTTCCAGTTGCCGACCACATATTTGCGCCGTGCCATCATTTCCTCTCCTGCGATCGAGCCGTTGCGCCGAGCCCTAGCGGCGGTGGGGATCGAAAGGCAAGCCGCGCCTCACCACAGCGAGAAAAGGGGCTTTCCCGCCTTGATGCCCGCCGCCTCCCCGCCTAAAGCAACGCCGAAACCGCGCGCAATGCGCCACGCCGAAAGAAATGCTCCTCCATGATTACCGCAATCCGTCGCCTTTTCGGATCCCGGCTGGGCAAGGCCCTCGCATTGGGCTTCGTCATCCTCATCGGCGTCGGCTTTGCGCTTGCCGATGTGACCGGCAATTCGAGCTTCGGCGGGCTCGGCGGCGCCAATGTCGCGCGGGTGGGCAAGGAGAATATCGGCATCGGCGATCTGCGCGAGCGCGTTCGCAACGCCTATAATCAGGCGCGCCAGCAACAGCCCACGCTAACCATGGCTGCGTTCGTCGAATCGGGCGCGGTCGATCAGGTGCTCGACCAGATGATCGACGGGCTGGCGTTCGAACAATTCGCCGACAAGCTGGGCTTCGGCGTCAGCAAGCGGCAGATCGACGGGCGCATCGCCGATATCCCCGCGTTCGCCGGCGTATCGGGCAAGTTCGACCAGACCCGCTACGAAGCCTTTCTGCGCGAGAATAATCTGAACGAGGCGCAGGTGCGGACCGAGATCAAGCAGCAGTTGCTGCTCGAACAGCTGGGCGCGCCGATCGGCAAACTGCCAACGATCGCGCCGGGCGTTGCGCAGCCCTATGCCGCGCTGCTGCTCGAAAAGCGCGCCGGTCAGGCCGTCTACATCCCCTCTGCGCCCTTCGCGCCGACCGCCGACCCCGGCGATGCCGCGCTCAAGACCTTCCTGTCGAAAAACAAATCCAAATTCACCGTGCCCGAACGCCGCGTACTGCAATATGCGCTGTTCGACCGTAGCGCGGTCCCGGTTCCGGCAGTCACCGACGCCGAGATCGCCGCCGCTTACAAGGCCAATGCCGCCCAATATGCAGCGAGCGAGACGCGGCGCTTTGCGCAGGTCATCGCGCCCGATCAGGCGACCGCCAACAGCATCGCGGCGAAGGCGCGGGGCGGCGCCACATTGTCGGCAGCGGCGCAGGGTTCGGGCCTCGCGGCTTCGACCAGCGGCGAACAGACGCTGGCCGCCTTCACCAGCGCGACGTCGGACGCAATCGCCAAGGCGGCCTTTGCGGCCAAGCGCGGCGAAATCGTCGGGCCGCTGCAGTCCGGGCTTGGCTGGACCGTGCTGCGCGTCGAGGATGTCATTGCCAAGCCCGCGCGCACGCTGGCCGATGCGACCCCCGAAATTCGCGAGGAACTGGCCAAGAACAAGGCGAATGAAGCGATCGTTGATTATTACAACCAGGTCCAGGACGCCGTGAACAGCGGCGCGTCGATCGAGGAGATCGCAGCCGACCGCAAGCTCAAGCTGGTTCAAACGCCCGCCATCCTGCCGAGCGGCCGCGCGCCGAACGAACCCGGCTTCGCGCTGCCCCCTGAACTCGCGCCGATGGTTGGTCAGGCCTTCCAGGTCGCCGGCGAAGGCGAATCGCAACTTGCAACGCTGGTCGAGAATGAGAAATTCGCGGTCTATTCGGTTAAGTCGGTCGTCGCCGCGGCGCCGCCGCCCTTCGACCAGATCCGCAGCGCCTTGCTCGCCGAATGGCGCCTGTCCGAAGGCCAGAAGGTCGCGCGCGACAAGGCCCGTGCGATCGTGAAGGCGGTCGAAGGCGGCAAGAGCCTGGCCGATGCGACGCGCGCAGCCGGCCCCAATCTGGGCAATGTCCAGACCATCGGCGGGCTGCGCGGCGACATGGGCCGCGATGGCAAGCCGGTGCCGCCCGAACTCGCCCTGCTCTTCTCGATGGCGAAGGGCAGCGTCAAGACGCTCGAAATCCCCGGCAACCGCGGCTGGATGGTCCTGTCGCTGACCGAGGTGAACCGCCCCGATCCCAAGCAGATAGAGCCTGCGCGCATCGCCGCGATGGCGCAGCCGCTGTCGCAGGCCTTCGGCAACGAACTGGTCGAACAGCTCGCTGCCGAGGCGAAGCGCCGCATCGGCGTGAAGATCAACAAGGATCTCGTCACCCAGCTCACCAGGGAGCTGACCGGCGCGTCGCCGGTCGGCGAATAACCCCGGTGGCGCTGGAAGGCAGGGCCGCCGCGCTCGAAGCGCTGGCCGCAGGGCGCGGCGCCGTCGTGTGGCAGCGGATGATCGCCGACGTCGAAACCCCGGTTTCGGCAGCGCTCAAGCTTATCGAACCCGGCCGCGGCGACTGGGTGCTTGAATCGGTTGAAAGCGGCGAGACGCGGGGACGCTACAGCCTGATCGGCCTCGACCCCGACCTGCTTTTCGAAGTCACTGGCGACACGGCGCGGATCAACCGCGACTGGCGCCATGACCGCGAGGCCTTTCGCCCGGTCGAGGCGGGGGCGCTGCAAGCACTACGCGATCTGGTCGCCGAATGTCGCTTTGACGTTCCCGAAGCGCTGCCGAAGGCGCTTGCGACGCTCGTCGGCTTCTTCGCCTATGAGACGATCGGGCTTGTCGAGCGCATCCCGCGCGCCGCGGGGGCTGGGCTGGACCTGCCCGATATGGTGTTCGTGCGCCCGACGACGATCCTCGTCTTCGACCGCTTGGCCGACGAGCTGTTCCTGATTGCGCCGATCTGGCCCGATCCCGACGCGCCGATCGACCGGATGATCGAGGGCGCACAGGACCGGCTCGACACCATTGCGGCCCGCCTGTCGAGCGCGAGCGCGCACAGCGCGAAGGCAGAAACGGCACTGACCCCCGACATGGTCGCGGCGCAGCCGGCAACGACGCCCGAGCGCTTCGCCGAAATGGTCGCGGCGGCGAAGGAATTTATCGCTGCGGGCGACATTTTTCAGGTGGTGTTGTCGCAGCGTTTCTCGACACCCTTCGACCTGCCGCCTTTCGATCTCTACCGGGCGTTGCGGCGCATCAACCCCTCACCCTTCCTCTATTTCCTCGACCTGCCGGGCTTTGCGCTGATTGGTTCGTCGCCCGAGATATTGGTGCGCGTGCGCGATGGTGAGATCACCATTCGCCCGATCGCGGGCACGCGACCGCGCGGCCGGACCAGCGCCGAGGATGCCGAAAATCGCGAAAGCCTGCTCGCCGACCCCAAGGAGCGCGCCGAGCATCTGATGCTGCTTGATCTTGGCCGCAACGATGTCGGCCGCGCCGCGGTCGGCGGCAGCGTGACGGTTACCGACAGCTATACCGTCGAATTCTACAGCCATGTGATGCACATCGTGTCGAACGTCATCGGCCGCATCGCGCCCGGCAAGGATGCGATCGACGCGCTGTTCGCGGGCTTTCCGGCGGGAACCGTCAGCGGCGCGCCCAAGGTGCGCGCGTGCCAGATCATCGCCGAACTCGAGGCCGAAGCGCGCGGGCCCTATGCCGGCGGCGTCGGCTATTTCGCGCCCGACGGCAATATGGACAGCTGCATCGTGCTGCGTACCGCGATCGTGCAGGACGGGACGATGTACGCGCAGGCTGGCGCGGGCATCGTCGCCGACAGCGATCCCGCCTATGAACAGCGCGAATGCGAGGCCAAGGCGGGCGCGCTGTTCGCCGCCGCGCGCGAGGCGGTGAAGCTGGCCGGCACGCCGGGTTACGGACAATAGCTTGACCGGCGGGTGCGGTGCGTTAGCGTCGCGCTCATGCTGAAACGCCTCCTCCCGCTCGCCCTGCTGCTCGCCGCTTTTCCCGCTCAGGCCCAGATGGTCGAGGGCGCGACCGACGGCGATGCAATACTGAAGGATTTCACCTTCCGTTCGGGCGAAAAACTACCCGAACTCAAGATGCATTATACGACGCTCGGCAAGCCGCAGCGCGACGCGACCGGCGCAATCGTCAATGCGGTGATGATCCTCCACGGCACCGGCGGCACGGGAAAACAATTTCTCCAGCCCCAATTTGCGGGCGAATTATTCGGTCCCGGCCAACCGCTCGACACCGCAAAATATTACATCATCCTGCCCGACAATATCGGTCATGGCGGATCGTCGAAGCCGAGCGACGGGATGCGCATGGCTTTTCCCAGATATGACTATGATGACATGGTGGCGGCGCAGCACCGGCTGCTCACCGAAAAGCTGGGAATCGGCGAGCTCCAGCTCATCCTCGGCACCTCGATGGGGTGCATGCACGCCTTTGTCTGGGGCGAAAGCTGGCCGGGCTTTGCAAAACGGCTCGCGCCCTTCGCTTGCCTGCCCGTCGAAATAGCGGGCGAAAACCGGATGTGGCGGACGCTGATCATCGATGCGATCAAGGCCGACCCGGCGTGGAACGGAGGCAATTACACGCAGCAGCCTGCCGCGGGTCTGCGGACCGCCGCCTCGATCGGCCTGATTGCGGGATCGAACCCCTATGCGCTGCAGGCGCAATATCCGACCCGCGCCGCCGCCGAAGCCTATAAGGATGCCGCCTTTGCGCGCAGCTATGGCCGCAACGATGCCAATGACGTTATCTATCAGTTCGATGCCTCGCGAACCTATAATCCCTGGGCGGGGATCGAAAAGATCGACGTGCCCCTTTTGTGGGTCAATTCGGCCGACGATTTCATCAATCCCCCGGGCTATGGCATCGCCGAACAGGCGGCCGCGCGGATGCCCAGGGCCCGCTATGTCCTGATCCCCGCGTCACCCGAAACCAAGGGGCACGGCACGCATAGCTGGGCGAAATTCTGGAAGGATGATCTCGCGAAGCTGATGGCCGAATAAAGCCGGCTTTTTGGCCGCCGAAGCTTCTATCCCTTCCCCCCGCTACGCAAAAGCATTAGGGCCGCGCCATGATCCTGGTCATCGACAATTACGACAGCTTCACCTTCAACCTCGTTCATTATCTGATCGAGCTCGGCGCCGAGGTGCGCGTGGTGCGCAACGACGATCTGACCGCCGCCGAGGCGCTGGCGACCGGGGCCGAAGCGATGCTGATCTCGCCGGGGCCGTGCACGCCGAACGAAGCCGGGATCAGTCTCGACCTCGTTGCCGCCTGCGCCGCCGCGCGGCGACCGCTGCTCGGCGTCTGCCTGGGGCATCAGGCGATCGGCCAGCATTTCGGCGCAACCGTCCAGCGCGGGCATCTGATGCACGGCAAGACCTCGCCGGTCTGCCACGATGGCACGGGACTGTTCGCCGGCCTGCCCTCGCCCTTCACCGCGACCCGTTATCACAGCCTCGAGGTCGTCGACATTCCCGACTGCCTCGCGATCAATGCGACGAGCGACGATGGGGCGGTGATGGGGTTCCGGCACGTCGACCTGCCGATCCACAGCGTGCAATTCCACCCCGAAAGCATCGCGACCGAGCATGGTCATGCGATGCTCGCCAACTTTCTCACGATCGCCGGGCTGCCGGTTCGCGCCCGCCAGGCGGCATGAGCCGCTTCGGTCCCTTTCCCGACCCGACGGGACAGCTCGCGCCCGATGAGGCGGCGCGCGCGTTTGCGACGATGCTCGATGGCGGCGGCAGCGACGAGGAGGTCGCGGCCTTTCTGGTTGCGCTGTCCGACCGCGGCGAGACGACGGTCGAAATCGTGGCCGCCGCGCAGGCGATGCGCGACCGGCTGATCCCGATCGCCGCGCCCGAGGGCGCCATCGACGTCTGCGGCACCGGCGGCGACGGCCACCACACGCTCAACGTCTCCACCGCCGTATCGCTGGTCGTTGCAGCATGCGAAGTACCCGTTGCAAAGCACGGAAATCGCGCGGCTTCGTCAAAGGCAGGTGCCGCCGACACGCTCGAGGCGCTCGGCCTCGACATGGCGCGCGCGGGCCGGATGGCCGAGGCCCAGCTCGCCGACCTTGGCATCTGCTTTCTGTTCGCGGCGAACCACCATCCCGCGATGGCGCGCATCCAGCCGATCCGCAAAGCGATCGGCCGCCGCACCATCTTCAACCTGATGGGGCCGCTCGCCAATCCGGCGCGCGTCACGCGCCAGCTCGTCGGCATCGCGCGTCCCGCCTATGTCCCTGTCTATGCCGGCGCGCTGCACCAGCTTGGCACCGATCATTCGCGGGTCGTCTCGGGCGACGAGGGGCTCGACGAACTGTCGCTCGCGGGCGGCAACGAGGTGGCGGTGGTCACACGCGCCGGGGTGCAGATGCAGCGCAGCAGCGCCGCCGACGCCGGACTGCCGACGCATCCGATTGCGGCGATCCGTGGCGGTGACGCAAGCTATAATGCCAAGGCGCTGCGCGCGCTGCTCCAGGGGGAACCCGGCGCCTATCGCGATGCCGTTCTCTACAATGCCGCCGAAGCGCTCATGGTCGCGGGCGCGGTCAACACGCTGGCGGACGGGGTCGAGGAGGCCGCCGAAGCCATCGAAAAGGGGCTCGCCAACGCGCTGCTCAACTGCTGGATCGCGTATAAATGAACAAGCTCACCCAGATCCTCGAAACCAAGGCCGGCGAAGTCGCCGCGCGCCGTGCGCAGCACACGCTCGCCGATCTCGATGCCGTCAATGCCGGGCCCGTGCGCGGCTTTGCCGCCGCGCTGCGCCGCAAGATCGACGCGGGCGGCTATGGCCTGATTGCCGAAGTCAAGAAAGCATCGCCGTCCAAAGGGCTGATCCGCGAAGATTTTTCTCCCGCCGACCATGCCCGCGCCTATGCCGCCGGCGGCGCGGGCTGCCTGTCGGTGCTGACCGACGCCCCCTATTTTCAGGGGCATGAGGATTATCTGATCGCCGCGCGCGCCGCCTGCCCGCTACCCGCGCTGCGCAAGGATTTCATGATCGATCCGTGGCAGGTCGCCGAAGCGCGCGCGATCGGCGCCGATGCAATCCTGATCATCGTCGCGGCGCTGGATGACGGCGCGATGCGCGAGATCGAGGCGGCGGCGGTCGAACGCGGCATGGACGTGCTCGTTGAAGTGCATGACGAGGCCGAACTCGGCCGCGCGTTGACGCAGCTCAGGTCGCGGCTCATCGGCGTCAACAATCGCGACTTGCGCAGCTTCGAAACCGATCTTGGCGTCACCGAACGGCTGGCGAAACTTGTTCCCGCCGGAACCCTGCTCGTCGGCGAAAGCGGCATCGCGAGCCACGCCGATTGCGCACGGCTTGCGCAGAGCGGCGTTCGCGCCTTTCTGGTCGGGGAAAGCCTGATGCGCCACGCCGATGTCGAAGCGGCGACGAGGGCGCTGCTGCTCGGCTAAGCTTCGCGCGCGGGCAGGCTCAAGGTGAAGCGGGCGCCCTGGCCGGGGGCGCTGTCGACGGTGAGGTCGCCGTCCATCGCGCGCGCCAGGCGGCGCGCAATATAGAGGCCAAGCCCCGATCCGCCGCTGTCGGTGCGACCAAGCCGTTCGAATTTTTCGAACACCACCGCCTGCTGGTCGGTGGCAATCCCCTGCCCCTGATCGGCGACCGTCACCATGGCGCGGTCGCCTTCGCGGTCGACGCGAATCCAGATTTGCGACTGTTCGGGCGAATAGCGGATCGCATTGCCGAGCAGATTGAGCAGCACCTGAAGCACGCGGCGGAACTCGCCATAGGCGGGCATCCGGTCGTCGGTACGCGGCGCGTCGATGCGGATACCCTTTTCCTCCGCTTTCATGCCGAGCAGGCCGACTGCGCGGCGCGCCAGATCGCCCAGGTCGATTTCATCGCGCGCCGCCTTGAACCCCGGGCGTTCGATATTCTGCAAGTCGGCAAGATCGTCGACGAGGCCGAGCAAATGCCGGCCCGCATGGGCGATATCGCCGGCATAACGGGCATAGTCGGCGCGGATCGGGCCGTCGAACTGACCATGGATCGTCTCCGCAGTCGCGATGATGCGGCTGAGCGGACCGCGCAGCGCGCCGTCGATTCGCCGCCCGAATTGCGGATCCGACAGCGGCAGCGAGCCGAAGGCGGGATCGATGGTGCCGGACGTCGGCGCAGCGCCCACCGTTTCGGTATCGCGTGTCGCCATGCCGCGAAAACCGGTAAAGCCCCCCGCCGCGTCGAAGAGCGCCTCGCCCGCCACGGTCATCGTCAGCGGCGCGCCGCCGATCTCGACGCGAACGCGCTGGCCTTCGAAGCTTGCCTGCCGCGCGAGCGCGCGCAGCACCGCAAAGCGCCCGTCGGCATCGGGTTGAAGCTCGAACAATTCGGACAGCGACCGCCCCTCCCAACCGGCGGGGATCGACGGAGCCTCCGCCCCGGCGCGCAGCGCCACGACGCGCAGATGCTGGTCGCATTCCCACGCCCATCCGTGCGGAACAATTCCCACGTCGGCGACCGGCGGCGTCTGCGGCATCACGACCGGGCGTGTGCGCCAGTCGCTGATCTCGATCGCCGCGCCATCGGCATCGGGGGCAATGCGCACCAGCGCATGAATGTCGCTATGATCGTCGGCGGCATAGAGCGGCCGGCTGATGTCGCGCTGGAGCCGCTGCGCCAGCGCGACGAGCCGCGCGAGCTGCGGCAGCGCCAGCGGACGGCCAAGCCCCGCCCCGGCGCGCTGTTGCAGCCGCAGCAGCGAGGGATCGGCGCTGACGAGCGCCCCGCTGGCGTCGACGCGGCCGCGAATGATGCGTTCGCCGCTCATACCGCGGTCCCTGAACCGGCATCATCGCCGGCCAGCGCCCGCGCCGGCAGCATCGCGAGCGACGCCTCGAGCGGCGCCAGCGCAGCCGAATCGAGCCGCAACGGTGCAAGAAGGACCGGCAGTGCGGCCGCTTCGGCAGTGATCAGCGCTAGCGCCATATCGGCATAGCGCCGTTTGCCCGCCGCCGCGGCCAGCGCAACAAGCGTCGGCCAGTCGTTTCGCGCGATGGTTCCCGCCGCCACTGCGGACAAATCTCCATTCGCGACCAGTAGGGCGTGATAAGCCTTTGCTTCGGCGTCGATTCCGGTGGCACTCTGCTGTGCCTCGCCGGTCGTCCTTACCGCGTCGCCGAGCGCCGCCGCGCGATCGCCGTCGCCTTCGTCCCGCGCCAGCCACCACGCCGCAATATCGAGCAGCAGCGCGCGGAGCACGTCGGGATCGAGATCGGCGACCGCGATCGCCGGGTTTCCGAGCGCGTCAAAGCGGCGCCCGTCCGCAATCCGCAGCGCAAGAAAGGCCCGATCGGTATCGCTGAGCTCGCTTTCGTCCGCAGCCGGCGCAGCCTCAGCGGTTTCGGCTGCGCCCGGCGACACCGTCGGCGCGCGCTGCGCCGATTGCTGCCGCCAGCGATGTTCTTCGGCGCGCGCGAAACAGGCCGGGGCCAGTCGCTCGGCCGAGGGAATTCCGCCCGCAAGCCAGTCGTCCCACAGCGCCGCGCCATCGATCCCGACATCGAGTTCAGCCGCCAGCGTCGTGACGAGCCGCCGGGCAATTCCCAGCGACAGCGCGCGCTGTTCCTCGGTCAGATGCCCCGCGGTCGGCGCCGCCAGATAGGCTGCCAGTTCGCGCAGCCGCGCCGACAGCGTCGGCGACGGCAGATCGAGACCGGTCGAGGGGAAGGATTCAGCCATGCACGCTCGCGGATAGCAGCATGTCGTTAATAGGCATTAAACCTTGAAGGCCTTTGTTCTACTTGGCCTCCGGTCGCCGCGCGAGGCGCATCCAGAGCAAAATCTGGAACAGCGCCAACAGCGGAAGGATCGCGAACATCAGCGGCGCCGCGCCGAAAACCAGCGCGGGGGCGAGCATGATCCATGCCTGATCGGCGTCGGGAAGCAGCCAGTGAAAGCGCCGCTTTTCGCCCGCATCCTCATAGAGCAGGCGCGCGAGCAGGATCGTCGCGGCAAGGCATGGCGCAAGCGCCGCTTCCGAAAAGCGCGGCATCGCGTGCCCCGCCCCGCCGAGCGAGAGCAGCCAGGGAAAGGCCGCCAGCAACAGCCACGCAAAACTGCGGATGGTCGCGCGTACCCGGTCGTGCGCCGCGCTCTGGGCGCGAAAGGAGGCAAGAAAGCGCATCGCGGCGAGGCAGAGGCCGCCGAACACCGCGACGAGCGCCCCCGCCGCCGCCAGCCCGCTCGCGGCGAGCAGCGCAACGCCGATCCAGAGCAGAGCGGTCGCATAGGGCAGATAGCGCGCAGTTTTCGGCGATCGCACGAGCAGCGGCCCCGCAAGCCGGATCAACGGCATCATGACCGCCGAGCGGCCGAGCCCCATGCCGCCATAATCGACCTGTTGCAGGCTCGATTGCTCGATCAGCGCTGCCGTCGGCCGGTCGGTGACGATCGCGATGTCGCCCTGTTCGAACAGCGCGGGTTCGCAATAGAGGCGGCGCGCGCCGGTCTGCACCGCCATGCGCAGCAGCGTCAGCATTACGTCCCACTCGCCGGGCATCTCGGCGAGATCGCGCACCATCGCATCCGAAATACAGGCAAGCCCGCCCCAGCGCCGGGTCGCGTCGATGCGTTCGAACCCCTGCGTCAGCAGCGTATCGGCGGTGACGAGGATCGCCGGCGAACCGGGCTTGGCGATCGCGGCATAATGGGCGCTGCCCGCGCGCAAACCGTCGGCGACGAGGATGATGCGATCGTCGCCCTCGACCAGCGCCATCAGGTCGCTCGCCTCGCGCACCGGCGTCACCTTCATCCCGCGGCGGCGGATCCGGTCGCACGTTGCCAGCAGGTCGGCCGGCACCGCCGCGACGGCCACGGCGATATGCGTGACCCCGACGTCGGCAAGCCGCGCCGCCTGCCGCTCGATCAGTGTCTCGCCCGCAATCGCGACGAGCGCGCGCAGGCCGCCGTCGGGCAGCATTTCGCTGGCGCCGACCAGCGCGATCAAGGCCATCGGCGCCCCCCATTTGCAGCACAGCTCATCGCCGCCGACCTTTAGGCGCGAAGGATCGATTGGCAAGCGATCATCTGCGCAAGCACCGCCATGACGTCATCCTTCCCGCCCCGCGCAAAAGCGTTGCCGAGCCACGAAAAAATCACGCTGAAAGGCACCGAATCGCTGGCAAAGACGCCGGTCATGGGCTAGGCCCGAAGCATCTCCCGATAGCGCAACAGAAGGCCGGGCTTTGACCGAAGAAAATACGCATTTGCCGCCGTCCGACGACGGCATTTCGCCGATCAACATCGTAGACGAAATGAAGACGTCTTACCTCGATTACGCGATGAGCGTAATCGTCAGCCGCGCGCTGCCCGACGTGCGCGACGGGTTGAAGCCGGTGCATCGCCGCATCCTCTACGCGGCGCAGGAAGGCGGCTTCATTCCCGGCCGCCCCTACAAGAAATCGGCGAAGATCGTCGGCGACGTCATGGGTAACTACCACCCGCACGGCGACAGTGCGATCTACGACGCTCTCGCCCGCATGACGCAGGACTGGTCGCTCCGCGTGCCGCTGATCGACGGCCAGGGCAATTTCGGCTCGATGGACCCCGATCCGCCGGCGTCGATGCGCTACACCGAAGCGCGCCTTGCCAAGACCGCGATGGTGCTGCTGAACGACCTCGACAAGGATACCGTCGACTTCCAGCCCAACTATGACGCGAGCCGCGAAGAGCCGACGGTGCTCCCGGCGCGTTTCCCGAACCTTCTCGTCAACGGCGCGGGCGGCATCGCGGTCGGCATGGCGACCAACATCCCGCCGCACAATCTTGGCGAAGTCGTCGATGCGACGCTCGCGATGATCGACCGCCAGCTCGAGGGCGGTCCGGACATCACCCTCGAAGATCTGATGGCGATCGTCCCCGGCCCCGATTTCCCGACCGGCGCGATGATGCTCGGCCAGGGCGGCGCGCGCAACGCCTATGCCACCGGCCGCGGCTCGATCATGATGCGTGCGACGCATATCATCGAGGAAGGCAGGAACGACCGCCAATCGATAGTTCTGACGTCCATTCCTTTTCAGGTCGGCAAGTCCGGACTCGTCGAGAAGATCGCCGAGGCGGCGCGCGACAAGCGCATCGAGGGCGTCGCCGACATCCGCGACGAATCGAACCGCGAGGGCGTGCGCGTCGTTATCGAGCTGAAGCGCGACGCCACCGCCGAGGTCGTCCTGAACCAACTCTGGCGCCACACCCCGGCGCAGTCGAGCTTCCCCGCGAACATGCTCGCGATCCGTGGCGGCCGCCCTGAAATGATGGGGCTGAAGGATATTCTTTCGGCCTTCATCGCCTTCCGCGAAGAGGTCATCACCCGCCGCTGCAAATTCGAACTCGCCAAGGCGCGCGACCGGGCGCACATCTTGCTCGGCCTTGTGGTCGCGGTCAGCAATCTCGACGAGGTTGTGCGCATCATCCGCGGCTCGAACTCGCCCGCAGCGGCCCGCGAAGCGCTGCTCGCGCGCGAATGGCCGATCGGCGAAATCGCGCCCTATATCCGCCTCGTCGAAGCGATCGAGGGCGAGATGGAGGACACCGCGACCTATCGTCTTTCCGAAATACAGGTGAAGGCGATCCTTGACCTCCGCCTGCATCGTCTGACCGCGCTGGGTCGCGACGAAATCGGCAAGGAACTCGGCGAGTTGGCGACCGAGATTGAGGAACTGCTTTCGATCCTCGCCGACCGCGTCAAACTCTATGGCGTGATGCGGGAAGAGCTGGTCGCGGTGCGCGACGAATTCGCCACCCCGCGCAAGACGCTCGTCGCCCCCGCCGCCGATGGCATCGACGACGAGGATCTGATCGAGCGCGAGGAGATGGTCGTTACCGTCACCCTCGACGGCTATATCAAGCGCACCCCGCTCGACACCTTCCGCGCCCAGCGTCGCGGCGGCAAGGGCCGCGCCGGCATGGCAACGAAGGACGAGGATGTCGTCACCGAATTGTTCGTCACCTCGACGCACACGCCGGTGCTGTTCTTCTCCACCGCGGGCAAGGTCTATCGCATGAAGGTATGGCGCCTGCCCGAAGGCGGGCCGGCCACGCGCGGCCGACCTATGATCAACCTGCTCCCGCTCGCGCAGGGCGAGACGATCTCGACGGTCCTCCCATTGCCCGAGGACGAGGGCGAATGGGGCAAGCTCCACGTCATGTTCGCGACCGCGAAGGGGAGCGTGCGTCGCAACAGCATGGACGCTTTCACCAACGTTCCGTCGAACGGCAAAATCGCGATGAAGTTCGAAGGCGAGGACGAAGACGACCGCTTGATCGGCGTCGCGCTGCTCGACGAAAGCGACGATGTGCTGCTCGCGACGCGGCAAGGCAAGGCGATCCGCTTCGCCGGTGACGATGTGCGCGAATTCCAGAGCCGTAATTCGACCGGCGTGCGCGGTATGCGTCTGGCGGACGGCGACGAGGTGATCTCGCTCTCGATCCTCCACCGCGTCGGCACCAGCAGCGAGGAGCGCGAAGCCTATCTGCGCGCCGCCCCGTGGAAAGACAATGAAAACGCGCCGACGCTGCCGGCCGACCGGATGGACGAGCTCGCCGCACGCGAACAGTTCATCCTGACGATCTGCGCCAACGGCTATGGCAAGCTGTCCTCCGCCTATGAATATCGCCGCACCGGTCGCGGCGGCCAGGGGATCACCAATATCGACAATATCGGCCGCAACGGCCCCGTCGTGGCGAGCTTCCCGGCAACGCAGGCGCATCAGCTGATGCTCGTGACCGATCAGGCGAAGCTCATTCGCATGGGGCTCGACAGCCTGCGCGTCATCGGCCGCGGATCGGCGGGCGTGCGGCTGTTCGACGTTGCCAAGGACGAACATGTCGTATCGGCGGCGCTGATCGAGGATAGCGAGGACGAAGCACTCGATGCGGCCGACGCCCCGGCGGAGGCAACGGAAGCGGTCGCCGGCGGGACCACCGACGCGGGACCGGAGGGCGCCGGCGAATGACCGCCGGCACCGCCTTCAAGGTGCTGACCGCCGACCAGTGGATGGATTTCGAGCGCGAAGGCCTGTTCCACGGCGCCCCCGTGGACCATGCCGACGGCTATATCCACATGTCGACCGCCGAGCAGCTTGCCGAAACGCTCGCCAAACATTTTGCCGGGCAGCAGGGGCTGGTGATCGCCGAGGTCGACCTCGCGCAGCTCGGCAAGGCGGTGCGCTGGGAAGAGTCGCGCGGCGGCCAGCTTTTCCCACACCTGTACGGCACGTTGCCGATGACGGCGGTCATCCGGGTCGAGAGCCGCGACTGACGGCAGCGCTCGCGGCGAGCCTCAGGCCATGCCGCGCGCCAGGTCGAGCCGCGATGCGTCGCCCACCTGGCTACCGCCATCGCAGTCGAGGATCGTTCCGGTGATATAGCTCGCGGCGGGCGAGCAGAGGAAAACCGCCGATTCGGCGACCTCCGAAACCTTGCCCCAGCGCTTCATCGCGATGCGGGCATAATGCGCCTCGCGCGTCGCATCGTCGGGCGCGAGCCGTTTCATGCCCTCGGTGTCGGCGATCGGTCCCGGCGAGATGCCGTTGACGCGGACATCGGGGCCCCATTCGAGCGCCAGCACCCGCACGAGCTGGTTGATCCCCGCCTTCGCCGCACAGGCATGCGCCTGCAGCGCCGAGGCATTGACCGCCTGCCCTGCGGTGATCGCGATCAGCGAGGCACCCGGCTTGTTGAGCAGATCGTGGCAGCCGCGAAACACGTTGAAGGTGCCGTTTAGATCGATATCGACCACGGTGCGAAAGGCGTTGGCCGACATGCCGAGCACCGGCGCGAGGAAATTGCCCGCGGCGCCCGATATGACGATGTCCATCGGGCCGAACTTGTCCGCGACCGTCTCCATCACCCCGCGAATCGCGCCATAATCGCGCACATCGCCCGACAGCCCGATCGCGTCATGGCCGATTTCGTCGGCGGCGCGGCGCGCCTTGTCGGGATCGCGCCCCGCGACGGCAACGCGCGCGCCCAATTCGGCAAAACGCTTGGCAATGCCAAGGTTGATGCCGCTCGTGCCGCCCGCCACGAAAGCGGTCTTGCCGGCGAGCAGATTGTCGCGAAAACTGGTCATGGCCTCACTCTTCCCTTCGCTGTTTCAGCGCCTTCGCCCCGCGCCGCCGCCCCATGCGGGGTTGACGGATCGGATTCGGTCGCCTTTTGAAACGCAACCAGACAGCAAGGATGATCAGATGGCAAGTGGCCCCACGTCGCACTCCTACATCTCGCAGCGGTTGAAGCTGCACTATGTCGATTGGGGCAATGCCGACGCGCCGCCCTTGCTTCTCGTGCATGGCGGGCGCGATCATTGCCGCAACTGGGACTGGGTCGCCGAAAAGCTGCGCGATCGCTATCATGTCATCGCGCCCGACCTGCGCGGCCATGGCGACAGCGCCTGGTCGCCCGACGGCAATTACGACATGGACGCCTTCGTCTATGACCTGGCGCAGCTCATCCACCAGCTCGATCTGTCGCCGGTGACGATCGTGTCGCATTCGATGGGCGGCAATGTCGCATTGCGCTACACCGGGCTCTATCCGGACACCGTATCCAAGCTCGTCGCGATCGAGGGGCTTGGCCCCTCGCCCAAGCTGATCGCCGAACGCCTCGCAACCCCGGTCGCCGACCGGTTCCGCAAATGGATCGACGACAAACGACAGGCGGCGGGCCGTTCGCCGCGCCGTTATCCGACGCTCGACGATGCGCTGGCGCGGATGATGGGCGAAAATGCCTATCTGACCCCCGAACAGGCGCGTCACCTGACCATCCACGGCGTCAGCCGCAACGAGGATGGGACGTGGAGCTGGAAGTTCGACAATTATCTCAACATCTGGTCGGTTTTCGATCTGTCGCACGACGAAATCGCGTCGCTGTGGGCGGAAATCACATGCCCGACGCTACTGCTCTATGGCGCCAACAGCTGGGCGTCGAACCCGGCGAAGGACGGTCGGATCGCACATTTCAAGTCCGCGCAGGTCATCGAGTTCGAGAACGCCGGCCACTGGCTGCACCACGACCAGTTCGAGCGGTTCATGTCCACGCTAGACGATTTCCTTTAATATTGGCCCCGAAGCCGCGCGATGGGCGCGCGCCGGGATCGGGCGATGGCATATAGCGGACAGCTTCCGGCGCGGCAGCGCGCCCTGGCAGGCGGCGGCGCGGCAATGGCCGCGCTGCTGGTCGGCGCCGCGCTCGTCAGCAGCCTCGACATTGCGGTAATCCGCAAGGCCGGCGAGGCGATCAGCGCCATCGCGCTCCCCGCACCGAAACCTCCGCCGACACCCGCGACCCCCGCTCCGGCGAAAAGCGACGCGGCGAGCGGCAAGGCGTCGGCGGCGAACCGCTTTGCCAAGGCCGCGGCGGTCGCAGCGCCCAAGCCCCGGATCGTCCCGCCCGATCCGCCTCCGGTCGCGGCGGCACCGCAGCCCGGCAGCGGCAGCGATCCATCGGCGGGCGCGACCCCAACCCCGGGCCCCGGATCGGGCGCGGGCGGACGCGGCGACGGCACCGGGTCCGGCGGTGCAGGCAGCGGAACCGGCGGCGGCACGCGCGCCGTGTGGCGCAGCGGAACGATCGAAGACAATGACTATCCCCGTGAGGCGCGCCGCGCGCATATCGGCGGGGTCGTCGAAGTACGCTTCACCATCGAGGCCAGCGGCCGCGTCAGCGGATGCCGGGTCAGCCGATCGAGCGGCGATGCCTCGCTCGATTCGACCACGTGCCGGCTGATCGAGGCGCGCTTTCGCTTCCGGCCCGCGACCAATGCGCGCGGCGAACCCGTCGCCAGCCCCTATGGCTGGCGGCAGAGCTGGTGGCTCGAGCCACGGCGCTAGTCACCGCCCCGCAGGCGTAGCCACACCCCGATCACTGCCACCACCTGTGAAAAAGTCGCGACATTATCGCGAACGATTCGCATTATTGTTGACTCTGCGAACGACTCTCAATAGCGGACCCCCAACAACAACCATAAGGGGGTAACACCGTGAAGCCTGTTTCTTTCCTCGCTCTCTCCTGCGTCGGCAGCCTCGTCAGCGCGCCCGCGCTTGCCGCGACCGCCGACGATGCGCAGGATGCGCCCGGCTATCGGGAAAATATCATCGTCACCGGCACCAATGGCGTCGCGGTGGAAACGCCCAAATCGACCGCGCCGATCGTCGACACGCCGCAGACGGTGACCGTGGTGTCGGAGGAACAGATCAGGCAGCAGAATCTGCTCACGCTGCGCGACGCGCTTTCGACGATTCCGGGCATCACCTTCGGCGCGGGCGAAGGCGGCGGCGGCTATGGCGATTCGATCAACCTGCGCGGCTATTCGGCGAGCAACGACATCACCGTCGACGGCGTGCGCGACAGCGCACAATACAGCCGGACCGACCCGTTCAACCTCCAGCAGATCGAAGTCTACAACGGCGCCAACTCGGTCTTCAACGGATCGGGCAGCGTCGGCGGGACGATCAATCTCGTCAGCAAGATTCCCTTCGCGCGCGATGCGACGACGGTGCAGGCCGCGGTAGGCACCGACAATTATTATCGGGCGGCGGTCGACAGCAACTGGCGACTCAGCGAGCTGATCGCGGTGCGCCTCAACGCCATGTATCATGAAAATGACGTGCCCGGCCGCGACGTCGAATCCTATCAGCGCTGGGGCGTGGCGCCATCGATCACCATCGGCGTCGACAGCGACACCAGCCTGATCCTCGCCTATATTCACCAGGATGACGACAACACGCCGATCTATGGCGTCCCCTATTTCCTGAGCGGCGTGAACGATGGCCCGCTGCCGGGGGTCGATGACAGCTCCTATTTCGGCATCGTCAATCTGGACGAACAGAAGACCAAGGTCGACCGCTTCACCGCAACCTTCCGCCACGCGTTCAGCGATGCCGTGTCGATCCGTAACCTCACGCGTTGGCAGCGCGTCCACCAAGATAGCCAGACGAGCGCGCCGCAGGGTGTCTTCTGCCTGGCCAGCGGCCTGCAGCCGATCGGTGCGGCGCCCGATGCGACCGTCGGCGTCCCCTGCCCCAGCGGCCAGGATATGCCGGGCAATTATTACCCCGCCGGACCGCGCGGACTGGTCCGCGATCAGCTCAACGAACTGCTCTACAACCAGACCGACCTCACCATCGTCAGCGGTACCCAGGGCGGCATCCACAACACGCTGGTCATCGGCGGCTCGCTGAGCCAGGAGGATTATTCGATCGAGGTTGCGCAATTGCTGCGCAACGCGGGCGGCGCCACGCCCAATCCCGTGCAGGGACCGATCAGCTTGTCGAACCCCGACACCTATTGGTCGGGCCCGGTCAATTATGTCCGCACCGGCAACAGCTATGGCGATACGCGCGGCTGGGCGATTTACGCCTTCGACACGCTCGAGCTGTCGCCGATGTTTGAACTGAACGCCGGGCTGCGCTATGAAAATTCGCGCGCCAAATTCCGCGCGGACACCATAACGACGCCCGCAACCGGCGCGGTCTACACCCGCGGCGCCGACCAGATAAGCGACGAAAATCTCTTTTCCTATCGCGTCGGCGCGGTGTTCCACCCGGTCGAAAATGTCAGCCTCTATGCTGCCTATGGCAACAGCAAGACGCCGTCGTCGGCGACGGTCCGGCTCGGCTGCGGCACCAATTGCGATGTCGCGCCCGAAAGCGGCCGCACTTACGAGATCGGGGCGAAGGCCGAGCTCATGGACAAGAAGCTGCTGCTCACCGCCGCTCTGTTCCGCAACGAACGCAGCAATTACCGCGTGCCGTCGAACGACGCCTCACTGCCCAGCTCGCTGCAGGTGCTCGACGGCAAGTCGCGCGTCGACGGCTTCGCGCTCGGCCTGACCGGCGCGATCACGCCCAACTGGTCGATCTTCGCCAATTACACCTATCTCGACGGAACGGTGCGGCAGAGCGTGTCGGACTATTGCATCGCCAACCCCGGCGGCGGCACCTGCACCAACAGCGCCGCGCTGCCCGATCCGCAGGCGGGCGACCGGCTGATCCAGACCCCGAAACATTCGGGCAGCCTGTTCACCACCTACACGCTGCCGTTCGGGCTGCAGATTGGCTATGGCCTGACCTATCAGGGCAGCTTTGCGACCAGCCAGCGCAACATGGCGCAGCGCTCGCAATATTTCGTCGACGATTATCTGATCCACCGCGCGTTCGTGTCCTATGAATTCGGCAACGGTCTGGTGGCGCAGCTCAATGTGTCGAACCTGACCAACGAGGATTATTACACCGGCGTGCGCAACAATGTGAACAGCACCACCGGCGTCGTCACCGGCGGCTGGGCGACGCCCGGCGAGGAACGCTCGGCGGTCCTCAGCCTCTTCTACAAATTCTGATTGCAACCCCGGGCGCGGCGATTGCCGCGCCCGGGCTTTTCGGCTTAGTAACGCGCATGATCCGCATCATTCCCGACCTCATCGATGCCGAGGGCGTCAAGGCGCTCCGCACCATCCTCGACCGCGCCGACTGGATCGACGGCAACGAGACATCGGGACCGCAGGCGGCACTGGCGAAGCGCAACCAGCAGCTTCCCGAATTCGGCGACGCGGCGGTCGAGGCGGGCCGGATGGTGATCGACGCGCTCGGCCGCTCGCCGCTGTTCATGGCGGCGGCGCTGCCGCTCAAAATCTATCCGCCTTTCTTCAACCGCTATTCGGGCGGCGAGGCGTTCGGCGATCATATCGACAATGCCGTGCGGATGCGCCGCGGCACCGATTTCCGGATTCGCAGCGATCTGTCGGCGACGCTGTTTCTGGCCGACCCAGACAGCTATGAAGGCGGAGGCCTGGTCATCGACGGCATGGCCGATGCGCCCGGCGTCAAGCTCCCCGCCGGCCACCTCATCCTCTATCCGTCGAGCACCGTTCACCGCGTCGAACCGGTCACGGGCGGCGTCCGTGTCGCCAGTTTCATGTGGATCCAGTCGATGATCCGCGATCAGGCGCAGCGCAACCTGCTGTTCGACCTCGACCTGGGGGTTCAGGGCGCTGCCGCGGCAATGGGTCAGGGCGATCCGACCGTCGTCCGTCTGACCGGCGTCTATCACAATCTGCTGCGCCAATGGGCCGACGCCTGAAGGCCTGGCGTTCCTAATCCAGCATCGCGCGCCACTCACGCGAGACATATTCGCGGCCGTCCGCGATCATCTGTATCGCAAGACCCTGCGCATCGGCAAGCGCCATGCCCTGCTCAGGACCAACGACGGTGAGCGCGGTCGCCCAGCCGTCGGCGATCATGCAGCTGCGATGCACCACCGTCACCGACGCCACGCCGTTGACGAGCGGGCGCCCGCTGCGCGGATCGAAGCTGTGCGAATAATGGCGGCAGCCGTCGGTAAAGCCGCGCCGGTAATTGCCCGAGGTCGCGACCGACAGGTCGTGCAGCGCGAGCCGCCAGGGCGCGAGCGACTGGCCGGGCGGCGGCTCGACATCGACCCACCAGGGCTGTGCGTCGGGCTGCAGCCCCTCGCCGCGCAATTCGCCCCCGACTTCGATCAGGAAATGGCGCACCCCGCTCGCGAGCAGCTGCTCGGCAGCAAGATCGGCGCCGAATCCCTTGGCGATCCCCGACAGGTCGAGCGCCGCCCCCGTCCCGCGCCGGACGCGCGCCGCCGCGGCATCGAAGGCAATGTCAGGCGGCGCATCGGGCGGTGCGATCTCGGGCACCGCAGCGACCGGCCCCGCCGCACCGAAGCCCCAGCGTTCGGTCAGCAGACCCAGCGCCGGATTGAACGCGCCGCCGCTCGCTTCGGCGATCGCGGTCGCCGCAGCCATCACGCGCGCAAATTCAGGCGGGATCGCGTGCCATTCCCCCGCGGGCGCGCGGTTCAGGCGCGACAGGTCCGATTCCGCTTCCCACTGGCTCATCTGCCGCACGACGCGATCGAGCGCGCGCCGGACGCTTTCGCCCGCCGACGCCGGTGCGTCGACCGCCTGCAACGACCAGCTTGTGCCCATTGTCCGTCCCGAAAAGCTCCGGACCGGCACCCCCGGACGGCGCGCCGCAAAGGCGGCGGGCGTCAGCGCCCGGGGGATCAATATCCGGTCGGTCAGGGCGCCATGACCTCGAGCGTCGTCACATAGCTTGCGCGGCGGGCAAGCGGCGGCGGGCCGCCCGCGCCCTCTTCGCGCTCCGCCTGCGGCGTGGTGACGTTGAGCCAGTACATACCCGGTTCGAGCCAGCTGATCGCGACCTTGCCGTCAGCACCGGTCTTGAGGACCATCTGGCCCAGCTGGTCGCGGTAGCGGATACCGCCCGGGATCACCGTGACGGGCAGGCCCGCCGCGGGCTTGCCGTCGAGCAGGAACTGAAAGGTCGCGGTTTCGCCCGCGAACAGATCATTTGGGTGCGTCACCGGCACCAGCTCGATCCCCTTGCCGGTCGGGGCGAACAGCGTCGTCGTCGGCTCACCCAACGTCACGAAAATCTCGTTGCGGTTGTTCGCCTCGGCGGTTCGCACATTGGTCGCCCCGGCGGGCAGGCGCTCGGCCAGATTGGCCGCCGTCGTCCCGCGCGGCAGGCGTTCGGTCTTGCCGTCCAGATCATAGCTGCCCATCAGCATGTCGGCGACCGAGGCGATGCGCCACGTCCCCTTCTGCGTCAGATGCACGTCGAAGGTGCTGCGATAGCGGCCGGTCGCCTTGTTCGCGATCGGCGCTTCGCTGCCGTCGGGCGCCCATGCCTTCATCGCGTCGAGCCGCAGCGGCTGATGCTCGAAATAGAACAGGTCGTTCGAAACGGCGGCATCAACCGTCACCCACGCATCGTCGCCCGACAGCACGGTCGAGGACGGCAGCATCCATTGGCGGTGCGCCTGCGCGGGCGCTGCGGCGAAAAGGGCCAGCGCGGCACTCGCGGCGATCAGCAATCGGGTCTTCATGATCGGTCCTCTCTTGATCAACGGAAGGAAATCGAAACGGTGCCAAGTTCGGCCTTGCCCACCGCGCGCCCCCCGGCGCCGGCCTTGGCGGGCCAGCGGAACGGAATGCGCAGCAACTCGCGCCCGCCGACTTCGCGCGCAGCCTCGATCACCAGGACATAGTCGCCGGACGCCTGCGCGCCGAGCTGCGCGCGGCTGAAGGATATCCTGTGCGTGCCCGGCGCGCGCGTCGCACCCGTCACGCCATTGGCCGGAAAACGCATCGAACGGCCCGAGGCGCGCCACCACTGCCGCACGTCGCGCAGCCATTTGGTGCCCTCGTTATTCTTCATGTCATGGTCGTACCAGATCGCGACGGTCCTCGCGGGCGCGCCGGCCTTCTCTACCCAGATGGCGACATAGGGCCGATGATATTCGGCGACCTTGATCTGCGGGATAGTGACGCTGACCTCCATCATCCCCGGATCGGCGGCGAGCGCCGGCGCCGACAGCGCCGCGCCCAGCCCCA
This sequence comes from Sphingopyxis sp. NFH-91, assembly GCF_021401285.1. NCBI lineage: Bacteria > Pseudomonadati > Pseudomonadota > Alphaproteobacteria > Sphingomonadales > Sphingopyxidaceae > Sphingopyxis > Sphingopyxis sp. NFH-91. The sequence continues at coordinate 36,487 of NZ_JACBGA010000002.1, read as the reverse complement.
GCGAGGCGCCGGTCAGGACGGATCGAAACTCGGTTTGCATGGCATCTCCTTAATGGATGAAGAGGATCGCGATGGTGGCGGGGATCGCCACCCCCGCGCCGACGAGCGGCCAGGTGCTCTTGCGCTTGGCCGAATGAAGCTGAAGCAGCACAAGCCCGGTCAGCGCGAACACCAGGCAGGCAAAGGCGAATATGTCGATGAACAGGCTCCACGCGCCGCCCGAATTGCGCCCTTTGTGCAGATCGTTGAGATAGGAAATCCAGCCGCGGTCGGTGATTTCCGCGGTGGCGGCGCCCGTCGCGCGATCGATCGCGACCCAGGCATCGCCGCCGGGACGCGGCGCGGCCATGTAGACCTCGTCGGCGGACCATTCGGCTTCGCCCGCACGGACCGGAAAATTCGCCTCGACCCACGCCGCAACCGGCGCGGGGAGCGTCCTCTTGCCGTCCGCCGGGTCCGCCGCCGCCAGCGCTTCGAGCAGCGGCGCCGGCAATTGCGCGCTACGCTCGGCGACGCGCGGTGCCCCCTCTATATCGGCGGCATGGTTCAGCGTGAAACCGGTGATCGCGAACAACAGCAGCCCGATCAGGCTGATAGCCGAGCTCATCCAGTGCCACATGTGAAGCTGTTTGAGCCAGAAGGCGCGGCGGCTCTTCTTGGTCGGCGTGCGCGTTGGGGTCGGTGCGTGCATGGAGGAGAGAGGCCCTTGAAATTTGGCCCTCACTATCGCGAACGATTCGCATTTACAATAGATAAGCGGGCGAAATTTGCGCGCATGCCCGCAGCCGCGGGCGACCGCCGCGAGCTGCTCGAGACAGATGGAAGGAAGAGGTGGCGGAGACGGAGGGATTCGAACCCTCGGTACGGTTCCCCGTACGACGCTTTAGCAAAGCGTTGGTTTCAGCCACTCACCCACGTCTCCGCATGGTCTGCCGCGCGAACGGCAGGTTGGCCTGAGCGGGCGCTATAGCCAGACCGATCCCGCCCCGCAACGCCTAACATTGGCCTTTTTGTCACTTATTCCCCTATTGGTCGGTGGAAATGATTCGGTCCGGCGCAAAATCGACTCAAGTCATCGCCCGTTCATTGCCGCGCCGACAGGATGAGTCATGGTTAACCCGGCTTGCGGCGCCCGAAGCCGCCGATTTTTGGGGGATTATATGCGGAATGCGCTCACCAATCTTGCCGTTGCGGCTCTCGCCTCGATCGGGCTGATGCTCGCCGGGCCGGCGGCGCACGCACAGATGACATCGGTCGATCCCAATACGGCGATCGATTCTGACCTCAACAATCCGGCGCCCCCGCCGCCTCCCCCCCCCGCCACGACGACCAGCGACCCGTCGCTCGACAGCGACCTTGCGACCGGTGCCGAACAATATTCGGTCACCTCGCCCGACGCGAGCACGACCACCGCTGCGCCTGCAACGGGAACGACGGCCGCCGATGGCACCACATACAAGGAAGACGATCTGATCGGCGCCGCCGAAGGCGTCTTCGGCAAGGGCGCGCAGGGCCTCGCCGGCCTCATCGAAGATATTCTGAAGAAGCAGGGCGAGCCCAACGCTTATATCGTCGGCCGCGAAGCTGGCGGCGCGCTTGGTATCGGGCTGCGCTACGGATCGGGCACACTGTACCACAAGATCGAGGGTGAACGCCCCGTCTACTGGACCGGTCCCTCGATCGGCTTCGACGCGGGCGCCAATGCCGGCAACACCTTCGTGCTGGTCTACAATCTGTTCGACAGCGAGGATCTCTACAAACGTTATCCGGCGGGCGAAGGCGCCGCCTATCTCATTGGCGGCTTCAATGCGAGCTATCTGCGGCGCGGCGACGTAGTCCTCATCCCGATCCGCGTCGGCGTCGGCGCGCGGCTCGGCGCCAATATCGGCTATATGAAATTCCGCAAAAAGCAGAGCTGGGTGCCCTTCTGAAGCATCCGCCACCCCCAAAGGGCGATGGGCCCGCGTCTCCGGACGCGGGCCTTTTTCTTTGAAGGGAAGCCGCGTTGCGGCGCGGTGGGATATGACTGGAATCGGCCCTTAAGCAGACTCTAGCTCAATCTTTTGATCCGCCTCTCGGGGCACGATCCATCCGAATATCACTGGCACCAAGCTGATGATTGATCCGCCGATGTTGAAAGCTACATGATCCGAAAGATGCCATGTTGGTCCGATGCCAAACTGGAGGATCATCAAAAGCAACCACGCAGTGGATAGCTTCGCATCGCGAAGGCGATAATAAGTCATTATCGTCAGGGCAATCCCGGCAACGACTGCAACGAGAAAGATAAACCACGCGGGAATGCCGATATTTGCCGACGCTAAAGCAACGCCAGTAATTGCTACAAGCGCTGCCGAACCAATCCGGTAGCGCGACCTCTCCCCGTAGCGTCTCACATTCATCGGCATCATCAACAGCCTATGATCCGTCCACTGACCACTTCAACTCCGCCGCACCTCAATCGCCGTCGAAGGCGATCAGCGTTTCGCACGCAAGGCCCGCGGCCTCGAGCCGCTGCGAGCCGCCGAGGTCGGGAAGGTCGATGACGAACAGCGCCGCAGCGACGTCGGCGCCGACGCTGCGCATCAATTCGGCGGTCGCGAGAATGGTCCCGCCGGTGGCGAGCAGATCATCGACCAGCACGACGCGGTGGCCCTCGGTGACGGCGCCTTCGTGCAGCTCGAGCCGGTCGGTGCCATATTCCAGTTCATAGTCGACGCCGATGGTCACGCCGGGCAGCTTGCCGGCTTTGCGCACCGGCACCAGCCCGATACCGAGCGCGGTCGCCATCGCCGCGCCGAACAGAAAACCGCGCGCCTCTATCGCCACGATCAGGTCGGGGCGATAGCGGGCCGCGCGGTCTGCCAGGCGGCGGACGCTTTCGGAAAAGCCCGCCGCGTCGCCGATCAATGTCGTGATGTCGCGAAACTGGATCCCGGGTTTCGGGAAATCGGGGATCGTGCGCACCAGCCCCGAAAGGTCGAGGTCGGGACGCGGCGGAAGGGCGATCATCCTCGACCGCCCTTCGCTATGCCCGCGTCCCCAATCCTCAATGTTCCTTGCCGGCCCAGATGTTCCGGTACGACAGATAGGCAAGGATGGTGAAGATCAGAAGGTAGAGGAACACGGCCCAGCCGGTCCACACGCGCTTCACCAGCTTGGGTTCTGCCGTCCACACAAGGAAGGCGGTCACGTCCTTTGCCATGCTCTTAAGGTCGTTCGGCGAACCGTCCGCGAAGGTCACCTGACCATCGGCCAGCGGCGGTGCCATCGCGAGGTTGAGGTTCGCGAAATAGGGGTTGTAGTGCAGGCCGGTCGCCGGCTGCAGTTCCTTCGGCAGGTTCGCCGGCGGGTTCTGGAAGCCGGTGATCAGCGAATAGACGTAATTCTTGCCGTCTTCGCGCGCCTTGGTGATCAGCGAAAGATCGGGCGGCAGCGCATTGTTGTTCGCCGCGCGCGCCGCGGTTTCGTTCGCATAGGGCGCCGGGAAGTGATCCGACGGCAGGCCGGTGCGGGTCGCCGGCTCGCCCGTGTCGGGGTTGATCGACGGGATATTGTCATAGCTTTTGGCAAAGCTCTTCACCTGACCCTCGGTATAGCCGAGTTCGGCGATGTCGCGGAACGCGACGAGATTCAGGCTGTGACAGGCCGAGCATACTTCCTTGTACACCTGCATCCCGCGCTGCAGCTGGGCCTTGTCCCAATGCGGGAACATGCCGTCGCTGGCGAGCGCGAGGTGGCGCGGGTGCTTGTGGAATTCATGCACCGCGTTGGGCTCGTTCGAGAGCGGCGTGGTGAAGATCGCGCACAGCAGCGCCAGGATGAAACCCAGGCCGACGAGAAATCCGAGCGGACGAACCATGGCTGTATCAGCTCCTATAAAAGTCCGGCGCTCAGGCCGTTGCCGGGGCCGACGACGCGTCGGCATTCTTGGCGAGGACCGCCTCGGTGATCGAATTCGGCATCGGAAGCGGCCGTTCGATCCGCGAGATGATCGGCAGGATGATCAGGAAGTGCGCAAAATAATAGGCCGCGCACAGCTGGCTGAGGATCACATAGGGCTGCTCCGCCGGGCTCTTGCCGCAATAGCCCAGGATGAACACGTCGACGACGAGGATCCAGAAGAAGATGCGGTTGAGCGGACGATAGTTCGACGACTTCACCGGCGAGCTGTCGAGCCACGGCAGGAAGAAGAGCAGCGCGATCGCCGCGAACATCGCGATGACGCCCCACAGCTTCGCATCGATCCACAGGAAGTTGAAGGTGAAGGCGCGCAGGATCGCGTAGAACGGCCAGAAATACCATTCGGGAACGATGTGCGCCGGCGTCGAAAGCGGATTCGCCGGGATATAATTGTCCGGGTGACCGAGCAGGTTCGGGCTGAAGAAGGTCAGCGCGACGAAGATCATCAGGAACACGCCGAGGCCGAAACCGTCCTTCGCGGTGTAATAGGGATGGAAGGGGACGGTGTCCTGTTCGTCCTTCACCTCGATACCGGTCGGGTTCGACGAGCCCGGGATATGCAGCGCCCAGATGTGCAGGATGATGACGCCCGCGATCACGAAGGGCAGCAGATAGTGGAGCGAGAAGAAGCGGTTGAGCGCGGCGTTGTCCGGCGCAAAACCGCCGAGCAGCCAGACGCGGATCGGTTCGCCCACGGCGGGTATCGCCGAGAAGAAGCCGGTGATCACCTGCGCGCCCCAGAAGCTCATCTGGCCCCAGGGAAGGACATAGCCCATGAAGGCGGTCGCCATCATCAGGAGGAAGATCACGACGCCGAGCAGCCACACCATTTCGCGCGGCGCCTTGTACGAACCGTAATAAAGGCCGCGGAAGATGTGCAGATAGACGACGATGAAGAACATGCTCGCGCCGTTCATGTGCGCGTAGCGCAGGAACCAGCCGGCGTTCACGTCGCGCATGATATGCTCGACCGAGTTGAACGCGACGCCCGCATTGGCGGCATAATGCATCGCCAGCACGATGCCGGTGATGATCTGGATCGCGAGCGCGGCCCCGGCGAGGACGCCGAAGTTCCAGAAATAGTTGAGGTTGCGCGGCACCGGATAGCCGGCCCCGATCGCATTATAAACGAGACGCGGCAGCGGCAGCTTCGCGTCGAGCCACTTCATCAGCGGCTGCTGGGGTTCATAGTTCTTGGCCCAGGGAAAGCTCATCTTATCTCGCTCCTCAGCCGATCGTCACGACGGTGTCGCTGTTGAATTCATAAGGCGGCACGAACAGATTCTTCGGCGCCGGGCCTTTGCGGATACGCGCCGCGGTGTCGTAGTGCGAACCGTGGCACGGGCAGAAATAGCCACCATAATCGCCGCGCGGCTCGCCCTCGGCGGCGCCGAGCGGCACGCAGCCCAAGTGGGTGCAGACGCCTAGCGTGATCAGCCAGTTTTCCTTGCCGGGCTTGGTGCGCTCGTCGAGCGTCTGCGGATCGCGCAGATCGCTCAGTGGCACCTTCTTCGCCTCGGCGATTTCGACGGGCGTCAGGTTGCGGACGAACACCGGCTGCTTGCGCCAGCTCGTCTTGATCGCCTGACCCGACTGGATCGCGGAAATGTCGATTTCGGTCGACGACAGCGCCAGCACGTCCGCCGACGGATTCATCTGGTTCACCAGCGGCAAAACGACGGTGGCCGCACCAACACCCGCGAAGCTGACCGCCGCGATATTGATGAAGTCCCGGCGCCGCACGCCATCCTCGATGCCGGCGTTGAGATTGGATTCACTGGCCATTCGATTGCCCTTGCGCTGGGTGAACTGACAATGGTTCTCGGAAAACTGGCCACCCCGTTTTACGCGCGCAAAGCGTCGCAAATCCCGGCGGCCCCTCCGGGAATTGCGGGCCTGATAGCCGCACACAACAGCCTTGCCAACAGGCAATTTCCGCTTTGTGACCGCTATGTTGCCCCCTCTCGATTCCGCAGGCGCGCGAAGCTAAGGCGGAGCGATGCAAATCGCCCTGTTTCAGCCCGACATCGCCGGTAACGTCGGCACCATCCTGCGAACCGCGGCCTGTCTCGGCGCGCGCGCGCACATCATCGAACCGTGCGGCTTTCCTTTTTCCGACCAGGCACTGCGCCGCGCCGGAATGGATTATGCCGTGCGCGCCAATGTGCAGCGGCACGCCGATTGGGCGGGCTTCGGCGACTGGAACCGGGCCGAAGGCGGGCGGCTGGTGCTGATGACCACCGCGGGCGCGACCGCCCTGCCCGATTTCGTGTTTCAAGAGGGCGACGTGCTGCTGCTCGGCGCGGAGTCGTCGGGCGTCCCCGCGCATGTCCATGCCGCCGCGGCGGCGCGGGTCGCGATTCCGATGCGGCCGGGCTTTCGGTCCTTGAATGTCGCGGTCGCGGCTGGCATCGCGCTGGCCGAGGCACTCCGGCAGACGAAAGGCTTTGCGTCATGATTTCGCTCGATCCCCAGCAACAGGCGGCGCGCGACTGGTTCGAGTCGCTGCGCGACCGGATCTGCGCCGCGTTCGAGGCGATCGAGGTCGAGGCGGGCAGCGACGCGCGCTTTACCTATACGCCGTGGGACCGCGAGGCCGAGGGTATTGCGGCGGGCGAAGGCGGCGGCGGCGTGCGCGGGGTGATGACCGGCCAGGTTTTCGAGAAAGTCGGGGTCAATGTTTCGACCGTCGCGGGCGAGTTCGCGCCCGATTTCGCCCAGTCGATCAACGGCGCCGAAAGCGACCCGCGCTTCTTCGCCACCGGCATCAGCCTCGTCGCGCATATGGCCAATCCGCATGTTCCGGCGGTGCATATGAACACCCGCTTTCTCGCGACGACGAAGCGCTGGTTCGGCGGCGGCGCCGACCTCAACCCGCCCATCCCCTATGCCGAGGACACCGACGCCTTTCATGCGCGGCTGCGCGCCGCCTGTGCGCCCTTCGGTCCCGATGCCTATGCCCGCTATTCGAAATGGGCGGAGGATTATTTCTATATCCCGCATCGCGGCGTCCATCGCGGCGTCGGAGGGATCTTCTACGATCATCTCGAATGCGCCGACGATGCAGGCTTCGACCGCAATTTCGAGTTCACCCGCGCCGTGGGCGAGGCCTTCCTCGACATCTTCCCTCAGATCGTGCGGCGCCGGATGAACCAGCCCTTCACCGAAGCCGAGCGCGAGGAGCAACTGGTGTGGCGCGGTCGCTACGCCGAATTCAACCTCGTCTACGACCGCGGCACGCTGTTCGGGCTCAAGACCGGCGGCAATATCGACGCGATCCTGATGAGCCTGCCGCCGCTCGCCAAATGGAGCTGACGAAAAAGGGGCGCCGCGTCGGCTGCGGGCGCCCCTGAATCTTGCGATATTGACCGTCGATCAGGCGAATACGCTGCCCGCATCGACGGGCCCGAGCGCGCGGTAGATGCCCGCCGGAATCCCGACCTGCAGATAGGCGACGGGAATGCTCATCACGATGCTGCCGACGATCAGGCCGACCATCGATCCCGCGCCCGGCATCCCGCCGCTCGCAAAAACCGAAAAGCCGACCACCGCGCCAAGGATCATCGCGATCACCAGGAAGGCGATGCCCAGCAGGATGAAATAGGCAAAGATCTTCCACTGCGCCGCGCCGGTGATCCGCCACGATTCGGACAGGCCGGTCAGGACGTTGAAGGTCCGCTTGTCGGCCATGATCGGCCCGGTGCAGCACAGCCGCGCCGCGAGCCAGACGATGAACAGCAGGAACAGCGGCACGAGGATCAACATCGCGAAGCCCATCCCTGCCAGCGCCGATTCGCTCGGCTGGCGGCCGCTAAGCAGCGCCGGCGCAAAGGCGCCGCCGAAGAGCAGAAAACCGATGATGCCGATCACGAAGAGGATCGCCGCCGTGAAAAGCAGCACGGGCAGCGCGGCGACCAGCCCATAGCCGAGGGCCCCCCCGACATTTTCCTGACCGTCGCTAAAGCCCAACCGCCACGAAGCAAAATAGCTGCCCGTCTGGAGGATGTAATTGACCAGGCCCAGCAGCATCGCAAAACCGCTGAACGCGGCGAAAGCCCCTGCCCCGCTCGTCATCCGCGCCGGATCGAAGGCGGCCATGCCGCCGCCGAGCGCGAGTTGCAGGATCAGCGGCACCGCGATGCCGACGCCGATCAGCGCGATGGCATGCTCGGCGGCACGGCCGCTGAAAAAGCTGGTCGCATAGGACCAGGCCTGACTGATGCTGATATTATTCACATCCATTCTCCCCTGTTGGACATGGTCAGGCGAAAATATCTCCCGCCTGGGTTGTCGCCAGCTGCCGATAGGCGGCCGCCGAAATCGCGATCGAGACCATCGTCGCGACGAGCCCGAAGCCCGCTTCGACCAACCCGCCGAGCATCTTGCCGACGCTGCCCGCGCCGCCGATCATGCCGACGAGCCCGCCCACCAGCGAGGCGGCGATGATGACGACCAGCGTGACGAGAAACAGGAAGAGGAAAATGCGCCAGCCATTGCCGCGCGTCATCTGCCAGCTCGTCGCGATCACCTCGACCGGATTGCGGATCGCGCGGTCGGCGACCAGCGGCGCGACGAAAGCGAGCCGCCCGATCAGATAAAGCCCCGGAATGATGAGCAGCAGAAAGCCGACGCCCAGCATCAGGCCGGTCAATATCTGCACCGCCACGATGGTGAGCAGCATCGAGGCGGCAAAGCCCAGCGCCTCGCCGACGCTGGTGCTCGACCGCGACAGCCACAGCCGCATGATCGCCACTGTCCCGAACATGGTGAACAGCGCAACGCCGATCTGATACGGCAGCATCTGAAGGATATTCTGCCGCATTGCTGCGGTCAGCTGGTCGATCGTCGCTTCGGCGGGCGGCTCGATCGGCGCCGGGCCGAACCAGGCCACCGCAAGCGCCGGCAGGAAAAGGAAAACCGCCGCGATGGTGCCGGTGAGCGGGCGGTGCGCCTTCAGAAGCTGAATGGCATCGTCCCACGCCGCGCCCATATCGAATTTTGCCATTGATACCCCGTCATTTATCGCTTCGGATTGGCGCTGAACCTGACTGGCTTCGCAGCCAAAGTCCAGCCCCGTTCGGTGCGGGTGCCGCCCCCTTGCGCTTCGCGCCCGCGCGGGGCAGAAGCCGCGCGATGTCCGCGCTCCCGCCTCCCGAATGGACCGTTTCGCCCGGCCTTGTCGATTTTCCCGCCGCGCTTGTCGATATGGAGGCGCGCGCCGCCGCGATCCGTGCAGGCACGGCGGGCGAGCGCATCTGGCTGCTCGAACATCCGCCGCTCTATACCGCCGGGACTAGCGCCGACCCCGCTGAGCTGCTCGACCCGCGCTTTCCGGTCTATGACGCGGGCCGCGGCGGGCGCTACACTTATCATGGCCCCGGCCAGCGCGTCGGCTATGTTCAACTCGACCTCGCGCAGCGCGGGCGCGACGTGCGCGCCTATGTCCATGCGCTCGAAGGCTGGGTGATCGACGCGCTCGCGCGGCTCGGCGTCGAATCGCGCCGCGCCGAGGGGCGGATCGGCATCTGGACCGATGACCGCGACGGCCGCGAGGCCAAGATCGGCGCGATCGGCGTCCGCGTCCGGCGCTGGGTGACGCTCCACGGCTTTTCGCTCAACGTCGCGCCCGACATGACGCATTTCGGCGGCATCGTACCATGCGGCATCGCCGAATTTCCGGTGACGAGCCTGGCGGAGCTTGGTCGCCCCGCTGATTTCGCCGCGGTCGACGCCGCGCTCGTCGACGCCCTTCCGGCCTTTCTCGACAAGCTCGCGGCCAGCGATTAGGACCGGCACATGACGCGGATCATCCTCACCTCGCTCCTCACCCTGTCGCTCGCCGCCTGCGGAGGCAGCGAAGGCAGCAAGACCACGACCAAGCTCGACGCGGTCGAGGTCGAACCCGGCGCGATCAGCGACTCGATGATCGTCCTCGACAATGCGGCGAGCGACGGCACCGCGGTCGACACGAGCGTACCGAGCGACAATATGAAAAAGGCCGACAGCAAGGCCGACGACGAAAGCGCCGACAGCAGCAGCAGCGATGCAGCGCCCGCGGATCAGAGCGACAATCCCGACGCCGTTCCCGCTCCGGCGGCAAAGAAGGCCCAGGTCGACAGCCAGTAGGGCGGTCGCGAGCCTCTTCGCTCAGCGCAGCCCCAGCGTCTTGTGCGTCTGGAGCGACAGGCGCCAGCGCGGATCGCGCATCACCAGATCGATACAGTTCCGGACATTGTCCGCGGCATTGGCATCGTCGAGCGGCTGGATCAGCCGATGCGCAAAATCGAGTTCTGCGAGCCGTTCGACATCGCTTCCCGGCTGCGGCCACACCAGCTTGAGTTCGTCGCCGCTCGTCTGGACCAGTTCGCTGCCTGCCTTGGGACTGATACAGATCCAGTCGATCAGCCGCGGCACCGGCAGCGTACCGTTGCTTTCGATCGCGACGGTGAAGCCCTCGCCATGCAGCGCCTCGATCAGCGCATCGTCGACCTGCAACATCGGCTCGCCGCCGGTGAGCACGACATAGCGGCCCCCTTGCGCCGCCCCCCATGTTTCGCCAATCCGCTCCGCCAGCGCCGCAGCATCGGCATATTTGCCGCCCAGCGTCCCGTCGGTGCCGACGAAATCGGTGTCGCAGAATTTGCAGATCGCCCTGGCGCGGTCCTGCTCGCGCCCCGTCCACAGGTTGCAACCCGCAAAGCGGCAGAAGACCGCGCGCCGTCCGGCCTGCGCCCCCTCGCCCTGCAGCGTCAGGAATATTTCCTTGACCGCATAGGTCATGGGTCAGGCCTCGACTGCGTAGCGCGTCGGGTCGGCGAGCCCGGCGTCGGCGAAGCCCTTGCGGCGCAGGCGGCAGCTGTCACACAGGCCGCAATGCAGTCCCTCGGGCGTCGGGTCGTAACAGGACCAGCTCATCCCCGCATCCATGCCGAGCCGCGCCGCCTCGGCCGCGATGTCGGCCTTGGTCATATGCTGCAGCGGCGCATGGATCACAAAATCGACCCCCTTGTCGCCGTCGCGCGTCGCGAGCTGCGCGAGATGCTGGAAGCCCGCGATGAATTCGGGGCGGCAATCGGGATAGCCTGAATAGTCGAGCGCGTTGACGCCGATGAAGATGTCCTGCGACCGCCGCGCTTCGGCGAGGCCGAGCGTCAGCGACAGGAAGATCAGGTTGCGCGCGGGAACATAGGTGACGGGAATATCCTCGCACACGCCGTCCTTGGGCACATCGATGTCGGCGGTCAGCGCCGACCCGCCGAAGCGCCGCAGATCGAGCGGCAGCACGATATGCTCGGCCGCGCCCACCGCCGTCGCAATCCGCGCCGCCGAGTCCAGCTCGACGCGGTGCCGCTGGTTGTAATCGACGGTCAGTGCAACGATCCGTGCCCCCGCCTCGCGCGCCAGTCCTGCGCAAACCATCGAGTCCAGACCGCCCGACAGAAGGACGATCACCGTTTTTCCGGAAAGATCCTGCATCGCGGCGCGATACGCCCGCGCCGCGCTTCGCGCAAGACCGCGATTTGTGCGGCGCACCAAAGAAAATGGGCCGCGCGTCGTTCGACGAGCGGCCCAGTGCGGCATGAATGCCGTTAGGGAGAAGGACACACATCGGCGTGTCGCAATCCCCCTTCTAGCGAAGGATGGTTAACAAAAGGTTTGTTTCAGCAGCCGCCGGCGCGGCGCGCCTCGATCGCCTGCGAGAAGGGCTTGCCGTCGGCGATCCCCTGCGTGTCGATCTGAACGAGGCGGTTCGTTTCGCTGCGGATCGTGGTGCGGCCATGCCCGGCGCCGGGGCAGGTGTAATGCACCGTCACCGATGTCGGCGTATCCTCGATCACATAGCGCGAGCAGGTCGCGCGCGGATGATAGACCTGGATCAGGCGGCGCGCGTCACCCAGACATACGGTCTGGAGTACCGCATCCGTGCCGCGCTCGCGCAGCTGCCAACTGCCCTTTTCCAGCCGGTCGAGCATGGCCAGCGTCGGCGCCTGCGCAGGCACCGCGCTCGCCGCTCCGGTCAGGGCAAGCGCCATCGCCGATATGCGAAACATGGGAGAGAAGATCGTCATTTGCACCTTGTCCACCGGCCGTTCCGTGTGGAACGGCAACGACCCCGCGCATCACCTAATCATCGAACCCGCATATTTCAACCATTCAGCGCACGCATGCCTCGCTTCATCGACGGCCCGTGCGTCAGTGGCGGGTCGCGATCTCGGCGAGCGGGACGGGGAACAACCGCGAACAAAAGGCGCAATCGACCTGGATGATCCCCTCTTCGTCGGCCATTTCCTGCCGTTCGGCTTCGGGAAACTGTGCCAGCACCCGCGCATAATGGTCGATGTTGCAGCGGCAGCCGCGCGACACCGCCACGCCGGGTTCGACGCGCACTTCCTCTTCGTGGAACAGCCGCCACGCCAACGTCTCGAGCGAGGCCGCGGCGTCGGTCAGTTCCTCGTCCTTCAGCGTCGCCGCAATCGTGCGCGCATGGTCCCATTCGGGATGATCGGCGCGCGCTTCGATCCGGTCGCGCCCGACCTCGCCGTCGGGCAGATGCTGCAGCAGCAGCCCGCCGGCGACACAGCCGAGCTCAGCGTCGTGCCGCGCGCAAAGGCGGACGAGGCTCGGTATCTGCTCGGACTGCTCGAAATAATGTTCGGCGGCATCGGCGATCGACGATCCTTCGAGCGGGACGATCCCCTGCCAGCGCTCGCCGCTCACCGCCTGATCGAAGGTGATCGCCAGAAAACCCTCGCCGAACAGACCGAACAGCGTCGGATCGGGGCCGACCTCGGCCAGTCGTTCGGCATCGAACTTCAGATAGCCACGCAGCTCGCCAGCGCGATAATCGCAGACGAGCAGATCGACGGGACCGCCGCCGGTTTGCGCCTGCAGCGTCATCTGGCTTTCATCGTCCTTGAGCGTCGAACCGAGCAGCACGGTCAGCACCAGCGCCTCGGCGAGCAGCTTTTCCATCACCGGCGGATAGCTGTGCGCCGCCATGATGCGGTTGAGCACCGGCCCCAGCCGCACGAAGCGGCCGCGGACATGCCGCTCGGCGATGGTGAAGATCAGGGGTTCGTCGAACCAGGTTTCGCGCGTCTCGCTCACAATTTCCCCAACGCCCACAAAAGAACCGATTTCTGTGCATGGACGCGGTTTTCCGCCTCGTCCCACACGCGCGACTGCGCGCCGTCGATCACCGCATCGACCACCTCTTCGCCGCGATGAGCGGGCAGGCAGTGGAGGAAGAGCGCATCGCCCTTCGCCTTGCCCATCAATCGCTCATCGACCTGATAGGGCGCCATTGCGGCCAGTTTGTTGTGGGCATGCTCCTGCCCCATCGACACCCAGGTATCGGTGACGACGATATCGGCGCCCGCGACCGCCTCGGCCGCGTCGCGCAGGATGTCGATGCGCGCGCCCTGTGCGCGGGCCGCCTCGACGAAGCGCATGTCGGGGTCGTAGCCTTGCGGTACCCCGGCGCGAACATTGAAGCCGAACAGCCCCGCCGCCTCGATCAGCGAGGCGAGCACATTATTGCCATCGCCAAGCCACGCGAGCTCAAGGCCGGGCAAGGCCTTGCCGCCCTCGACGATCGTCAGCAGGTCGGCAACGATCTGGCACGGGTGCGACAGGTCGGTCAGCCCGTTGATCACGGGGACGCTGGCATGTTCGGCCAGCTCCTCGATCTTCGCATGATCATCGGTGCGGATCATGATCGCATCGACATAGCGCGACAGGACGCGCGCCGTATCGGCGATGGTTTCGCCGCGGCCGATCTGCATCGACCCCGCTTCCATCACCATCGCGCTGCCGCCGAGCTGGCGGATCGCCATGTCGAACGACGCGCGCGTGCGGGTCGAATTCTTCTCGAAGATCATCGCCAGCACATGGCCCGCAAGCGGCGCGTCGGCATCGACCCGGCCCTTGGGCCAGGCTGCGCGCGCCGTCTTGCGGTCGATCGCGTCGGCAAGCATCGCCGCGATGGCATCCCCGCCCGCGTCGGACAGGTTCAGGAAATGCCGCAGCGCGGGTGCGCTCATGCTTCCGGCGGCGTGTAGCTCGCCGCCCCCGCCGACAGTTTCTCGATACATTCGTCGATATGACCCTGTTCGATGTTCAGCGGCGGCAGGATGCGCACGACATTGTCGCCCGCCGCGACCGTCAGCAGTCCGTGGTTGTCGCGCAGATGCGCGACGAAGGCACGGCTGTCGGACTTCATCTTGATGCCGAGCATCAGGCCCATGCCGCGGATGCTTTCGAACAGATGATCGTGATTGGGGATAAGCTGTTCGAGCGCGCCGCGCAGCCGCTCGCCCGTCGCCTTGACCTGATCCATGAAGCCATCCTCCAGGATGACGTCGAACACCGCCTGCCCCGCCGCCATCGCCAGCGGATTGCCGCCATAGGTCGATCCGTGCGTGCCGATGACCATGCCGCGCGCCGCCTTTTCGGTGGCAAGGCAGGCGCCGAGCGGGAAGCCGCCGCCGATGCCCTTTGCGGTCGCCATGATGTCGGGCGCGACGCCGAACTGTTCATGGGCATAGAGCGATCCGGTGCGCGCGACGCCGCACTGGACCTCGTCGAACACCAGCATCAGGTCGCGTTCGTTGCAGATGTCGCGCAGCCCCTGCAGAAAGGGTTGCGACGCCGGGCGGATACCGCCTTCGCCCTGCACGGGTTCGAGCAGGAAGCCCGCCGTGCTGTCGTCGACCAGATCGAGCGCGGCGTTGAGATCGTCGAAGGGCGCATAGGCAAAGCCCGGAAGCAACGGGTCGAAGCCCTTGCGCAGCTTTTCCTGATTGGTCGCCGAAATCGTGCCGAGCGTGCGCCCATGAAACGCATTGTTGAAGGTGATGAGCGTGTGCTTGTGCGCATTGCCCGCGCTTGAATGATAGGCGCGCGCGGTCTTGATCGCACATTCGACCGCCTCGGCGCCCGAATTGGTGAAGAACACCGTATCGGCGAACGTATTGTCGACCAGCCGCTGCGCAAAGGCTTCACCCTGCGGGCTGCCGTAAAGGTTCGACACATGCATCAGCGTCGCCGCCTGATCCTGGATCGCCTTCGTCAGATGCGGATGGCCGTGACCGAGGAGGTTGACCGCGATGCCGCTCGCGAAATCGAGATAACGCTCGCCGCGCTCGCCGATCAGATAGGCGCCCTCGCCTCGCACCGGACGCACACCGCACCGGGGGTAAACGGGCATCAGCGGCGTGATCGACATATCGGGCACCTTTCCAAAAAGCCTAAAGTAAAAAGGCGACCCCAAAGCGGGCCGCCCTTGCACGGGCCGCCCCTATACCGCCGCCGCCAGAGGCGCGTCAACACGGCGCCTGACCCTGTCCTGTTCGATGCAACCAAGCCCTTTGATCCGCGTTCGCCCAATGATGCGAAAGATGCCCGCGCTCCTGTTGCTGCCCCTGCTGCTCGCCGCATGCGACGCCATGCCGCGCGATGCCGGCGGCACCAGCGAACGCATTTCCCGCACCGGCACGATGCGCGTCATCGTCCTTCCCGCGACACCCGACGCCGCGCCCGCGCTCGCCCTGCTCGGTCGCTACGCTGCGGCGCATGGCGCAACCCTCGCGCGCGTCGAGGCGCATGGCGAGCACGCCCTCCACATGCTTGAAGAAGGCGATGTCGATGCGGTGGTCGGCCATTTCGCCGAGGCCTCGCCGTGGAAGACCGAAATCGCGCTGTCGAAGCCGCTGACGCATGGCGAGCCCGACGATGCCGACACGCCCGTCCTGCGCATTGCGCGCCGCAATGGAGAAAATGCCCTCGTCCTCGCTACCGACCGCATGGTCGCAGAGTCGCGGCGATGACCGTCCACGGCGGTATTGATCCCGTCATCGCCGCCGACGTCCGGCGCGGCGAACGGCTCGAATGGTGGACGCTCTTCTGGATGAGCAGCGTGATCGTGCTGATGTGGCTGACGATGGGCGCCAGCCAGGCGATGAAATCGGCGGTGATCGAAGATTTTCTGAGCCTGGTGCCCGCGATCGTCTTCCTGCTCGCGGCGCGATGGGAACGCCGCGATCCGAACCGGCGCTTTCCCTTCGGCTATCGGCGGGGCAACAGCCTGGCCTTTCTGATCGCGGCAACCGCGCTGCTCTCGGTCGGTGCCTTCCTGTCCTATGAAAGCATCACCACGCTCATCCGCCGCGAACATCCCACCGTCGGCGGCGTCAACCTCTTCGGCCAAACGGTCTGGCTCGGCTGGCTGATGATCGCGGCGCTGGTCTATTCGATCGTCCCGCCGATCATCCTCGGCCGGATCAAGCAGCCCGTTGCCGAACGCATCAAGGACAAGGTGCTGCACACCGACGCGCTGATGCAAAAGGCCGATTGGCAGACCGGGCTGGCGGGCATCGCGGGCATCGTCGGCATCGGTCTCGGCTGGTGGTGGGCCGATGCGACGGCAGCGCTGTTCATCGCGCTGTCGATCGTCAAGGACGCGATCGGCGCGCTCGATCAGGCGGTCGCCGAACTGCTCGACGGGACGCCGCGCAAACTGGCCTCGAACGAACTGTCCGACGATGCCGAGGATCTGATCGCGGCGCTCAAGGCCCGCTATGGCGATGTCAGCGTGCGGCTGCGCGAAACGGGCCGCTATATCGATGCCGAGGTCGATTGCCCTTCGCCCGCCGACGTGCCGACCGCCGCCGACCTGATGGGCGACGACGCGGCGTGGCGCCTCGCCAGTCTGAGCTTCCGTCCCGAACCGAGCGATCCGCCCGCCTGATCAGAGGCGCTTCGCCGCCTCGATCGCGATGGCGAGCGAGCGCTTGCGCGCGACATGGTCGTACATCGACGACGCGACGATCACCTCGTCGGCGCCGGTGCGCGCGGCAAAACTCTCTAGGCCCGCGGCGATGTCGTCGACCGTGCCGACCGCCGAACATTGCAGCACATGGTCGAGGATCGCGCGCGCATTGGGCGGAAGGCTGTCCTTGTAACCCGCCAGCGGCGGCTTCATCTTGCCCGGATTGCCGGTGCGCAGCGCGACGAACGCCTGCTGCTGCGACGAGGCGAGCAATTCGGCCTCCTTGCGCGTGTCGGCGGCGAAGACGTTGAACGCGGCGGCGGCGTAGGGCTCGGCCAGCTGCTCCGAGGGCCGGAACTGGCGGCGATAGATGTCGAGCGCCTCGTCGAGCGCGTCGGGCGCGAAATGACTGGCAAAGGCATAGGGCAGCCCGAGCATCGCCGCGAGCTGCGCGCCGAACAGGCTCGACCCCAGGATCCACAGCGGCACATTCGTCCCCTCGCCCGGCACCGCGCGGATACCCAGCCGGTCGTCCCCGGCAAGGAAGGCCTGCAATTCGACCACATCCTGCGGAAACTGGCGCTCGTCGCTCGCAAGATTGCGGCGCAGCGCCTGCGCGACGCGGCCGTCCGATCCCGGCGCGCGGCCAAGGCCCAGGTCGATGCGGCCGGGAAACAGCGCCTCCAGCGTCCCGAATTGTTCGGCGATCACCATCGGCGCATGATTGGGCAGCATGATTCCGCCGGCGCCGATCCGGATGGTCGACGTCGCCTGCCCGATATGCGCGAGTACCACCGACGTCGCCGCACTCGCGATCCCCGCCATCCCGTGATGCTCGGCCACCCAGTAACGCGCATAGCCGAGCGCTTCGGCATGGCGGGCAAGATCGGCGGCATTGGCGAGCGACTGGGCGATCGTGCCCGTGTCGGTGACGGGGACGAGATCGAGGAAGGACAGTTTCAGCATGAAACCGATATGCGGTGGCGGACGATGAGGTTCAAGGCGTTACCCTCGATCAAGCCCGCTCGTCCTTCGGCGAATCCATCAGCACATAGGTGGTGATCGAATGGACCTGCGGCAGCACGCCGAGCACTTCGGTATGGAAATGCTTGTACGCCGCCAGATCCTGCGTCTCGACGCGTAGCAGATATTCGATCGTCCCGGTAATATTGTGGCATTCGCGCACTTCGGGTGCGAGCGCCATCGCCGCTTCGAAATCGCTCTGCGACTTCTTCGTGTGCGACGACAGGCCGACGGTCACATAGGCCAGAAAGGTCAGCCCCAGTTTCGCCGGATCGACCACCGCGCGATAGCCCTTGATGACCCCGCTGCGCTCGAGTTCCTGCACGCGGCGCAGACACGCCGAGGGCGACAGCCCGACGCGGTCGGCGAGCTCGATGTTGGAGATTCGCCCCTCGCTCGCAAGTTCGCGCAATATCTTGCGGTCAATCTGATCCAGTCCAGCCATAAGTTGCAAAACTTATCACATTGACGCCCAAATTTGCAACCCGCCGGGACAGTTTCGCCCTTATGTTGCGCGGCATGCAACAGACCACCTTCGCCGCGCTTGCCGCCTTTGCCCTCGTCTCGTCGATCACGCCGGGGCCGAACAACATGATGCTGATGGCTTCGGGCGCCAATTTCGGACTGCGCCGCACCGCGCCGCATGCGCTCGGCGTGGGGTTCGGCTTCACGCTCATGATCGTCCTCGTCGGCGTCGGGCTGATGGGCCTGTTCGACCTGTTTCCGGTGTTGAACCTCATCCTCAAGGTCGTGAGCGTCGCCTATCTGCTGTGGCTGGCGTGGAAGATGGCCAACGCCGGCGCGCCGAGCGGCGGCGACAGCCTGCGCGGCAGACCGATGAGCTTCGGGCAGGCGGTGCTGTTCCAGTGGGTCAATCCCAAGGCCTGGTCGATGGCGCTGACCGCGATCGCGCTCTATGCGCCCGATCGCAATATCGCCGCGGTCCTGCTCGTCGCCGCGATTTTCGGCGTCATCAACCTGCCCTCGACCAGCCTGTGGGCGGTGATGGGCGTTTCGCTGCGCGGCTGGCTGTCATCGCCCGCACGGCTGCGCGCCTTCAACTGGACGATGGCGGCGCTGCTCGTCGGATCGCTCGCGTTGCTGATCTGATTGCAAGGTTGCGATCCGCAACCTATGCACGGGCCAGCTACCCCTCTCGAGACCGGAGATCCGCCCCATGAAAACGCGCCGCCTGGGCCAGAGCGCCATCCACGTCACCGACATCTGCATGGGCACGATGACTTTCGGCAGCCAGACCGACGAGGCCGAGGCGCTGCGCATCCTCGACCGCTGCTTCGACGAGGGGATCAATTTCTACGACACCGCCGAAGGCTATCCGGTACCGCCGGACATCAAATGGGTCGGCCGCACCGAGGAGATCGTCGGTCGCTGGCTCAAGACCAAGAACCGCGACGCAATCATCCTCGCGACCAAGGTCTCGGGACCGAGCCATGTCTGGTTCAAATCGCCGTGCCGCGGCGGCATGACCGCGCTCGACCGCCACAACATCCGCACCGCCATCGAAGCAAGCCTGACGCGACTGCAGACCGACTATGTCGACCTCTACCAGACGCACTGGCCCGACCATGACGCGCCCTATGACGAGATCATGGACGCGCTCGACGAGCTGGTCCGCGAAGGCAAGGTACGCATCCTCGGCTGCTCGAACGAGACGAGCTGGGGCCTCATGAAATCGCTCGCGGCGTCGGAAAAGCTGGGGGTCGCCCGTTATCACACGATCCAGAATAATTTCAGCCTCAACAACCGCCGCTTCGAGGACGAGCTGGCGCAGGTCTGCCGCCAGGAGGGCGTCAGCCTGATCCCCTATTCGCCGCTCGCCGGCGGCGTCCTGTCGGGCAAGTATCAGGGCGGCGCGACGCCCGAAGGCGCGCGCTTCTCCCGCTATCTGGCGATGGAGGGGCGGCAGGCCGCAATGGGCCGACGCTTCGTCAACGACAAGTCGCTCGCCGCCACCGAACGCTATCTCGCGATCGCCGCCGAGGCCGGCATCGACCCGGTGACGATGGCGACCGCCTGGTCGAAGCAGCATGACTTCGTCGCCTCGACCATCGTCGGCGTCAGCGGCTACGACCAGCTCGAACCGATCCTCGCCGCAAAGGAGCTGGTGCTCGACGCCGCGCTGATGAAAACGCTCGACCGCGTCGGCAAGGACATCCTCTACCCGATGGGGTGATCGACACGGCGAAGCGTCGGCCATTCGAGGACGAGCGCCTCCCCACACCGTAAGCCCCGCCATGCCTTCGACACCGTATCGAAGGCAGCAAACACGTCGGCTTGGACAGCGTCGATCCGCGCGCGCTCGTCGCTGCTGAGCGTTGTGCGCACGCGCGCAGCCTCGTCCACCGCCGCGCGCTGCGACGCGCTGTCCGAACGGGTCCGGCTGCGCCAACCGATGTCGAACAGGAAAGCGGCGAGCTCGGACAGTTCGCCTTCGCGCCCCTGCCCCTTCATCAGCGCTGCACCCTTCGCTGCCTGTTTGCGCGCCGCGCGGCGATGGGTCCTGGCATCGGCGCCTTCCGGGGCGCCGATATGAAAGGACCCGGCATCCCCGCCCGCCGCAATCTGGCCGAACACGCCGCCTTTCAACCCGAGAAGCGCTTCGGCGACAAAATGCACCATGTCGTGCGGCAAGTCGGGATCGAAACCCGGCGCGGGATCCATCACCAGGGCCGGCGCCGACGCGCGATCGATCCGCATCGCGTAACGCCGCTCGCCCGACCGAATGAAATGAACCCTCATCGCATCATCGGCGGCGTCAGAGCGCCGCCTTGAACAGCTCGAGCATCCGCCCCCACGCCTTTTCGGCTGCCGCCTCGTCATAGGCCCGGCCGTCGGGCGGGCACCAGCCGTGCATCGCGCCCTTATAGACCTCGACCTCGTGCCACTGCTTGCGCGGCAATAGGACCGCGTTCAGCCGGGTCTTTTCTTCAGGGTCCTTCGCATCGTCATTATCGGCGATCGCAAAGAGATACCCGGCGTCGCTCGCGGGGATCAACAGATGCGGGCTGTCGGGCTTGTCGGTCGCGACAGACGCGCCGTGAAAGCTCGCCGCCGCCTTGACGCGCGCCGGGTTCAGCGCCGCGGTATAGATGACCATCGGCCCGCCCATGCAATAGCCCGCGGTGCCGACCCCTTTCGCCGTATCGACGTCCGCCTGCGCATCGAGGAAGGCGAGATGCGCCTTGGCGTCGGTCTGCACGAGCGCGCGGTTCAGTTGCTTGAGATAGCCGAACAGCGTCTCGCGCACGCCGGGATCGTCGAAATCATGTCCTGCATAGACCACCGGCGCCTTCGCCCAGCGATAGAAGGGGTTGACGCACAGCACGGAATAGCCCGCCCCGGCAAGCCGGTCAGCCATCTGGCGAAAGGCGGGGCGCAGCCCGCGAATGTCGGGCCACATCAGCACACCGGGATGCTTGCCCTCGCCGGGCGCGACGAAATAGGCGTCGACGGTGCCGTCGTCGGTCGTGATCGTGACGTCGCGCCCCTTGATCGTCCCAGCCGCACAGGCCGCTGCGGGCAGCATTGCCGCCACCGCCCCGACGCCCATCAGCGCGCCGAAGTCGCGGCGCCGCACGGGCAGACCGGCACGGTCAAGGTCGGCTTCGGTAAATTCATCGCACATCGCATCTCTCCTCGGGTGGGGTGGGCCGTGAGAAACGGCAGGAAACCGCCGCTCGTCACGCGCGATCAGGGTTCGCGCGGACGGATCGCCGGGTTACCCACAGCCTAACCGGCCTTTCCCTTGCAGGACAGCAATTTATGCGGTGGCTGCAATCGGCAGGCGGTGCAGCGTGGCGAAGTCCTCCGCAACATGGTGGACGCCAACGGCGCGCAGCATCGCGCCATGCGCGCCGCGATCGACGATATGCCCGGCGCCGCAAAAGCCGACGACTGTCATCCCCGCGGCAAGCGCCGCCTGCGCGCCCGTCGGCGAATCCTCGATCGCCAGACAGGCGGCGGGAGCGGCGCCGATACCCTTCGCCGCCGCCAGATAGATGTCGGGATGCGGCTTGCCGCGATCCCAGCCGTCGGCGCTGTAGACGTGCCGGCCGAAATGATGCGCAAGCCCGAAGCGGTCGAGCGACATGGCGATATAGGCAGGGCTGCTCGACGAGGCGATCGCGCGCGGCCGGTCGCCCAGCGTCGCCAGAAACTCGGACGCGCCCGGCACCGGCGCAAAGCCCTCGGCAAAGCGCTCGCGCGCCCGCGCCCGGTGCTGCTCGCGAAAATCAGGTGGCAGCGGCCCGCCGAGCCGCACCTCGATCCGCCGCTGCGTCTCCTGCCAATTATGGCCGTAATAGTCGCGCAGACACTCGTCATAGCTCGTCGGCAGGCCGATCGCGGTCAGGCTTTCGGCAAGCGTCGTGTTGGCGCGCACCTCGCTGTCGGCGATGACGCCGTCGAAATCGAAAATGATGGCGGTGGGCATTACGCGAAACTCATTATCTTCATACTTCACCGATAGAGCGGCCGGGGTCAGGAGACACAGTCATGAAATTCATTACCCTGAAATCGCGCGGCGGCGACTATCTCCTCGTTGCCGAAAATGTCGCCTGGCTTCGCGACTATGAAAATGGCCAGACGCAGGTCGGTATGGTCGGCGGTGCGCCGCTTCTGGTCGCCGGCAAGATCGACGACATTGCGGCGTCGATCCTGGCGCAAGCGAACGCGGCGGAGTGAACCACCGGACTCAGGGCATCACCGCGGCTTCGCGCGCATAGCCCCACGCCCCCTCGCCCGACCAGCCGCGCCCGTCGGGATAGACGAGCTTCAACCCGCTGAGCCGGTCGGGCGCGAACAGCCGCATGTTGACCCCCATCAGATCGACCGCGCCGCCCATCCGCTCGATCAACCCTGCGGTCGCCGACCAATGCGTCGAACAGCCGCAGGTCGTACAGAAATGCAGATCCGAATTGGGGTTCGCCCGGTCGGCGCGATTATAGGTCCGCGTTTTTCCCCCGATCGCGACGTCCTTCGGCGAATAATAGGCCCAGAGGATGCCGTGCGAAAGGCAGAGCGAGCAATTGCACTCGGCCACCTCTTCGGGCGCCTTGGCAAGACGCACCGAGACGGCGCCGCAATGGCAGGTCGTGTTCCAGGTCACTCCACCGTCACCGATTTCGCCAGATTGCGCGGCTGGTCGACGTCGGTCCCCTTCGCCACCGCCACATGATAGGCCAGCAGTTGTACCGGCACCGCATAGACCAAGGGCGCGATCAGCGGGTGGACCTTGGGCATCTCGATCGTCGCCATGCAGCCGTCGCCGGCTTCGGCGAGGCCTTCCGCATCCGAAATCAGTACGACCTTCCCGCCGCGCGCCATCACTTCCTGCATATTGCTGACGGTCTTTTCGAAGAGCGGCCCGCTGGGCGCGAGGACGATCACCGGAACCGCCTCGTCGATCAGTGCGATCGGTCCGTGCTTCATCTCGCCCGACGCATAGCCTTCGGCGTGAATATAGCTGATTTCCTTGAGCTTCAGCGCCCCTTCGAGCGCCAGCGGATAGTCGGGGCCGCGCCCCAGATAGAGGACGTCGCGCGCCGGGGCGATCAGATGCGCCATCGCTGCGATTTCCTCGTCATGCGCGAGCGCCGCATTCAATGCGGCGGGCGCTTCGATCAGATGCTTTACGATCTCGCGCTCGTCAGCCTCGCTGAGCTTGCCCTTCTTGAGCGCGAGGTGCGCGGCGAGCGCCGCGAGCACCGCGAGCTGACAAGTGAAGGCCTTGGTCGACGCGACGCCGATTTCCGGCCCGGCGTGCGTCGGGAGAAGCAGGTCGGCTTCGCGCGCCATGCTGCTCGTCGGCACGTTGACGACCACCGCGATCGTCTGGCCGTTGGCCTTGCAGTGGCGCAGCGCGGCGAGCGTGTCGGCGGTCTCGCCCGACTGCGAGATGAAGAGCGCGAGCCCGCCCGGTTGCAGCACCGGATCGCGGTAGCGGAACTCGCTCGCGACATCGATGTCGACCGGAACCCGGGCAAAGGTCTCGAACCAATATTTGGCGACCATGCCGGCATAATAGCTGGTACCGCACGCGACGATGGTGATGCGGTCGATCGCCGACAGGTCGAAATCCATCTGCGGCAGCGCCACCGTCTGTTCGAGCGGGCGGATGTAGGAGGAGAGCGTCTGCGCGACGACGGTCGGCTGCTCGAAAATCTCCTTCTGCATGAAGTGGCGGTAATTGCCTTTTTCGACTGCCGCGGCGGTGACGCCCGACGTCGTGATCTCGCGCGTCACCGGATTGTTGTCGGCGTCGTGGATCTGCGCGCCGCCCTTCGTGATGACGACCCAGTCGCCCTCTTCGAGATAGGAAATTTTCTGCGTGAGCGGCGCGAGTGCGAGCGCGTCCGAACCGAGATAGGTCTCGCCTTCGCCATAGCCGACGACGAGGGGCGAGCCGAGGCGCGCGCCGATCAGCAGGTCGGGATGCTGGCGAAACGCGATCGCGAGCGCGAAGGCGCCGCGAAGCTGCGGCAGCACCGCCTGCACCGCCTCCTGCGGCGACTTGCCCGCCTCGACCTGTTCCGAAACGAGGTGCGCGACGACTTCGGTGTCGGTTTCGCTTTCGAACACCCGGCCGCGCGCCTGCAGCGCCTCGCGCAGCGACTTGAAATTCTCGATGATCCCGTTGTGGACGAGCGCGACTTCCTGCGTCGCGTGCGGGTGCGCATTGCTCGTCGTCGGGGCGCCGTGGGTCGCCCAGCGCGTGTGCGCGATCCCGACGGTGCCGGGCGCCGGATGGCCCGCCAGTTCCTTGACGAGATTATTAAGCTTCCCCTCGGCGCGGCGGCGGATCAGCTGGCCATCTTCGACCGTGCACACCCCCGCCGAGTCATAACCGCGATATTCCATGCGTCTCAGCCCGTCGACGAGGCGATCCGCCACTTGGGCCTGGCCGATAATTCCGATAATTCCGCACATGGGGATTCTTTCTGCTTAGCGAATTTGAGGGACGCGAATACCCGGCATATTTGCCGGGAAATCCTTGACATTTCGGGTCACGAGGATGCGATGATTAACCTGCGCCGACGCCAGGATCATGGCATCGGCAAGCTTCAGGCGCGGACGCTCCCTGCGCAAAGCAGCCGCATGTGCCGCGATGCGCGTATCGACTTCATCGATCGAAAAGCCGCCCAGAAAATTTTCGATGATCTTGAGCGTGCCGCCGGGCTCTTTCGACAACACCTCGATCCATGTGATGCGGCTGATCCAGGGACGGTCGACGCGCGCAATTTCCGCATGCGCAATCCGGTCCCCGGTCAGCGCATCGATCAGGATGTTGCTGTCGAATGAGTAGCCGCTCACTTTTTCTTCTGCTTGCGCGAAGGTTTCTTGCCCGACTTTCGGGGCGCCTTCATTTCAAGGTAACGCTGACGCTCCCGGTCATCATCCTCGTCGAACAAATCGGGGAATTCAGCCTTCACTTCCTCATAATCATCGTCCCACGGACGAGTCCAGGATGCCCGCTCGCGACGCTGCCATTCAACGGCGTCGCCGATGTCATCCCGATCATTCCATGCGCCGAAGGCCTGATCGAGCCAATGCTTCGAACCGGCATCGTGCGATTGCGCCTTATAGGTGGCCACGACATCGCGGAGAATTGACGCGCGCGACTTGCGCTGTTCGGTCGCAAGCTGGTCGAGCCACTTGATGTCCTCATCGGGCAGGTCGGCAAGTATCCGCGTCATTGATATACTGATATCATATCATGATATCATGTCAATCCCCACGCGCGCCCGAAATTGCGGTCGACGAAGGTCATTGCGAATTGCACCGGATCGGCAGGGCGGCCGTGCGCGGCAGCGAATTTGACGCGGCCGTCGTCCCAAATCTTGCGGATCTGCGCCGCAAGGTCGGGCGCGAATTTCATCTGCTGCGCAACCATCTCCTGCCAGCTTCCGGCAAGGCCCAGGCTGTGGCGCAGCGTCGGTTCCATCGCCGCACAATAGCTGCGCGTCGGCTCGTCGAGATGCCCGATCGCGTCGAGCACCCAGGCGTCGACATAGCGCAGGAAGGGCTTGTCTTCGTAACGGTCGCTCATGCCTTTTTCTCCGCCGCCTTCTTCTTGCGCATCGCGTCGTGGAAGCGGTCGGCCCAGCCGGGCTTTACCGACTGTTCGGCGCGGACAATGCGCAGCTCGCCATCCATCACGTCGCGCGTCACGGTGCTGCCCGCCGCGACGATCGCGTCGGCGCCGATCTTCACCGGCGCGACCAGCGCGCTGTTCGACCCGATGAAGGCGCGTTCGCCGATCACCGTCTGATATTTGAAATAGCCGTCATAATTGCAGGTGATTGTGCCCGCGCCGATGTTAGCGCCCGCCCCGACCGTCGCATCGCCGATATAGCTGAGGTGGTTCGCCTTCGCGCCCCTGCCGAGCACCGCCTTTTTCACCTCGACGAAATTGCCGACCTTCGCCTTGTCTTCCAGCACCGCGCCGGGGCGCAGCCGGGCATAGGGGCCGACCTCGCACCCCGCGCCGATACTCGCGCCCTCGATATGGCTGAAGGCGCGGATCGTCGCGCCGTCGGCGACGCGGACGCCGGGGCCGAAGACGATATTGGGCTCGACCGTCACGTCGCGGCCGATTTCGGTGTCCCAGCTGAACCAGACGGTTTCGGGCGCACGCAGTGACGCGCCGCCCGCCATCGCCTCCTCGCGCTTGAACGCCTGCCACTGCGCCTCGGCAGCGGCGAGTTCGGCGCGGCTGTTGATCCCCGCGACGTCGGCAGCGTCTGTCCTGACCACGGCGCAGTGCCGACCGTCGGCATTGGCGATATTTACGATATCGACGAGATAATATTCCTTCGCCGCGTTGTCGTCGGTTACGCGTGCGAGCAGCGCGAATAGATCGGCCGCCTTTGCCGCCATCAGTCCCGAATTGCAGAGGCGTACCGCGCGTTCGGCCTCGCTCGCGTCCTTGTGCTCGACCATTTTCACGACGCGATCGCCATCGGTGATCACGCGGCCATATTGCAGCGCATCATCAGGCTCGAACGCGAGGACGACGACTGCGGGCGCATCGGCAGCGTTCAGACGGTCGACCATTGCCTGCATTGTCGCGCTGGGCACAAAAGGCACATCGCCATAAAGGATCAACACATCGCCGGTGAAGCCCGCAAGCGCATCTTGCGCCTGCCGCACCGCGTGCCCCGTGCCGAGCTGCGGCTCCTGCACCGCCAGCGCCGCGCTGCCCGCGAGTGCCGCCTCGATCTGGTCGGCCTTGTCGCCGACGACGACGACCTTCTTCGCGGGCGCCAGCGCGTCGACCGCGGCCATCAGATGCATCAGCATCGGCCGCCCGGCAATGGGGTGCAGCACCTTGTGGAGATCGGACTTCATGCGGGTGCCCTTGCCCGCGGCAAGGATGACGGCGGCGATGGAATTGCTCATGCCGCGTGCCATGCCAGCAAATCATTGCGGTTTCCAGAGCGAGCGGCCATGCGGACCGGCATGAGCGACTTTCCCTTCCGCATCGTCGGCTTCGATCTCGACGGCACGTTGATCGACACCGCGGGCGACCTGACCGCCGCGGTGAACCATGCGCTGGCGCGGATAGACCGCGCGCCGCTTGCCGAAACAATGGTGCGGCCGATGATCGGGCTCGGCGCGCGTCACATGCTCGAACAGGGGCTGATCGCGACCGGCGGCGTTCCGGCGGAGGATTTCGATCGCTTGCTCGGCGAACTTCTTGCCTATTACGAAGCGCATATCGCGATCGAGAGCCGCCCCTACCCCGGCCTGATCGCGGCGCTCGACGCGCTCGAGGCGCGCGGGGTGCGCTGCGCGGTGGCGACCAACAAGGCCGAACATATGGCGCGCAAGCTGCTCGGCGAACTGGAACTGGCGGATCGCATGGCTGCGATCGTCGGCGGCGACACGCTCAGCGTCCGCAAGCCCGCGCCCGACCCCATCATCGCGATGATCGAGCGGAGCGGCGGCGGGCGAACCGCCTTCGTCGGAGATTCAATCTATGACGTCATGGCGGCGCGCGCCGCCGGGGTGCCCAGCGTCGCGGTGCGTTTCGGCTTTCTCGATCGCCCCGCCGAAGCCTTGGGCGCCGACCATCTGATCGGCCATTATGACGAGCTTCTGCCGCTGCTAGCGGGACTCTAGCTCTTCCGCCACTTCGTCCAAAGGTGCTTCGCCAGCAGCACCGGCGGCATGCGCAGCCAGTGCGAGCGGATGTAGAAAGCCTGTTGCAACGCGAAATTCGTGGGTCGCCCCCAATCGTCGCGCGCGAGCAGGCGGCGGACGAACCAGCCATCGCCCGGCTCGCGCCGGTCCCAGCCGGGCGGCAGCGCCGCACCGTAAAGATCGCGCGCCAGCCGGGCGGCGCGCTGCACCGGCGCGCGCAGTCCATGAAGCGCGGCGCGCGCTTCGAGCTTAGCCCAGAAATCCGCATCGGCGGCCGCGAAGTCGCGCGTCAGGCAATGGAAATCCCACAGATTGCGCAGGCCGCCCTGCAAGTCGCCGTCGGCGAGCAGATGCGCGGCGCAGTGGCACGCCATGTCGCTCGGACACAGCACGGCAAAACCGCCATCGACCAAGACTGCATCGCCGATCATCGCCAGCGCATCGGGCGTCACCCGGTGCGTGCGCGGCAATATCGTGTGGTGGACGTCGATCACCCGGTCTCGGCCCGAGTGGATCAAGGGCGGCAACTCGTGCATATGCTCGCGGTAATAGGCGTCGTCATAGGGATCGGGCTTCACCCATTCCCAGCCCGCCTCGATCAACTCGTTTTCGGCGCGGCCGATGTCGTGCCAGCCGACCAAAATGTCGAGGTCGCCGATCTGGCGCCCCTCGGCGCAAGACAGGCCCGCCGCCGCATAAGCGGTGCCCTTCAGCAGCACGAACGCGATCCCTTCGGGCGCGAGCGCGCGGCGCGTCATCTCGGCCTCCCACAGCGCCTGCGCCCGCGCGACCGCGGCGGCGGCGCGCTGGTCGGCAAGCAGCGCCGCGACGGGCGGCGGCAGCGCCGCATCCGCAAGCCGGTGGGCGAGCGTCGCGAGCAGCGCCTCGGCGCGCGCGGCGCCGATCACTCCGTTCCAGTCGCGCGGCGCTAGGCCGTCCGCATCGCGCCGCCCCGCGAGCAGATCGATCAGCGTACGCACCGCGCTCATCGCGCTGCCTCCGTCCATAATTGCTCGACCAGCGCCATGCCGGCCGCGCTGTCGGGATAGCTGATGCCGAAAGCGGGGGCCTCGCGGACCAGCCGCGCCAGTGCGGCAAAGCCCGCCTCGCCGAGCGCGACATAGTTCGTCGATGCTTCGGTCAGGCGGACGAACACCTCGCCCGGCGCCATCGGCTCGATCGCCGCCGTGCCGCCGAAGCGCGGAAACAGGATCAGCGCGGGCCGGGCCGGTTCGTGCATCGCGGCGATCGCATCGGCGCGCGGTATCAGATGGCGGATATTGCCCTTGGGCGTTCCGGCAAGCAGCGGGCCGAGCCGTGCGGGGTCGACGCGCACCGCCATTTCGGCGATCGCCGCATTCTTCAGGCTTATGGCGCGCGGAAAGCCCAGCGCATCGCCGCTTGCGGGTTCGATCAGCGTGAATTCGTCGCCCATCAGCCGCCACGCGCCCTCGCCGAGCAGCGCCGCGAGCGTCGATTTCCCCGACCCCGATTCGCCCGACAGGATCACCGCGCGCCCGCCGCGCGCCACTGCGCTCGCGTGGAGCAACATGTGCCGCCGCCAGCCGAGCGCGACCTGCAAATTCATCCCCATTTCGGCGGCCAGCAAGCCCATCGACAGCGGCAGCGGAAGAGCGTCAGGAACGATAAAATCGCCGCCGATATGCACCGAGGGGCGCAGCCAGCGGCGCCACGGGCGCGCGGCGAACAGCCGCACCGTCGCATCGGCGGGGCGCGCCATGTCCTCGGGATAGCCCGCATAAAGGCGGTCGAGCGCCTCGATCGGCGCGCGCCAGTCGCTGCCGATGCGAAACTGGACCGGCCCTACCGCGATGCGCGTGCTGTGCCTCACGCCGGCGCCACCAGCCCCAGCGCCGCAAGCTCGGCGAGCCGCTCGCGCAAGACCGCCGCGACATCGTCGCCGCCCGCGCCCCCCAGGTCGAACATGGCGGCAAGCCGCTCCGCCAGCGCGCCCGCATCGCAGGGCGTATCGCCCATTGCGGCAATTATTTCGGGCATGGGCGCGACGACAAGGTGCGTCTGCATCGATCGCCGGTCGAAGATCGCGGTCAGGTCGCCAAGCGGCTCGATACGCAGCGCGCCGGCCTCGGGGGCACGACAAAGCCTATCCGCCATAATCTTCCGCGGCGCTCGTCAGCTTGGCGAGGATCGCCATCAGCGCGGCGCGCTCGCCCGCGTCCAGCGCCGCCTCCAGCTTCGCCTCGCTGGCGAGCGCAGCGGGCACGATCGCGTCATAGAGCGAGCGGCCCTCCGCGGTCAGTTCCAGATGGTGCGAGCGTCCGTCGGCCTCGTGCGCCTGGCGCGCGATAAGCTGGCGGTCGGCCAGCGCCTTGGCGGCGCGATTGACCGTCACCTTGTCCATCCGCGTCGCGGCGACCAGTTCGCGCTGGGTCAGCGGTCGCCCTTCGCCGAGCACCGCCATCAGCCGCCATTCGGGGATCTTCAGGCCGAAGCGGCTCTGATATTCGGCGGCAATCCGGCTCGATACCGCGTTCGACGCAATCGACAGCCGATAGGGCAGAAATTCCCCGAGATTGAGTGTCTTCGCCGCCATGCCCCTATCCTTATCGCCTCTGCGCCGCCTGCGAAATCAATAAGCGGCGCGTATACCTACCCACAAGGTCCGCGGCGTCGCGCGTTCCAATATGCCCGCCGACGACAGCGCCGCCGGAACGAGCGCGTCGAAGATATTCTCGCCGCGCGCTTCGATCCGCAAGCCCTGCGTCAACCGCAACGACATCCCGGCGTCGACGGTCAGCGCATCGCCGAGCGGTTGCAGCCCCAGATCATCCTCATTCTGCCTGCCGATATAGCGCAGGGTCGCGAAGCCGCCGAACGGTCCCGCATCGCCTGCGCGCAGCGACAGGCTGGCGCCATGTTTCGCGATCTGCGCCGGCCGCTTGCCGTCGAGCGCAGCCGCGGCGCCCGACGCCGCGACGCGCGCATCGGTGAAGGCATAGGTGGCGCGCAGCGTCAGCGGGCCGGCGCGCTGTTCGGCGCTGACTTCGGCGCCCTTGCTGTCGATCGCATCGAGATTCTGGCGCTGGCTATAGCTCGCCCCCGCCGCGACGAAGCCGACGCCGGGGAAATTGCCCGGACCGGTGCCCAGCGTGACATTGGCGATCGCATTGTCGAGCCGGTTCGCGAACAGCGTGACGCTCAGCTTCGTACCGCCGCGCCTCCAGTCGGCGCCGATCTCGCCGCCCCACAATCGTTCAGGAGCCAGCGCCTCGTTCGCGGCCGTCGCATCGGCGCCGACGCGGAAGGGCCGGTAGAGTTCGTTGAGCGTCGGCAGGCGCCAGCCGCGATAGGCGGCGGCGCGCAGCGCCACATCGCCCGCCGACCAGCGGACACCCGCACGCCCACTGCCTTCCCAGCCCTGCCGCGCCGCAAAGCGGGCGTCGGTGATCGTCGATCCACCGAAATTATATTCGTGCCGGTATCCGGTGCCGATCCACCAATGATCGACCCGGCCGCTGAGCGTCCACAGCAAGCCGTCATCTTCGCTACCCGACGTCCATTCGGCGAAGGCGCCGACGGTGTCGCTGCTGCCCCCCGCGCTGCGGTGACGGCCGGGATTGAGGCCAGTGAAGAAATAATCCTCCTCGGTCCGCCCGACGGTGCGGCGCCAGTCGGCGCCGATACGCAGCGGGTTGGCCGCGCCGAACGCAGGCCGCAATTCGACGCGCGCGCCGAGCCCGGTCGCCGGCACCTGCTGAAAGAGCGCCGGCGCCACGCTGTTGCGGTTCGCCGCGACGCTGGCAAAACCTGTGTCGAAGTCGCGGACCTGGACATAGCCGAGCGCGAGCCATTGCAGCCCGTCCGCGGGTTCGTGCAGGTACCGCAAGCTGGCATCGATCCCGTCGACCGTGCTGGTCGTGAAATCAGTGCCGCGGTCGCGCCGGTCCGAAAAGCCGCGCACGCTCGCCTCGATCCGGCTGTCGGGGCCAGTATCGAAGCGCAGGCGTACGCCCAGCCCGCCTTGCCGATAGGGCGCGGCGCGATCGGCGCTGCCCCGCTGTCTTTCGACGACGGGCACAAAGCCATCGCCGCGGCTGTAGCGGCCGTCGACCGCGACCTGTCCGTCGCCAAGCCGCGTGCCGACGCTGAACGCCGCATCCCAGCCGTCACGGCTGCCATAGGCAAGGCTCGCCTCGCCGCCGTCGGTCATCTGCGAATAGAGCGCAACGGTGCCCGCCAGCGCGCCCGGTCCGTCGGCGCCGCTGCCGCCGCCACGGGTAATCGCGACGCCGCCCAGCCTGATCGCATCATAGGCGCTCCACGCCACCCAGCCGCCGAACGGGTCGGCCTGCGGCACCCCATCGAGCGTCACCAGCGCGCGGCTCGACGCATTGCCGCCCAGCCCGCGCAGCGTGACGCCTTGGCTCGTCGGATGCGCCGATCGGCTGTCGCTGCGGCGAAACTGGACCAGCCCCGCCTCGTCGCGCAGCCGGTTCTCGACGCGCGCGCCAAGGCCGGGATCAAGGTCGGTCAGCACGACCACCGCCTGCCCCGCGTCGCCGCTCCCGCTGAGCAGGCCGCCACCGGTCACGATGATGTCCTGCGGCTGCGGGCGACGATAGTCGGCGATCACAATGTCGCTATCGAACGCCGCCTCCTGCGCCAGCGCCGCCGCCGGCATCGCCAGCGCGGCCACCCCCAACACCAGCCGGATCACGCGGGCTTCACCGCATCGGGATGCGCGCGCCGGAACGCCTCATGCTCCATGCACGCAGCGTCGATTTCCATGAGGCGCGGATAATGATCTAGCGGCACCTCGAACCGGCGTGCATTGTACATCTGCGGCACCAGACAGCAGTCGGCGATCCCCGGTTCGTCGCCGCCAAGATATGGGCCTTCGCCGGCCATTGCCTCCAGCGCATCGAAGCCTTGCAATATCCATTCGGCGATCCAGCGATCCTTGGTCTGTTCGTTGAGCCCCAGGTCGCGGGTCAGATATTTGAGCACGCGCAGATTGTTGAGCGGGTGGATATCGCACGCGACGACATAGGCCTGCGCGAGCGCTACCGCGCGCGCCATCGGATCGTCGGGGATCAGCCGCGGTTCGGGGTGCGCGCGGTCGAGCCAGTCGATGATTGCAAGGCTCTGGATGATCGGCTCGCCGTCGGCGACGAGCATCGGCACGAAGCCCTGGGCATTTTGCGCAAGATAGGCGTCGCTCTTCTGTTCGCCGGCGATCAAGCTGACCTCGACGCGCTCGTAATCGAGACCTTTGAGGTTCAGCGCGATGCGAACGCGAAAGCTGGCCGACGAGCGGAAATAATCATGGAGGATGAGAGCGGTCATCGGGCCAGCCTAATGCGCGTCTTTGGGCATCGCCGCAATCCATTCCCGCAACAGCGCCGCGCCTTCCTTGTGAACCGTCGAGCGGCCAAGTTCGGGCATCGCAATGCCGGGGTCGAGACTTTCGAGGCGGTAGATCAGGAAACTGTGGTCGGGATCGCCCGGCTGGATCGCGAAATCCATGCCGCCGCTTCCGCGCCCGGCCGCAGTCGGACGCTTGCCGATGCCGTAGTTGACCCCGACCGGGTCGGTCCAGCGCAGGAACAGCCCGCTGTTCGACGCGCTGCCCTCGGGATTGTGGCAATGTGCGCAATTGGCCTCGAGATAGGCGCGCGCGCGGTCCTGCAGCGTGCCGCTCGCCGGATCGTCCCAGCGCGGCATCGCCGGCTTCAGCGCCGCAGGGTTGGTGAAATAGAGCGCGCGCGTATCGGCGCCGACCGTATCCGCCAGCACCATGTTGCGGGCCTTGGGGCCGATCGGGACGATCGCACCCGCGCGGCTGTGGCATTCCTTGCACTGGTTGCGGTTGGGCACGCCATATTGGATCGCATGCGCCGTCCCGTCGGGGCTTTTGAACGCCACCGGCACGCGCCGCCCCGCGATGGCGAGCGAGGCGTCCCGGCCGTCGGCGTCCCAGATATAGGGCAGCGCCACCCAGCCGCTCGCGCGGTGGATCAGCAGCCGCGTCTCGACCGGACGGCCATCGTTGAAGTCGGGCCAGCCGAAGCTTTTGACGATCACAGTGCCGACCGGAAAATCGACCGTGCCGTCCGCCAGCACCGTCGCCCGCTTGCCCGCCGGGATCGACACGAACCGATGCTTTTCGGCATAGTCGCTGAACAAGGGCGTGCGCAGCGTGTAGGCAAAGCTCGCGATCGGCCGCGCCGGATCATTCCCCGCGAACAGCCCAAAGGCGGAGAGCTTTGCGGGCATCGCGCTGCCCTCGATCAAGGCCTGATCGACCGCGGCCGGCGCCGCCCCGCCGCCCGCGCTGGCGCAGAGCAGCGCCGCGATCAGCGCGGCGGCGATACGCTTCACTGGACCTTGGCCTCCATGCCCTCCGGCAGCACGATGGCGGACAGCGCGGGCGGCGGCGTGCCGCCCAGCTTGACCGGCACCGGCTTCGCTTCGCTCTGCGGCGTCGTCACGTCGGGCAGGCCGAGCGACAGCACGCCGACATCGTCGAGGACGATCGCGTCGCCCGCGCCGTCCCACAGCACCGGCGGAATCGCTCCGCCCATTGCCGCCGCGATCTCGGCTCCGCCCGGAAAGGCCGGCGCGAAGCCCGCCTTGCCATGCGCATTGTCGCTCACCACGATCTGCCGCGGCAGCGGCTGATATTTGGGGTCTTTCTGGTCGTAGCGATAGCCGACGATCATCACATTGGCGGTGCCATTGTCCTCGAACACATTGTCGAAAACCTCGACATTGCGGTTCGCCATCACCAGAACCCCGGTCCCCGTCGGCACGCTGGCGACGATATTGCCCTTCGGCGCGAAATTGGGCGTGCTGTTGTCGCTGACGACATTGTCGAAGACGCGGACATTATGCCCGCCTTGCTGCGGCAGATTGGGCAGGTCGAACACCAGGATCCCGCCGGTATTCTTGTTCGCGATATTGTCGTGCACGTCGGCGTCGAAACAGTTTTCGATCTCGATCCCGGCGACATTTTCGGTCGCGATCGAATCGCGCACGACGATGTTGCGCGACTGGCCCACATAAATGCCGGCGTCCGACGCGCCGCGCACATAGACGCTGTCGATCAGCACATCCTGGCTTTCGACCGGATAGATGCCATAGGCGCCGTTGGTTTCCTTAGGGCCCGCGGTCCATTCGACGCGCAGTTCGTTGTAGACGATGCGGTCGGCACCTTTCGACTTGATGCCGTCGCCGCGCGTGTTGAGCACCGCGAAATTGGTCAGCAGCACATCGTCGGAGGTGACGAGCAGCCCCTCGCCCGCTCCCTGCTGCCCTGAAAAGTCCAGGATCGATCCGCCCTCGCCGGTCCCCGCGCCGCGCACCGTGACGTTATCGACATCAAGCGACAGCCCGTCGGTCAGCTTCCAGGTGCCCGCACCCAGTTGCACGACATCGCCGGGCTCGGCGAGGATCAGCGCTTCCTGCAGTTTCTCGTTGGCGTCGGCGCCCTCGGCCGAGACATTGATCGTCTTGGCCGCGGCCGGACTGGCGGCGACCGCGACCATCGCGGCGGCCAGCGACAGGACATGGAATCGCATTGCACACTCTCCCTTGTTTTGCCCGAGCATGCGGCAAGACTTGACGGATGCCAAGCGGCTTGCTGACAAGCATGTCATTGGCGTGGCGGCACGCGCGCGGGAGACAGGCCGATGATCGACAATCGCTTTGTGCAGATGATGGCGCGCTACAACGGGTGGCAAAACCGCGCCGCCTATGCCGCCGCCGACACGCTGACCGATGCCGAGCGACGGCTGGATCGCGGCGCCTTTTTCGGGTCGATCCACGCGACACTCTCGCACCTTCTGTGGGCCGACCGCATCTGGCTGTCGCGCTTCGACCGCTGCCCGCCGCCCGATTGTCCGGGCAATGAAAGCGGCGGCTTCGTCGCCGACTGGGACGATCTGAAGGCGCAGCGCACCGCGATGGACACGCTCATCGTGACCTGGGCCGACGCGATGGCGCCGGGCGCCGTTGCCGGCAATCTCGACTGGTACAGCGGCGCCGCGGGCCGGAACGTCTCCGCCCCGCTCGGCATCGTGCTGCCGCATATCTTCAACCATCAGACGCACCACCGCGGTCAGGTGCACGCGATGCTGACCGCCGCCGGGTGCCGGACCGAAGACACCGACCTCTTCCTGATGCCGACGGCCGACTGGCTGGGCTTCGATCACAGAAGCTAGGCGCCGGAGACTGGGCCGCGTAGACAAATTCCAATGCTGCGAGGACGGCAGCTAACCTCCATTTCGTTCCGAAAGCTGCTTTTCCGGACACGACCGATTGTAGACGTCCGGCCGCTCAACTGACTGCTATTTTGTGACCCCGCTTTGAAAAAGCTTCATTCGAGCGAGCCAGAAAAGCCATATCATTCCAGAATAGGTTGCTATCGCCAGCATCCGTCCCGGCCAAAGCACCTCGAAAACAATGGTCGTGTCCCAGGGGGTGGTGTAGGAACCGTCGATCCGCGGCAGGATCGGGTTCGGGTCAGGCAGCCAGTGCTGGCAGGCTGACTATGGGATTATGGGTCACCGAGCCGATTGTTTCCAG